>NZ_JBIUBV010000006.1:0-363241 GCF_044548405.1 Streptomyces sp. NPDC052040 | reverse complement strand
GTGGGGTCCGGGGGGGCGGGGCGGGTGTGAGGGGTCTCGGGCGGGCGCTTTTCGCCGCGGGGGGGCGCGGCGCCCCCCCCCCCCCCCCCGCCGCCCCGGCCCGCTTGAGAACGGGCGCCGCCTCAGGCGTCGCCGCCCGCCGCTCCGGGGTCGGCCGCCGTCACATCCAGCAGCCGGTACCGGTCGATGGCCTGTTTCAGCACCGAGCGGTCCAGCCGGCCCGCCCGGGCCAGCTCGGTGAGCACCGCGACCACGATCGACTCGGCGTCGATGTGGAAGTAGCGGCGGGCCGCGCCGCGGGTGTCCGCGAAGCCGAAGCCGTCCGCCCCCAGCGACTGGTAGGCGCCCGGCACCCAGCGCGCGATCTGGTCCGGAACCGACCGCATCCAGTCGGACACGGCCACGAACGGACCCTCGGCCCCGCCCAGCTTCCGGGTCACGAAGGGCACCTGCTGCTCCTCCTCCGGATGCAGCAGATTGTGCTCCTCGCAGGCCACGGCGTCCCGGCGCAGCTCGTTCCAGGAGGTCGCCGACCACACGTCGGCCCGTACGTTCCACTGCTCGCCGAGGATCCGCTGCGCCTCAAGGGCCCAGGGCACCGACACGCCCGAGGCCATGATCTGGGCCGGGACCGTGCCCGAGGCGCCCTCGGAGATCCGGTGGATGCCCTTGAGGATGCCCTCCACGTCCACGTCCGCGGGCTCGGCGGGCTGCTGGATCGGCTCGTTGTACACGGTGAGGTAGTAGAAGACGTCCTCGCCGTGCGGGTGCTGCTCGCTGCTGCCGTACATCCGGCGCAGACCGTCCTGCACGATGTGCGCGATCTCGTAGCCGTACGCCGGGTCGTAGGACACGCACCCCGGGTTGGTCGAGGCCAGCAGCTGGGAGTGCCCGTCGGCGTGCTGAAGGCCCTCACCGGTCAGGGTCGTACGACCGGCGGTCGCACCCAGGGCGAAACCGCGCGACAGCTGGTCGGCCATCTGCCAGAACTGGTCGCCGGTGCGCTGGAAACCGAACATCGAGTAGAAGACGTACACCGGGATCAGCGGTTCGCCATGGGTGGCGTACGCCGAACCGGCCGCGATCAGCGAGGCCATGCAGCCCGCCTCGGAGATGCCGTCGTGCAGCATCTGCCCGGTCGGGGACTCCTTGTACGCGAGCAGCAGATCGCGGTCGACGGACTCGTACTGCTGCCCGAGCGGGTTGTAGATCTTCGCGCTCGGGAAGAACGAGTCCATGCCGAAGGTGCGGTACTCGTCCGGCGCGATCAGCACGAACCGCCTGCCGATCTCCTTGTCCCGCATGAGGTCCTTCAGAAGCCGGACAAAGGCCATGGTCGTCGCGATGGACTGCTGGCCCGAGCCCTTCTTCACGGATGCATACGTCGAGTCCTCCGGCAGGTGCAGCGGCTCGGACCGCACGACACGCGTCGGCACATAGCCGCCGAGCGAATTGCGCCGGTCGTGCATGTACTGGATCTCCTCCGAGTCCCGGCCCGGGTGGTAGTACGGCGGCGGGCCGGACTCCAGGTCCCGGTCGGAGATCGGCAGGTGCAGTCGGTCGCGGAAGTGCTTGAGGTCGTCGACCGTCAGCTTCTTCATCTGGTGGGTGGCGTTGCGGCCCTCGAAGTTCGGACCCAGCGTCCAGCCCTTGACCGTCTTGGCCAGGATCACCGTCGGCTGGCCCTTGTGCTCCGTGGCCGCCTTGAACGCCGCGTAGATCTTGCGGTGGTCGTGGCCGCCGCGGCCCAGGTGCAGGATCTGGGCGTCGGTCATGTTCTCGACCATCGCGCGCAGCCGGTGGTCGTCGCCGAAGAAGTGGTCGCGGATGTACGCGCCGGACTCGGTGGCGTACGTCTGGAACTGGCCGTCCGGGGTGGTGTTCATCCGGTTGACCAGGATCCCGTCCCGGTCCTGCGCCAGCAGCGGGTCCCAGGTCCGGTCCCAGATCAGCTTGATCACATTCCAGCCGGCGCCCCGGAAGACCGACTCCAGCTCCTGGATGATCTTGCCGTTGCCGCGCACCGGGCCGTCCAGCCGCTGGAGGTTGCAGTTGACCACGAAGGTCAGATTGTCCAGGCCCTCACGGGCGGCGATGGACAGCTGGCCGAGCGACTCCGGCTCGTCCATCTCGCCGTCGCCGAGGAAGGCCCACACCTGCGACCGGGAGGTGTCCGCGATGCCGCGAGCCTCCATGTAGCGGTTCATCCGGGCCTGGTAGATCGCGCCGATCGGGCCGAGACCCATGGACACGGTCGGGAACTCCCAGAAGCCCGGCATCGAACGCGGATGGGGGTAGCTGGACAGTCCGTAGGGCGCCTTGGACTTCTCCTGGCGGAATCCGTCCAGGTGCTTCTCGCTGAGCCGGTCCAGCAGATACGCGCGGGCGTAGATCCCGGGTGAGGCATGGCCCTGGAAGAAGACCTGGTCACCGCCGTCGCCCTGGTCCTTGCCGCGGAAGAAGTGGTTGAAGCCCACGTCGTAGAGCGAGGCGGAGGAGGCGAAGGTCGCGATGTGGCCGCCGACCCCGATGCCGGGCCGCTGGGCGCGGGAGACCATCACGGCGGCGTTCCACCGGGTGGCGTTGAGGATCCGCCGCTCGATCTCCTCGTTGCCGGGGAAGAACGGCTCGCTCTTGGTGGGGATGGTGTTGACGTAGTCCGTGCTGCGCATCTCGGGCACGGCCACGCGCTTCTCGCGGGCCCGCTCGATCAGACGGAGCATCAGATAGCGGGCCCGCTCCCGGCCGCGCTCGTCCACGGCGGCGTCGAGGGAGTCGAGCCACTCCTGGGTTTCCTCGGGGTCGAAGTCAGGAACCTGACTCGGAAGGCCGCCAATGATGATCGGATTGCGATCGGAACCGGAAGCCACGCTGTTCCTTACCTGTCGGAGGGCCACTGCTGCATGTGCCTGCACCGCTCCCCATCGTGTACCTGGGGCGAGTGAAACGTCACCTCTACCCTGGGGTAACCACAACGGGGGCGGGGTTCTGCGGACGGGCCCGACCAGAACGAAACGATACGCCCGGATCGTGATCTGTTCCGCAAAGCCATTCGAGTCTCGTACCCGCGGAGGATTCCAGAATGCGCAAAGCGGGCAGAACGGTGTGGTGTGGATCACCGAGGGGCGCGATACGGTGCCTGGAGTTGCGGCGACACGGCCAGGATCGTCACCGTTTCGGCGGTCTGAACGGCCGGGTACTTGCGCGATCCGCCCCGCCCGTGTGGACTACGGCCAATGCTTCGCGTACGCGCGTGGCTGAGATACTCACCAAGACATGATCAGGAGGCAACCCGTGAGCGCGACCGCGGACCACGCGGAGGAGCGGACGAACCCTGCCGCAAGGCTGGGGTTCCAGCCCGAGCAGGTGGTCCAGGAGATCGGCTTCGACGACGACGTCGACCAGGAGCTCCGCGAGTCCATTGAGGAAGTCATCGGCAGCCCGCTCGTGGACGAGGAGTACGACGACGTCGCCGATGCCGTGGTGCTGTGGTTCCGCGACGAGGACGGCGACCTGACCGATGTGCTGGTGGATGCCACCACGTACATCGAGGAGGGCGGCTCGATCCTGCTCCTCACGCCGAAGACCGGCCGTACGGGCTACGTGGAGCCGAGCGACATCTCTGAAGCCGCGACGACGGCGGGTCTGTCGGCGTCCAAGAGCGTCAGCGTGGGCAAGGACTGGAGTGGCTCGCGTCTGGTCACGCCGAAGGCGGCCAAGTCCAAGCGCTGACCCGGCGCCGACGCTGACCCAGCACCGAGGGCGGCCGCGCCCGGGGCCCGCCCCGGGAACTCCGGCGGCCGCCCGTCCCGTCCCAGGAACGCCGGACGGGCTGACATCGCTCAGCCCGTCCGTGGCTCCACGGTGATCGCTGCGTAGGGTGGTTTCCACCCGAACAGCCCCACCGAAGGGATGCAGGACCATGGCCATCCAGGTCGGCGACAAGGCCCCCGACTTCGAACTCCGGGACAACCACGGCGCGACCGTGCGCCTCTCGGACTTCCGCGGCGAGAAGAACGTGGTGCTGCTCTTCTACCCGTTCGCCTTCACCGGCGTCTGCACCGGCGAGCTGTGCGCGCTGCGCGACAATCTGCCGTCGTTCGTCAACGACGACACCCAGCTGCTCGCCGTCTCCAACGACTCCATCCACACGCTGCGCGTCTTCGGTGAGCAGGAGGGTCTGGAGTACCCGCTGCTGTCCGACTTCTGGCCGCATGGCAACACTTCGCGCGGGTACGGCGTCTTCGACGAGGAGAAGGGCTGCGCGGTGCGCGGGACCTTCATCATCGACAAGGAGGGCGTGGTGCGGTGGACCGTTGTCAACGATCTGCCGGACGCGCGTGACCTGAACGAGTACGTGAAGGCGCTCGACACCCTGTGATTCTTCGGTTCCAAGGCCTGCGTGGCGTGGGAACCCGTCATTAGGATCGACACGTTGATCCGATACCAACGCACGTCGGGGCTCCCCGCCCCTGGACACCAATGGGAGGACTCGTGGGAGTCAGCCTCAGCAAGGGCGGCAACGTATCGCTGAGCAAGGAGGCCCCCGGCCTGACCGCCGTTCTGGTCGGTCTGGGATGGGACGTCCGCACGACGACCGGCACCGACTTCGACCTCGATGCCAGCGCCCTGCTGCTGAACGCGGCCGGGAAGGTCGTCAGCGACCAGCACTTCGTGTTCTTCAACAACCTCAAGAGCCCGGACGGCTCGGTGGAGCACACCGGCGACAACATCACCGGTGAGGGCGAGGGCGACGACGAGGTGATCAAGGTCAACCTCGCCACGGTCCCGGCCGACGTCGACAAGATCGTCTTCCCGGTGTCGATCTACGACGCCGAGAACCGCCAGCAGTCCTTCGGCCAGGTGCGCAACGCGTTCATCCGCGTCGTGAACCAGGCCAACCAGCAGGAGATCGCCCGCTACGACCTGAGCGAGGACGCCTCCACCGAGACCGCCATGGTCTTCGGCGAGCTGTACCGCAACGGCGCGGAGTGGAAGTTCCGTGCCATCGGCCAGGGCTACGCCTCGGGCCTGCGCGGCATCGCGCAGGACTTCGGCGTCAACGTCTGACCCGCCCGACCGCACTCCCCGTCCGTCCGGCACCGGACGGACGGGGAGGACCAGGGGTTTTACCGGGCGGCCGTGTCCGAAGCCGGGCCGGACCGTCGCGGGGGACGGCGCATTCCGTCCATCGGGCGGTTTGCCGCTCCGCCCGGCAGGGGGGAGCCGACCCGGCCCGACGCGGGGTTTCCGCCGCCGGTCCCCGGGGGAGCCACCCCCCGACCGCCGAGGGCCCGCCCTCGTACCGCAGGATGACCACTGGGGGGATCCGCCCCCGACCGCCGGGGGTCTCCGCCCCCGGGACGACGCAACACCTCGGGGAGGACCAGCACCATGGGCGTCACGCTCGCCAAGGGAGGCAATGTCTCCCTCTCCAAGGCCGCACCGAACCTCACCCATGTGATGATCGGGCTCGGCTGGGACGCGCGCTCCACCACGGGAGCCCCCTTCGACCTCGACGCCAGCGCGCTGCTGTGCAGCGCCGGCCGGGTCCTGGGCGACGAGTGGTTCGTCTTCTACAACCAGCTCAAGAGCCCGGACGGCTCCGTGGAGCACACCGGCGACAATCTCACCGGTGAGGGCGAGGGTGACGACGAGAGCATCCTGATCGACCTCGCCAAGGTCCCGGCCCAGTGCGACAAGATCGTCTTCCCGGTCTCCATCCACCTCGCCGACGAGCGCGGCCAGACCTTCGGCCAGGTCAGCAACGCCTTCATCCGTGTGGTCAACCAGGCGGACGGCCAGGAACTGGCCCGCTACGACCTCAGCGAGGACGCCTCCAGCGAGACCGCCATGATCTTCGGCGAGGTCTACCGCTACGGCGGCGAATGGAAGTTCCGAGCGGTTGGCCAGGGGTACGCGTCCGGTCTTCGCGGTATCGCTCTAGACTTCGGAGTCAACGTTTCGTAAAGCCGGGTACGGCGACGGGGGAGCCCCCTACACATACGGATTGGGTAGCCAGTGCTTCTGAAAACCTTCGGCTGGTCGTTCGTGGTCACCGCGGTCGGCCTCGCCGCAGCGGTCTTCTACGGGGGGTGGACCGCCTTCGGCATCGTGGCGATCCTGTCCATCCTCGAGATCTCGCTGTCCTTCGACAACGCCGTGGTCAACGCCGGAATCCTGAAGAAGATGAGTGCCTTCTGGCAGAAGATCTTCCTCACGGTGGGCGTGCTGATCGCGGTCTTCGGTATGCGGCTGGTCTTCCCCGTCGTGATCGTCGCCATCACAGCGAAGAAGAGCCCGATAGACGCGGTCAACCTGGCATTGACCGACAAGGACCAGTACCAGCAGCTCGTGACGGACGCGCACCCCGCGATCGCCGCGTTCGGCGGGATGTTCCTGCTGATGATCTTCCTGGACTTCATCTTCGAGGACCGGGACATCCAGTGGCTGCGCTGGATCGAGCGCCCGCTCGCCAAGCTCGGCAAGGTCGACATGCTGTCGGTCTGCATCGCGCTGATCGTCCTGCTGGTCACCTCCTTCACCTTCGCCGCCCACGCCCACCAGCACGGCGGCGCCCATGTGGACAAGGCGCAGACCGTCCTGATCTCCGGCATCGCGGGCCTGATCACCTATCTGATCGTCGGCGGCCTGTCCGGCTTCTTCGAGGACCGGCTCGAGGAACAGGAGGAGCGGGAGCAGGAGCAGGAAGAGGAGGCCCGGCGCAGCGGCAAGGACCGCTCGGCGGTCCTGCTCGCCGGCAAGGCCGCGTTCTTCATGTTCCTCTACCTGGAGGTCCTGGACGCGTCCTTCTCCTTCGACGGCGTGATCGGCGCCTTCGCGATCACCAACGACATCATCCTGATGGCGCTCGGCCTCGGCATCGGCGCGATGTACGTCCGGTCGCTGACCGTCTACCTGGTCCGTCAGGGCACCCTTGACGACTACGTCTACCTGGAGCACGGCGCGCACTACGCGATCGGCGCGCTGGCCGTGATCCTGATGGTCACCATCCAGTACCAGATCAACGAGGTGATCACCGGCCTCGTCGGTGTCGTCCTGATCGGCTGGTCCTTCTGGTCCTCGGTGCGCCGCAACCGGGCGCTCGCCGCGGCCGAGGGAAAGGGCGCGGCCTCGGACGAGCGGGCTGAGGTCTCGTCCGGGGTGTAGCACCCCGCCGTCCGGGGGCGCGGCCCGCACCGAGGACGCCGTACCGGCCACCGCCGATCGCGCGACCCTTCCCTGGTGTGGACCGTGTCCCGATGAGGAACGCTCTGTTCGGGGCGGCCACCGGGACACGTCCCCGGCGGCCGCCCCGCGGCTGTTGAACCGTAGGCACTGGGGGGCGGACATGGGCTTCTGGGACGGCGTGTGGCGCGGGCGCGCCGATGAGTTCGACTCGGGCAGCGCGGCGAGCAACGCGATCGAGCTGACCAAGCGGCACCACCGGGTCTCGCTCACCAAGCAGGGGGCGGCGACCGGCAATCTGCGCATCAACCTGTCGTGGCGGATGCGGACCTCCGACATCGGCGCCCCCGAGCGGGGCGGTCTGCTGCGCCGCCCGCTGAAACTGTTCACCCCGGACGTGGTCCAGGCCCACACCCAGAGCATGGTCAACGTCGACCTCGACCTCGGCTGCCTGTACGAGCTGAACGACGGCTCCAAAGGGGTGGTGCAGCCCCTGGGCGGCTTCTTCGGGGAGCTGAACGAGCCGCCCTACATCAAGCTCAGCGGCGACGACCGCTTCGGCTCGGGCACCGGCGAGACGATCTTCGTCAATCTGGACCACCGGGACGACTTCAAACGGCTGCTGGTCTTCGTCTACATCTACGACCAGACGCCCGCCTTCGACCGTACGCACGCCGTGGTCACGCTCTACCCCAGCAGCGGCCCGCGCATCGAGATCGGCCTCGACGAGCGCCATCCCCAGGCCCGCTCCTGCGCGGTCGTCCTGATCGAGAACGTCAAGGGCGAACTGGTCGTCCGCCGCGAGGTGAAGTTCGTCTACGGCTTCCAGGCGGAGCTGGACCGGCTGTACGGGTGGGGCTTGCAGTGGGGCCGGGGCTACAAGGCCAAGACCTGACGGGCGGGCGGGGCGGCGGCCGTGGGCCCGGTTACCGAGGCCTCGGTTCCCGATGCCCCGGCCGACCGGGGGCCCGTAGGTCAGCGGCCGATGAACTGCGGCCCCTGCGGGGGCATCCGGAAGTCCGGGTCGGGGGCACCCACCGGCGGCGGGTAGCCGTACCCGGACGGCATCCCGGTGACCGCCGCCGCGGGCTGCTGCGGATGGCCGTAGGCGGGCTGCGGGTAACCGTAGGCGGGCTGGGTCGGCGGGGGCGCCTGCGGCTGCTGGGGATAGCCGTAGGTGGGCTGCTCCGGCGGCAGCGGCTGGGCCACCGGCGCCGTCGCGCCCTGCGTGCCGTCGGCCGCCTCGCCCGCGGCGGGTGCCTCCGACTCGTCGACCGAGATGCCGAAGTCGTTGGCGAGGCCCTTGAGCCCGTTGGAGTAGCCCTCGCCGAGGGCCCGGAACTTCCAGCCCCCACCGCGCCGGTACAGCTCTCCGCAGATCAGCGCCGTCTCCGCGCCCGTCTCGGGCTTGATCTCGAAGGAGGCGAGCGGTTCCCCCTCGGCGGAGGCGGAGGCGGTGGCGGAGGCGTCGTAGATGAGCACGCACAGCGCCCGTACCCGGTCGAAGGGCACATCGTCCGCGGAGGCGACCAGCAGGATCCGGCCCACCACGGGCTCGACCCCCGTCAGATCCGTCTGGATCGCGTCGGTGAGCCCCTCCGTCTCCTGCTTCTTGCCGAGCAGCCGGACCGCCCCCGACGGATGCCGGGGCTGGTTGTAGAAGACGAAGTCCTCGTCGGACCGCACCCGTCCGCCGGGCCCGAGGAGCAGCGCCGAGGCGTCGACGTCCGGGGCGTCCTGCCCGGGCGCCCAGCGCAGCACCGCCCGTACCGCAGTGGCTTCGAGCGGTACGTTCGACCCCTTCAGCATTGCGTGCGTCATGGCGTCATCCTGCCTTCTCGGTCCTGGTCACGACAACGCGGGGTGCCGCCCCGGCGGGCTTCCGGGGTGCCCCCGCTTTACCACCGATCCGCCGCCCGACACAGGCGGGTTACCTGAACTTCACGCTCGATGGGAACCCTCGACATGGAGTTGTACGTACTATTACCGGCCACCTCTTTACGGGTCGTCCACCACCACTGTCCGGGCCGTCCAGCACCGCGGGGGAGTCTCATGCGTCATTTCGGGCACATCGCCCCTGAGGAGCGGCAGCGCCTGTTCCACCGGGAACCGGCCGTCTTCACCGCCGACTCCCCCGCCCGGGTGCTCGCGGCCGCCCTCGGCGCCACCCTGTACAGCCCGGCGACCCGGCCGCACCTGGCGGACGACGTGCTCAAGCAGGCGTCCCGCGGCGTGGTGTCCATGGTGCTGTGCCTGGAGGACTCCATCGACGACGCGGACGTCGCGGACGCCGAGGAGAACCTGGTCCGGCAGTTCACCGAGCTGGCCGCCCGCTCCCGGGCGCGGGCGGGGACGACCCCGGCCGCGGAGCCCCCGCTGCTCTTCATCCGGGTCCGCGTCCCGGAGCAGATCCCGGACCTGGTGGCCCGGCTCGGCCCGGCCGTGCGGCTGCTGTCCGGCTTCGTCCTGCCGAAGTTCACCGAGGAGCGGGGCGTGCCGTTCCTGGAGGCGCTCACCGACGCGGAGACCGCGAGCGGGCGCAGACTGTTCGCCATGCCGGTGCTGGAGTCCCCCGACCTGCTCTATCTGGAGACCCGCCGGGAGACCCTGCACGGCATCTTCCGCACGGTCGACAAATGGCGCGACCGGGTCCTCGCACTGCGGCTCGGCGTCACCGACTTCTGCTCCTCCTACGGCCTGCGCAGAGCGCCCGACATGACGGCCTACGACGTCCAGATCGTGGCCTCCGTGATCGCCGACGTCGTCAATGTGCTCGGCCGCGCCGACGGCACCGGCTTCACGGTGACCGGCCCGGTGTGGGAGTACTTCAAGGTCCAGGAGCGGATGTTCAAGCCGCAGCTGCGCCGCAGCCCCTTCCTGGAGGGCGAGGTCGAGGAACTGCGCGAGGCGCTGATCGAGCACGACATGGACGGACTGCTGCGCGAGATCGCCCTCGACCGCACCAACGGACTGCTCGGCAAGACCTGTATCCACCCCTCCCATGTGATGCCCGTGCACGCCCTGTCCGTGGTCAGCCACGAGGAGTACAGCGACGCCCAGGACATCCTGAGGCCCGAGCGCCTGGGCGGGGGAGTGCTGCGCTCCGCGTACACCAACAAGATGAACGAGGTGAAGCCGCACCGCGCCTGGGCCGAACGCACCCTGGAGCGCGCCGAGGTCTTCGGCGTCGCGGGCGAGGACATCGGCTTTGTGGAGCTGCTGGCCGCCGGGGTGCCGCACTGAGCGCCGCCGCCGCTGAACGTCGTACCGACGAGGAACCGAGGAAGAACGTGGTCTGGTCCGGAACCTGGGTCGCCGAGCGGCTCGGGGTGGAACTCGTCGGAGACGAGCAGCTGACCGACATGCTGGGGCTCGCGCTCCGGCGCAACCCCAAGCGGGCCCATCTGCTGGTCTCCCAGGTGCTGGGCAAACACGTCCCGCAGTCACCGTCCGTGGTCCGCGGCCACGGCGTCGCGCTCGGCCGCCGGGTGCGGGAGCTGCTGGGCGACGAGGAGGCCGCACGCGCCGTCGTGCTCGGGTACGCGGAGACGGCCACCGGACTCGGCCACTGCGTCGCGGACGGCCTCGGTCTCGCGCCCTGTCTGCACTCCACCCGCCGCCCGGTCGAGGGCGTCGCACGGGCCGGCGGGTTCGAGGAGTCCCACTCCCACGCCACCTCCCATCTGCTGCTTCCCGAGGACCCGGAGCTGCTGGCGGGCGACGGCCCGCTGGTCCTGGTCGACGACGAGTTCTCCACCGGGAACACCGTCATGAACACCATCCGCGACCTCCACGCACGCCACCCCAGGGAGCGGTACGTCGTGGTCGCCCTGGTGGACATGCGCTCACCGGCCGACCTGGGACGGCTGGCGGACTTCGCGCGGGAGATCGGCGCCCGGGTGGACCTGGTCGCGGCCGCCGCCGGGACCGTGCGGCTGCCCCCCGGCGTCCTGGAGAAGGGCCAGGAGCTGGTGGCCCGGCACGAGACGCCCGTCTCCGACCGCCCGGCGCACGGCACGGTCGCCCGGGTCGCCCTCGGCTGGCCCCGCGGCCTGCCCGACGGCGGACGCCACGGCTTCACCCCCGCCCACCGGGCCCGTCTGGACGACGCGCTGCCCGCCATGGCCGCCCGGCTCGCCCGGGCACTCCCGGCCGGGGCCCGGCGGGTGCTGGTGCTCGGCACCGAGGAGCTGATGTACGCGCCGCTCCGCCTCGCCGACGAGCTGGAACGGCTGCTGGACACCGAGATCCGCTACTCCACCACCACCCGCTCGCCCGTCCTTGCCCTCGACGACCCCGGCTACGCCATACGCACCCGGATCGTCTTCCCCGCCCACGACGACCCGGCCGACGGCCCCGGCGAGCGCTACGCCTACAACGTCGCGGACGCCGGTTTCGACGCCGTCGTCACCGTCGTGGACTCGGCGGGCGACACCCCCGCCCTGCACGCCCCGGGCGGACTCCTCGACCGGCTCGCCGCCCACACCCCGCACGTCCTGCTCGCGGTCGTCCCGAGCCATGTCCCGGCGCCCCCGGGCGCCCCCGAAAGGCCCGCCATGCTGTCCGAGCCCCTCCGCGGTCCCGACTTCTCCTCGTACGCGCCCGAGGAGGTGGGCTGGCTGCTCCAGGACCTCTCGGACGTCACCCTGGAGGCGCCCACCGAGGAGCGCGAGGAGGCCGTCCAGAGCGGCGGCGCCCACTACGCCGAGTCGCTGCCGGTGGAGTACCAGCCGAGCGCGCAGTACCAGGAGCTGTTCCGCACGGCGCTGGACGGCTCGGCCGCGCGGCTCGCCCAGGCCGTCGGGGTGGTCACCGAGACCGTCCTCGCCGAGCGGTCGCCGCGGCCCGTGCTGGTCTCGCTAGCCCGGGCCGGCACCCCCGTCGGCGTGCTGATGCGCCGCTGGGCCGCCCACCGGCACGGCCTCGAACTGCCGCACTACGCCGTGTCGATCGTCCGCGGCCGGGGCATCGACGCCAACGCGCTGCGCTACCTCGCCTCCCACCACGACCCCGCCGACGTCGTCTTCGTCGACGGCTGGACCGGCAAGGGCGCCATCACCCGCGAACTGGCCGAGGCGATACGCCGGTTCGAGGAGACCGAGGGGGTCACCGGCTTCGACCCGGAGATCGCGGTGCTCGCCGACCCGGGCTCCTGTGTGCGGACCTACGGCACCCGGGAGGACTTCCTCATCCCCTCCGCCTGCCTCAACTCGACGGTGTCCGGCCTGATCTCGCGCACCGTGCTCCGTGCCGACCTGGTGGGCGAGCACGACTACCACGGCGCCAAGCACTACCGCGAACTCGCCGCGGCCGATGTCTCGGTCGCCTTCCTGGACGCCGTCTCGGCCCGCTTCGCCGAGGTCGAGGAGACCGTGGACTTCCAGGTCAAGGAGGTGCTCGCCGCCGACCGCACCCCGACCTGGGAGGGCTGGGCAGCGGTGGAGCGCATCAGCGAGGAGTACGGCATCCACGATGTGAACCTGGTGAAGCCGGGCGTCGGCGAGACCACCCGGGTGCTGCTGCGCCGGGTGCCCTGGAAGATCCTGGCCAGGTCCGGGGCGGGCGCCGACCTGGACCATGTGCGGCTCCTCGCCGAGCAGCGCGGGGTGCCGGTGGAGGAGGTCGACGGCCTCCCGTACACCTGTGTGGGGCTGATCCACCCCCGGTACACGCGGGGCGCCACCGGCGCCGACGGCCGGGCGGTGGCCGTATGAGCCCCGTGCTGGTCGCCAGCGACCTCGACCGTACGCTGATCTACTCCGCCGCGGCACTGGCGCTCACCATGCCGGACGCGCGGGCGCCCCGGCTGCTGTGCGTCGAGGTGCACGAGAGCAGGCCGCTGTCGTATCTGACCGAGACCGCGGCGGAGCTGCTCGTCGAACTCGGCGACCGGGCGGTCTTCGTGCCGACCACGACCCGCACCCGCAAGCAGTACCAGCGCATCAACCTGCCCGGACCCGCCCCCTCCTACGCGATCTGCGCCAACGGCGGGCATCTGCTGGTGGACGGCGTCTCCGACCCGGACTGGCACTCGGCGGTGCTCGCCCGGCTCGCCGAGGAGTGCGCCCCGCTGGCCGAGGTGCGCGACCATCTGGCGGCCACCGCCGACCCGTTGTGGGTGCGCAAGCACCGGGTCGCCGAGGACCTGTTCGCCTATCTGGTGGTGGAGCGCGAGCTGCTGCCCGAGGAGTGGGTGAAGGAACTGGCGGTCTGGGCGGAGAACCGGGGCTGGACGGTGTCCCTCCAGGGCCGCAAGATCTACGCCGTGCCGAAGCCGCTCACCAAGAGCGCGGCCGTGCGCGAGGTCGCCCGCCGTACCGGGGCCTCGCTGACGCTGGCCGCCGGGGACTCCCTGCTGGACGCGGACCTGCTGCTCGCGGCGGACCTCGGCTGGCGCCCGGGCCACGGCGAACTCGCCGAGTCCGACTGGACGGCCCCCGGCATCAGCGCCCTGCCCGAACGGGGCGTGGCGGCAGGGGAACGGATCCTGCGGGAGTTCCTGAGGGCGGCGCGGCAGGCCTAGGGGGGCGCCCCGGCACCGGTCTCCCCCGGGCGGGTGCGCCCTGGCGGGCGTAGGCCGCAGTGGGCGCGCGCCCTACCTCGTAGGCCGGGACCGGCGCAAGGGGCCGGTCCCGGTTTCGGCCAAAGCCCGCGGCTCAGCCGCAGCAGCCCCCACCGCAGCATCCGCCGCCCGAGCCGCCCGCCCGGGGAGCCGGTGCCGGGGCTCCGGCCGTGCCGCCCACCGCCACGGTGGACAGCAGTTTCACCGTGTCGTCATGGCCCGAGGGGCAGGCCGCGGGGGCCGAGGACTCCGCCATGGGGCGGCTCAGTTCAAAGGTGTCGCCGCAGGTACGGCAGCGGTACTCATAGCGAGGCATGGGCACAGGGTAACCGGCGGTTCCCGGCGGTCGCAGGACGTCGAGGGGGCGCGCGGGCCTGCGCCGCGGCCGTTGGATCTCCTTAAGATCTCCTCAATTTTTGCGACTTGGCCACTTCGGTGCCACTCCTGACCCAGGAATTCACGAGAAGCGCTGATAATTTAAGCGAGCCGCGATGAGCCGCAAGGTCGTGAGGGGGGCTCGCAGCCACAGGCGTGGCCGCTGTTTCTACCCGCGCGCGCAACCGAGTGCGGAGGGAGATGCAGTCGTGACCGAGGCATGGCAGCGCATGCGGAGCCGGTGTTGCCGGGCTCTCGCCGACACCGGGGCCCGTCGTGGCTAGCGAGGACGGCGGCCGTGCGCGCCGCCGCCGGGGGCCGCAGGAGCCCGGGCGCCGTGCCGCCGAGGGCGAGGCCCGGGGTGAGGGATCCTTCGATCCGGACATCACCATGCAACTGCGCGCGTTCAAGCAGGAGTTGACCGGAGACGCCGGTCGATCCGGTGGCGCCGGACGAACCGGCGGCACCGGTCGGCGCGGTCGCCGCGGTGCGCGCAAGAAGGCCGCGCCGCCGTCGGCCCTCACTCGTGTCACCGCCGCCCTCGCCCCGCTCAGCAGGAGGCTCGCGCCCTATGCCGGGAAGGCCGCGCCCTACGCCCGCAGGCTCAAGCCGGTCTATCCGCGGCCGGGCCGCGCGGGCTGGCGGCGCTGGGCGCCCTCCTGGCGCCAGTGGATCGCCGCCGTACTGGCCTCGTTCGGGCTGAGCGGCGCGTGCCTGGTCGTCGCCTACGCGGCCACGGACATACCCGAGAATCTCAACTCGTACGCCACGCAACAGGACAATGTGTACTTCTGGTCCGACGGCACCCCCATGGCCCGCACCGGCTGGGTGCAGCGCCAGGCGATGCCGCTGAAGGACATACCCGTCCAGGTGCGCTGGGCGGTGCTGGCGGCGGAGAACGAGAGCTTCTACACCGACCCGGGCATTTCCGTCAAAGGCCTGTCCCGTGCCCTGTGGCGCACCGTCGGCGAGGGTGACACCCAGGGCGGCTCCACCATCACCCAGCAGTACGTCAAAAACGTCTATCTGACGCAGAACCAGACGGTCGGCCGCAAATTCACCGAGGCGCTGATCTCCCTCAAGCTCGACAACAAGATGAGCAAGGACAAGATCCTTGAGGGCTATCTCAACACCAGCTGGTTCGGCCGCGGCACCTACGGCATCCAGCGCGCCTCCCAGGCCTACTACGGCAAGGACGTCAGCCGGCTCAACCCGAGCGAGGCCGCCTTCCTCGCCTCCCTGCTGAAGGGCGCAGGCCTCTACGACCCCACGTTGAACAAGGCGAACCGCCAGCGGGCCGTGGAGCGCTGGTCCTGGATCCTCGACCGCATGGTCAAGATCGGCAAGCTGTCCCCGGCCGAGCGCGCGAAGTACCGGACCTTCCCCGAGCCGCTCAAGCAGAACCCGCTCTACGACACCGGCCAGCAGACGGACTACCTGGTCGAACTGGCCTCGCAGTACGCGAAGAAGGCCGGGGGCATCTCCGACAAGCAGTTCGACCTGGGCGGCTACCAGATCTACACCACCTTCGACCGCAAGCGGGAGAACGCCCTCACCGACGCCGTCACCCAGGCCCGCAAGCAGGCCGGGCAGAGCCGCCCCGAGCTGGCGAAGACCGCCCACTACGGTGCCGCTTCGGTGACCGACGACGGACGGATCCTCGCGGTCTACGGCGGCCCCGACCACCGTACTCAGGGCTACAACGAGTCCAACGCGGCGACCGTACCGGCCGGTTCGGCGTTCCTGCCGTTCGTCTACGCCGCCGGTCTGGAGCACGGCGTCCGCACGACCCGCGGCGGCCCCGCGACCCCGATCACCCCGGAATCGGTGTACGACGGCGACGACGGCGTCCCCGTCACCACGCCCGAGGGCCCCTACTGGGACCGCAGCGGACGGAAGGTCGCCGCCCACAACGACGGCAAGAAGTCCTATGGGCGCATCACCCTGGAACAGGCGCTCGCCCGGTCCGTGAACACGCCGTTCATGCAGCTCGGCATGGACACCGGGCTGACCGAGGTGCGCCGGACCGCGGAGGCGGCCGGACTGCTCCCGTCCAGCATGGGCGCCCAGGTGCCCGCGCTGTCCCTCGGCAGCGCCACCCCCAGCGCCATCCGCATGGCCAGCGGCTACGCCACCTTCGCCGCCGACGGGATGCACACCGAGCCGTATTCGGTGCGCCGTGTCACCCGCAACGGCGCCACCGTCGACCTGACGACCACCGAGCCCCGGCGGGCGGTCGGAGCCGCGGTGGCCGGCCAGGTCACCCGGGCGCTCACCGACTCCTTCCGCCTCGCCCACCCCGGCGCGGCCCCCGCCCCGGTCCAGGTGGCCGGGAAGGCCGGCACGACGCAGGACGACACCGCCTCCTGGTACGTCGGCACGGCGGAGTCCGTGTCGACCGCCGTCGTCGTCTACCGCATGGACCTGTCCAAGAGCCTCGAACCGCTCCCGCTCAAGGGACTCGACGGCGCCGCCGCCGACTCCGTCCCCTACGGCATCTGGTCGAAGGCCCTGAGACCGCTCGGCTGACGCCGACCGCCCGCACCCGCACGCGCCAAGCCCCTCTTCGCAGAACGAGCCTCCCATGACAACGAGAAACTCTCGTCGCCGCCGAGCACGCCCCTCCCGACTCTCCCGTATCGGCGGCCGTGTCAACGGCCGGATGACCCTGGCGGTGGTCCTCGCCGTCGCCTCCGTGACGATCACGTTCCTGGTGGTGGCCCGGCCGGACAGCTCCGCCGAGACCGCGTCCCCCGGCTCCGGAAGCGGCGGCAAGGGCGCCGGAGCCGGAGCCACGGCGGACGAGGACACCAAGTGGGACGGCAGGACGCACATCATCGGAGACGGCTCCACCTCCTACACCGGCCCCCAGAAGGGCGAACTGAAGCCGGTGCCGCTCAAACCCGGTGAGAAGCCGCCGCAGTTCGTGGTGTTCTCCTGGGACGGCGCCCTGGAGGGCGACGACCACCTCTTCTCCCACTACCGCGAGATGGCCAAGCAGTACAACGCGCATATGACCTTCTTCCTCACGGGCATCTATCTGCTGCCCAAGGACAAGAAGGACCTCTACCACCCGCCCCAGCACCCGGTGGGCGCCGCCGCCATCGACTACGCCACCGACGAGCACATCCGCACCACCCTGGAGCAGCTGCGCACGGCGTACAACGAGGGCCACGAGATCGGCACCCACTTCAACGGCCACTTCTGCGGCGCCAAGGGCGGCGGCGACTGGAGCGTCGAGGAGTGGAAGAGCGAGATCGACCAGTTCTACTCCTTCGCCGAGAACTGGAAGACCAACACCGGCTACAAGGACATCCCGCCGCTGCCCTTCGACTTCAAGAAGGAGGTCACCGGCGGCCGCGCGCCCTGTCTGGAGGGCCAGCCGAACCTGCTCAAGGCCATCAAGGACTACGGGTGGCGCTACGACGCCAGCTCCCCGGGCGACTTCCAGATATGGCCGGCCAAGAAGAACGGCATCTGGGACTTCCCGCTGGAGATGCTCCCCTACGAGAACGGCACGTTCCAGGGCCTGTCCATGGACTTCAACTTCCTCTACAACCAGTCCGGCGGCGAGACCCACGGGGACCCCGCGAAGTACCCCCAGTGGGAGCAGATGACCACGGACTCCTATATGGCCGGGTTCAACCGCGTCTACTACGGCAGCCGCGCCCCGCTGTTCATCGGCAACCACTTCGAGGACTGGAACGGCGGCATCTATATGAAGGCCGTCGACCAGGTGGTGAAGAACGTCTGCACGAAGAAGGGCGTCAAATGCGTGTCCTTCAAGGAGCTGGCCGACTGGCTCGATGTGCAGAAGCCGGAGACCCTCCAGCGGCTGCGCGCCCTGGATCCGGCACAGTCGCCGGACTGGTCGACGGTGGTCAAGTGACCGCTGTAACCCCTTGGTTCCACTTGTGCATCCTTCTTCACAACTTCCACCCGAGCCGTGCGAAGATGCCGTCTCCCGGTAGGTGTACCGGCGTAGAGGGGAAACACCTTTGAAATCAAGAAGATTGAGCCGTACGCGGCGTCGGGCCACCATACTCACGGCCGCCGCCGCCTCGGTGGTGGCGGGCGTGGCTCTGGTGCCCAACTGGAGCGCGGGCGCGGCGGTCACCGACGACCCGACGGTCGACGCGGCCACCAGGGCCACCTTCCAGCGGCTGGCCGACGCGGTCTTCACCGACCGCACCGATGCCCTGGTGGACGGCAAGAGCGCGCAGGGGAACGGACACCACCAGCTGACGTCCGGCTTCTCCGGCAAGGTGCGGCTGTCCGGCACCCAGTCCCACCAGGAGACCTCGGCCCTCTCCGAGCTGCGCGGCCGCAAGTCCCGCCTGGCGAAGCTGGGCGAGAAGTACAGCGCGGGGAGCACCAGCATCAAGCTGGACGCGACGCAGGTGAAGGGGCGCCGCGCCACGGTCGACGTCACCGAGAGCACGACCCTGACGTATGCCAAGCCCCAGGGCAACGAGCCCAGGACCACCGGCTTCCAGGCCCACCACGAGCTGACCTTCAAGGCCGACCGGTCCGGCAACTGGCAGCTGACCGGCATCCGCGACACCGACGACGGCTACCTCGCGGTGAACCAGGTGGCCGCGCCTGCCGCCGTCGCCGCGCCGCGGACCGCCGCCGACGACGGTCCGCCGGAGGCGCCCCGCTCGTCGACCTCCTGGCCCGCGTCCGCGAAGCCGAAGAACTTCTCCGCCACCGGCTACGACTACAAGGCCATGGCCGCGTACGCGCAGAAGTACTGGAGCCACTACAACCCCGCCTACCCGGACTTCAACGGGGAGGCCGCCGGCGGCGACTGCACCAACTTCGTCAGCCAGTCCCTCAAGGCGGGCGGCTGGAAGCACGTCCCCGGCTACACCTCGGACTTCCACAAGTGGTTCGGCACCGCGGACATCCAGTCGGACTCGTTCGTCGGCGTGAACGAGTTCTCGTGGTTCGCCCTCTCCTCGAAGCGGGTCACCAGCCTGGCCAACGTCTACCAGCTGGACGTCGGTGACGTCCTCCAGATGGACTTCAACAAGGACGGGTCGAAGGACCACTCCATGATCGTCACCTCCCGCAGCCCCCAGGGCGTGCCCTATGTGACGTACCACTCCACCAACACCTACAACAGGTCGGTGGCGAGCATCATCGCGTCGTACCCGAACGCGGCGTACTACGCCTACCGGACCTGACCGGTGCTCCCGGGGCGGGGGCCAACCCACAGCGGCAACGGCCCCCGCCCTACGGACGGATGGCCGTTCCTTGGGCGGCCGCTCACCCTCGGGCGGATGACCGCTTCTGGGGCGGCCGGTCTCAGTGACCGGTTCCCCGCTCCTCGCGGATCCGTGCCACCACCTGCGCGACCGCCCCCCGCACCGCCTCGGTCTCCATCAGGAAGTGCCAGTAGTCGGGGTGCCGGCCCTCCAGACCGGCGACCGCGCGGTCCAGCCGGGCCACCGCGTCGTCCAACGGCCCCGCATGGCGCGGATCGGGCGTCGCACGGCCCGCCATCGCCAGCCGCTGGGCGTCCCGGATCGCGAACCGGGTCCGCTCGATCTCCTGCTGCGGATCCTTCTGCACCGCGTTCAGCCGGGTGAGCCGGTCCCCGGCCGCGGACACGGCCTCGTCGGTCGTGTTCAGCAGCGCCCGCACCGTCGACAGCAGTGAGGTCGCGTCCGGCCAGCGCTGGGCGTCCCGCGCCGACTGCGCTTCCGTCAGCTTCTGCTCCGCCTGCCGCACGGCTTCGGCCGCCTGCTCCGGCACCTGCTGGAGGTCCTGCCAGCAGGCGGCCGCGAAACGCCGCCGCAACTCGCTGAGCACGGGCTCGACCTGCCCGGCCCGGGTGGTGAGCGCCTGCGCCCGGGTGCGCAGTGACACCAGCCGGTGATCGATCTCGGCGGCCCGCTCCGGCAGCCGCGCGGCCTCCACCCGTACCGCCTCGGCCTCCCGCGCGACCCGCTCGGCGCGCTCCAGGGTCTCCGGCACGCCGTGCTGTCCCGCACCCTGGTTGAGCTTGGTCAGCTCCGGGCCGAGGGCGGCCAGCCGGGCGGCCAGGTCGTCGGCCCTCAGCCCCGAGTCCCGGGTGCCGTCCAGGGCATTGCTGGCGGCGAGCAGTGCCTGACGGGCGCGCTCCACCGCCGGGGCGACCCGGGCCAACTGGGTCTCGGCCTTCCCGAGCAGCGGCCCGAGGCTCCCGCCGAAACGATCCAGCTCCTGCTTGATACGACCGAGTTCGTCCTTGGCGGCGACCAGGTCGGCCCGGGCGCGCGAGGCCACCGAGGCTTCCAGGTCGACCCGGTCGAGGTCGTGCGCGTCGACGGCCTCGATGTACCGGTGGCTGGCCTCGTCGATGCGCCGCCCCAGCGCCTCGAAGTCGGCGACGACCCGGCGGGCGGCGGGGGAGTCGTCGACCGCGGTGATCGTCTCGATGGAGATCCGCAGGTCCCGCTGGGCGGTGTCCAGCTCGTAGAACGCGGCCGCCGCCGCGTCCTTGGCGGCCTGCGCCTCGGCCCGCATCCCCTCGGCCCGCCCCCCGAACCACCGCCGTGTCCCGCCCCCGGCGAACGCCCCGGGAAGCAGCAGGACGGCGACGAGCGGCACGGCGATCAGGGTCAGGGCATCACGGAGGGGGGCGGGGCGGTGGTGCCCCAAGGACGCGGTAGGCGTGCACGGCTGCGGTCGTGTGGCCCGTGGTGGTGTGGCCGTCACATGCCTCTCCCGTGCTGTCATCCGCCCTGCTCGGTGTCATTCTCCCACCGGTTGAGGACGAACACACGGGCCGGTCGGTTCACGGTGCGCCCGAAATCCGCTGCCGGGTCCTGCGGGGCTCCTGCGCCGACCCGGCGGGGGGCCGGCCCGGGCCGCAGAGCCGGGCTACCCCGCCGTGCTCACCGTGAGGGACCCGTCCGACGTCCGCGCGTCGATCACATGGGCGGCGGCCGGATCCCGCGGCACCGAGACATGGACCGAGCCGTCCCGGGCCTGCGTGGTCACGCGGTACCTGTCGTGCGGCACCGATATCGAGACCGACCCGTCCTGGCTGCTCGACCGCACCAGATCGGGGACGGCACTCAGCTCCAGATGGACCGACCCGTCCTGCGTGGTGGCGGACACCTGCTTCGAGCCCACCCCCGTCGCCCGGACCGACCCGTCACCGCTCTTCAGCGTCAGTGGCCCGGTGGCACCGGTCACCCGCACCGAACCGTCCTCCGTACGGATGCTCAGCGGCTCCCGGAAGCCCTGCGCCCGTACGCTGCCGTCGCCGTCCTCGACCTGGACGGCGACATTGCGCGGCACCTCTATCCGGTGCTTGGCGGAGCAGTTCGCGAACAGGCCGGAGCACTTCAGCCGCAGCACCAGCCGGTCGTCCCGCATGGCCCAGGTCACCCGGGGCTCCCCGCCCGCCATGACGGTGCCGCGGAACCACCGGGTGACCTCGACCTTCTGCACATCGGCCGGAACGATCTCCACCGTCGAGTAGTCCGTGTCGACGGTGAGCGTATGACCACGCAGAGCGAAGGAGCGGTGGTCGGGGTGCGGGTCGTCCCCCGCGTCGTTTCCGCACGCGCCGACGGTCGCGACCACCGTCACGGCGAGAGCGGCCAGGGCCACCGCCCGAGCACGCCGCGTACGTCCTGTGTGCGTCACCGCACGAAACATGGCACTGTCCCCCTGAGCCGAAGCCTGATCCCCGTCCCGACCCGGGGAAACGGGCCGGTAACCGAATGCACTACGACCGTACGCAGCTGCGACCGCCGGGACGATACGGCGGGCCACCGGATCCATACGGGGGCTACCCCCCGCCTCCGCATACGGTTTGCGGGGTATCCCCCAGGGCAAGGTAGGCTGTCAACTCGTCCGGGCGCGTAGCTCAGCGGTAGAGCGCCGCCCTTACAAGGCGGATGTCGGCGGTTCGAAACCGTCCGCGCCCACCAGTCCCAGGACATGTGGAAGGCCCCCTTACGGATCACGTAAGGGGGCCTTCCACATGTCCTGGTCAGGGGGCCGGGGTGACCAGGGTGTGGGTGGGGCCGAGTTTGGTGGGGGTGGTGTCCTGGTAGAGGGTGGTGCCGCCGTTGGGGCCCCGGGTGACGAGGTCGTTGGCGTGGGCGTCGGGGGTGAGGTTTCCGGCGGTCATGGCGATGTCGCCGGTCCATGAGGCGTTGGGGCCCTGGAGGTGGGTCGCGGTGCCCAGGCCGGTGGTGGTGATCTTCGGGTAGGTGTCGAGTGCGCCGTTGGACCAGCGGACCAGCAGGTCCGGGTTCCCGTCGCCGGAGAAGTCGCCGGTGGTGAGGGCGGTGGCGTCCTGCCAGCCCGGGTTGGGCGTCTTCAGGGTGTTCTCCTTGCCGAAGGTGCCCGCGGCCACCTTGGAGTAGAGGGTCAGTTCGCCGTCGGACCAGCGGACGACGAGACCGGCGTCGGGGCGGCCCGCCAGCTGGGTGGCGTGGGTCCAGGTGCTGTTGGGGCCGATCATGCGGACCCCGGCCGTGTTCAGCCCCTTGGTCCCGATGTCGCCGTAGAGGGTGACCTCGCCGTCGGACCAGCGCACCATCAGGTCGGTCTGGCCCGAGCCGGTGAAGTCGCCCGCGGTGACGGCCTGCGCATGGGGCCAGGTGCTGTTGGCGGCCAGCAGCTGCCGCTCGGAGGTGAATCCTCCGTTGCCGTCGCCCAGGTACAGGGTGGCCCGGCCGTCGGAGCTCAGCGCGATCATGTCGCCGTGCCCGGTGCCCCGGAAGTCCCCGGACACCAGGAACCGCGCGTTCCGCCAGGTGTCCCAGGTGCCCAGGGAGTAGGGCAGCGGGGGCTGTTGGTACGGGCCGTGATCGGTGTGGGTCCCGCTCTGGGCGTCGCCGTAGAGCTGGAAGAAGCGGTCGCCGTACACCGGGCTGTAGGAGATCCGGTTGTACAGCGGATCAGAGGCCGGTACGGCGGGGCCGCCCGCGTTCCAGCCGCCGATGTTGCCCACGATCGTCCCGGTGCCCGTACCGCTGAGGTCGACCTTGGAGAACCACGGGCCGCCGGAGACTCCGCCCCACATCCCGGCGCAGTCGATGCGCATCTGGTTGAACCCCGCCAGCGCGGTGGTCCCGACCGGGCAGCTCACCGCCTGGTCCGCCTTGTCGTAGGCGGCCATCGGGTAGCCGATGACATTGACCTTGCCGGTGAACCCGGGGGTACGGGCGACCGTGTTCGCCCCCACCACGTCCTGGACCTTCTTGCCGTGGTAGGTGCCCACCCGGGCGAAGGCGAAGTCCAGGTCGGAGTTGACGCTCTTGTCCGCCGCCCAGTGGCTGTCGCGGAACCACTCCTGGACCGGGAAGACACCGAACGGCTGGGTGGCGGCGGACTTCCTGCCGTCGTACTGCGGGACGAACATGCCGTGGGCGTTCATGCAGTGCCCGGCGGTCAGGATCAGATCATGCCCGGGACTGTCGACCACGCTGGCCGTGCAGGAGTGCGTCTGGGGAGCGTTTCCGCTGTAGAGGGCGCCGACGGACTTGATGCCGGCGAAGTGCTTGCCGACGACACCGGTCTGCCGGGTGTGCGGACTGCTGCGAAGTGCCGTATGTCCCTTGGGCTCGGTGCGTCGGCCGGAAGGGTCGGTCGCCGCGTCCATGCGGTCCTGGGTCCAGAACCGGATGGCGTCCTCGGCCGTCCAGTCCGGGTCGTCGTACCGGTCGGTGGCCCCTGATCCGGCCTTGCCCGTCGTGCCCCTCGTGCTCTGCGGAGGCGCGGAGGGGCCTCCCGCCCCGGGACTTCCGGCCCCCGGACTTCCCGCACCGGGACGGGCGGGTGCGGCCGCGTTGGCCGTGCCGGAGTGGGTGGCGCCGGTCAGGACAAGGCCGCACAGCACGGCGGCGGTCGCACTCAGCGTGCGTATTCGGTGCACAGCAAGACTCCACTGGGCTGTATGAGAGTTGTAGGGGAAAGGAGATGGGGGGAATTGAGGGGGGAGAGAGGCGCGTCGCGGGGCCGGGCGGTGGCGGATGGTGTCAGGCGGTGTCGTGTGCGTGGCCTGCGGTCGTCGGGACCGATGCCCGGGGCGGAGCGGGTGTGCCGTTCGGCGGCCCGGCCGGGGCGGGACCGCCGCCGAGCCGTGGTGACGTCCGCGTGGGCGCGCTTGCCCGCGGACTGTTGCTGCTGGACACGTGGTTCCCCCCGAGCGGCGTCCACCGCCGCCTCGTCGCGATGGGCGGCTCACTGGGCCGGAAGCGACTCCGGCCCCCGGTGTGTGTTCAACTCGGCCTTGGTCAGAGGCGGTTCGAACACTTGGTCAATCGTACAGGCCGGAGACCGGCTGCGCGGTGTTGCGTCCGTCTCCCCGACGCCCGCGCGGTGCCTTGGGGAAACGGGCGGCGCGCCGGCCCCGGGAGGGCCGACGCGCCGTGGACTGCGGGTGCGGGGCTGTGTTCAGGAGTCACCCCCGCTATCGGGGATCGATCAGCGGTGGTGCAGGGGACGGCCCCACGCCACGGCGTCGACGAGGCGCCCGTGGTCGTTGCGCAGGGCGGCGACGTCGGAGTGGTTGTCCCACACGTAGTTCCGGCGGTCCTGGAACAGGTCGGCGCGCCCGTCCCGGCCGATACCCGTGTGGACCCGGACGGTGGAGCGGCCCTCCAGGCGGTAGTGGTGGAAGGTGTAGGTCTGGCCGTACCGGTTCGACAGCGTCCAGTGGTCGAGGTTGACGGCGTGGCGGCTGGTGTTGGAGATCGCCACCCACTCGGCGTTCAGGGAGCGGTTGGACTGGTTGTCCCAGCCCGGGGAGTCGTACTGCACACGGCTGATCTCGACGACCGACCGGGGCGCACGGTGGTCGGCTGCGGACGCCGGCACCGCCAGCGCTCCGACCAGAGCACCGGCCGCCAGAGCGGCTGAGGCCAGACGACGGGCGGTCTTGTTGGCTGAAGCAGACACAGGTCCCCCTGCATGGTGCGGGCATACCTCGCATACGGTGGCAGCCGTATCCGGAGGTGTGCGGTGTGCGGGTGGCGGCCGGTTGGCCGCGCATCCACACCATGTCCGGTGTGCGCCCGGAACATGGGTGAGACGTGAACGGTGTTACCGCTTGGCCATATTTCTGTGACTGTTGGGTGCTCTGTCCATTTACATGGAGGATGTACCAGGTTGACGGTGTGGTCGTGGCTGATTCCTTGTGGGCGTTGGGCTGTGGGGAAAGTGCGCCAGTCCACGCCACCCCGGCGGTGCCGGAGCCCTCACCCGAAAGTGGGTAACGGTGGGGTACGGCCTGGGAGCCGGGCGGGTGGAGGGGGTGGCCCGGAGAGGGGGCGCGTGCGGCGCTCAGCGGGTGGCGACGGGAGCCGGGTGCGGTGCACGGCTCGGTGGGTCGCGGGTGCTCCGGGCGTTCTCGGCTGGGCGCTTCGGGTGCCCTGGGCCTGTGGCCGCTCCGGGCGCTCTGTTCGCCCGTATTCGCCCGTATTCGCGCGATTTCGGACTCGCACGGGCGTTCCCTGTGGCCCGCGGCCGGGCCTCGGGTGGTGCCGAGGCCGGGATGGCGGGGCGGTACCGGCCGGGGGCGGCCCGTGGGGCGCCCCGCGGGCGGTGGGTTCAGGCCGCCTCGGTGAGCAGGGAGTAGGTGTCGGTCAGGTGCAGCAGGCGCGTCGGCTGGTGTTGCAGTCCGATAATCACCAGCCTGCTGCCCTCGTTGTGCAGGCGGTCGCGCAGGCGCAGCAGCAGGTGCAGGCCGCTGGAGTCCATGAAGCGCACCCCCGACAGTTCCAGGAGCAGCTTCTTCCCGTCCTGCGGGCCGCCCGTGACGGTGGCCTGCTTGAGAGCGGGGCAGGTGTGGAGGTCGATGTCCCCGGCCACGGTGATGACGGTGCGGTCGGGATGCTGTTCGGTGGTCACGGTGAAGTCGTTCATGGTCCGCCCCCATTCATGGGGTCGAGCCCATCACGCCCCCGACAGGGAGGGCATCAAGCGCGCGGCGTAGGGCCACGCACAGTCGAGCGAGACAACCCGTACCGCGCCCCGGTCATCATGATGACCAGCAAGGGCGGCGCGGGGCCTCCCACCAGACCAGGCTGGGTGTTGACAGCGTGGCACAAAACGGCCGCATACGGCCAGCCCGGTCCGCTGGTTGGCCGGGAGGGGTGTGTCGCGGAACAGCGCCTTCCCTCGCGGAGCCTAAGATCCGCTCCCGCCGGGACGTGACTACGACTCCGAGAACGCAACTGCGTTGTCAGAAACGGGACTTGGAGTTGCGGCGGGGGAGAGGGGGACGGTCGGTGGCCTGGGTTCGAGCGGCATCGGGCTCCGACCGTCCGCCGGACGATCTCATCCGATCGTGACACGTTCCTCGGCGTCGCCCTCACCCGTGAAGCTGGCCCAGCCCAGGCTGATGATGACCGAATCGGCGTTCTCGCTGAGGGCTCTCAGTGTCACGTTCGAGCCCTTGGCTATGTTCCGCATGTACCCCCCAATGGCACCTTCTGGGCAACTGAGTCCCCATCTGACTGCCCAGTCGGCGGCACGATGTGATGTGCCGCACATGAGTAACTGTAGTGCTCAACAGTTCAGTTGGGGCCGGTTGGGGCGTGGGCGGGCGGCTCAGTGGGGTTCGGGTGCGGGGGTGTGTTTCAGGTGCATGCGGGCGGTCACCTTGTGCTCCGTCGTCACCTCGGTCCAGAAGTCGTGACCCGAGACGAAGACCGCCAGTTCCCGCTCTCGGTGGCGGAGTCTCTCCACCTGGGTCTGTTCGTCGTCGGTCCAGCCGGGGGAGGCGGGGCGCTCCACCTTGCGCCAGCCGTTGTCGTCGCTGAATCCGTCCAGCGGTTCCACCGACCAGGGCAGGCGCTTCAGCAGGGCCAGCAGTTCTGCCCGGATCCGGTGCAGCTCCTCCTGGCCGGCAAGGAGGTCGCTCGGAAAGTCATAGCTCGCAGCCACGCGGCAATGATACGTCTGTTCGATTTTGTGAGGCGAGCCGCTTCTTCCGGTTCACTCGGACGGGGGTGGTACCGGACGGGGGTGGTGTCTGCGGTGCTTTTCGGCAGGTAAAACTGTTCAGGTGGAACTGGACAGGCTTGCCTGTGGGATTTACGGTGGCGGGCATGGACCAGAACCCCGAGGGCCTCTCCGAGTCCGCCGCTCGCGCAGCCCGTGACCTGGCGGTGGTGGTCGGTCGCCTGCGGCGCCGGATCAGGGAGGTGGCCGGGGACGACGATCTGACCCCCTCCCAGGTGTCCGCGCTCACCCTGGTCGGCAAGGGCGGTGCCGCCACCGCGAGCACCCTGGCGTCCGCCGAGGGGGTGCGCCCCCAGTCGATGGCCGCCACGCTCGCCGCCCTGGAGCAGCGCGGCCTGATCCGCCGCGGCCCCGACCCCGACGACAGGCGCCGCCAGCTGATCACCCTCACCGACGCCGGGCGCGAACGCATCGAGGGCGACCGGCAGGCCCGGCAGCAGTGGCTGGCCCGGGCCCTGGAGGAGCGTTACACCGAGGACGAGCGGCAGGCCGTACTCGACGGGCTGGCCCTGCTGGAGCGGCTCACCCGCCCGTGACGTTCTCCGGCGCCCCCTACGTGGACCGCATCCGCCACCGGGCTGCCGCACACCTTCACCCTGCTTACGGAAAGGCCTGAACCATGGCTCTCACCACCCTCGACCCGCGTACCGCCCTGGTCGTCATCGACCTTCAGAACGGCATCGCGGCCATGCCCACCCAGCCGCACTCCGGACCCGAGGTGGTGGCCCGTTCCGCCGAACTCGCCGACGCCTTCCGGGCGCGGGACCTCCCGGTCGTCCTGGTCCGGGTCTCCTTCGCGTCCGACGGCGCCGACGCCGTGCCCGGCCGCACCGAGCAGCAGCGCGGCGGCCGCGCCCTCCCCGAGGGCTGGGACGTCATCGTGGACGAACTGTCCGGCCACCCGGGCGACATCCACATCACCAAGCGCAACTGGGGCGCCTTCCACGGCACCGGTCTCGATGTCCAGCTGCGCCGCCGCGGGGTCACGCAGATCGTGCTGACCGGCATCGCCACCAGCATCGGTGTCGAGTCCACGGCCCGCGCCGCGTACGAGCACGGTTACCACGTCACGCTCGTCACCGACGCGATGGCCGACGCCGACCCCGAGGCGCACCGGGGCAGCGTCGAGCGGATCTTCCCGCGCCTCGGTGAGACGGGGACGACGGCCGAGGTCCTGGAGCTGCTGGCCAAGACCCACGCGGTCTGACGGGTCACGGGGGCGGGCGCCGCGTCACACTGGAGGAATGTGTCGCAGTATCAAGACCCTCCGCCCGCCCGCCATCCCCGACGACGCCACGGAGGAGGAGATCCGGGCCGCCGCGCTCCAGTACGTGCGCAAGGTGTCCGGCTTCCGTGCCCCCGCCGCCCACAACCGTGAGGTCTTCGACCGGGCCGTGGACGCGGTCGCCGCGGCCACCGCGGAGTTGCTGGCCGGACTGGAGGTGCGGGGCCGCGCCCGGGAGGGCGCGCCCGGGGTGACGTAGCCGCAAAGTGGCCGTCCGGGCCGCCGGGTCCCGCTCGTTACTCGCGTGTGGCCGGGCGGCGCACCAGGCAGGTCGCGGCCGCGCCCGCGCCGAAGAGGGCCGCCACCGACACGCCCGTGGCCAGCCAGCTCGCGCCCAGCCACTGGCCGCCGAAGTAGCCGAGCGCCACGCTGTACGCGGCCCAGACGATGCCCGCCAGCGCCGACCAGGGCAGGAAGTCACGGGCCCGGCGGCGTGCGGCGCCCGCGCCGAGTGAGACCACCGAACGGCCCGCGGGCGCGAACCGGGCCAGGATCACCAGCGCGCCACCGCCCTGGGCGAGGGCCGCGCCGAGCCGCTCCTGCGCGCCGGACAGCCGACGGGAGCGGGCTATCGCGCGATGCAGACGGGCGCCGCCGCGCCAGGCCAGGCGGTAGGCCGCCAGGTCGCCGAGGACCGAGGCCGCCGCGGCGCACACCATCAGCCAGAAGACGTCGGGCACTCGCGCCACGGCCGAGCCCGCGGCGGCCGCGGTCGCCGCCGTGATCACCAGGACGCCGCTCGGCAGCAGCGGCAGAAAGACGTCCAGCAGGACCGACGCGGCCACCGCCGGGTAGATCCATGGACTGCCTGCCAGTGACCCCAGACTCTCCAACACCCTGAACCCCCCGTTTGACTCCCCAGAGGCAACTGCGTGCCGCGACAGCGCGGGGAGCGGCAGGAGCGGCCCAACGACAGCCGTACAGCGTACGCGGCGGCAGTGACGGCGGGGTGCAGGGGGTCCCTGCGGGGCGGCCTGGGCGGATTCGTCAGGCCGCCACCGGCTGCGAGGCGCGCTCCTCCTCGGTGGCGGGCGTGGCCGTGCGGGAGGTCAGGAGGCGGTCCAGGCCGAAGGCGCCGGAGCCGGTGAACACCAGCAGCAGGAAGGCCCAGGAGTAGAGCGCCGAGGGCTCGCCGCCGTTCTGTATCGGCCACAGGGCCGCCGACTGGTGGACGTCGAAGTACGCGTACGCCATCGAGCCGGACGCGACAAGGGCGGCGCCGCGGGTGCCGAGGCCGAGCAGTACCAGGAGACCGGCCACCAGCTGGATCACGGCGGCGTACCAGAACGGCCAGGCGCCCGTCGGCACGGTCCCGCCGTGGGTGCCCTGGGCTCCGCCGAGGACGCCGAAGAGGGAGGCGGCGCCGTGGCAGGCGAAGAGCAGGCCGACCACGATCCGGAACAGTCCGATCGCGTACGGCTGCGCGCTGTTGAGGCGTGCGGTCATGGTGGGGGGCTCCTTCGGTCTGTGCGGTCCGCGCAGGGACCGGCGTGGGGGACGGAAACCGACTGAGCCGCAAGGTTAGGTCGTCCTAACCAGTGCTTGCAAGTTCAACATTCAGCCAGGGTGCCGCTCCGTCTCCGCCCCGCCCGCGATTCCGCTTCCGCCCCGGCCGCGCGCAGCACCGCCCGGGCCACCGCGTCCGCGTCCGCCAGCGTCACCGAGTCCACACCGGGCCGGGCCCCCGCCGCGGTCACCCAGTGCACGCCCTCCGTGGGCACCCCGAAGGCGAAGCGGGACGGGTGCGCCGCCCCCCGGCGGTCGATCACGCGATACGGGCGCGGTGTCACATCCAGTCCTCCGGTTTCGTAGCCGCCGACGGCATGCGGGCGGCATCCGCCGGTGCCCAGCAGGTCGGCCAGGAGCGGGTCGGCGGTGCGGCGCAGGTCCGGCTCGGGCAGCCGGGCCTCCAGAAGGGTGCGGACGCGTACGGCCGAGCCCGGCACCTCGGGCGAGTGCGCGGTCCAGCCGCCGTCCTCGGCGCGCACCGTGAGGCGCGGCCCGAGGACCTCCAGCACTCCCGCCTCGATCAGGGCGGTCAGCTCCTCGATGCGCCGCCGGGGCGGACCGATCGACAGAAAGGCGTTGAGCGGGGTGTACCAGCGGTCCAGCTGGTCCCGGCGGGAGGTGCCGGACAGGCCGCCGTGGTCGATGATCAGCCGCAGCTCGTTGCGCAGGTCGCGCAGCACGTCCAGGGCGGCCTTGAGCGGGCCTCGGACATTGCCGAGGGCCGCCTGCGCGGCGTCCTCGCGGAGATGGCCGAGGAGCCAGCCCCGCCACTCGGCCGGGGACGCGAAGGTCCGGTCCGTGTGCGGACGTGCCACACGGTCCCAGTCCCAGCGGTCCGCGGGGGCGATGCCGTACGCCCCGAGGAGGTCCCCCTCGGCCGTCCCGCCGTGGGGAGCGGCGAGAAAACGTTCCCGGAAGCCGGGCCGTCCGGTGCCGCGGCGGGCCAGCAGGGCCTCGTAATAGACCGTTTCCACCTCCTTCGCCACCAACGGCCATATTTCCGCGGAGAAGTCCGGTGACTCCCCGGCTTCGGCGCGCTTGCGGAAGGCGGCGATCGTGTCGCCGGTCAGGAGCAGGGGGGTGTGGCGGCCGTAGGGGCCCTTCTCGTTGTCGCCGCGCGCCTGATGCGGGATCCCGCGGCGGGAGCCCGCGTAGAGCCGGGGCTCGCGGCCCGACGGACGGTAGCGCAGGCGCCCGTCGGGGGCACGGTCGAAGCGGCCGCCGCGCCCTGCGGTCAGCAGGGCCATGTGGTCGAAGAAGTTGAGGCCGAGTCCGCGCAGCAGCACCGGTTCGCCCGGCGCGAGCACGGTGAGGTCGATGTCCGCGGGGTTGGCCGGGGGGATGTGGCGCAGGCCGTGCCGGGCCGCGTGCGCGGTGTGCCGCTGCTGCTCGGGATCCGCGACCACGGGGAGGTGGCCCTGGGCGAGGACCACCGCGGACAGGCCGGTGAGGGTGCGGCCGGTGGACAGGGTGAGCGTCTGGCCGCCGTCGGGGGCGTCCCGCAGGCGTATCGCACGGGCGGTGTGCACCTCCACCCGTATCGCCTCCGGGGCGCCGTCCACCACCCGCGAGAACACCCACTCCAGATAGCGGCCGTACTGGGCGCGGGCCGGGTAGCCGTCCGGGTCCGTGGACAGGTCCGGGGACGGGTTCGGGGACAAGCCCGGGGACGGGTTCGGGGACAAGCCCGGGGACGGACGGCTGTCCGGGTCCGGGTGCGGACGGCCGTCCGGGTACGGGTCCGAGGGGCCGTCCGGGTGCGTCAACTCCCGGGTAGTGGGCGCCCGTTGCTCCTGCGCCCACTCGTACAGGCTCGGTCCGGGGCGGAGGGGTCCCGCGCACTCCACGCTCTCGTCGGTGAACAGCGTCACCTGGCAGGCCACCGTGTTCATCAGCAGTTCCGGGGGCTGCGCGGTGCGCCAGACGCGGCCCGGGCCCGGGGGCGCCGGATCGACCACGTGCACGGTCAGCCGCGCACCCCGCGGGAGCAGTTCCGTCGCGGAGGCGCACAGGCGCTCAAGGACGCTTGTGCCGCGTGGCCCCGCGCCGACGAGGGCGACGGAGACCGGCGCGGCGTCCGGGGACGCGGGGGGCGCATCCGTGGTCGAGGCAGGCACGGCGGAAGCCACAAAGGGTCACTCCTGGGCATGTGGGGGCGCAGGGCGGGGCACCGGGCGCGGGAAGCGGACGGTGCGCCTCATCATGCCTCCCCCGGTGGCGTCAGGGTCGACTCCCGTACGGTCTCGAGCCGGGCCGCGCCCGTTCCGCCGGTGCCGGTGCCGGTCCCGTCCGCGCCAGTGCCGTCCGTGCCCGTCTCGTCCGGGAGTGCCCGGACGACCCGCAGTGAAGCGGAACGTCCGCGCAGGGTCAGTGTCATCAGCTGGTTGCCGAACCAGGGGCCGCCCCGGCGGCGCCACTCGAAGCCGAGGGGTGCGGCCCGTCCGTGCCGCAGCAGAAGGCGGCCGAGGGCGCGGCCCGGTCGGCTCCAGCCGAAACGGAAGCCGAGCCGTATCGACAGCGGTACGGAGTTGTGGACTGGGGAGCACGTCAGCTGGAGGATCCGGGCGTCCGGGGAGCGGTCCGGCCACACGGGCTCCGCGAGGTACCCGTGGTGCACATCGCCGGACAGCACATAGACCCCGGCCGGTGCCCCCGGCCCGGTGGCCGCCTCCGCGACGAGGTCCGCCAGGGCTCTGAAGGACTCCGGGAAGGCGGACCAGTGCTCCAGATCGGCCTTCTGCCGCAGCCGTTCACCGAACCGGGCCCAGCGGTCGCCGCGAACGCCCCGGCACAGCTGGGCGTTCCAGGTCTCGGCGTCGTGCACCAGCCGGGGCAGCAGCCAGGGCAGCGAGGTGCCGATCAGAAGGTGGTCGCAGCCGTCGCGCGCACCGCGCACCTGCTCCTCGAACCACTCCGCCTCCGCCGGATCCAGCATCGCCCGCCCGTCCTCGTCGAGGACCCGGGCCGCCCGGGAGTCCACCATCACCACCCGGACGCGGCCGAAGTCACGGCGGTGGCTCCAGCGGACCGTTTCGGGGTGGGTGTCCGCCTGGGCCGCGTACGCCCGCAGCACGTCCGTGCCGTCCGGGGTCGCGCACACGGCGGCGTAGAGCGGGTCCGCGGCCAGCTCGGCGGGGGAGAGGTTGCCCAGGTGCTGGTGGACCCAGTACGCCATCAGGCCGCCGAGCAGCCGCTCGCGCCACCAGGTGGTCGCCCGCATTCCGGTGAGCCAGGCGGCGCTGGTGTTCCAGTCGTCGATGAGGTCGTGGTCGTCGAAGACCATCAGGCTGGGGACCGTGGACAGCAGCCAGCGGATCTCGGGGTCGAGCCATGACTCCCGGTAGAGCCAGGTGTATTCCTCGTAGTCGGCGACCTGGCTGCCCGGGGGGTCGTCCAGGCCCCGGCGCGCGGCGATCCGGTCGCTGATCGCGTCGGAGGTCTCGTCCGCGTACACCTGGTCGCCCAACAGCAGCAGTACGTCGGGCGGTTCGCTGTCCGGGTCGGCGGCGAGCCCGGCCGCCAGCGTGTCCAGCGCGTCGGGGCCGACCGGGTCCTTGCCGCCCGCGGGCGGGGCGGCCCAGCGGCAGGAGCCGAAGGTGACGCGGACCGTCTCCGGGTCGGGGGTGCGCAGGACGGAGGGCGGGAACGGCGAGCCGGGCAGCGGCCATACGGCGGTGCCGTCCAGCAGGACCTCGTACGTCTCCGCCCTGCCCGGCGCGAGTCCGGTCACCGGCACGATCGCGTAGTGGTGTCCGGCGATCTGGAAGGTGCGGGCGGTGCCGCGGGCGCCGGAGGCGCAGAGCACCTCGGCGGTGCACGGCCGGCTCGCCTCCACCCAGACCGTCGCGGACTCGCCGTCCGCGTATCTCAGCAGTGGTCCCAGGCGCAGTTCCGCCACCGCGATCCCCTCCTTCGTCGCCCCGTACGGTACGGAACGAACCGGGCGGGAGGGGAGGGGGCGGGAGGGGATGGGGGGATCGGGAGGAGATGGGGGGGGATCGGGAGGGGATGGGGCGGGGGACCGGCGGTCGGTCCCATGCGGGCCGCCGGTCCGTACCGGTCAAGGCGTCAGCAGCCGGACAGGTCGTTCTGGAGCGCGGTCTTCTCGGCCGGGTCGACGGAGAGGTTGTAGTAGTACTTCACCTGGACCCAGGCCCGCACATAGGTGCAGCGGTAGTCGGCCCGGGACGGCATCCAGGTGGCCGGGTCCTGGTCGCCCTTGGCCTGGTTCACGTTGTCGGTGACGGCGAGCAGCTGCGGGCGGGTGACGTCGTTGGCGAAGGCCTGGCGCTGGGCGGTCGTCCACTTGCTCGCGCCCGAGTCCCAGGCCTCGGCGAGCGGGACCAGGTGGTCGATGTCGAGATCGGAGGCGGCGGTCCAGGTCGCGCCGTCGTAGGGGGAGTACCAACTGCCGCCGGTGGCCGCGCAGGAGGAGTTGGTGGTCACGTTCGAGCCGTCGCGCTTGAGGATGTACTCACGGGTGTTGCAGGTGCCGCTGATGGTGATCCAGGTCGGGAACAGGTCGCGGCTGTAGCCGGTGCGGTTCTCCGCCGCCACGGTGAGCGAGGCGAGGTAGCCGCGGGCGGTGGCGCCGCTGACGGGGGTGGGGAGGGCCGCGGAGGCGGTCGGACCGTTGAACAGCCCGACGGAGGCTATGAGTCCGGTGAGGGCCGCGAGTACGCTGAGGCGTCCACGCGCGTAGAACCTGGTCATGTGAACTCCCATGTGGGGTGGGGGCGTTGAGGTTCGATCCAGCACACCGTCGCGGGGCCACATGGCCGGAAGGTGTGCCTGCGGTAAGAACTTAATGACGCGTTCATGACACGACAAGGGGTGTGACATGGCTTACGGGACCGGGGGTCTCGTACGGCGGTCGCGTAGCATGGAGGGCGCAGAAGGGGAGTAGCTCTTCGCCGGACCGTCGACACACTGCTCAGCACGTCTGAGCCGGCGCCCGGAGGCTGATCCTCGGTTGAGGACCGGCCAGCGAGACCTTCGGCAAGCAGTGCACACCCGTGCCCCATGGCAGGGGTGATCCGTGTGCTGCCGTGCCGAGGTGTCCGCGCAGATCACGCACTCTCGGCGGGGTGGCCCCGACCGATTGAGGAATCTTGATCAGCATCACCGTCCTGGCGCTTGTCTTCGGCGTCGTCTTCCTCGCCGAACTGCCGGACAAGACGGCTCTGGCCGGACTCGTCCTCGGCACCCGCTACCGCGCCTCGTACGTCTTCGCCGGTGTCGCCGCCGCCTTCCTGCTGCATGTCGTGCTGGCCGTCGCGGCGGGCAGTCTGCTGACCCTGCTGCCGCAGCAGATCGTGCACGCCGTCACCGGCGTGCTGTTCCTCGGTGGCGCCGCCGTGCTGCTGCTGAAGAAGGACGAGGACGACGAGGAGATCCGCCGGCCCGAGAACCAGACCTTCTGGAAGGTCTCCACGGCGGGCTTCATGCTCATCCTGGTCGCCGAGTTCGGTGACCTGACCCAGATCATGACCGCGAACCTCGCGGCCCGCTACGACGACCCGCTCTCCGTGGGCCTCGGCGCGGTCCTCGCCCTGTGGGCGGTCGCGGGGCTCGGCATCGTCGGCGGCAGGGCGCTGATGAAGCGGGTGCCGCTGAAGCTGATCACGAAGATCGCCGCGCTGCTGATGCTCGGGCTCGGGGTGTGGAGCCTTTTCGAGGCCGTGGCGGCGTGACGGGGGCCGCGGGGGCGGTCCGTTCCGGGTGGTTCCGCGGGGCGGCCCTGTCCTGGGTGGTCCCGCCGGGGGTTGGGGGTGGGGGGGCGCTGGCGTCCTGGCTCATCATTTTGTACCGTGGGGGAACAAAGTGGCTCCCGCCCGCCACCCCTGACCGGCGGGCGGGGCCGCCTTGTCCCTCCGGGGCGTATCCGGCCCCTTCCCAGCGCCTTGGAGCCATGCCGATGACGGCCACCGTTCTCACCGCCCGCGCCCTGCTGCTGGACATGGACGGCACCCTCGTCAATTCCGATGCCGTGGTCGAACGCTGCTGGCGGCGCTGGGCGGAGCGGCACGGGCTGAACGGCGACGAGGTCATGAAGGTCGTGCACGGCCGCCAGGGCCATGCCTCGATGGCGGTCCTGCTCCCCGACCGCCCCATGGAGCAGAACCACGCCGACAACGCCCGCATGCTCGCCGAGGAGACCGCCGACCTGGACGGCGTGATCGAGGTCCCCGGCGCCGCCGCGTTCCTTGCCTCCCTCGACGGACTGCCGCACGCCCTGGTGACCTCGGCGGACGTGGCGCTGTCCACCGCGCGGATGACCGCGGCGGGCCTGCGGCTGCCGGAACTGCGGATCACCGCCGAGAGCGTGGGCGCGAGCAAGCCGGACCCCGAGGGCTTCCTCAAGGCGGCCGCCGAGCTGGGTGTCGACCCGGGCGACTGCATCGTTTTCGAAGATTCTGGTGCCGGTATCGCGGCGGGGCGCGCTGCCGGGATGCGGGTGGTCGGCGTCGGCCCCCGGGCCGGTCTGCACCACCCCGACGCCCTGGTGGGCGACCTCACCGAGGTGCGTGTGGAGGCCCTGCCGGAGGCAACGGTCCGGCTGCACATCGGCTGAGCGGGCCGGAAGCGTCAACCGCCGCCGGTCTCCCACTCCAGCATGGCCCGCGTCTCCGGTCCGTAGACCCCCGGCGCGTCCTGGGTGACCCCGCGGGCGCGCTGATAGACGCGCACCGCGTACTCCACCTGGCCGTTGTACTCACCGTCGACGGGTCCGAGATACAGGTTCAGGCTGCGCAGCCGCCACTGGAGGTCCTGCACCCCGGGGCCCTCGTCGCCGGGGCGCAGCACCTGCGGCCGCAGCTGCTGGCCGCCGTGATTCTGGCTCGGCGAGGAGGAGGGTGTGGGCCGCGCGGTCGCCGAGCGGCTCGGGGACGGGGTGGCCGAAGGCGTCGGTGACGCGCTCGACGGCGAGGGTGAGGGCGACGGGCTCGCGCTCGGCGGGGCCACCGGCCGGGTGGCGGACGCCGACACGGGCGGTGTGGCCTCGGGCGCCGCGGGCGCGCTGTGCGACGACTCCTCGGGGACGCTCGCCCGCACGTCACCGGGCAGCGCGTCGTCCCGCTGCGGCGCGTGGTACGAGAGCAGCCACCCGGTGAGGGCCGCCGCTGTCGCCATCGCCGCGACCGCACCCCCGGCGGCCAGCAGCACGGTACGCCGCTTACGACCGGTCGGGCCGGTCGGGCCGGTCGGGCTGCCTGGGCAGCCCGGTGCGGCGGGGCCGGCCCGTACGGCGCCCAGCCGCATGGTCTCGTCCGCGGTCCCGCCCGGTGCGGCCCTCGGTCCCCTCGCGGGTCCGGCCGGTACGGCGCCGAGCTGCATGGTCTCGTCGGGGCCGCCGCCGGGTCCGGCTCCGGGGCCACCGCCAGGGACGGGCCCGGGGCGCGGGGCTTTCTCCGGTCCGGCCGGTACGGCACCCAGCCGCATGGTCTCGTCCGGCGCCCCGCCCGCTGTTCCGCCCGCCGCGGCGGTCCCGGGACGGGCGGCTCCCTCTGTCATATGCGGCAGCAGGGCGGTCTCGTCCGCCGGGCTCCCGGGCCGAGGTGTCCCGGAGCCCGGCGGAATGGGGGCGGTCCCGGAGGCCGGGATCGGAGCAGTCCCGAAGGCTGTCGGTATCGGGGTGGTCGGGGTGGTCCCGGACGCCGTCGGCATCGAGGTCGTCCCGTCCGCAGGCCCGGCGCCCCGCCCCGGTACCGCCGGACGGCGCAATGTACCGTCCGGCGCGGTCACTTCCCCGCGCCCGGGCGCCGCGCCCGTGTCCCCGCGCGTCCCGCTCGCGTCTCCGCGCCCGCGCGCCCCGCCCGCAGCCGTTCGGCCGTAGGACCCCCCGGCCGTCGTGGGACGCCCGGGGCGCGGCGGTGTGCCCCCCAGGTCCACATACGGCCGAATCAGCAGCGGGTCGAAGTCCCCCGCCGTTGCCGCCTCCGCCGTGCGGGCGTCCCGCAGCGCCTCGGATGCCCGCCTGGCACATCCGCAGGATGGAGTGCCGTCCGGCCGCCGCGGTGCTCTGCACTCCGGGCAGGCCCGTTCGTTCGATCCGGTCACGCGTGGGTCCCCTCCCCGACGAATTCCAGAAATTATGCAGATCTCTCTCACACAATCTCCCGGTAGCCCCCGGAAGCCCCGCTTCCAACCGGTATTCAACAGGCCATAACGGGGCACACCGCCCACGATGGGAGATGCACGATGGACGAGGTCCGCAGAGGTCGACGACCGTCCACGGGAGGCCCTTCATGAGCAGCGACGCGGAGAGCAGGACGGGCGAGACCAGGGAGGTGGCGGACGCGAAGGGCGCGACGGGCGCGGAGGGTGCGGCCGGAGCGGCTGAGGCGGTGGGTGCGGCCGGGGCGGACATTCCCGGCAGCGGGCCCATCGGCCTGCTCGCCGGGCGGCGCCCCGTGCCCCCCGACGAGATCGTCCACCGCGGTGTCCTGGTCTCCATCGGTGCGCTGCTGCTGGGCATGTTCCTGGCCGCCCTCGACCAGACGATCGTGGCCACCGCGCTGCCCACCATCGTCAGCGACCTCGGCGGCCTTCAGCATCTGTCGTGGGTGGTCACCGCCTATCTGCTCGCCTCGACCGCGGCCACTCCGCTGTGGGGCAAGCTCGGTGACCAGTTCGGCCGCAAGAAGCTGTTCCAGGGCGCGATCGTGATTTTCCTGGTCGGATCCGCGCTGTGCGGCACGGCGCAGAACATGCCCGAGCTGATCGCCTTCCGGGCCGTGCAGGGGCTGGGCGGCGGCGGGCTCATGGTGCTCTCGATGGCGATCGTCGGCGATATCGTGCCGCCCCGGGAGCGGGGCCGCTACCAGGGGCTCTTCGGTGCCGTCTTCGGCACCACCAGCGTGCTCGGACCGCTCCTCGGCGGACTGTTCACCCAGCATCTGAGCTGGCGGTGGGTGTTCTACGTCAATCTGCCGGTCGGGATCGTCGCCCTCGCTGTGATCGCGGCCGTGCTGCGCATCCCGAGGAAGTCGGAGCGCCATGTCATCGACTACCTCGGCACCTTCCTCATCGCCGCCGTCGCCACCTGCCTGGTCCTGATCGCCTCGCTCGGCGGCACCACCTGGACCTGGGACTCACCGCAGACCGTCGGCCTGGCGGTCGTCGGCGCGGCGATGCTCGTCGCCTTCGTCCTCGTCGAGCAGCGGGCCGCCGAACCCGTACTGCCGCTGAAGCTCTTCCGGGTGCGCACCTTCACCCTCTCCGCCGTCATCAGCTTCATCGTCGGCTTCGCGATGTTCGGCGCGATGACCTATCTGCCGACCTTCCTCCAGGTCGTCCAGGGCATCAGCCCCACCCTGTCCGGGGTGCACATGCTGCCGATGGTGGCCGGAATGCTGCTGTCGTCCACCGGTTCAGGCCAGATCGTCAGCCGCACCGGCCGCTGGAAGGTCTTCCCGGTGACGGGCACCGCGGTCACCATGATCGGTCTGCTGCTGCTGCACCAGCTCAACGAGTACACCAGCCCCGCCGAGATGAGCGTCTACTTCTTCGTCTTCGGCCTGGGGCTCGGCCTGGTCATGCAGGTGCTGGTCCTGATCGTGCAGAACGCCGTCAGCTACCGGGACCTGGGTGTCGCCACCTCAGGTGCCACCTTCTTCCGCTCCATCGGCGCCTCCTTCGGGGTGGCCGTCTTCGGCGCGATCTTCGCGAGCCGTCTCGGCGTCGAACTGTCCACGGCACTCGCCGGACACCCCCTCCCGGCGGGCATCACCCCGGACTCCCTGAAGGCCGACCCCCGTGGCATCGCGGCCCTGCCGCCCGGTGTGCGGCCCGCCGTCCTCCAGGCGTTCGCCTCCTCCATCACCGATGTCTTCCTCTACGCCGCCCCGGTCGCCCTGCTCGGCTTCGTCCTCGCCTGGTTCCTGCGCGAGGACAGCCTGCGCGGCTCGGTGACGGCGCCGGACGTGACGGAGACCCTGGCGAGCAACCCGGTGGAGCGCTCGTCGTACGACGAGGTGTGCCGGGCGCTGTCCGTGCTCGGTTCGCGGGAGGGGCGGCGCGAGATCTACCAGAAGATCGCCCAGCGGGCGGGCTACGACCTGCTGCCCGGCGCGAGCTGGCTGCTGCTGCGCATCAAGAAGTACGGCTGGGCCGAGCCCGCGGTCCTCGCCGAGCGCAGCACGGTCCCGCTGAACGTCATCCTGGAGGCCGCGCGGCAGGTGGAGGAGGAGGGGCTCGCGGTGCGCGAGGGCCTCGACCTGCTGCTCACCGAGCGGGGCCGCGAGGTCGCCGACCGGCTGTACCGGGCGCGCGAGGAGTCGTTGGCCGAACTGCTCGGCGACTGGTGGGGCCCGGACCGCCCGACCGATCTGCGGAGCCTGGTCCGGGAGCTCAACGCCGAGATGTGCGGCTGCGACGCGGAACGCCCGCACGACGGCACGGGCACCAGAACCCCCGGCCGGCCTCTCTAGGCGTCCGCGCCCTTCCGCGTCCTTCCGCGCTTCTCCCGCCTCCCCAGGCATCTCCAGGCCTCTCCCGTCTCCGCCGCGAGGGCGGCGCGGTGGCCGGGAATGGCGCGGCTCGTTTGGCGGCCGTCCTCCGGGCAACCCGGGCGGAAGACGGCCCGCCGGGCCGGGAGAGCGGAAGGCATCCATGTCCACTGGCCTGATCATCGCTTTGATCGTGATTGTGATTGTGGCGGCCGCCGTCGCGGGCGCGGCCGCCGTCTTCCCGCGTGTCCGGGGTGCGCGGGGCGGGCGGGGGCTGCGGCGCCGCTTCGGGCCCGAGTACGAGCGCGCTGTGGCCCGGCACGACGGTGACGCCAAGGCCGCCGAACGGGAACTCGCCGAACGGCTGCACACGTACGGCTCGCTGCGGGAACAGCCCCTCGGGGCAGCCGAGCGCGAGCGCTACACGGCCCGTTGGACGGCCGTCCAGGAGCGGTTTGTCGACTCCCCGGCGGATGCCGTGGCCGAGGCTGACCGGCTGCTCGCCGAACTGGCGGGCGCGGTGGGCTTCCCCGACGGCGGTCGCTACGAGGAGCAGCTCGACGCGCTGTCCGTCCACCACGCCGGTCATGTCCAGGGCTACCGGCGGCTGCACCAGGTGGCCCGGTTCCAGACCGGCGGGTCCGCTGACGGCGGCACGCACACGGAGGAGATGCGGGAGGCACTGCTGGAGGCGCGCGCGCTCTTCGAGGACCTCGCCGCCCCCGCGCGCCGACCGCGGGCCGAGGCCGGGAAGCAGGCTCCGGAGCACAGCGCCGGGCGCGGTCAGGGACCGGCGCGCCATCCGTGGGGCCTGCACAGGCAGCATGCGAAGGGGAGTTGAGGACGATGAGGGATCCGATGGCGGACAGGGGCGACGAACGCAGGGCCGAGGGCGAGGTGCCACCCGGGCGTCCCGAACGCCGGGACGCCGACGGCGTAGAGGCCGACATACGGTCCGAAGGGGCCACGCGTCGGAGGGACATAGGCTCGGAGGGGACCGACCCCCGGGACGCCTCCGATGTACGGACCGCGGGTGTCGGATACCGGGAGGAAGCCGATATGCGCTCCCGGGAGACATATCCCGAGGCCGCCGGTACGGGACCGGACACCGGTATGACACCGCACACCACCGGTATGGCGCCGGACACCGGTATGGCGCCGGAGACCGGCCGGAGCACGGAGGCCGGCATGAGGTACAAGGAGGCCCCCGGCGGAGCGGCGGCCGGACCCGGCAGGGCCGCGGCGGCCGGAACCGGAGGCGCCACGGCGGCCGGGGCCGAGGGTGCCGCCGGTCAGGTGCGGCTGCTGCCGCGGGACGAGTGCGACAGGTTCGCGGAGCGTCTGCGGCATGCGATCGGCGAATTCGTGGACGAGCCGCGGGACGCGGTCGAGGAGGCCGATCAGGTGGCCCAAGAGGTCGTCGCCCGGCTTTCGGAGGCCGTGGCCTCCCGGCGGCGGACCCTGAAGGCCTCGTGCCAGGGCTCGGGCGACGAGACACCCGCCGGTGCCGACACCGAACAGCTCCGCCTCGCACTGCGCGACTACCGCGTGACCGTGGAGCGGCTGCTCAATCTGTGAGACCGGCTGCGGAAGGGGCGGCTCCGGACCGCTGGGTCCGGGACCGCCCCTTCACCCGGCGGGAGAGCAACTCCTCAGCCGCCCGCCCGGGTCTCGCGCCACTGCCGTACGACATCCTCGATGTCGTACGGCTTGAGGCCCAGCGGCGGGCCGGGCGGCGGCTTGAACATCATGTCGCGGATCTTCGCGTTGAGCCCCTCCAGCATCCGCCGGACCGCCTGCTCGGAGGGTGCGGCCATGGCCGCGGTCAGGGTGTCCTCGGCCTCTTTGCGCAGGGCCAGCGTCGGCGGCAGGACGGCGAACCCCTCGCGGGCCATCTTCCGCTTGATCCACCACAGTTCGTCGTAGACCGTGTCGGTGACCGAGGGCGAGGGTTCCCCCGCACCGGGGAGGTCGGCGAATGCTCCGCGGTTCTGGGCGTCCCGGATCTGTTTGTCCACGAAAGACTCGAAGCTGACGCCGGGAGGCTTGCGCTCGGTCATGGCTCCATTGTGCCGGACGTCACCCGGCGCGGCGATCGCGCCAATTATCATTCCGCCCCGGAAGGCCAACCGGCCTTGCCCGTACGACACTTGAAGTGCCGCACCCAGGAGGAGCGCACGTGCTCGAACTCACCATGGCCTCGGTCTCCGGGGCGGACGCCGGGGCGACGGCCGGCATGCTGATGGCCGACGCGCCCAGCGACCCGGGAACCGTGCTGCGGGTGGGCCGGGACGCCTCCGTGTGCCGACTGGCAACCCCGGACGACTGGCTGTTCGTCTCGCGCGTCCACCTCGAATTCCTGTGCGGTCCGGAGGGTGGCTGGCAGGTGAGCTGGCTGCGCGGCTCCCTGGCCGAGCCGTCCTCCGAGGTGCTGCTGGCCCTGGCGGGAGGGCCCGCGCAGCCCCTGGCCTACGGCGGTACGGTCCCGCTTCCACGCGGCGGTTCGGGCGAAGTGGTCATCCGGGACCGCACCGCGCCACGCAGTGTCAACGTGGGGTTCTTCCACGAGACGTAGACCGCGTTTCCACGAGACGGAGACCGCGGTCCCTGAGGCGGAGACCGCGGGGGCGCGGCTGTCGTCAGTCCAGCACCCGTGCCAGCGCGAAGCCGTCGTGCCCCTTGGTGCCCACCGTCTGCACCGCCGTGCCGGACAACCTGGGGTGGGATGCCATCAGTTCGAGTGCGGCCCGGGTGCCCCGGACGCCCGGGTCGTCGCTGCCCCCGTCGGTGACCCGGCCGCCGCGCACCACATTGTCCAGGACGATCAGGCTGCCCGGGCGGGTCAGCTTGAGGGCCCACTCGACGTAGTGCGCGTTGTTGGCCTTGTCCGCGTCGATGAAGACCAGGTCGAACGGGTCCGGGTGCTCCTCCGCCAGCTTGGGCAGCGACTCCAGCGCGGGGCCGACACGGACCTCGGCGATCCGGTCCAGGCCCGCCCGCGCCAGATTGCCGCGGGCCACCTCCGCGTGGGTGGCGTCGTATTCCAGGGTGACGAGTCTGCCGTCCGCGGGGAGTGCCCGGCCCAGCCAGATCGTGCTGTATCCGCCGAGTGTGCCGATCTCCAGGACGCGGCGCGCCCCCTGGAGCTGGGCGAGGAGCTGGAGCAGCTTGCCCTGGTTCGGCGCGACGTTGATGGGCGGGAGTCCGGCCGCCTCGCTGTCCCGCAGGGCCGCGGCGAGCACCTCGTCGGCGGGGGAGAGAAGCGTGGTGAAGTACGTGTCGACGCCGTCCCAGAGTTCTTGCGCTGTGCTCATGCACCGTCCCTTTCGTGACTGGTTAGACCGTCTAACTAGCCTCGCTAAGGAATATAGCCGGGGCAAGGCGGGCTGTCAGGGCATTTTCCGGACGCCGTGCCCCTTGCCGCGGGAGGGCCGCCACGGCGGGACTCCGAGGCGCATGCGGCGGCGGGGCGCCCAGGGCGCAGACAGCGGGCGGGGGGGCGCATGCAGAAGGGCCGTGACCGGCACGCTGCCGGTCACGGCCCCTGGGAGAACCCGAGCCCTGTCCCCGTGTGGGCTCAGATGTTCGCGCGCTCCACCGCGGGAGCCGAGCCCGGCAGCGGGCGGCCCGCCGACTCGGCCATGAACCAGACCGCGGCGCCGCCGATCACGGCCGCGCCCATCATGTAGTACGCGGGCATCATCATGTTCCCGGTCGCGCCGATCAGTGCCGTCACCACCAGCGGCGTCGTACCGCCGAAGAGGGACACGGAGATGTTGAAGCCGACGGACAGCGAGCCGTAGCGGACCCGGGTCGGGAAGAGCGCCGGGAGCGCCGCGGGCATCGCGGCCGTGAAGCAGACCAGCAGCAGACCGAGCGCCGCCATGCCGAGCCCGACCGCGAGCAGGCTGCCCTGGCGTATCAGCAGCAGCGCCGGGATGGACAGGAAGAGGAAGCCCGCGCAGCCAGCGGCGATGACCGGGCGGCGGCCCACCCGGTCGGTCAGCGCGCCCGCGAACGGCTGCACCACCATCATCAGCGCCATCACACCGAGCACGACCAGCAGACCGTGGGTCTCGTTGTACTTCAGCTCGCTGGTGAGATAGCTCGGCATGTACGACAGCAGCATGTAGTCGGTGACGTTGTAGACCAGCACCAGGCCCATGCACAGCAGCAGCGCCGGCCACTGGCCGGTGATCATCTCGCGCAGCGGCACCTTGGGGTGGTCCTTGCCCGACTTGGCGGCCTCCGCCGTGAAGGCCGGGGTCTCCTCCAGGCGCATCCGCAGATACAGGCCGATGATGCCCATCGGGCCCGCGATCAGGAACGGCACGCGCCAGCCCCAGGTCAGCAGGTCGTCGCTGGACAGCAGCGCCGTCATCAGGGTGACCAGGCCCGCACCGCCGATGTATCCGGCGAGCGTGCCGAACTCCAGCCAGCTGCCGAAGAAGCCGCGCCTCTTGTCCGGCGCGTACTCGGCGATGAAGGTGGTGGCGCCCGCGTACTCACCGCCGGTGGAGAAGCCCTGGACCAGGCGGGCCGCCAGCAGCAGGATCGGCGCGCCGACGCCGATCGTCGCGTAGGACGGGATCAGGCCGATCGCGAAGGTGCCGCACGCCATCATGATCATGGTGAGGGCGAGCACCTTCTGGCGCCCGATGCGGTCGCCCAGCGGGCCGAACACCATGCCGCCGATCGGGCGGACCAGGAAGGCCGCGGCGAAGGCGCCGAAGGTGGACAGCAGCTGGGCCGTGGAGTTGCCGGAGGGGAAGAAGACCTTGCCGAGCGTCACAGCGATGTAGCTGTAGACGCCGAAGTCGAACCACTCCATCGCGTTGCCGAGCGCGGCGGCCTTGACGGCACGTTTGATCAGCTCGGGATCGGTGACGGTGGGCCCGGGGTGGGCCGGTGACTCGGATGCGACGGGTGCTGTGGGTGCGACGGTCGGCAAGATTCCGCTCGCCTGCCTTTCGACGGGGACAAGGACAGACCCGCCGCGTACGGCGGGTCGGGTGACTCCTGCCACGAAAGGCAAGGCCAAAACCGACCATAGGTGCATCTGTCGGTGTCGCGTAGGGTGAGGGGTCGACCGCGAGCCGTACATAAACGTGGTGTATGCAGGTAAGACGTCGGGTGGATGGGTGGCCGGTCTCCGTCGGGGATGTGACCCATCTCGCGTATCCCGGGGGAACCGCACGGGCCTTCGCCGGGATCGGCCGGACGAAAGCCGGGCGGACCTCAGGTGAAGCGGGGGTTGCCTGCGTCCCTCCACGGGGGTGCTGCGACCCTCATGGGTACGGACAGGTGTCTACGCGGGGAACACAAGGGACGTACGGGACAAACGGGGCGGGAGGCCGCGGGGCGTGGCGAACGTGGAGCACAGCGGGCAGATGGCCGGTGCCTACGGGGCGGGCAGCCCCCCTCAGGAGACCTCGCGGCTGAGAGCGGCCCGGGCCGGCCTCTGGCTGATCGCCGCGGTGCTCGCCGTACGGCAGGTGGCGGCCGTCCTCGGCGCACCCCGGGGCGAGCGGCTGACGGACCTGGAGACCTGGGTCGGACCCAACGGGGTCCTGCACGTCAACGGGTCGCTCTACGACTCGACGCACTTCACCGGCACCCCCTTCGCCGGACTCGTCCTCAAGCCCCTCACCCGGGCCGCTCAGCAGGCCCTCGGCTGGGGCTGGACCTTCGGCACCCTGCTCCTGGTCGTCGCGCTCGGCCTGATCGCCGCCCGCGCCCTGCCCCAGCCGGTGACCCGGCGCAGCTCCCTGCTGGCCGCGCCCGTCGCGATCAGCCTGCTGATGCTGTCGCTGCCGGTGCGCAACGCCCTCTATCTCGGGCAGACCAGCATCATCCCGGTCCTGCTCGTGCTGCTCGGCTGCCTGGCCGTGCGCGGGCAACGGGCCGGGGGGCTGCTGATCGGCGTCGGTGCGGCGCTCCAGCCGACCGTGCTGCTGTTCGCGCCCCTGCTGTGGTTCACCGGCCGCCGCCGCGCCGCCGTCTGGTCCGCGGGCACCTTCGCCGTGTGCACCGTGCTGGCCTGGGCCGCGATGCCGCACGACTCGTACACCTACTGGGTGCACCATGTGGCCGGTACCGGACTCGGCGGCAAGGCCGACGACCACACCAACCAGTCCCTGCACGGCGCCCTGCTCCGGCTGGGCCTGGCCGGGCCGCTGGAGATCGGCCTGTTCCTCGTGCTGGGCGCCGCCCTCGCGGTCGTCGGACTGCGCCGCGCGGTGCGGTACGCGCGGGACGGGCAGCTGCTGCTCGCCGTGGCCGTCACCGGCTGTGTGGCGGTCGCCGTCTCGCCGACGAGCTGGCAGCACGAGCTGCTGTGGGTGCTGCTGGCGGTCGTCGGCCGGGTCGGCACCCGGGCCAAGGACCGCTATGTCTGGCCGGTCGCCGTCGTCCTGGTGATGACGCTGCCCGCGAAGATGATGCTGCCCAACATGGCGCTGGTCGAGCCGCTGCGCGACAACCTGGTGCTGCTGGCCGCCCTCGCGGCCGCCGCCTTCGTGCCGTTCCTGCCCCGCACCTCCCCCTTCTACCGGGCCCCCGTGCCCACCGAGTACGCGGCTGCCGCCCCCTCCCGGCCGCGCCGCGTCCCGCAGCCGCCGTTCCTGCGCCGGGTCCTGGCCCGTCCCAACCTGCTGCTGGAGCTGCTGCTGATCCGGGTCACCTACGCCGCCTACTCACAGGTCCGGCTCGCGGCGACCGGCGGTGAGAACTCGGCGGGCCGGGCCACCGCCGAGCACCACGGCAACCAGGTCCTCGCCCTGGAGCGGTTCCTCGGCATCGACATCGAGCACGGGATCAACCACGCCGTCGTCAAGGTCGGCTGGCTGCGCGACTTCTTCGACTTCTATTACGAGTCCTTCCACTTCGTCGTCCCGCTGACCGTGCTCGCCGTGCTCTACTGGCGCCGCCCGGCCGACTACCGGTGGGCGCGCTCGGCCCTCGGCTTCGCCACCCTGTTCGCCCTGGTCGGCTTCTGGCTCTACCCGCTGGCCCCGCCGCGGCTGATGCCGCACCTCGGCATCATCGACACCGTGCACGGCGTCCAGGACTTCTCCAAGCCCGACTACGGCACCCTGACGGCGCTGACCAACCAGTACGCGGCGATGCCCTCGCTGCACTTCGGCTGGTCCCTGTGGTGCGGGCTGACCATCGCGATCCTGGCCCCCAAGTGGTGGATGAAGGCCCTCGGTCTGCTGCACCCCCTGTTCACGGTCTCGGCGATCGTGGCGACCGGCAACCACTGGGTGCTGGACGCCGTCGGTGGCGCGACGGTGGTGGGCGCGGGCTTCGCCCTGACCCGTCTTCTGTGGGGCCCGCGGACGGTGACGGAGCCCCGGGGCGGGATCCGGCTTCCGCGGAGCCGCACCCCGGACGAGAACACCGGCGGCGAACGGGAGAAGTCCGCCTCCACGCAGGGTCCGACTGTGGACCAGCTGTGAATTCGGTGAACATCGGTTAAAGTTCGTCAAGTTCTTACCATCACGGGGGGCATGAGGATGGGGCGGCGCGGCATGCCCGCACGGGCGGCGACCGGGGTCATGGTGCCGACGGCGGCAACGACCCCTGCCTGAAAGCCGCTCACCCTCCCTCACTCCCTCTCTCTCCCTTTCTTTCGGCGCCCCATGTCCATGTGGTGTGCCGTCGGGACCATTTGAGGACAACAGATGAAACTGCGTGGCAGATTCGCGCTGCCGCTCGTCGTGATGACGGCCTCCGCCGCGATCCTCGGCGCCACCGCACCGAACGGCTGGGCGGCAACGGCCGCTCCGCCGGTCCCCCTCAAGCCGAACCTCGTCCCGCGGGCGGCCTTTTCCCTCGACGAGCGCGCGGGTACCGCGCGGGTGAGCGGCGGCCCGGGGCAGGAACTCTCGGCCCAGGTGGCAGGGGGTGCCCGGCTCGGCGTCGCGGGCAAGGTCCGCACCGGACTCCAGCTGAACGGCAGGACAGCGTTCGCGGCCACGGCGGGACCGCTCCTGGACACCACCAAGTCGTTCTCGGTGTCGGCCTGGGTGCGACTGGACGACAAGAAGTCCAACTACACGTTCCTGTCGCAGGCGGGGACGCGGGCCAGCGGCTTCCAGCTCTACTACTCGACGTACTACGACAGCTGGGTGTTCAACCGGCACATCAAGGACACCGACGACACCGGCATCGTACGGTCGGTCGGCGCGGAGAAGGCGCGGACCGGGGTGTGGACGCAGCTCACCGGGGTGTACGACGCGTCCGCGAAGAAGATCCAGCTCCTGGTGAACGGCAAGCCCCAGACGGCGGCTTCGTTCACCACGCCCTGGCAGGCGAAGGGCGCCCTCCAGATCGGACGGCTGCGTTACCGGGGCACCTTCCAGGAGTACGCCGCCGCGACCGTGGACGACATCCGCGTGTCCGAGCAGAGCCCGGTCGCCGACTGCTCCGGCACCCGCGACATCGGGCACCGCGGCGCACCCGGGCTCGCCCCGGAGAACACGGTCGCCTCCTTCGAGGCGGCGGCCGCCCACGGCGCCGACTACGTCGAGACGGACGTGCAGTTCACCAAGGACGGCCAGCCGGTCATCATGCACGACGAGACCGTGGACCGCACCACCAACGGCACCGGACGCGTCGACCAGCTCACCGCCGAGCAGATCTCCCGGCTCACGATCAAGGGCGGCGGACGCGTCCCGACCCTGCAACAGGCCCTGGCCGCCGTCCGGCCCCGTTCGGTCCGCCTCCTGCTGGAGATCAAGGGCCCGCAGACCCGGGCGTCGGTCGACTACGCCCTGCGGCTGGTCTCCGAGGCCGGGATGACGGACCGTACGGTGCTCCAGTCCTTCGACGAGGACATCGTGCGGAACGCGGCGGCCTCCCCGTACCGGACCAAGGTCGCCCTGCTCCGGGACGCCCTCGACGCGGATCCCGTGGCCACTGCCCGCGCGTTCTCCCTCTCCGCCTACGCGGTGAACTTCACCAGCCTCGCGGCCCACCCCGAAGCGGTGCGCCTGCTCCGGGCGGCCGGTGTCCAGACCTTCGTCTGGACGGTCGACGGCGACACCAAGTGGAAGACCGCGACGTCCTTCGCCGTCGACGGGGTCATCACCAACACGGCCGACCAGTTCTTCCAGTGGCGGAAGCAGAACTGCGCACGTAAGTGACCCGACGGGCACGGCGACCACCAACGGTCCACACACTTGGAGAAGGAGAGACATTGGCAACCGGATTCCGGGCGGTGCCAGGCCGGCGTGGCATAGCGGCCACGCTGATCGCTCTGGCGCTGCTGCTGGGCATGGACATACAACCGGCAGCTGCTGACGACCTGCCGGACTACAACCGGGCGGATGTCCTGGAGGCCTGGAGATACGGCGGCCCGGGCGTGCAGCGTGCGGCCGCGGCCGCCCTCACCGGGTCGGACGAGGACGTCCAGATATTCATGGGCCAGGACCTCCCGGTCATCTGGGAGGAGGACCTGCGGGTTCAGGTCGCCCAGGTCATGGCCATCGGCGGCCCCGGCGTGCGGGCGGCGGCCAACACCGCGCTGAACGGTGGAGCGGCTCAGCTCAAGGACTTCCTCAACAGCGGCTTCGAGGCGCCCTACGACGAGGATCTGCGGGTTCAGGTCGCGCAGATCATGGCCAACGGCGGCCCGGGCGTGAAGGCCGCGGCGGGCACGGCGCTCGACGGAACGCCCGACGACCTGCGGGCGTTCATCGAGGAGGGCCAGTTCCGGCCGCGCGAGGACGACAACCGGATCCAGGTGCTGCGCCTGATGTCGGCGGGCGGCCCCAACGTCAAGCAGGCCGCACAGCAGGCGATGGACGGTACGCCCGAGGACGTTCAGGCATTCCTGGACGACGGATGGCAGATCGCCTCCGCCCGGGACCAGGAGACGCTGACGGTCTCCCAGCTGGCCGATCTGGCCGACCACGCCCAGAAGCAGGCCAAGGAGCTGACCGACAAGGCCAAGGAGGAGGCGGCCAAGGCAGCGGCGGCCACCAAGCAGGCCATGGCGGCGGCACAGGACGCGGCGCGGGAGGCACAGGCGGCGAAGTCCTCCGCGGGCAGGGCGGCCGCGGCCGCCTCGCGTGCGGCGGCGGCCGCGGACCGCGCGGCTCAGTCGGCCCGTACGGCGGTATCGGCCGCCGCGGCGGCGAACTCGGCCGCCCGGGTGGCCGCCAGTGCCGCCGCGCAGGCGGCGTACGCCGCGGGCCGCGCGGGCAGCGCCGCGTCCTCGGCCAGGTCGGCCGCCGCGGCGGCGGCCGGTGACGCCACCCGGGCCAAGCAGGCCAGGGAGACGGCGGAGAACGCGCGCAAGGCCGCCGCCGGGGCCCGGAAGGCTGCGGACGCCGCCGACCAGGCCGGTATCGCCGCCGACAACGCGGCGAAGGCCGCCGGAGATGCGGCCAGCGCCGGAATGAACGCTGCCGCGGCCGCGGCAGCGGCGGCCGATGCGGGCCGCTGGGCCGGAGAGGCCGGTTCCAAGAGCACCGAGGCACAGCAGGCGGCGGCCCGGGCCCAGCGGCTGGCCGACCAGGCCACGCGGGCGGCCAACGCCGCGCAGGCCAACGCCAACCAGGCCGCGACGGCGGCACGGCAGTCGCGCAACGCCGCCAATGCGGCCGCCGCGCACGCCGAGGCCGCGGCGACGGCGGCGGACAAGGCCGCCGCCGAGGCGGGCAAGGCGGTGGACGCGGCCAAGAACGCCACGGCGGCGGCCAACGAGGCGACTCGGGCCGCCGACGACGCGCAGACCGCGGCGGACCAGGCGGCAGGCGTGGCCGACCTGGCCCGCAAGGCGGACGCCGAGCGGCTGGCCGAGCAGCAGGACGAGGACGTGCTTGCCGCCGAGGAGGCGAACAGGGAGCACGAGACGCAGGTGGCCCAGGCCCAGTGGGAGGCCGGCCGGATCCAGCAGTTGGACGCCGAGACCCGGCAACTGGTGCAGGACGCCGCCGCATCGACCGACCCGCAGGTCACGGCGGCGAAGGGCCGACAGGCGGCCGTCAATATGCTCTCCAGCGGCGGCTCCTGGGTCCAGAGCGCGGCGGAGACGGCCGTGACCGGCACCGACGCGGATGTGGCCGAGTTCGTGCGCACGGACCTGAACACCGCCCTGGAGCAGGACGACCGGGCGAGCGTGGCGCACATCGCCGAAACCGGTGACAAGCCCGCCCAGCGGCAGGCCGCACTGGATGTGCTGGACAAGCCGGTCGACCAGGTCCGGGAGTTCCTGCGCACCCGCGCCTACCCGGGCAAGGAGGACGACGACCGGGTCGCCGTCGCGCAGCTCATGGCCCAGGGCGGCCCCGGGGTGAAGGCCGCGGGCAGCAAGGCGCTGGACGGCACCGCCGCCGATGTGCAGACGTTCCTGGACACCGGCCAGTACACGGCACGCGAGGACGACGACCGGGTGGCCGTCGCGCAGGCCCTGGAGCAGGGCGGTCCCGAGGTGAAGGCCGCCGCGCAGGCCGTGCTCAGCGGGCCGCCCGCCGGGCTGCGTCCCTTCCTCCAGGTCGGCCTGTACCGGGCGAAGCAGCGTGACGCCAACGCGGCGGCGCACATCGCCGAGATCAACACTCTGCTGCTGGCCGCCTACAAGTCGGCGGCGCTCGCCCACAAGGACGCCGCCGACGCGCAGAAGGTGGCCGCCACCGCACGCAAGGACGCCACCAAGGCCACCGAGTGGGCGACCAAGGCGAACCAGTCCGCCAAGCAGGCGTCCGACTACTCCACGCAGGCCAACAAGTCGGCGAACGACGCGGCTGCGTCCGCCGACCGCGCCGCCGAGTCCGCCAGGACCGCCAGGAACGCGGCCGCGGCGGCCCAGAAGGACGCCCAGTCGGCCGCCCGTTCGGCGGAACAGGCCCAGCACTCCGCGAGTCTCGCCAATGGCTACGCCTATCAGGCCAACATCTCCGCCTACCAGGCCGGGGAGTCCGCCGAGGCGGCGGGCAAGGACGCCGTGGCAGCCGCCCAGGCCCGGTCGGAGGCGATGAAGATCGCGGCCGACAAGCTCGTGGCGGAGCTGAAGGCACAGGTGCAGCAGGAGGCGAAGAATCCGAGCAAGCCGATCTCGGACGCGGAGCTGAGGACGGCGCTCGAGAAGCGCTTGTTCGAGTTCCGCAGGGAACACGCATTCAACGGCGACATCAAGGCGGGCGACACCGTCCTGGTGTGCGGCGGTGACGGGGCCGGTGGCATGGGCTGCATCACCAGCACCTACCTCGACCGCCTGGTCGCCTGGTACCTGGGAGTCGACGAGATCCAGAAGTGCCTGGACAAGTTCGACACCTCGTGCATGAAGGACCTGGCCCTGAGCGCGCTCAAGATGAAGCTGCTCAGGAAGACGCCGTGTGCGAAGAACAGCTTCGTGCCGGGCACCCGGGTCCTGATGGCCGACCGCCGCACCAAGCCCATCGAGGACGTCCGCGTCGGCGACCGTGTCCTGGCCACCGACCCCGGGTCGGGGCGCACCGAGGCGGAACCCGTCCAGGCGACCATCACGGGACAGGGCACCAAACAACTCGTCGACGTCACGGTGTCGGCACCGCGGACAGGAGTCCGTGGATCGGTCACCGCCACGACGGCACACCCGTTCTGGGTCGGGGGCACCACCAGGGCCTGGGTCGACGCCGGTGATCTCCGGCCCGGCCTGCCGCTGAGGACGGCCTCGGGCGCCTCCGCCCGGGTCGCGGCGGCGACGTACCGGGCAGCGGCGGATCAGCGTGTCCACAACCTGACGGTCGCCGAACTGCACACGTATTACGTGCTGGCGGGCACCACCCCGGTTCTGGTCCACAACAACCGCTGTCCCAACGGCCGCCTGTCGGACAAGCTCCCGAAGGGCATGACCAACGAGATCGCGGATGCCTACGACTCCTACAAGCGGGGCGAGCTGGTCTCGCACGACGTCTACCAGGGGCGGGAATGGCCCAAGTGGGAGGGGGCCAAGGAGTACGCGGTTCCCGGTGGCTCGGACAGGGAGAGAATCCTGGTCAAGACGCTGCCCAACGGTATCGAGGTGATCGGGTGGACCTCGACCCACTACGAGAAGATCCAGCGTTTCACGGCCCCGCATTTCCCTGACTGGGGCTGGACCAAGTAAGTCGGGGAAGGAAGGAACGCCCGTCGAGCCGCAGCCGCATAAAATGCGGTCGGCCGCACCGGCCCCGGCCGGGTGGCTGCGGCTCGACGGGCGCCGTCATGTCCCGTCCGTGCCCGGGCGGACCCGACACACGATCGGTTGGATGGAATGAGCTCCCCATACCCGGAAGGCGTGCTGTTCCGGCTCGTCGACAAGGAGTCGCGGAATGTGCTGGTCGCCGCGGAGGACGTCCGGGGATTCTTCGTGGACCCCGACGAGGAGCCGCCGGAGACGGTCACGTTCGTGAGAGCGCACCGGATCGATCCGAAGGCCGGGAAGACCGAGCGCGCGGAATTCGAGGTCGTCGGCCGGGAGGGGAAGACTATCGGGGCGTATGACGTCGGGCGGGTGGCTGCCGTCCTTCGGCAGGCGTCCGGTTCCACCGATGCCACCCATGCCCGACCGGACGTGGAATACGCCCTGTTCGGCCATGTCTGCGAGTTCCCCGAGGCGGGGGAGATGTGGCGGAGATGGGCCGAAGGCGGGCCGATCGAGGCCGGTGAGTGGCGGCGGTACCCGGCAGGGGCCCAGAAGAGCTGGCTGCATGTCGTGCAGACCGCGTGGTTCTCCTCCGGCCGCCGGGCGACCCGGTACAGCCCGGTCGAGACGGCGGTGATCGAGGGCTCCGGCATCGTCACCAGGGCCGCCCTGTACTGCGCCGTGGGAGAAGCGGTCAACGGCCCGGGCGGTTACTTCGGATCCAACCTCGACGCGCTGCACGACTGCCTCCGGACCATGCGCCGAGACAGCGACCGCCCGCTGCGGGTGCTCTGGCGCGATTTCCCGGCCTCCCGCGAGGCCCTGGGGAGCGACTACACGGACGCGGTCCGCTCCGTGTTCCAGGAGTCCGGCGTCGAGGTCGAACGCGGCTGAGCCCCGCACCCACGCGCCGGACCGCTCAGCAGCCGCCGTCCTCCCCCGTGGAGCCGTACTCCGAGCTGATGCGGTAGGTGCCCGGGGCGGGGGCCGTCAGGCGGGTGAATTCTCCGGACGGGGTGAGGCAGGCGCCGGTGTCGGTGTGGAGCCAGGGGGAGTAGGCGATCCGTACGGTGACCGGGCCCGCGTGCGGGACGTGTACGTCCACCGTGGTGCTGGTGGTATTGAGGACCGTTGCGGGGGCGGTGGCCAGCGGGACGGCGTCCCGGACGCGGTAGACCCTCCAGTGGGCGTCCCGCCACACCGGCTCCAGCCAGTCGGGGCGGTGTTCGCGTACGAGCCTGGCCTCGTCCTCGGCGTAGCCGTCGGGCCTGCCCAGCGGCAGGACGACGAAGCCGACCGCCCAGCGGTCCAGCCACTGGCGGTAGGTGGCGGCCGAGAAGGTGCCGTCGTAGAAGAGGCGGCCGCGTTCCATGTCGAGCTGGCGGTTCCAGCCGCGGGCCAGGTTCAGGTGCGGGGCGAGGGCGGTGGCCTCGCGGTGGTTGCGGGCCGGGACGGCCTCCACCCTGGTCCGGTCCGCGCCCAGCCGCTCCAGGGCGCGCACCACCCCGCCGGTGTCCGCGGCCCAGGCGGGCACGGTGGTGGAGACCCGCAGATCGTCCGCGGTCTTGCGGCCCACCCAGGTGACGGAGAGGACCAGCGCGGCGACGAGGGCCACCCGCCGGGCACCCCGCAGCCGGGGCTCGGCCAGCAGCACCGCGAGCAGCACGGCCGGGGCGAACAGCTCCGCGAGCCGCTCGACGTTCGTGCCGACCGGTGAGGGGATCAGATACGCCAGCACGGTCCCGGCCGCGTAGACGACCCCGCTCCAGCGGGCGACCCGCCAGCCCCGCGGCGCCAGGGCCGTCACGGCCAGCCCCAGGAGCGCCGGCTGCCAGATGCGGTCCGCGGACATCAACTGCTCGCCGCGGAAGGGGAACAGCAGGGTGGTGGCCGCGACCACGGCGGCCGGGGGCGCCAGCAGCACCAGGGCCCGCCGCATGTCCCGTACGCACAGGAAGCCCGCGCCCACCACGGCCAGGAAGAGCCCGGCCACCGGGCTGGCCGCGGTGGAGAGCGCGGAGAGGGCCGCGGCGGGGGCGAGCCGCTGCCGTCCGGTCAGCAGGAGGCAGGCTGCCAGCCCGAGTGCGACACCCAGCGCGAAAGTGGTGCGGCCGGAGGCGACATCGCACCAGAGGGCCAGCGAGGCCAGCAGCGCCGGGCCGAGCGGTCTGCGCACTCCGGTGCGCTCGATGAGCACCGCGGCCAGCCAGGAGGAGGCCACCCCGGAGACCACGGTGACGGTACGCACGCCGAGGGCGGCCATCAGATACGGGGAGATCAGGCTGTAGTTGGCGGTGTGCATGCCGCCGTACCAGAAGAGGTTGTACGCCGACTCGCCGTGCTCGGCGGCGAACCGCGCCCATGCCTCCTGTGCCGCGAGGTCCCCTCCGCCGGTGGCGAGGAAGGCCCACCACACCGCGTACAGCGGCAGGGTGGCGAGGGTGGCGATCAGCGGTGTCCGATGCCGGGCCGCACGGCGGCGCAGCGACGGTCTCCCGGAAGCGGCGTCTCCCTCCGGTGCCTCGGTCCGGCCCGGTACGAGTACGGCAGGGATCACGGGTGCGCGCTTCCGTTCGAGTCTTCGAGGAGAGCCGGGGGTGGAGAGACGGTGCCTCTTGGAAGACGCGGAAGGGGGCCGGAGGGATGCGCGCCGTACGGCGTCAGTCTGTGGTTACTTGGAGTTCTTTTACGCCGTTGAGCCAGGCCGAGCGGAGGCGGCGGGGGGTGGTGACGGCGCGGAGGGTCGGCATGGTGTCGGCCAGGGCGTTGAAGATGAGGTCGATCTCCAGGACGGCCAGGGACTTGCCGAGGCAGAAGTGGGGGCCTCCGCCGCCGAAGCCGAGGTGGGGGTTGGGGTCCCGGGTGATGTCGAAGACGTCCGGGCGGTCGAAGACCTCGGGGTCGTGGTTGGCGGAGGAGTAGAAGAGGCCGACCCGGTCGCCCTCGGCTATCCGTCGGCCGCCGAGTTCGGTGTCCCGGGTCGCGGTGCGCTGGAAGGCGACCACCGGCGTGGCCCAGCGGACGATCTCCTCCGCGGTGGTGGAGGGGCGCTCCCGCCGGTAGAGGTCCCACTGCTCGGGGTGGGTGAGGAAGGCATGCATGCCGTGCGTGATGGCGTTGCGGGTGGTCTCGTTGCCCGCGACGGCGAGCAGCAGCACGAAGAAGCCGAACTCGTCCGTGGCGAGGTTGCCCTCGTCCTCCGCGGCCACCAGGGTGGTCACGATGTCCCCGGCCGGGCAGCGCTTGCGCTCGGCGGCCATGTTCATGGAGTAGGCGATGATCTCCGCGGCCGACTGGGTGCCGACCTCCTCCGTGATGGCGTACTCCGGGTCGTCGTAGGAGATCATCTTGTTCGACCAGTCGAAGATCTTTGTCCGGTCCTCCTGTGGGACGCCGATCAGTTCGGCGATGGCCTGGAGCGGCAGTTCGCACGCCACCCGGGTGACGAAGTCGAAGGAACCCTCCTGGGCCGCGGCCTGGTCCACGATGGCCCGGGCCCGGGCGCGCAGCCGCTCCTCCAGGGACCGGATGGCGCGCGGGGTGAAGCCGCGCTGCACGATCCGGCGCACCCGGGTGTGCTCCGGCGGGTCCATGTTGAGCATGATGAGCCGCTGGGCATCGATCGCTTCGCGCCGGATGTGCTCGTTGAAGCGGATGATCGCGGTGTTCCGGTACGAGGAGAAGATCTCGGGGTGCGTGGAGACATGGCGGACATCCGCGTGCCGGGTGACGGCCCAGTAGCCGTCGTCCGCGAAGCCTGCCGTACCCCGCCGCTGGGGGATCCAGCGGACCGGCTCCGCGCGGCGCAGCTCGGCGAACTCCGGCAGGGGCACACGGCGGTGCAGCACATCGGGGTCGGTGAAGTCGAACCCGTCGGGCAGCGCGGGACAGGGCATGGGGTCCCCACATTCTGACGGCCCATCAGGAATGTGGTGAAGGTAGTAAGGGGTGCCACAAGCCGCAAGAGGTGCCGCACGGCCAATTGCGGCGGAAGCGGGGGTGGTTCGCGAGCCGGGGGGTGCACGACCCTTGCGGCCCGACCGGCCCGGTCCGCAGACTGCACACAGAACTAGAACGCGTACTAGTTCTGCGCGGTGGGTGGGCCGGGACGTCCGCGCCGCGCGGGCGACCGAGGAGAGGACGAGCCCCCCATGGCCGCGGAACCCGTGATCGTCGAAGCCGTGCGCACCCCCATCGGCAAGCGCGGCGGCGCGCTCGCCCAGCTCCATCCCGCCTATCTCCTGGGCGAGACCTACCGCGAACTGCTGGGCCGCACCGGCATCCCCGCCGACTGCGTGGAGCAGATCGTGGGCGGAACGGTGACGCACGCCGGGGAGCAGTCCATGAACCCCGCGCGCACGGCCTGGCTGACCGTCGGCCTGCCCTACGAGACCGCGGCGACCACCGTCGACTGCCAGTGCGGCTCCTCCCAGCAGGCCGCGCACATGGTGGCCAACATGGTCGCCGCGGGCGTCATCGACGTGGGGATCAGCTGCGGTGTGGAGGCGATGTCACGCGTACCGCTCGGCTCGGGCTCCAAGCACGGCCCGGGCAGGCCCTTCCCGGACGAGTGGAACGTGGATCTGCCCAACCAGTTCGAGGCGGCCGAACGGATCGCCCGCCACCGCGGCCTGACCCGGGAGCAGGTGGACTCGCTCGGGCTGATCTCGCAGGAGCGCGCGGCGGCCGCCTGGTCCGAGGAGCGGTTCAAGCGGGAGACGTTCGCGGTGCAGGTGCCGACGACCGAGGAGGAGCAGCACGCCGGTCAGGGCATGTGGCGGCTGGTCGACCGGGACGAGGGCCTGCGCGACACCTCGATGGAGGCGCTGGCCGGGCTGAAGCCGGTCATGCCGACGGCCGTGCACACGGCGGGCAACTCCTCGCAGATCTCGGACGGCGCGGCGGCCCTGATGTGGGCGTCGAAGCGGATGGCGCGCGCCCTGAAGCTGCGCCCCCGGGCGCGGATCGTGGCGCAGGCGCTGGTGGGCGCGGACCCGCACTTCCATCTCGACGGCCCGATCGACGCGACCAAGGCGGTGCTGGGCAAGGCGGGAATGTCGCTCGGCGACATCGATCTGGTGGAGATCAACGAGGCGTTCGCGTCGGTGGTGCTGAGCTGGGCGCGGGTCTTCGACCAGGACCTGGAGAAGGTCAACGTGAACGGCGGTGCGATTGCGCTCGGGCACCCGGTCGGGGCGACCGGGGCCCGGCTCATCACCACGGCACTGCACGAACTGGAGCGTGCGGACAAGGAGTTCGCACTGATCACGATGTGCGCGGGCGGCGGACTCGCCACCGCCACGATCATCCAGCGTCTCTAGCCGCCCACGCCACGAACGCGGAGAAGGAGGACGGGGCGAGGGAGAGGGCCGGCCCGGCCGGGTTCTTGGAGTCGCGTACGGCGACGGTGGCACAGGGGGCTTCTGCGATTTCCACGCACTCCCCGCCCTGGTCGCTGCTGTACGAGGACTTGCGCCAGGCCAGTCCTCCGAGGGCGGCGCACTCTACGCAGTTGCCGCCCTGGTCGCTGCTGTAGCTGGACTTACGCCACTTGCTCTCCATAGCGGTCCTCCATCACGCGCCGGATCAACTCCGCCGAGTCTCTGAGGGACAGCGCGGCGGCTTGGAGATGATCGTAACGGAGTGAACAGTCCTTAACGGTCTGCGGGTTGGCGGTCGGGTGACCACTGCCGTAGCTCTCGGTATAGACGATGGTGGGGTCGTTCACGAAGCGATAGAGAGTGAACGAGCCTGTCAGTCCCGCGTGTGCTCCGGCTGAAAACGGCAGCACCTGTACGTTGATCCCGGGGTTGTCCTCGAACGTCAATAGGCGGGCCAGTTGGCCGGACATGGCTTCCGGGCCGCCAATCTCCTGGCGCAAGGCGGCCTCGCTGAGGACCATCCAGAGAACGGGCGGCTCCTTCTTGTCGAAGATGCGCTGGCGAGCCAGTCGTACGGCGGTGCGGTCGTCGAGGTCGGTCCGGTCGAGCGCGCCGAGTGTGGCACGTACATACGCCTCGGTCTGAAAGAGGCCGTGGACCATGCCCATCTGGAAGGTGAAGATCTCGATTGCCCGCGTCTCCAGCTCCGCAACCTGTTGAAACCACGCCGGAAGCTGGCTCCGTAGAACCAGCTGGACCAGCCGCGACAATAACCCGCCCGTGCCCAGCGCCGCGTCCACGCGTTCGCTGAACTCCAGGGTCGGCAGCTTGCGGGCCGTTTCGATCTGGCCGACCAGCGAGCCCGTGTAATTGATGATCTCGCCCAGTTGACGCTGGGTCAGGCCCGCGGCCTCCCGGTGACGGCGCAGCTCGAAGCCGTAGTAGTCGAGCGGTGAGGCGCCTGGGTCGAGGACGTTGATATGGGTCACGTAGAGCCCCCTCTCGCACAACACGGCCCACAGCGGCACCGGTTGTCTCTCATGTGTAGCGCAGCGTAGTGTCGCCAGGTCAGCCTTGTACCGTGAACGACTACATTCCCCCCGTCCTGTTAGATCCCCACCCCACCCAGTACCGCATGTGCCTCACCGTGGGTGAGCACTCCGCGCGGCACATCCGGCGTGTCGTCCGGTCGTTCCTACGTGAGTGGGAGCTGACGGAGCTGGCCGACGACGCCGAGCTGGGGGTGACCGAGCTGGTGGCCAATGTCGTACGCCATGTGCCGGACCGGCGGTGCACGGTCCTGGTGCAGCAGCGCGCGGCAGGGGTCCGGATCGAGGTGTCCGACGGCTTCGACGGGCTTCCGTCGCTCCGGAAGGACGTGCCCGAGGACGCGGAGGGCGGCCGGGGGCTTCTGCTGCTGGACGCGCTGGCCGACAAGTGGGGTGTGGAGCCGCACGCCGCGGGCGGCAAGACGGTGTGGTTCGAGTGCCGTAGATGAGCGGGCGGGGGCAGGTACGCCGAAGGCGGTGACCCCGGGCCGGGGTCACCGCCTTCGCGGTCAGGGGGCCGGGCCCTGTCAGTACCAGTGGTGGGCGGACCAGAAGTTCCACGCGGCGGCGGGGCTGCGGCTTCCCGTCGTAGGTGACCGCGGTCACGTGGGAGCCCTCACAGGAGCAGGGTGATCGCCGCGCCGATGCCGCCGAGGAGCAGGGCTGCGGCCGCGGGGAGCCAGCCGCCTCTGCTCCAGGGGAAGAAGCGGTCGAGGGAGTAGCGGCCGGGGCCGAGGGCGGCCACGGCGAGGGCGACGGCGGCGATGCAGACGTTGTACTCCACGCCGTCCTCCGTCACCCACAGGCCGTGCGCGGCGGTGACGGTCGCCATGGCGTTGATCATCACGCCGATCATCGCGGCCGCGGCGAGCGGGGTGAGCAGGCCCAGGGCGAAGCCGAGGCCGCCGAGCAGTTCGGAGAGGCCGCCGATCAGGGCGTAGAGCCTGCCGGGGTGGAAGCCGAGGGAGGAGAAGTACTGGCCGGTGGCCGTGAAGCCCGCGCCCCCGAAGATCCCGAAGAGCTTCTGGGCGCCGTGCCCGGCCAGGAAGAGTCCGAAGACCACTCTGAGGAGCAGGATTCCCCAGTCCCCGGCCCGGGTGTGCGGCCAGGGGGTGCGATGTGTCGCCGGTTCGCCGGGAACCGGCGAAGGCTCCGTGCTGCGCTGTGCCATCGGACTGCTCCGGGGTGGGAACGCCCGAAACGGGCGCGGGACCGCCCCTGCCGATCCTTCCGCACCCGGGGCGGCCGTGCACCTCGGTGGCGGCCGGGCGCCGGGGCAGTGCCGTGCAGCGCACCTGCGCGGAGGTCGCGTCGCCTGATCTCGTGCCGCAATCGCAAGGCCCGCCGAGACGCACTGAAACACTTCAGTGCAGTCAGGAGAGCGTCGGTCGTGTCGGTGCCCGGTATACGGCGGGCTGACCCTCGGGCGTTAATTCCGGAACTCCACAGCTCATGAAGAAGGTGGGGAATTCGCTGCTCCCTTCCAGTCGCAGGGCGTTCTCCACTTCGGTATCTCTGAAGCCGCCTGTTATAGCAGCGCCAAGTCCAAGAGCGGAGGCTGTCATGGAGAAAACCTGAACGAGATGCCCCACGTTGTGAAGCATGAGCTTGTAGGCGCGCGGGTGCGGGTACTTCCAGGCCATTCGTTCGGTCAGGGCAGTGGTGACCACTCCGAAAGAACTGGTGGTGAAGAATCCCTGATCATAAGTGAAGCGCTCCATTGCTGCTCTGCTCAGATCCGCTTCGACCGGAACAAGGCCGTGCCTGATCGTGTCGTAGCGGTACGTTCCTGCTTCGACGCCGTGGACGTTGAACACGGCTATGTAGAACTCTGCTTCGTGCCTGGCGCCACCTGAAGCGTAGGACTTCAGCTGTTGCACTCCCATAACCCCTGAATCCGCGAAGCGCATAGGAGCGAAGGAGTAGTGGAGCAGGGTGGCGAAATCATCAAGCCCTACCCTATCCTCCTTGAAATGCCGGTGCGTTCTTCTGTTTTCCAGGACAGAGCGGAATGGGACGTTCATTTCGGAGCGTACACGTGGAAGCAGGAGCACGGGTGTTTCAGGGTCTTCTTCGCGCACGTTCGGCGGTCTCACGCGTGAGGTGATGCGTGCCTCGTAGGCCTCCATCTCCTGGGAGGCGCCTCGCAAAAATGGGGCATCTTTCAGCTGGGTGTGAAAGTTCCATGCGTTCGCCCCCCACACATCCCATGGGTGGGGGGTCTGCGTCTTCTGCTCCGCTTCATCTGCCGGTAGGATGTATCCGGCTGAGATAAGTGTCTGTATTACTGACTGCGTCTGTTCGTGTGAGAGTTCGGGATGGCCGATGGTTAACTGGTCCTGCGGCTCTTGGAGCGCAAAGAGGATTTCCGCTACCTGCCTTTTTATGCGGAGTCGCCCCGGCATCCTGGGGGAGGTGAGATAGATCTTGCCCCGGTCGCACTGCAGCAGCAGGGGGCTGATTGCCTTGACTTTCATCACTCTCCTGTCGTGGGATTCATGGCGATCGGTCAGTCACCATCCGGCGTGAAGGCGCCGATCGGCTGAAGTCCGTACTCCTTTGCGGCAAGGGAGAGCCTGTCAGTGATATTGAACTTGATGCTGGGGCAGGGAACTTCGCCCTCGGCCCACAGTTTCGGGCAGCTCCCCCCGCAAGCCGGCAGCAACCAGCAAGTGGAGCAGGGGATTCCTCCGGAAGCCACGGAGTCGTTCCACGAGTCATAGGCACCCGCTGGCCGCAGATCGCCCAGCTGTAGATTATCGACGTGAGCGAGTCGACTTTCAGATTCCAGAGAAGGAACCAGGGGCTGTTCGGTGCAGGAAAACACATTGCCGTCTGTGAGGATGACCTCGCTGCCGGGTCCCACTGCACTGCAGGTCTTTGCCCTGACGCCTCCGGGAAGCAGAGTCGTCTGCAGCCCCAGGCGCTGCATGAGGGCGAGCCATTCAACCTCGCGCCGCAAATATTTATCCCGCCCTACGCGCCGCTTCTCCACGTCGTTTCCCCAGCTATGGATGGGCACGAGCTGGAAGATGACATTGCGCTTACCTGAAAAGCCGAGATCAGCCATCTCCTTCAAGTACTCATCGATGTAGTCGCAATTTTCGACGTCGATGTTGGTGCGTAACACAAATGACGCCGAATCCAGTTCCGGGTTCTGCGTGGCTTCCGCCAGAAGGCTGGTCAGGCGGCGATAGGACTTCGCGCCGCTCTTGAGGGGGCGGTGCGCATCATGAACACCTTCCGGCCCGTCAATGGTGATATTGAATCGCGTGACCGCACACTGATTCACCAGAGTATCCAGCTTCCGTGCGGTGAGCAGCGCTCCGTTGGTTACGATACTCGCTGTATATGAGACGGAACTTTCCGAGCAGAAAGAGATGATCTGCCTACTCATCTCCCGGATGGTGTTGTATGCCATCAACGGCTCGCCGCCGAACCAGCCCAGGTTGATCCGTTGCAACCCCTCGGATTGAGCAACGTTGCGAATCCGGCCGAGGACGGCCAGCCGGTGGCGGGTGTTCAGCGACTGTTTCCGGTGTTCCTGACCACAGTACTCGCAGCCCATGTTGCAATACGATGTGGGAAATAGAGTGAATGATCTCGTGCTTCTGTCGTTGGCGGCTATGTGCATTTTCTCGTAGTGCGCGCTGCGTGTTGCGTGCGTGTCGTCGGTGATGAGGCCCCGCCGGACAAGTGACTGGAGTGTCGTATCCGAGAGGCGTGTCGTATCAATTTCCTGCGTGCCCAGCAGTCGCGCGACGTCGGACGGGATCAGGAAGAGGGCTGTGCTGTCGGAGCGAGCTGCCGGAACGACTCGTTGGCCACGTGCGTTGACGAACTCCTCCGCTCCAAGGCGCATGAACGGCGAGGGGTGATAGGTGCGATTGTGCATGCCACATCCTTTTGGCCCGAAGAGAAGGAAACGGGGGTGCCGAAAAGATCGGCACCCCCGGGATCCGTGAAAGAGGTCAGCACACGCCGTTGCGGTCGAGGATCGTGAGAGTCTCGCCCTCGGTCTCGACGACCTCGATCAGCTCGCCATCCACCTGCTGAACCGTCAGCTCGTTGTTCATGTCCCCTCCAGAGTGTTCGGCTCGCACACGGCGTGCGAGCTGGTGGTGCCGGCTCCGAACGAGCCGACGAGAAGACGCTAGGAGCCGTACCGTATCGGCGCCGTCGCACTGGGCGCCCGCCGACGTAAGCCGGGCGTTATGTCCGCAGGTCAAAACTACTTCTCACCGATTTACAACGTGCCGGTCGGTCGTGTTCATGGTCGGCGCCGCAGGGGTGTGGCTTTTCGGCCAACCTTGATCAAACGGTCTTGTAGTGGCTGGAAAATTGATGCATCATGCCACGTTCTGCATGCGTTGTGAGATGGGGGAGAAAAGGGTGCTCAAGCTCGTCATGCTGTCCGACTTCATATGCCTTGACGGCGGATTTCCCGTGCCGTTAGGGCCGTCGCAAAAGAGACTCGTTGCTGCGGTCGCTGCGCACGAGGAGCCGCTCAGCCGGGACCGGCTGGCCAGCGACCTCTTTCCGGAGACACCACAGTGGCGAGCACGGGCCAGGCTCCGTCAGCTTGTGTTCAGGCTGCACGAGGCAACGGGGAAGCGTCTGCTCGATGTGCAACACGCGAGCATCGCTCTGGCCTCCGACGTGGAGGTGGACTACCACGCCGCTCTCGGAGTGCTGCGGGATGTACAACGCTGGCCACGAACCGCCACACGTCCACTCCCGGACGACTGGCAGGTCCTGCGCCGACCACTGCTGAGTGACATCGACGTTGCCTGCGTTGAGCCGATGCGCAATGAGTGGGACGTGCAGCGGGGTCAGGCGCTGGAGGCTATGGCGGAGACCCTGTTACGCCATGGCACGTACCTCGCGGCCGTCGAGGTCGGGGACGTCGCGGCCGAAGTCCACGAGTTCCGGGAAGCCCCGAGACGAATCGCGATCGAAGCCTGTCTGCGGGTAGGCGAGATCGCCGAGGCCCACATGCGGTTTCGACGCTATGAGCGCCTACTGGGCCGGGAGGTCGGTGTCTCGCCCAGTCCCGTCATTCCCGCCATGCTCCGGGCCTGGCAGTCCACGACGTCCCGGGCAGGTACCCGATGAAGAGCACGGGCACCGACGACATCAGTCAGCACCCACAGAGCCGCTCCCTTCGCCCCCTGACCGGCGTCCTGTCCGCACTGGCAGTGGCACTCACCTCATCACGCAGCTCGGCCGTCGCGCTGCCTTGGTATGTATTGACCCTCACGGGAAGTGCGGCCCAAACAGGCCTGGTGAGTTTCTGTCAGCTTCTTCCCTATGTCGCGGGCAAATTGCTTCTCGGCTCGGTGGTCGATCACGTCGGAGCGCGACGCGCTTCATGGGTTGCCGATGTCGTGAGCGCTTCTGCTCTGTGCACCGTACCCTTGCTGCACTGGGCCGACGGGCTGTCATTCCCCGTGCTCCTGGTCCTGGTCACCATCATCGGAGCCGCCCGCGCACCCGGAGATCTCGCGAAAGAAACCATGGTGCCCGAGGCCGCTGAACTTGCACGCGTGCCCCTGTCCCGCGCAACCGGTTTCTCCGGCACTATTCAGCAAGGAGCCGCGATCATCGGCCTGACCGGCGGGGGATGGCTCGTGGCAGCGGGTGGTCCCCAGGCGGCGTTAGGCATCAACGGGCTACTCTTCCTTGTCGGCTCATTGATCGTGGCCTTCATGATTCCCCGCCCTGCCAACGACGTGGGTAAATCATCTCCGGATGTGCAGAGCCCGGGGCCGGCATGGTGGCGCACATACCTCGCGAGCATGGCAGAAGGATTCCGCTTTCTGCGCGGAGATCACCTTCTGATGACGGCTATAGCTCTGCTCGCCTTGCTCGGACTGCTGGACACCGCCTTCTCCACTGTGCTGCTGCCTGTATGGGCCGAGGGCCACGGTCGTGGGGCGCAACTCGTGGGATCGCTCGGCGGCATACTGGCTGTTGCCGCGATCGTCGGCAGCGCCGTAGCCGCCGCGTTTGCCCACCGGCTGCCTCGCCGAGCCGTCTTTCTCGGCGCCCTTCTGATCGCTGGCGGCCCCAGGTTCCTCATCCTTGGCCTCGACGTACCCGTGAGCTGGGTGTTCGTCGTCATCGCGATCAGTGGTTTCGCAGAAGGCCTCCTCAACCCCGTCCTGGGAGCAGCGGTCCTGCAACGCATCCCCCGAGACATGCTCGGCCGAGTCGGAGGCATCGCGGACGCCATGGCATACGCGGGTATCCCCTTCGGTGGAATGCTCGCCGGGGTCCTGGTCGGAGCTTTCGGCGGCCCAGCAGTACTCCTCGCTGGCTCAGCTCTTTATTTCGCCGTCGTCCTGGTGAACATGATGTTCCGCGCCTGGAGGGAACTCGACACCGGCAAGCACGTGGACGAGCGTGTACAAGCCACTGCCGAGAGTCGTCCACGAGAGTCCGATACTGCCTGGGAGCAGTGAGCGCCGGGACCGTGACCGGCAGCGGCGGGCAGTATGTCGACCGGTGCCGTGGAGCCCTAAACCGACGGCGTCGGCCCGGCTCGTTCCGAAGCTGACCCCGGGTCTTCGGAGGAGGCCGGGCTGTCGAAGGCCACTGGGCTGTCGAAGGCTGCTCGGCGGGTTGCCCGGCGTAGGGCCTTGAGGACGGTCCGGCCGAGGAAGCAGGTCAGGACGACCGTCAGTACGGCGCGGCCCAGGTCCCAGCCCAGGGAGGTGGCCAGGCAGTAGGCGAGGAAGCGGGCCAGGTTGGCGGCGAGTCCGGCATGCGGGTCGTAGGCGATGTTCGAGGCCAGTGCGCCCATGAAGGGCCAGCCCGCCAGGTTCATCACCGTGCCGTAGGCGAACGACGCGAGGAAACCGTATGCGGCGAGCAGCGCCACCTCGCCCCGGCCCCGCCACCGGTCGGGGCCCGGCAGCAGTCCCGCGCCCAGGGTGAACCACCCCATGGCCAGCATCTGGAACGGCAGCCAGGGGCCGACACCGCCGGTCAGCAGCGCGGAGGCGAACATCGTCACATTGCCGAGCACAAAGCCGAAGCCGGGGCCGAGGACCCGGCCGCTCAGGACCATGAGGAAGAACATCGGCTCCAGGCCCGCGGTACCGGCGCCGATCGGCCGCAGCGCGGCGCCGGTCGCGGCGAGCACGCCCAGCATGGCCACGGCCTTCGGGCCGAGCCCCGACTCGGAGATCGCGGCCGCCACGACGGCGACGAGCAGCACCAGCAGACCGGCGAAGAGCCAGGGGGCGTCCTGGGCGTGCGCGCCGAGCCCGGAGGCGGGATCGGCGAACAGGGGCCAGGTGAAACCGGCGACCCCGACCGCGCTCACCAGCAGCAGCGCGACGACGGAACGGGGGCCGAGGCGGACGGGGCGTGCCTGCGCCACCGGCATCACCCCCACGCCGGTCGGTGCGGCGGCGGGGGCCGGGACGGCCGGTGGTGGCGTCGGGGTGGTCGTGGGCGGGTCCGGTTCGGGGTGGGTCATGCGGACAGGGCCTCCCTCACCTGGGCCACGGTGAGCCATGGCTGCGGGGCGAGGACCTTCGCGACCTGGGGGGCGAAGGAGGGGGAGGCGACGACCACCTCGGCGGCGGGGCCGTCGGCGACCACCTCGCCGTCCGCGAGGATCACCACGCGGTGGGCGAGTTCGGCGGCGAGTTCCACATCGTGGGTGGCCAGGACCAGGGAGTGGCCCTCGGCGACGAGACCGCGGAGCACGGTCACCAGACGGGCCTTCGCCGCGTAGTCCAGACCGCGCGTGGGCTCGTCCAGGAGCAGCAGCGGGGGGCGGGCCGTCAGGACGACGGCGAGCGCGAGGGCCAGCCGCTGGCCCTCCGACAGGTCCCTGGGGTGGGTGCCGTCGGCGACGCCCGGCAGCAGGTCGGACACCAGGGCCCGGCAGCTGCCCGGGGCGGCGCCCGCGTCCCGGTCGGCCGCCGCGCACTCGGCGGCCACCGTGTCCGCGTAGAGCAGGTCCCGGGGCTCCTGCGGTACGAGGCCCACGCGGCGCACCAGTTCGGGCGGCCTGGTGCGGTGCGGTACGGCGCCGCCGACCCGTACCCGGCCGCGGTCCGGTGCGAGGAGCCCGACCAGCGCGGCGAGCAGGGTGGACTTCCCGGCGCCGTTGCGTCCCATCAGGGCGACGGCCTCACCCGGGCCGACGGTGAGGTCGACCTGGCGCAGGGCCTCGACCCGGCCGCGGCGGACCGCCAGTCCCTCCACTACGGCGGTGGGAGCCTCGGGGCCGGGGGCCTCGGCCGTGGTCGTGGGGGCGGGGGGCTTCGTCGCGGGGGTCCGCGGGGCCAGTTGGTCGCGCAGGGCCCCCGCGCGGCGGCGGGCGTCGCGGATGGTCAGGGGGAGCGGGGACCAGCCGGCCAGGCGGCCGAGGGCCACCACCGGCGGGTACACCGGGGAGACCGCCATCACCTCCGCCGGGGTGCCGAGCACCGGGCGGGCGCCGGGGGCGGGCAGCAGGACGACCCGGTCGGCGTAGTGCACCACCCGCTCCAGGCGGTGTTCGGCCAGCAGGACCGTGGTGCCCAGGTCGTGGACCAGCCGTTGCAGCACGGCGAGGACCTCCTCGGCCGCCGCCGGGTCCAGCGCGGACGTCGGCTCGTCGAGCACCAGGACCCGCGGATGCGGGGTGAGCACCGAGCCGATCGCCACCCGCTGCCGCTGGCCGCCGGAGAGGGTGGCGATCGGCCGGTTGCGCAGACCGGTCAGTCCGAGCAGATCGAGGGTCTCCTCCACCCGCCGCCGCATCACCTCCGGGGCGAGCCCCAACGACTCCATTCCGTAGGCGAGTTCGTCCTCGACGGTGTCCGTGACGAAATGGGACAGCGGATCCTGCCCCACCGAGCCCACCACATCGGCGAGTTCGCGCGGCCGGTGCGCCCGGGTGTCGCGTCCGGCCACCGTGACCCGGCCGCGCAGGGTGCCGCCGGTGAAGTGCGGGACCAGTCCGTTCACCGCGCCGAGCACGGTCGACTTGCCGACCCCGGACGGGCCGACCAGCAGGGCGAGTTCGCCCTCGGGGACCTCGAAGCCGATGTCCCGCACCGCGGGCTCGGCGGCCCCGTCGTAGGTCACGGAGACATGCTCGAAGCGGATCACGGCGCCTCCTCGGGGGCGGGGGTGACGACGGCGGGCAGCAGACCGAGCAGCATCGCCGCCGCGGGCAGCAGCGGCAGTGCCGGTGCGGTCAGGGGGACGACACCGGGGTGCAGGGCGGCGGGGTCGTAGGCGGCCCAGACGGAGGGCAGGACGGCCGCGGCGATGCCGGAGCCCGCGACCAGCCAGGCCCGGGCGTCCCAGACGTCGGGGCGGTAGCGGGTGCGCGGGGAGCGGCGGCCGCCGAGCCGCAGACCGGCGAGGGCGGCGGCCAGACCGGCGAGCAGCACGGGCAGACCGTAGGCGGTGCCCTCCGCGGTCAGCAGACCGTAGGTGCCCGCGCAGACGCCCAGCAGCCCGCCCAGGGTGAGCGCGGTGGTGGTGCGGCGGACGGCGGGCGGTACCGCGGCGGTACGGCCGAAACCGCGCGCGTCCATCGCGGCGGCGAGCGCCACCGAACGCTCCAACGCGCCCTCCAGCACCGGCAGTCCGACCTGGAGCAGCCCCCGCAGCCCCCGGTCGGGCCGCCCGCGCAGCCGCCGGGCCGCGCGCAGCCGCCGTACGTCCGCCACGAGATGCGGGGCGAAGGTGAGTGCGACGACGACCGCCACGCCCGCCTCGTAGAGCGCGCCGGGAAGCGCCTTGAGCAGCCGGGCCGGGTTGGCGAGGGCGTTCGCGGCACCCACGCAGAGCAGCAGGGTGGCCAGCCGCAGACCGTCGTACAGGGCGAAGACCAGGCTCTCCGCGGTGACCCGGCCGCCCAGGCGGATGCCCTGCGCCCAGTGCGGGAGCGGGACTTCGGGCAGGGTGAACAGGGTGTGGGCGCCGGGGATCGGGGAGCCGAGGACGACGGTGAACAGCAGCCGGACGACGAGCACGGCGAGGCCGAGCCGGGCGAAGGCGGCGTAGGAACGCGACCAGGGGGCGCTGGTGCGGCGGGCCGCCACGACATACGCCGACACCGCGATCAGCAGGGCCAGCAGCAGCGGGTTGGTGGTGCGGGTGGCGGCGGTGGCCAGGCCCAGGGCCCACAGCCACCAGGCGCCCGGGTGCACGGCTCCCCGGCCGCGGCCGGGCCGGGACGCCACCGTCAGCCCCGGCGGCGGCGCGCCCGGGCCGCCGCCGCGATGCCCAGCACGGCCACCACGGCGACGCCTGTGCAGACGCCGACGGAGGGGCCGTGGTGCGCCGGGCCGTCCGCCCGGTCGCCGTCGTCCTTGCCCCCGGTCCGGCCGTGGTCCTGGCCCGAGGCCACCTGCTCGCCGCAGCCCTTGGCGGGGTAGCCCGCTATCGCACAGAGCAGGGCGTTGGTGTCGTAGCGCAGCGGGCCCGCGACCGCGGCCAGCGCGTCCGCGGTCGTCGCGTCCCCGGGCACCCGGGCGCAGACCGAGCGCGGGGCGGGCGGACGCTCACCGGAGGGGGCGTCCGCCGGGGTGCCGAAGTCGAGGACCAGGGCCACGCGCTTCTGGCCGCCGCGCGCGGGCGTCCCGGCGCAGATCGCCGCGAAGTCCGCGCGGCCGCGGGGCCTTGCGGCATCCGCGGAGTCCGCGCTCACCGCGAACCGGAAGCCCTGGACGTCACCGTCGGCGGGGCGGCTGGTCGAGGGGCCCTCGGTGGCGTACGTCCAGGGGGTGCCGCTGCGCTCCCAGAAGGACCAGTAGCGGTAGCCGACGGCCTGGGCACCGCCCGCGCTCCCCAGCAGTACGCACACCGTCAGGAGCAGGAGGAAGGGGAGGGCGAGGGGCCGGGCGGTGAAGGACGGGGCGCCCGTGCGGGCGCGGATCACGGCTGCTGCCGGTTGCGGCGGCCGCTGAGCAGGAAGCCGATGCCGATGCCCGCGACGAGGAAGACGCCGACGGTCCACCAGACACCGAAACCGGAGTCCGAGTCGCTCTTCTTCGACTTCTCCGCCTGCGCGGCGGCCTGCGGCGCCGGGCCCGTCGCGTTGAGCGCGGCGACCAGGTCGGTGCCGCCGAAGTGACGCGGGTCGCCGCCCGCCGCGTGCGCGGCGAGGATCAGCTCGGCGTACGCGGCGGGGCCGCTCTGCCGCGCCCACGGCCCGGCGTGGGACTCCAGCCAGCTCAGGGCGCCCGCCGCGCGCCCGGCCTGGCCGGCCGTGGCGAGGGCGACGACCGCGTCCGCGGTGTTGCCGTAGTCGGGCTGGTCCTTGGCGCCGGGCAGGGCCGACAGCAGATGCTGGTCCTTGGCCAGGGCCTTGAGGAGGTACGCGGCGCCGTTGCGCGCGGCGCCCTGCGGGTCGGTGGCCTTGGCGCACGCCGGGGCGGCACCGGCGGGCTTCGCGGCCTCCCCGGCCAGCCCCTTGCCGAGCGCGCCGGCCACGGCCGCGGCCGTCGCGTCCGCGTTGGCGGTGAGGGCGCCCTTCTTGTCGGGCTGGAAGGCGAAGGCGCCCGCCCCGTCGCCGTCGCAGGGGAGGGCCAGCTTCAGCAGCGCGTCGTAGGGGGAGCCGCCGCCCTTGCGGACGTCCTGCGGCCGGCCGCCCGTCGCCGTGAGGGCGCCGATCACCACGGACGTGGAGTTGGCGTCGCTCGCGCCTCCCGCGGTGTAGCCCCAGCCGCCGTCCTTGTTCTGCACGGACTTCAGCCAGGACACCGCCTTTGTGGTCGCGCCGTCGTGGCCGCCGAGCGCGGCGAGGGCCTGGACGGCCGCCGCGGTGCTGTTGGTGTCGACGGGCGTCTTGGCGTCGCAGGCGGCGGTGGGCTGCGCGCGGTAGGGGGCGAACGCGCCGTTCGCGCACTGCTGGCCGGTCAGCCAGTCCACCGCGGCTTCGGCGGGCTTCACCCCGGACGTGTGCTGGGCCAGCAGGGCGAGCGACTGGCGCCAGACGCCGTCGTAGGTGGGGTCGGTGGTGCCGTAGAGCCCGGACGGGTGGGACGCCGGGGCGGACGGGGAGGGGGAGGCGGCGAAGGCCGAGGTGGCGGGTGCCCCGGCTACGGCGGCTATGGCGGCGACCACCGCGGCGCTACGGCGAACGATCATGATCGGGGGTGCCTCTCCCTTGGCGTCCGGGAGCAGGCAGCACGGGGCACTTCCCCCGGGCGGCTCGGCTCCGTGGACCTCGACGGTGCGGGCACCGGCGGGCTGCCGGTGCGTGAGCCGGTCACGGCCCGTACGCGGCATCCCGGCTCGCCCCCCGGGGAGGCTCACGGTTGCGGGTCAGCGCCGGATTCGCACCGGCTTTCCCTCGTACGGATGTGAGGACGACCCGGCTACTGTACCCGCCGGTGGGAAGGGTCCCCGGTGGCCCGTGGAGGGAACAGGACGCGGGGGTTCCGGGGCGGGTGCGAGGGGTCCGGGGTGGGCCGCGGGACGCGGGGGTTCCTGCCGCCGGTCGCGTGCGTCGCCGGGCCCGGGGCCTACGCGGCCGTATACGCCACCGGCCCGGTCCCCGGTACCGGCTCCGCCCGGCCCAGCTTCACCAGTCGGCGGAGATGGGCCTCCGCCTCGAAGACCGCGATGGTGCGGGAGCCGTGGGGGAGCCGCGACCAGGGGCGGTTCCATGTCATGCGCTCGGCGAGTCCCCAGGGGGTCAGCGGGGTGTTGAGGAGGGCGCGCAGGGCGGTCAGCCGCTCCTCGTGGTGGGCCAGCAGCTCCCGGACCCGGGCGGGCGCGTCGGTGAAGGGGTGCTGGTGGGCCGGGAGCACCTCGGCGGGCTCGAGGCGGCCGACGCGTTCCAGTGAGTCCAGGTAGTCGCCGAGCGGGTCGGCGGCCGCGGTGGTGTCGTCCGGGTCCTCGTACAGGCCGATGTGCGGGGTGATTCCGGGCAGCAGATGATCCCCGGAGAACAGGCGGCCCCGGCCCGGGAGCCCGGCCGGGTGCTCCTCCTCCAGGTGGAGGCAGACATGACCGGGCGTGTGCCCGGGGGTCCAGATCGCGCGCAGCCGCCGCCCCGGGAGGTCGAGCAGCTCACCGGGGACGATCGCGCGGTCGGGCAGGGCGGGGGAGAAGCCGGGCAGCGGGCGCGGTGCCCGCAGCGGTGCGAGATGCTCCTCGGGGGCGCCCGCGGCCGCGAGCCGGGCGCGCAGAAAGCCGAACCAGTGCGCCGGTTGCGTGCGTTGGGCGCTCCGGACCACCGCGGTGTCCGCCGGGTGCATCGCGATCCAGGCGCCGGAGGCCTCCCGGACCCGGCCCGAGAGGCCGTGGTGGTCGGGATGGTGATGGGTGATCACCACCCCGTGGACCTCCGCGACCGTGGTGCCGCAGGCGGCCAGTCCCTCGGTCAGGGCGTCCCAGGAGAGTGGGTCGTCCCAGCCCGTGTCGATCAGCACCGGGCCGCGGCCGGTGTCCACGACGTGGACCAGGGTGTGGCCGAGGGGGTTGTCCGGGATGGGAACCCGGAGGGACCGTACGCCCCCGCCGTGATCGGCCGTCCGCGCCATGGTGCCCCCCGTCGCCGTCCGCCGGTACCCGTCCCCCGCCCGTGGACTCCGTCGGCGGGAACTGGTAACACTGCCGGTGTCGACCATATCTGATGCTCCATCAGGTGCGAGGGTCGGGAACGTCGAGACCATGCAGGGTGATGGGGCATCGGCAACAGTCCGGGGAGGCAGTCGGCCATGACCGATCTCGTGGAGCACGGACAGCTGTTCATCGGCGGGGAGTTGACCGATCCCCTGGGCAAGGACGTCATCGAGGTGGTCTCCCCGCACACCGAGGAACTCCTCGGGCGGGTGCCGGGCGCCTCGCGCGGGGACGTCGACCGGGCCGTCGCCGCCGCTCGCCGCGCCTTCGACGAAGGGCCCTGGCCCCGGGCGACGCCCGACGAGCGGATCGCGGTGGTGACCAGGATCAAGGACGGGATCGCCGCGCGCCACGAGGAACTGGCCCGGCTGATCTCCGCCGAGAACGGCTCCCCGTACTCCTGGAGCGTCCTCGCGCAGGCGCTCGGCGCGATGATGGTCTGGGACGCGGCCGTCACCGTTGCCCGGGACCACCCCCGCGAGGAGCGGCGGAACGGCGTCCTCGGGAAGATCCTGGTGCGGCGCGAGCCGGTCGGGGTGGTGGCGGCCGTCGTGCCGTGGAACGTCCCGCAGTTCACCGCCGCCGCCAAGCTCGCGCCCGCGCTGCTCGCGGGCTGCACGGTGGTGCTCAAGCCGTCGCCCGAGGCCCCCCTCGACGCCTATGTCCTCGGGGAGATCGCCCGCGAGGCCGGGCTGCCGGACGGTGTGCTGTCGATCCTGCCCGCGGACCGCGAGGTGAGCGAGTACCTCGTCGGGCACCCCGGCGTTGACCGGGTGTCCTTCACCGGTTCGGTGGCGGCCGGGAAGCGTGTGATGGAGGTCGCCGCACGGAATCTGACCCGGGTGACCCTGGAACTGGGCGGCAAGTCGGCGGCCGTGGTGCTGCCCGACGCGGACCTCGCGGCCACCGTGGCGGGGATCGTCCCGGCCGCCTGGATGAACAACGGGCAGGCGTGTGTCGCCCAGACCCGGATCCTGCTGCCCCGCTCGCGCTACGACGAGTTCGCCGACGCCTTCGCCGCCGCCGCGGCCGCCCTGGTGGTCGGCGACCCGCTCGACCCGGCCACCCAGGTCGGCCCGCTGGTGACCGAACGCCAGCGGCGGCGCAGCCTCGACTACATCCGGACCGGCCAGGAGGAGGGCGCCAAGCTCCTCGTGGGCGGGGGACGGCCCGCGTCCCGGGACCGCGGCTGGTATGTGGAGCCGACCCTCTTCGGCGAGGTCGGCAACGGCATGCGCATCGCCCGCGAGGAGATCTTCGGCCCCGTCGTCTGCCTGCTGCCGTACGGCGACGAGAGCGAGGCCGTGCGGATCGCCAACGACTCCGACTACGGGCTGAGCGGCAGCGTGTGGACCGCGGACGTCGAGCACGGCATCGGGATCGCCCGGCAGGTGCGGACCGGCTCGTACTCGGTGAACACCTTCAGCCTCGACATGCTGGGCCCCTTCGGCGGCCGCAAGAACTCCGGGCTCGGCAGGGAGTTCGGGCCGGAGGGCCACGACGAGTTCCTGGAGTACCAGACGGTCCATCTGCCCTCCGGGTACGAGGAGGCGTAGGGCATGGGCGACCGCTGGCACATCGAGGTCGACCGCACCCTCTGCATCGGGTCCACCCAGTGCGTGCACCGGGCCCCCGGCGCCTTCCGCCTCGACTCCGCCCGGCAGTCCCACCCCGTCGCGCCGGACGCGGACGCGGGGGAGCCGGTCCTCGACGCGGCGGAGAACTGCCCGGTGGAGGCGATCGCGATCACGCTGGCCGGGACCGGGGAGGCGGTGTTCCCGCCGGACGATCAAGGGGCCTGAGAGGGTGGGGCGCTTTGTCCGTAAATGCCCAAAGAATCTTGATCTGGGGTCTTCCATCCGGAGGAGCGGTGATTACACTGAAAAGTGCCTACGGGATGAGTGAAGGTGCTCAACCGGAGTAGCCGACTTCGGCGTGAAGTTTTGATTTCCGCTTGGGCCGACATCGACGGTCGAGCAGGGCGTTGGAAGATCGAGAGATCGGACAACGGTCGGAACTCGTCTCGTAGGTCATTTTCATGCCCCGGGATCCCCGGATGCCGCCGGTTCCGTGAGGTCGATCAGGCGGCACACCGTCTCGATGTCGATCCTGACCTGGGCGATCGACGCCCGGCCGGACAGCCAGGTGATCAGCGCCGAGTGCCAGGTGTGCTCGATCACCCGCACCGCGGCCAGCTGCTCGGGACCCGGATCCGCGATCCCCGTCGCGTCCAGGATGATCGCCGTCGTCTGCCGGGACACCTGGTCCACCTCCGGCGAGACACTGCGGTCCGCGAAGGTCAGCGCACGGACCATGGCGTCGGCGAGATGCGGCTCGCGCTGCAACGCCCGGAAGGCGCGCATCAGGGTCTCCGCCACCCGCTCGGCGGCCGTCCGCCCGGCCGGGGGCTTCTTCCCGAGGGTGCGGTGCAACTGCTCCAGCTGGTCCTGCATGGTCGCGACCAGCAGATGCACCTTCGACGGGAAGTAGCGGTACAGCGTGCCCAGGGCCACCTGGGAGGACTCCGCGACTTCCCGCATCTGCACCGCGTCGAAACCGCCCCGCCCGGCCAGCTGTGCGCTCGCGTGCAGGATCCGGCGCCGACGCGCCTCCTGGCGCTCGGTGAGCGGCGGCGAGGCCGGCTGCGCCGCCGGTCGCGCGGTACTGGATGGCACCTTGGCTTCCGCTGGCATGGGTCCCGTTCCGTGTTCCGTGACAGTCGGTGAGGGCGAGTGACCGCACAGGACGGCAGGGCTCCGCGCCGTGGCGCGAATCACCTGATCCACCGCTCACTCGGCCCTTACCTGCCGGTAGATTCAGAGCCTCTTCAACGATCAAGTCTGAAACTTGTTCTAGGTTACCGTCCCGTCGTAGTCTCGCGGGAAATAGCAGGGAGAAGGGGCCGGGAGTGACCGCTGAGGCCAGGCTGGCAGGCCCCCAGGAGGGCTCGGCAGCGGACGGGGAACGCCCGCTGCGCATCGCCCTCCTGACGTACAAGGGAAACCCGTTCTGCGGCGGCCAGGGCGTCTACGTCCGGCACCTCTCCCGTGAGCTGGCCCGGCTCGGCCACCGGGTCGAGGTCATCGGCGCCCAGCCCTACCCCGTGCTCGACGAGGGCGAGGACCTGCACGGCCTGTCCCTCACGGAACTCCCCAGCCTCGACCTGTACCGCCAGCCCGACCCCTTCCGCACCCCGCGGCGCGAGGAGTTCCGGGACTGGATCGACGCCGTCGAGGTCGGCACCATGTGGACCGGCGGCTTCCCCGAACCGCTGACCTTCTCGCTGCGCGCCCGCCGCCATCTGCGCGCCCGCCGCGGCGACTTCGACGTGGTCCACGACAACCAGACCCTCGGCTACGGCCTGCTGGGCGACGTCGGCGCGCCGCTGGTCACCACGATCCACCACCCCATCACCGTGGACCGGCAGTTGGAGCTGGACGCGGCCGGGGGATGGCGGCGGCGGGCGTCCGTCCGGCGCTGGTACGCCTTCACCCGGATGCAGAAGCGGGTCGCGCGGCGGCTGCCCTCGGTGCTCACCGTGTCCGGCACCTCCCGCCAGGAGATCGTGGACCATCTGCGCGTCGAGGCGGACCGCGTCCATGTCGTGCACATCGGCGCCGACACCGACCTCTTCTCGCCGGATTCCTCGGTGCCGCAGGTGCCGGGCCGGATCGTGACCACCTCCAGCGCGGATGTGCCGCTCAAGGGGCTCGTCTTCCTGATCGAGGCGCTCGCCAAGGTGCGCACCGAGCACCCCGGGGCGCATCTCGTCGTCGTCGGCAAGCGCGCCGAGGACGGCCCGGTCGCCCAGGCGATCGAGCGGTACGGGCTCGACGGCGCCGTCGAGTTCGTCAAGGGCATCTCCGACGCGGAACTGGTCGACCTGGTCCGCTCGGCCGAAGTGGCCTGCGTGCCCTCGCTGTACGAGGGCTTCTCGCTGCCCGCGGCCGAGGCGATGGCCACCGGCACCCCGCTGGTCGCCACCACCGGCGGCGCCATACCGGAGGTCGCCGGGCCCGACCGCGAGACCTGCCTCGCGGTGCCGCCCGGTGACGCGGGTGCGCTGGCCGCCGCCCTGAACCGGCTGCTCGGCGACCCGCGGCTCCGGGCCCGGCTGGGCGCGGCGGGCCGGGAACGGGTGCTGCGCCGCTTCACCTGGGCCAGGGCCGCGGAGGGCACGGTGGCGCGGTACCGCGAGGCGATCGCCGCCGCTCCCCGCGCTCTCGCGTCCCCCGGGCGCGCCCCGGGCGGGCCCCCGGCCGCGGCCGGAGGGACGGCGCCGTCCGCCGCCCGGGCCGCCGCGGGCGGTGCCGCCGCCGTCGGGGCGGCCGCCGCACGAGTGACCGACGTCGATTCCAACCGCGAAAGCAGGGCCACGTGCTGACCGTCGACTTCTCCCGGTTCCCGCTCGCCCCCGGCGACCGTGTCCTGGACCTCGGCTGCGGTGCCGGACGGCACGCCTTCGAGTGCTACCGGCGCGGCGCACAGGTGGTGGCCCTGGACCGCAACGCCGAGGAGATCCGCGAGGTTGCCACCTGGTTCGCGGCGATGAAGGAGGCCGGTGAGGCCCCCGCGGGAGCCACCGCGACCGCCATGGAGGGCGACGCCCTCGCCCTGCCCTTCCCCGACGCCTCCTTCGACGTCGTGATCATCTCCGAGGTCATGGAGCACATCCCGGACGACAAGGGCGTCCTGGCGGAGATGGTCCGGGTGCTCAAGCCGGGCGGCCGGATCGCCATCACCGTGCCGCGCTACGGCCCCGAGAAGGTCTGCTGGGCCCTGTCCGACGCCTACCACGAGGTGGAGGGCGGCCACATCCGCATCTACCGGGCCGACGAACTGCTCGCCAAGATGCGGGAGGCGGGCCTGAAGCCGTACGGCACCCACCACGCGCACGGACTGCACTCGCCCTACTGGTGGCTGAAGTGCGCCTTCGGCGTGGACAACGACAAGGCGCTGCCGGTGCGCGCGTACCACAAGCTCCTCGTCTGGGACATCATGAAGAAGCCGCTCGCCACCCGGCTCGCCGAACAGGCCCTGAACCCGCTGATCGGCAAGAGCTTCGTGGCCTACGCGACCAAGCCGCACCTGCCCGGCGACGCCCGGCCCGCCGAGTCCTTCGAGGCGGCCGCCCAGTGACCACCCCCCGGACGGAACACCTCGTCCTGCCCGGGGTCCTCACCGCCGAGCAGGCCGCCGCGACCGTCGGCGGAATCCTCGCCGTACAGCGGGAGGACGGCGCCATCCCGTGGTTCCGCGGCCACCACCTCGACCCCTGGGACCATGTCGAGGCCGCCATGGCGCTCGACGCGGCCGGGGAGCACACGGCGGCCGAGCGGGCCTACCTCTGGCTGTCCCGGCACCAGAACGAGGACGGCTCCTGGTACGCGGCCTACGCCGACGGCGACCCGGAGCACATCACCGACCACGGCCGCGAGACCAACTTCGTCGCCTATGTGGCCGTAGGCGTCTGGCACCACTATCTGGCCACCGGGGACGACACGTTCCTCGACCGGATGTGGCCCACCGTGTACTCCGCCGTGGAGTTCGTACTCGGACTCCAGCAGCCCGGCGGGCAGGTCGGCTGGAAGCGCGACGAGGACGGCACGGACACCGCGGACGCGCTGCTGACCGGCAGCTCCTCCGTCCACCACGCGCTGCGCTGCGCCCTGGCGATCGCCGAGCAGCGCGAGGAGCCGCAGCCGGACTGGGAGTTGGCGGTCGGCGCGCTGCGGCACGCCCTGCGCCGGCACCCGGAGCGGTTCCTCGACAAGGGCCGCTACTCGATGGACTGGTACTACCCCGTCCTCGGCGGCGCCCTGACCGGTGCGGAGGCCAAGGAGCGCATCGAGGGGGACTGGGACCGCTTCGTGGTACCCGGCCTCGGGGTGCGCTGCGTGGTGCCCAACCCGTGGGTGACCGGGGGCGAGTCGGCCGAACTCGCCCTGGCCCTGTGGGCGATGGGCGAGTCCGACCGGGCTCTGGAGATCCTCCAGTCCATCCAGCATCTGAGGGACCCGGAGTCGGGCCTGTACTGGACGGGCTATGTCTTCGAGGACGAGGCGATCTGGCCGCAGGAACTCACCGCCTGGACCGCGGGTTCGCTGCTGCTGGCTGTGGCGGCGCTCGGCGGCGACGAGCCGACCTGCGCGGTCTTCGGCGGCGACCGCCTGCCCCGGGGACTGGATCCCGACTGCTGCGACTAGGACCTGCGGGCCCGGCGGTGCCGGGCACCGCGGGTCAGTGGCGCTGGATGCGGTTGGCGATGGCGTGGCCGACGAAGAGGTAGACCACGGCGGCCAGACCGTATCCGGCGACCACCCGGGCCCAGGCCTCGTCGAAGGTGAACAGGTCGCGTGACCAGCCCGCCAGCCACTGCGCGGTGTGGTGGACGAACTCCACCAGGGCGTTGCCCGGGTTGGCGTCCAGCAGATACATCAGAATCCACAGGCCCAGGATGAGGGCCATGACATCGGCGACGACCGCTATGACCGTGCCGGCTCCGTTGGCGCCGTTGCGATATCGAGGGGACATGACCTCCGGATTGCCCGTCCCCACCCATTGAAACGCGCCAAGACCGCACAGCCCTTGCGGGACAAGGGGACCACCCGATCGGCTGCCCCGGGGCGGCGCGGCCCGGCGGGACGCGCGAGGCTGACCGTGGAGCCGTCGCCCGCCCGACCGGAGGACCCCGTGCCCGTGCCGATACGCACCCTCGCCCTCGCGCTCGCCCTGAGCACCACCGTGTGCGCCGGTGCCGTCGCCTGCGGGCGGGGCAGCGCCGCCCGGCAGGTGGCGGCCTACATCACGGTCCCCTCGCCCTCCCCGTCCACCCCGGTGGAGCGGCTGCAACTCGCCAGGTCCCGGTTCACGCTGGACGCGGGGCTCGCGGCGGGGGCGGTCCAGGAGTGGATCGAGAAGCCCTGGAAGGCGGGCGCGTTCGCGAAGGACGCGCGGGGACGCTCGGCCGCGCTGCTCCAGGCCGCCGTCGCGGGCACCTTCGCCATCCACCGGCTCAAGGGCGCCCGGCACAACGCCCAGGGCGACCCCGTGCTGGCCCGGGCCCTGGCCCCGCTCAGCGCGGGCCTCGACTCCCTGGGGGGCCTCCCGGCCAGGCTCCGCAAGGGCGACGAAAAGGCGGTCGGTGCCGCCGTCGGCACCTTCACCACCGTCATCCGGCAGTTGAAGGACGCGGGCAAGAGCTCGGGCGTCCCGGTGCGGGACCAGGTGCCCTCCGGCCCCCAGCTGGCCCGCGGATGAATCCGCGGCCCGGCCGCCAAGTCGACTGACTCCGCTACGAGTTCAGCTCGGCCAGGACGCGCAGGGTGCCCGGGTCGGGGGACACGGCCAGCAGATCCGTGACCGGGCCCCGGCGCCACAGCTCCAGCCGCTCCGCGATCCGTCCGCGCGGTCCGACGAGCGAGATCTCGTCCGCGAACGCGTCGGGCACCGCGCGCACCGCCTCCTCGCGGCGGCCCGCCAGGAACAGCCGCTGGATGCGCCGGGCCTCCTCCTCGTACCCCATGCGCGCCATCAGATCGGCGTGGAAGTTCCGTGCCGCGTGGCCCATCCCGCCGATGTAGAAGGCGAGCATCGCCTTCACCGGCAGCAGCCCCTCACCCACGTCGTCGCAGACCGCGACCCGGGCCATCGGCGCGACCATGAAGGGGCGCTCGCCCCCGCCGGACCCGTGGAGCGCGGCCGGTGAGACCCCGTACGCCTCCGGGCGGGTGGGCGACCAGTACAGCGGCAGCCAGCCGTCGGCGATCCGCAGTGTCTGCGCCACATTCCGCGGCCCCTCCGCCCCCAGCAGCACCGGAAGCCCCGCCCGCAGCGGATGGGTGACCGGCTTCAGCGGCTTTCCGAGCCCGGTGCCGTCCGCGCCCCGGTAGGGCAGGGAGTGGAAACGGCCCTCCAGCACCACCGGCGCCTCGCGCCGCAGCACCTGGCGGACCACATCGACGTACTCCCGGGTCGCGGTCAGCGGGGACGCCGGGAAGGGGCGCCCGTACCAGCCCTCGACGACCTGCGGCCCCGACAGACCGAGACCGAGCAGCATCCGGCCGCCCGAGAGATGGTCCAGGGTGAGCGCGTGCATCGCGGTGGCGGTGGGGGAGCGGGCCGCCATCTGGGCCACCGCCGTCCCCAGCCCGATCCGGGAGGTCCGCGCGGCGATCCAGGTCAGCGGGGTGAAGGCGTCCGAACCCCAGGACTCCGCGGTCCACACCGACGCGTAGCCGAGCCGTTCGGCCTCCTGCGCCAGGGCGAGGTGGTCCGCCGCGGGGCCGCGCCCCCAGTAGCCGAGTGCCAGTCCCAGCCGCATCCTGCCTCCGGACACTCATGACTGATGAGCCGTCAGGTGTGCTGTCGGGAGGCGACTCTACGACGACGGCCCCCCGCCCGGAAGGGGCGAGGGGCCGTTGCGGCCGGGGCGGCGGCTCAGCCGCGCTGGATGCCGCTGGCGTCCTGGAGCACTCCGCGGCGGCCGTCCTGGGTCTGTGCCACCAGGGCGGTGCCGCGCTGCTCGACCGCCAGATACCAGGTGCCCGGGGCGAGTTCGGCGATCGGCGCGGCCGAGCCGTCCTCCGCGTAGAGCGGGCGCGGCACCGGCACGGCGAACCAGAACGGCGAGAACTCCGCGGCGGGCGCGGGCTGCGGCTGCCCGCCGTACGCCTGCGTCGGCTGGTGCTGGGCGCCGTAGGGCTGCTGCTGGGCGCCCGGGTAGCCGTAGCCCGGCTGGGGCTGCTGCGCGCCGTAGGGCTGGGGCGCGGCGGGCTTGGGGGCCGGGACCAGAGCGGTCTGGAGGGCCGGGACGAGCGGGGTGGCGATGGCGGCGGCGGCCATCACCAGGGCGGCGAAGAAGCCGAGGACGAGCCCGGCGCCCGCCTCGTTGGCGTCGATCAGCGTCCACAGCAGCACCCAGGCGGCGGCGACGGTCAGCGCGGTCCCGAAGGCTCCCGGCTCCAGGCCCGCGACCTTGCGCGGCGCGGGGAGCAGCCGGGTGAACACGACCAGCGCGCCCCCGACCACCCCGGCCATGTAGGTGCCGAGCCCGAGCCCGAGGTCGTCCCAGGCGTTGGGAAGGTTGAGCTGGGCGCAGATCGCACTGGCACTGCCGCAGCCGGTGAGATCGAGGAACGACGCGATGAACAGCACTACCGCTGCACCGATCACCACGCCGTCGCCTCTAGTGAGGGAGCGGATATTCACTTCGGGTCCTTCGTCTGTCGTCTCGTCGTCGGTGGAGGCGTCGCTGTCGCCGTATCGCCCTCGGGCCGCGGTGTGTGGCGCGCGGGCGGCCCCGCATCGTAGGGACGACACTATCGTCCGCCCGGTCGGGGTGTCCGCCCGGTTGGCGCGGGCGGGAGCTACTCGTGCAGGAAACTCACGATTCCCTCAGAGATCCCCTGCGCCGCCTTCTGCCGCCACGCGCCGTTGGTCAGCAGGGCGGCGTCGGAACTGTCGCGCATGTTGCCGCACTCGATGAACACCTTGGGAACCGTCGACAGGTTGAGGCCGCCGAGATCGCCGCGTACGACGAGACCGGTGCCGTGGCCCTGGTAGTTGGAGAGCGGGCTGCCGGTGGCATGGGTGAAGCCGTCCCGGATCCGGGTGCCCAGCGCGCGCGAGGGACCCACGATGGGGCGGGTGTCCGCGGAGCCCTGGTGCAGGGGGGCCGGGAGGATGACATGGAAGCCGCGGTCGCCCTGCGGTGCGCCGTCCGCGTGGACGGAGACGGCCGCGTCCGCGTGCGCCGCGTTGCCGATCCGGGCCCGCTCGTCCACACAGGGCCCCCAGGGGCGGTCGCCGTCCTGGGTGAACTTCACCGTGGCGCCCTGCCGTTCCAGCAGGGCGCGCAGCCGACGGGCCACGTCCAGGGTGAACCGGGCCTCGGTGTAACCGGCGTTGGTGGCGGTGCCGGTGGTGTCGCACTCCTTGTGGTGGGAGCCGATGTCCACCGGGCGGTTGATCTCGGCGGTGTGCCGGAAGTTGCCCGGGTTGTGCCCCGGGTCGACGAGGACGACCTTGCCGCGGAGCGAGCCGGGACCGGCCGCTCCACCGCCGGACGGGGACGCCGTGCCGTCCCCGGCCGGTGCGGCGGCGGGCGGCCCCGAGCGGGGTGCCGGCCCTCCGCCGGTCGCCGCCACCGCCTCGTAGACCAGCCAGCCGAGCAGCGCGGCCGGAACCAGCGCGGCGGCCGCGATCCTCAGCGGCCCGCGCCAGGTGCGGCGGGGTTCGGGGGCATCGAAGTCCGGTCCCACGTACGACATGTCCCCGACCCTAACGGCGCGCCGCGGCCGCCGCCCGCGTTCGCCGCAGGACGCGCAGCGAGTCGGTCGCCGAGACCTCCGTGAACTCGCCGGACGCGAGGGCCCTGAGGTAGACCCGGTACGGCGCCTGGCCGGTGAACTCGTCCTCCGGCTCGGGGAAGACGTCGTGGATGACCAGCAGACCGCCCTCGGCCACGTGCGGGGCCCAGCCCTCGTAGTCGGCGCCCGCGTGCTCGTCGGTGTGGCCGCCGTCGACGAAGACCAGGCCGAGTGGGCTCCCCCAGACCGCGGCCACCTGCGGCGAACGGCCGACCAGCGCCACCACGTGGTCCTCCAGGCCCGCCCGGTGCAGGGTGCGCCGGAAGGTGGGCAGGGTGTCCATCAGGCCGATCTCGGGGTCGACCGTCTCCGGGTCGTGGTAGTCCCAGCCGGGCTGCTGCTCCTCGCTGCCGCGGTGGTGGTCGACCGTGAGCGCGGTCACCCCCGCGGCGCGCGCCGCGTCGGCGAGCAGGACCGTGGAGCGCCCGCAGTAGCTGCCGACCTCCAGCAGCGGCAGCCCGAGCGCCGCCGCCTCGACGGCCGCCGCATACAGCGCGAGCCCCTCACGCAGCGGCATGAAGCCCTTCGCGGCCTCGAAAGCGGCCAGGATCTCGGGCTTCGGCGCCGCGGTCATGGGGGTCCTTTCGGTCGTACGGACGGGCAGGCCGGGACCGGCGCGCACGGCGCCGGGGACCTGTAGGCGCCCCATGCTGCCGCACCCCCCGCCGCGAGGGCGACGGGGGGTGCGGGGCGCGGGGCGCGGGGCGGGTCAGGCCGGGACGGTCTCGCCCGGCAGGGAGAGATCCAGGTCCACCGGGCGGTCGTCGCCGGTGTGGGTGGCCGAGGAGGCGAGCGGGGCGTGGCCCGCGGCCCGGGCGGCCACCACGTAGGGGCCCTGCGCCGGGACGGCCAGCGCGTAACTGCCGTCCTCCGCGGAGAGCGTGGCGCCCGCCTGGCGGCCCCGGCGGTCGATCAGCGTGACCCGGGCGCGGGCGACCGGGGCGCCCCCGGCGTCCAGGACCCGGCCGCGGAAGCCCCGCAGGACTTCCTCGGCGCGCTCCAGGTTGGCGTCCTCCTCGCTGCTCGCCCGCAGCTGCACCGCCGCCGAGGGGCGCTGCCCCGGCAGGAACAGGGCGAGCAGCAGACCGAGGGCCACCGCGCCGGTCGCGATCAGGAACGAGACCCGGAAGCCGTGCATGGTCGGGATCGCCATGCCGTTCACATGCTGCGCGGTGTTGGCGAGCACCATGCCGATGACGGCGCTGGAGACCGAGGTGCCGATGGAACGCATCAGGGTGTTGAGGCCGTTGGCCGCGCCGGTCTCCGAGGCCGGGACCGCGCCGACGATCAGGGCGGGCAGCGAGGAGTAGGCGAGGCCGATGCCCGCGCCGAGGATCACCGAGGTCACCACGGTCTGCCAGGCGGCGTCCATCAGGCCGAGGCCGCCGCCGTAGCCGATCGCGATGATCACCAGGCCGATGAGCAGGGTGACCTTGGGGCCGTAGCGGGCGGACAGGCGGGCGTAGACCGGGGCGGTGAACATCATCGTCAGGCCCAGCGGGGCCACGCACAGGCCCGCGACGACCATCGACCGGCCGAGGCCGTAGCCGGTGGCGGCGGGCAGCTGGAGCAGCTGCGGCAGGACCAGCGAGACGACGTAGAAGGAGACACCGACCATGATCGAGGCGAGGTTGGTGAGCAGCACCTCGCGGCGGGCGGTGGTGCGCAGGTCGACCAGCGGGGCGGCCACCCGCAGTTCGAACAGCCCCCACAGGACGAGGGTCACGACGGACGCGGCGAACAGGCCGAGCGTGGTGCCGGACGACCAGCCCCAGTCGCTGCCCTTGGTGATCGGCAGCAGAAGCAGCACCAGACCGGCGGACAGGCCGAGCGCGCCCGGCAGGTCGAAGGAGCCCTTGGCGCGGGCCGGGGACTCCGGCACCACGAGCAGGGTGAGGACGATCGCCAGGACACCGAGCCCGGCGGCGCCGAAGAACAGGGTGTGCCAGTCGGCGTGCTGGGCGACCAGGGCGGCCGCGGGCAGCGCGAGTCCGCCGCCGACGCCGATCGAGGAACTCATCAGGGCCATCGCCGAGCCGAGCCGCTCGCGGGGCAGCATGTCCCGCATCAGGCCGATGCCCAGCGGTATCGCGCCCATCGCGAAGCCCTGGAGCGTACGGCCGACGATCATCGGCAGCAGGGCGTCGGTGAGCGCGCTGACCAGGGCGCCGACCACCATCACGGCCAGGCTGGCGAGCAGCATCCGCCGCTTGCCGTAGAGGTCGCCGAGGCGGCCCATGATCGGGGTGGCCACGGCGCCGGAGAGGAGGGTGGAGGTGAGGACCCAGGTGGCGTTGCTGGGCGCGGTGCTCAGCAGCTGGGGCAGATCCTTGATGACGGGGACCAGCAGCGTCTGCATCACCGCGACCACGATGCCCGCGAAGGCGAGCACCGGCACGATCGCGCCGGACGGCCTCCGGGCTGGCTGGTCGGTCGTGTGCGTCATGAGGTGGGGCCTCCAGGCCGGAAGGGGAGAAACGTGCGGAGTGCGGGTACAGGCACCGGGTGAACCTCGTATGCATGGGCAACTATTCCGATGCTTCGGCCCACTAATGAATCCTTGACCAACCCGTGAGGATCTGACCTGCCGTCATCCCACGGAGAGATCTCCGGGCCGGAATGGGCGTGCCGCGGGGGAGATCTCTGGGCCGAGGCAACGATCCGGGTGCCTCATGGACTCCCTTTGACGTCAAGGAGGTGCCCATGGGGGATCGGGAACAGGCTCGGGACACCGAGTTCCAGAGCTTTGTCATCGGCCGCTGGTCGCGGCTGATGCGCACGGCATTTCTGCTCACGGGGGAGCAGCACGGTGCGGAGGACCTGGTCCAGTCCACGCTCGAACGGGTCTACGTGGCCTGGCGCAGGGTCGGTGCGGCCGACGACCCGGAGGCCTATGTGCGCCGCATGATGATCAACGCGCATGCCCGCAGGCACCGCAGACGTCTCAAGGAGTTCCTCGCACCGAGGGACGACTCGGGGCTGGTGCACGAGGTGCCCGAGACCGGCGACCGCATCGCGCAGGCCGATGACCGCGGCGCGCTGCTGACGGCGCTGGCGCAGTTGCCCCCGCGGCAGCGGGAGGCCGTGGTGCTGCGGTACTGGGAGGACCTCACCGAGACGCAGACGGCCGAGGCGATGGGCTGCTCGGTCGGCGCGGTGAAGAGCAACACGGCCAAGGGGATCGCAAAGCTCCGTGCCGTGTCCGGACTGGCGGAGATGGTGACCGAGGGAGGGCGGCAGCGATGAGCGGGGACCGTGAGACGCGGATCGGCGGGACCGGCGGGACCGGCGAGATCGGCAGGACCGGCGGGACCGGCGAGATCGGCAGGACCGGCGGGACCGGCGAGATCGGCAGGACCGGCGAGACCGGCCGGACCGGCAGGGAATGCGGGGGCGCTGGGTACGGGGACGTTGTGTACGGGGGTGTGGCGCGTGGGGGCATGGCGCACGGGGACATCGCCTTTCTGCTGGCCGAGGCCGCCGACCGGGTGGAGGTGGGCGTCGTCCCCGTCCAGGCGGTGGTCCGCGGGGGGCGGCGCCGCAGGACGCGCCGCTGGGCGCTGACGGCGACGACCGCGGTGGCGTTCTGCGGGGCCACGGGGGCGACCCTCGCCATGGCCTGGGACCCGGGCACGGACGGGAAGCGCGTCGAGCCCGCGGCGACACAGCCTGCCTCGCCGGGCACCCACCAGGTGGACAAGCCCCTGGTCACCACGCTCGCGAGAGGGGTGGACCTCGGCAGGCAGTGGCGGGTCTCGGTGGAGGTGTGGGACGCGCCTCGGAACAGAAAGGAGGCGGAGAACCAGACCACGGCGATGGCACGGGAGGGACTGCCGTCGACGGGCAGCGTCCGCGGGGACGGCCGGGTCGGCAAGACCTCCTACTTCGTCCGCTGGACCTACGGGGGCGGCCGACCGGAGACGATCATGTTCGACACGGTCGGGCGGTGGGACCCGCTGAGGAACATGGAGTTCGAGTCCGCCGCGGCGCCCATGGGCGGCCGCGACGGCCAGCTGGTGGTGGGCCAGGTCGCCAAGACCGCCCGGCAGGTCGCCTGCTCATGGAAGGACGGCACGTCCACCGTGGTCCGGAGGGCCTCCGACGACCCCGGCAGCGGCAACACGATCCGTCCGGCGGCCGGAACGCCGGTCGACTGGTTCGTCTGCGTGGCACCGAAGGGGACGGAGATGAAGTCCGTCGGGTTGAACTAGCGCACTCCGGGCCGCGGTCGGACGGGGGTCGGCCGCGGCCCGGAGTGCGCTTCGGCGGTGATCCGGGGCCGCTACAGCCAGCCCTGGCGGCGGGCCTCCCGCATGGCCTCCATGCGGTTGCGGGTGCGGGTCTTGCCGATGGCGGAGGAGAGGTAGTTGCGCACCGTGGACTCGGAGAGGTGCAGCTTTCCTGCGATGTCGGCGACGGTCGCGCCGTCCACGGACGCGTTCAGTACGTCGCGCTCGCGCGCGGTCAGCGGACTGGGCCCGGCGCTCAGGGCCGCCGCGGCGAGCGCCGGGTCGATCACCGTCTCCCCGGCCAGTACCCGCCGGATCGCCGCGGCCAGCTCTTCCACCGGGCCGTCCTTCACAAGGAACCCTGCGGCGCCCGCCTCCATGGCGCGGCGCAGATAGCCGGGGCGGCCGAAGGTGGTGAGGATCAGCACCCGGCAGTCCGGGGCCCGCTCCCGCAGCACGGCCGCCGCGTCCAGGCCGCTCATGCCGGGCAGTTCGATGTCGAGGAGCGCCACATCGGGGCGGTGGTCCCGTACGGCGTCCACGATCGCGTCGCCCGCCGCGACCTGCGCCACGACCTCGATGTCCTCCTCCATGCCGAGCAGCAGGGCGAGCGCCCCGCGCATCATGCCCTGGTCCTCGGCCAGCAGCACCCGGACGGGCGGGCCCGCCGCCCGGGGGTCCCCCGTTGTCTCGTTCACGGGGCCATCGTAGGGAGGACCGGGCGGGCGGGGGGCCGGACGGGCACGTTCTCCGGACGAGCGTCCGGACGGGCGGTCCGGATGAGCAGCCCGGGCGGGTGGCCGCGGGTACGGGCCGGGCCGCCCGGTCAGCCCGTGCCGCCAGGTGCCGTGGGCAGTGGCCGTCCCGGATGCTGCGGCTGCTGGGGCAGGTCCGCGGCCTCCACGGGGAGTTCGGCGGTGACCGTGAAGCCGCCGCGCGGTGAGGGACCCGCCCGCAGTGAACCGCCCGCCGCCGCGAGGCGTTCCGTCAGGCCCTTCAGACCGGTGCCGCCGACACCCTCCGGTACGGGCCGCGCGGATGTGCCGTCCCCGTCGTCGACGACCGTGAGCCGGACCCGCTCGGGGGCGCTCTCCACGGTGATCCCGCAGTGCGCGGCACCGCTGTGGCGCACGGCGTTGGTCACCGCCTCCCGCACCACCCAGCCGAGCAATGCCTCCGTCGCAGGTGCCAACGGCGGCCCCGACTGCTGCACCCGGGGCTCGATGCCCGCGGCGGTGAGGGCCGACCGGGCCCGGTCCAGTTCCGTGCCGAGGCTGCCCTCGCGGTAGCCCGTCACCGCCTCCCGGATCTCGGTGAGCGCCTGGCGGCCCACCGACTCGATGTCCGTCACCTGGGCCAGTGCCGCGTCCATGTCCCGGCGCGCCAGGCGGCGGGCCGCCTCCGACTTCACCACGATCACCGAGAGGGTGTGCCCGAGGAGGTCGTGCAGATCGCGGGAGAAACGCAGCCGCTCCTCCTCCACCGCGCGCCGGGCCAGCTCCTCCCGGGCCGCCCGCAGTTCGCGGACCGCCTCGGACAGGGACAGGATCGCGGCCGTCACCATGGTCGAGATCCAGGTGGCGTAGGCGATGTTCAGTCCGTTCCAGCCGTCCCGGGCACCGCTGACCGCTCCCGCCAGCACCGCGACCGCCGTGCCCGCGAGGCGCAGCTGGGGGCCGCGCACCACCGCGCCCGTCGCCAGCCCGAGCAGCGGGAAGAACAGCAGCCAGCTGCCGCCGTAGCCGATGGAGAGCCCGCAGGTCAGCACGGCCATCAGGCCCAGGGCCAGGCGGGTGGAGCGGGCCTCGCGGGTCTGCTTCACGAAGGCGCGGAACGCCACGTAGATATAGAGGGAGTTGAAGGCGAGCAGGCCGAGACCGCCGATCCACGGGTTCGGGGTCTTGCTCTGGAAGATGTTCGAGAAGGCACCCATCCCCAGCAGCAGCCAGGGCAGCAGGGTGAAGCCGCTGGGCGGGGGGCCCGGGCTGTCCGGGATCCTCCCGCACGCGCGCGCCGCCCGGTACTCGGACTTCAGGCGCACCTTGTTCTCCTTGTAGTACCGCTGCTGCTCCCGCGCCTCCCGCACCGCCGAGCGCCAGGCGCTCCACCCTGATGACATCGTGGACATCCAGGACATCTCTCTCCCCGTTCAGCCGGTCGCCGCGCTCCGGCGGTACGACAGGACAGCGTACGAACCGAACACCAGCAGCCAGAGGGCCAGCACCAGGACCGCCGCGGGCGCCGGGGCGTGCCCGTCGGCGACCGCCGTGCCGAGCTGGGCGAAGCGGTGGGTCGGGGTGTACGCGGACAGGGTGCGCAGCCAGCCGGGGAACAGGGAGACCGGGAACCACAGGCCGCCCAGCACGGCGAGCCCCAGATTGCAGATCATGTTCGTCACGCCCGTGGTCTGCGCGGTCATCCGGTAGCCGTTGCCGAGCCCGAGCAGGGTGAAGGGCACCGAGCCGAGCCACAGCAGCAGCGCGATCGCGGCCCACTGCCAGGCGGCCAGCCGCACCCCGTTGAGCAGGCCGCCCGCCGCCAGCACCGCGACGATCGCGGGCAGCACGGTCACCGCGCCGGTCAGGGCCCGGCCCAGTACGACCTGGCGCGGGGTCATCGGGGTCACCCTCAGCTGCCGCAGCCAGCCGACGGCCCGGTCCTCCGCCACCCCGCCGCCGGTGTTCAGCGCCGAGCCGACCGCGCCGTAGGCCGCCATGCCCACCATCGACGCCGTGCGCCAGGCGCCGTCGCCGTTGCCGCCGCCGATGTTGGTGAACAGCAGGTACATCATCACCGGCATCGCGACCCCGCCGATCACAAAGCCGACGTCGCGCAGGGTCCGGCGCACCTCCAGCCGCAGATAGTCCCCCATCACACCGTCTCCCTCTCGTCCTTGTCCTCGTCCTTGTGGCCGTGCTCGTGCTTGTGCTCGCGCCCGTGTTCGCCCTCGTGTCCGCGCCCATGTCCGCGCTCGCGCTCGCGCCCGTTCCCGTGCTCGCGTTCGTCCCTGTGTGCCGTCAGGGCCAGGAAGGCGTCGTCCAGTGACGCCGGGGCGACCTCCAGGCCGCGTATCGCGCCCAGGCCGGCCAGGGCGACGACGGTGGCGTCGGAGTCGTCGGTGCGCAGCAGCGCCCGGTCCCCGCGGACCTCCAGCGACCGCACCCCGGGCAGCAGGTCGAGACCGTCGGAGCCGCGGCCCGCCAGGTCGACCGAGACCAGGCTGCCGCCCGCGGACCGCCGCAGTTCCTCGCCGGTGCCGTCCGCCACGATCCGGCCCCGGTCGATCACCAGGATCCGGTCGGCGTAGGCGTCCGCCTCCTCCAGGTAGTGCGTCGAGAACAGGACGGTGCGGCCGCCGCGGGCGTAGGCGCGCATCGAGTCCCAGAAGGCGTGCCGGGCCTCCACGTCCAGGGCCGCCGTCGGCTCGTCCAGTACCAGCAGCGAGGGGTTCCCGGCGAGGGCGACCGCGAAGCGGACCCGCTGGGTCTGGCCCCCCGAGAGCCGGTCCACGCGCCGCCCCGCCAGCTCGGTGATCCCGGCCAGCTCCAGCGCCCGCGCGACGGGCAGCGGGTCGGGGTAGCGCCCGGCCACGAAGGTCACCAGCTCGCGGACGGTGACCCGGGGCACCGCCCGGCCCTCCTGGAGCATGGCGCCCACCCGGCCCGCGCGCACGGCCTGTTCGGGCGAGGTGCCGAACAGCTCCACGCGCCCCGCGTCGGGTGTGCCGAGGCCGAGCAGCAGGGAGATCGTCGTCGACTTGCCGGCGCCGTTGCGGCCGAGCAGGGCGACGGTCTCGCCGGTCCCGATCTCCAGATCGATGCCGTCGACGGCGCGCAGCGCGCCGTAGGTCCTGACCGCCCCCGTGAAGGACACGGCGGGCGGTGTCCCGGTCGTCTTCGTCATGCCCCCGACACTACGAACGGCCGGGGCCCTCCCGGCAGATGCGCTTGTACGGACTCGGGCAGGACAAATGTCACCGCGACCCCGCGAAGCTGACGTGGTGTCAGGTGTCTTCACAAGCCCGGAGCCCTGGGCTATACAGGGGGTCGCCGTACTGGAACGCGTTCTAGAACGGGCGGGTTCCGGGCGGCCCCGCGACGACCCCGGTGCGGCCGACGGTGCGGACGGCCGCGCCGGGGTCCCCTCCGCCTCTGTCAGGAGCCCCATGCCCATCGACGCAGCCAAGGCCCTCGCCGCGGAACCCCGTTCGGGTGAGATCACCTGGGACCGCAAGGACGTCCAGCTGTACCACCTCGGCATCGGCGCGGGCGCCCGCCCCGACAAGCACAGCCCCGCCACCGACCCGGACGAACTGCGCTACACCCTGGAGTCCCGGCTGCACGTCCTGCCGAGCTTCGCAACCGTGGCCGGGGCGGGCGCGCCCGGGGTGATCGCCGGACTGTCCCTGCCGGGCATCGAGGTCGACCTCGCACGCGTCCTGCACGGCGGCCAGAGCCTCACCCTGCACCGCCCGGTCCCCGCCACGGGCACCGCGACCGCCACCGGCCGCATCGCCGCGATCTACGACAAGGGCACGGCCGCCGTGCTGGTGATGCGCACCGAGGTCACCGACGCCGACGGCCCCCTGTGGACCAACGACGCCCAGATCTTTCTGCGCGGAGAGGGGGGCTTCGGCGGCGACCGGGGCCCCTCCGCCCGCCTCGCCCCGCCGCACGGCGAACCGGACAGCACCGTCGAACGGCCGCTGCGCGAGGACCAGGCCCTCCTCTACCGCCTCTCCGGCGACTGGAACCCGCTGCACGCCGACCCCGAATTCGCCCGGCTCGCCGGATTCGAACGACCCATCCTGCACGGCCTGTGCACCTACGGCGTCACGCTCAAGGCGGTCGTCGACACCCTGCTCGGCGGCGATGTGACCCGGGTGCGGTCCTACGCCACGCGCTTCGCCGGGGTGGCCTATCCCGGCGAGACCCTGCGCATCCGCATGTGGCGGCAGGACGGCGCGATACGGGCGGCCGTGAGCGCCGTCGAACGGGACGACGCGCCCGTCCTCGCGGACACCGTCGTCCAGTGCGGGTGAGCGGTGCGTCCGTCCAGGCCCGCCTTTCCCTTACCCGATCCGTCTTTCCGTGACCCGAACCGAGAGGGGAGCCGCACCATGCGCGCAGCCGTACAGCACGAGATCGGCCGGGACAAGCTGGAGGTGCTCGACGACATCGAGGCGGCGGGGTTCGGTCCCGGCAAGGTGAGGATCCGGGTGCGCGCCACCGGGCTGTGCCACTCGGACCTGTCCGCGATGAACGGCGTACTCCCGCAGCCCGCCCCCTTCGTACCGGGACACGAGGGCGCGGGTGAGGTCCTCGAAGCCGGGGAGGGGGTGGCCCATGTGCGGCCGGGCGACCGGGTGCTGGTGTGCTGGCTGCCCTCCTGCGGCGCCTGCCCCGCCTGCAAGCGGGGCCAGACCGAACTGTGCCTGGCCGGTTTCCTGAACGCGGGCACCCCCAACTTCCGCCGTGCGGGCTCGGCTTCCCCCGAGGTCTTCGGCTTCGCAGGTACCGGCACCTTCGCCGAGGAGGTCGTCGTCGACGCGGGCTGCGCGGTGCCCATCCCCGACGACGTCCCCTACGACATCGCGGCCCTGATCGGCTGCGGGGTGACCACCGGCCTCGGCGCCGCCCTCAACACCGCCGATCTGGCGGCCGGTTCATCGGTCGCCGTCATCGGCTGCGGAGGCGTCGGGATCTCCGTGATCCAGGGCGCCCGGCTCAGGGGAGCCGCCGAGATCGTGGCCGTGGACCCGGTGGCGTCCCGCCGCGAGGCCGCCCTGAGGTTCGGCGCCACCCGGGCCGTGGCCCCCGACGGGCTGGCCGACGCCCGGCAGCAGGTGACCGCGGGCGAGGGCTTCGACCATGTCTTCGAGGTCGTCGGCACGTCGGCCACCGCCCGGACCGCATACGAGAACACCCGGCGCGGCGGCACCCTGGTCGTCGTCGGCGCGGGCGCGCTCGACGACTTCCTGCGGCTCAACATGTTCGAGCTGTTCTTCGACGAGAAGCGGATCCTGCCCTCCCTGTACGGCGGCGGAGACGTCCTGCGCTCCTACGAGCGGACCATCGCCCTCTGGCGGGCGGGCCGGATCGACCTGGAGGGCCTGATCACCCACCGGGTGCCGCTGAGCGGGATCAACGAGGCGCTCGACCACATGCGGACCGGCACGGCCCTGCGCACCTGTATCGAGATCTGAACCCCGGCGAAGTCTGAACCACGGCGAAATCTACTCCGGCGACATCTGAACCCGGCGACATCTGAACTCCGGCGAAGGGAAACGGACGCGATGGCACGGCCACTGGAGGGACGGACCGCGATCGTCACGGGCGCCGGGCGGGGCCTCGGCCGGGCCGAGGCCCTGGAACTGGCCCGGCTCGGCGCGTCGGTCGTGGTCAACGACTACGGGCAGCCCGGACGCGACGGTTCCGGCGCGGCCTCCGCCGGGCCCGCCGGTGAGGTCGTCGCCGAGATCCGCGCGGCGGGCGGCCGGGCCGCCGCCCACTGCGGGGACGTGGCGGACCATGAACAGGCCCAAGCGTTGGTGGAGTTCGCGGTCGAGCAGTTCGGCCCGCTGGACATCCTGGTCAACAACGCGGGCATCCTGCGCGACCGCATGGTCTTCTCGATGTCCGAGGAGGAGTGGGACTCCGTGATCCGGGTCCACCTCAAGGGCCACTTCAACACCACCCGTTTCGCCGCCGCCCACTGGCGGGCCCGGGCGAAGGCGGCTGGGGGGCCGGTCTACGGGCGGATCGTGAACACCTCCTCCGAGGCGTTCCTCGCGGGTTCGGCCGGACAGCCCAACTACGCGGCGGCCAAGGGCGGGATCGTCGGGCTGACCACCTCCAGCGCCCTCGCCCTCGCCCGGTACGGGGTGACGGTGAACGCGATCTGCCCGCGTGCCCGCACCCGGATGACCGAGGACGTCTTCGCCGGACTCGGGCGGCCCGACGAGGGCCCCGACCCGCTTGCCCCCGAGCATGTCGCCCCGCTTGTCGGCTATCTCGCCGCCCCGGCCGCCGCGGCGGTCAACGGCCAGCTCCTCGTCGTCCACGGCGGCATGGTCGCGATCGTCGAACGCCCCCGGGTCCACGCCCGGTTCGACACCCGGCAGGACGTCTTCACCTACGACGAACTCGACGCGCTGCTCACCCCGCACTACGCCGGGCGGCCCCCGGGCGAGACCTTCGCGGCCGCCGAGGTGCTGGGGCTCGCGCACACGAGGGCGGCGGACCGGTTCGAATCCGGCCCGGCGCCCGACGGGGACCACGCGGGGGAGGACGCCGCGGCTCGTCCGTCGGCTCGGGGGGTCTGAGGTCCCGAGCCGGGGGCCGGTACGGAACAGCCCCGTCCGTCAGGTGACGAACGGGGCCGGGTCCGGTACGACGACCGGCGCGCTCACCGTCGTAGCGGCGCACTCACCGTTGTGGGCGCCGCCGGTGCGCGCTCCCTGTGCCGCTCAGGCGGCGGTGCCGGTCTCTTCCGACTGCTCGGACGGCCTACGGTGCCGACCGTGCGGGGCCGCGTCGTGGTCCTCGGCGGAGACCGGGCCACGGTGCCTGCCATGCCCCAGGTCGTCCTGGGCCTCGGCCGACAGCGGCGATGCGGTGCTGGTGTCGCTCATGAGCAGTGTTCACCCCGTCAACATGATCCTTCGTACAGCCGGGCGAGTCTAACGGGCGGCAGTGACAGCAGGGGCGGGGGTTGCGATGTTCGCCGTGTCGGAGGGCGCCGGGGGTGAGGGGAGTGTGCCCGCCGGTGCGGGGGCCGTGGGGCTGGTGAGGGGGAGCTGAGTCGTTGTGACGGGTGCGCCGGGGTGTGTGACGGGCGTGCCGGGCTGTGGGATGGACACGCCGTGGTGTGGGGTGGGCATGCCGGGGTGTGGGGCGGCCGCGGTGTCTGGGCGGGGCCAGGTGAGGGTGCGGCGCAGCGTGATTCCGCTGGACGCGGGGACCTTGCGGGGGCGGGGGGACACCGGGGGCGGCTGTTGCAGCGGGGCCTGTTGCAGGGGCACCGGGCGGACCGACTCCTGCGCGGCCTTCCCCTCCGTCTCCGCGTCCCCCTCGCTCTCCGTCTTCCCCTCCGCCTCCATCTCCCGGCACTGCCCGTGCTCCGGCTCCCGCTCCCGCTCCTGCTCCGGTTGCCGGGCCGGTTGCCGGGCCGGGGGTCCGGACGCCGTGACGGCCGGTTCCAGCCGCGCCACCCCGCAACGCACCGCGCCCGTCGCGAACGGCAGCCGCAGCACGCCCTCCCGCGTCCACAGCCCCGCCCCCGCCAACCATCCCTGGGGCGCGGGCAGGTGCCGGGCCCGGCGGTGTGCCGGGCGCCAGACCGCAAGCCAGCTGCCCGCCGGTCCGTCGACCCGGAACGCCACCGCACAGCTCTCCGGAGCGAGCAACTGCCCCGGCTGGATCGCGAACGGCGTCATCGGGCTGTCCAGGTCCAGGCAGCCCGGGAAGCGCACCGGAAGGGTGCTTCCCAGCACGCCCCAGCCCAGCCGCTCCCGGCCCGGCGAGGGCGCGTCGGAGCGGATCAGCAGCAGCCCGCTGTCCGGATCCGCGAGCAGCAGCCGGTCGGTGCTCCCGTCCGTGATCTGGAGCAGCGGCGACACCGCACCGCCCCGCCCCAGATCCACCACCACCGTCTTGGTGGGGCCGTCGTCGAGCGCCCGGTCCAGGGCCAGCATCCGGCCGGAACGGTCCAGCCAGACCCCGCCCGAGCAGCGGCCGGGCAGCTCCGCCAGCCGCTCGGGGCCGTTGGTCCCGCCCGCCACCAGCCACACCGTGGTGGACCGGGGGCCGACCGCGAGCGCACAGGCGCGGTCGCCCGTCGGCGCGGGCGGCAGCAGCCGCAGCCGGACGCCCCCGAGGGAGCCGTCCACCGCGCCCAGCGGCAGTTCGCCGGTGCCGGGGCCGGTCGGATACAGCAGCGAGAACAGGTGGCGCCCGCCCACCGGGCGGTGGATCAGCACCCGCCCGTCGGTCAGCGGCTGCACCTCGGTGCCGGGCTCCTCGGGCTGGTTGCCGGGCAGCGGCACGGCGTACGGCTCGGGGCCGTCCAGCGTCCAGCGCTCCGGATACCAGGACCCGCCCCTGTGGGCGAGGCGTGCCGCGTAGGACCCGTCCGCGGTGATCACGCATCCGGGCCGGGTCGCCCACTCGCTTCCGTCCGCCGTGGCGGACTCGAAGGCACAGGCCGTCATCGTTCGGTCACCTCCAGCCACGAAACTAGTTTTCGTACGCACGGGCGCGACCTGTGAATTCGGGCGCTTCACACATAAGGGTGTCCGTGGGGCCAATCGCTGGAGGAAACGGGGCGGATGTGCTGCACAGGACGGCGCGCGCCCCGCCCCCGCACAACCCCCGCCCCGCGTCCCCTCGCCCGCCCCCTCACCCGCGGGCCTCCTGGATGCCGGGAACGTGGGCCTCCCGGACGCCGGGAATCACCCGCGACCGGCGGGGCACGGACCTGGGGCAGGTAGCCTTTCCCCGTGCCCCGTCTGTCTGAAGTCATCGCCGCGCTGGAGACCCTGTGGCCCGCCGAGCGGGCCGAGTCCTGGGACGCGGTCGGCACCGTCGTCGGCGACCCCGGCCAGGAGGTGTCCCGCGTCCTCTTCGCCGTCGACCCCGTCCAGGAGATCGCCGACGAGGCGGTGGAGCTGGGTGCCGACCTGCTGGTCACCCACCACCCGCTCTATCTGCGCGGTACGACGACGGTGGCGGCCTCCACCTTCAAGGGCCGTGTGGTGCACACCCTCATCAAGAACGACATCGCGCTGCACGTCGCCCACACCAACGCCGACCAGGCCGACCCCGGCGTCAGCGACGCCCTCGCCGGTGCGCTCGACCTGAGGGTCGTCCGCCCCCTGGTCCCGGACCCCACCGACCCGGAGGGCCGCCGCGGCCTGGGCCGGGTGTGCGAGCTGGACCGTCCGGTGCCCTTGCGCGAGCTGGCCGCCCGCGCCGCCGAGCGGCTGCCCGCCACCGCGCAGGGCATCCGGGTGGCCGGCGACCCCGAGGCACTCGTCCGCACGGTCGCCGTCAGCGGCGGCTCCGGCGACAGCCTCTTCGACGAGGTCCGCGCGGCCGGCGTCGACGCCTTCCTCACCGCCGACCTGCGCCACCACCCGGCCTCGGAGTTCATGGCGGCGGGCACCCACAGTCCTCTCGCGCTGCTCGACGCGGCGCACTGGGCCACCGAGTGGCCCTGGTGCGAGCTGGCCGCCGCCCAGCTCGACGAGATCTCCGACCGTCATGGATGGGACCTGCGCGTCCATGTCTCCAAGACGGTCACCGACCCCTGGACCGCCCACGCGGCGACCAACCCGACGAAGACCCCTGGAGCCCCCAACTGAACGCCGCGCCCGCCGACCAGATCCGACTTCTCGACGTACAGGCCCTGGACGTACGACTCCAGCAGCTCGCGCACAAGCGGAAGTCCCTGCCCGAGCACGCCGAGATCGAGTCGCTGACCAAGGACCTGACGCAGCTGCGCGACCTGCTGGTGGCCGCGCAGACCGAGGAGAGCGACACCGCCCGGGAGCAGACCAAGGCGGAGCAGGACGTCGACCAGGTGCGCCAGCGCGCCACCCGCGACCAGCAGCGCCTGGACTCGGGCGCGGTCACCTCCCCCAAGGACCTGGCGAACCTCCAGCACGAGATCGTCTCGCTCGCCAAGCGCCAGGGCGACCTGGAGGACGTGGTCCTGGAGGTCATGGAGCGCCGGGAGTCCGCGCAGGAGCGGGTCGCCGAGCTCACCGGGCGCGTCGCGTCCGTGCAGGCGAAGATCGACGAGGCGGGCGCGCGCCGGGACACGGTCTGCGGGGAGATCGACGGCGAGGCCGCCTCCGTGACGAAGGAGCGCGGGATCGTCGCGGGCTCGGTGCCCGCGGACCTGTTGAAGCTCTACGACAAGCTGCGCGAGCAGCAGGGCGGCATCGGCGCGGCCAAGCTGTACCAGCGCACCTGCCAGGGCTGCCGCCAGGAGCTGGCGATCACCGAGCTGAGCGAGATCCGCTCGGCCGCCCCCGACACGGTGGTCCGCTGCGAGAACTGCCGCCGCATCCTGGTGCGCACCTCCGAGTCCGGCCTGTAAGGGCTGCAAGGGCTGTACAGCATGTAAGGGGCTTTGCGCGTGCGGGAGTTCATCGTCGAGGCCGACGGCGGTTCCCGGGGCAACCCGGGGCCCGCGGGCTACGGCAGTGTGGTGCTGGACGCGGTGACCGGTGAAACCCTCCTGGAGCGCGCCGAGTTCATCGGAACCGCCACCAACAACGTCGCCGAGTACCGGGGACTGCTGGCGGGCCTGCGTGCGGCCCGGGAACTCGACCCGGACGCCCGGGTGCACGTCCGCATGGACTCCAAGCTGGTCGTGGAGCAGATGTCGGGCCGCTGGAAGATCAAGCACCCGGCGATGAAACCGCTGGCGATGCAGGCCGCCGCGCTCTTCCCGGCCGGGCAGGTCACCTACGAGTGGATCCCGCGCGAGCAGAACAAGCACGCCGACCGGCTCGCCAACGAGGCGATGGACGCGGGGAGCCGGGGAGAGCAGTGGGAGCCGGGCCGCTCCACCGCCGAGCGGGCCCCGACCGCCGCCCGGCCCCCGAAGCCGGACGGCCCCCCGGGCGACGCGACCGCAGGCGCAGCCCGCGCCCGCGCGGCCCTGGCCGAAGCGACCGCCGAGGCGAGGACGACGGCTGGGCCCGCTGCGGCCGCCCCGGACACCTCGGCCGCCCCGGACACCACGACCGTCCCGTCCGCTCCGGCCGTCCCGCCTGCTCCGGCCGTCCCGCCTGCTCCGACGGCACCCGTGGACCCGGCCGCTCCGGCCGTCCCATCCGCTCCGGGCACTCCGCCCGCCCCGGCGACCCCGGTCACCCCGCCCGCGTCCGCACCCGCGTCGGGCCGCGAGGCAGCGTCGGGCGCCGAGACGGAGCCCGGCGGTGCGGCGGCGCCCGGCAGTACGGCGGTGCCCGGCAGTACGGCGGTGCCCGGCAGTACGGCGGTGCCCGGCAGTACGGCGGTGCCCGCGGGCGAGGCGCTGCCGGGCGGCAAGGCACTCCCCGAAGGCAAGGGGGCGTCCGCCGCGGACGACGTACGGGCCGCCCGTAACGTCGCCTCCGCGCCGCCCGACCTCGGAGCCCCGGCCACCTTCGTCCTGCTGCGGCACGGCGAGACACCCCTCACCCCGCTCAAGCGGTTCTCCGGCAGCGGCAGCGGCAGCGGCAGCGGCAGCGGCGGTCGCGGCGGCAGCGACCCCTCGCTCTCCGGCATCGGCCGCCGCCAGGCGGAACTGACCGCCGCCGCGCTGGCCGCGCGCGGGACGATCCAGGCCGTCGTCTCGTCACCCCTCGCCCGCTGCCGGGAGACCGCCGGTGTTGTCGCTGCCCGGCTGGGGCTGGAGACGGCCGTCGAGGAGGGACTGCGGGAGACCGACTTCGGCGCCTGGGAGGGCCTTACCTTCGGCGAAGTCCGGGAGCGGTACCCGGACGACATGGAGGCCTGGCTGCACGACCCGGAGGCCGAACCCACCGGCGGCGGGGAGAGCTTCGCGGCCGTAGCCCGCCGGGTCGCCGACGCACGGGACCGGCTCCTCACCGCGTACGCGGGCCGCACGGTCCTGCTCGTCTCGCATGTCACCCCGATCAAGACGCTGGTCCGGCTTGCCCTCGGGGCGCCCCCGCAGTCGCTGTTCCGCATGGAACTCTCGGCGGCCTCCCTGTCCGCGGTGGCGTACTACACGGACGGCAACGCGACCGTCCGCCTCCTCAACGACACGTCCCACCTGCGCTGAACGGCCCCGGAGACCGCCGGGCTCCCGTCGGACCCCGGCCCCCCAACGCCGCCGCCTCCCGCGCCAGCCCCTCGATCCTCGCCCAGTCCCGCGCCGCGATCGCGTCCGGCGGAACCATCCATGTCCCGCCCACACAGCCCACGTTGGGCAGGGCCAGATACTCCGGGGCGTCCAGCGGGCCGATCCCGCCCGTAGGACAGAAACGCGCCCGGGGGAGCGGCCCGGCCAGCGACTTCAGATACGCGGTGCCGCCCGCGGCCCGGGCCGGGAAGAACTTCATCTCCGTGACGCCCTGCTCCAGGAGCGCCACCACCTCCGACGCCGTCGAGACACCCGGCAGGAACGGCAGCCCCGATCCCTGCATCGCTGCCAGCAGCGCGTCCGTCCACCCCGGGCTGACCAGAAAGCGCGCCCCGGCCGTCAGACAGTCGTCGACCTGCGCCGGGGTGAGCACCGTGCCCGCCCCCACCACCGCGTCCGGCACCTCGGCCGACGCCGCCCGGATCGCCGCCCGCGCGGCCGGGGTCCTGAGCGTGATCTCGACCGCCGGAAGCCCGCCCGCCACCAGCGCCCGCACCAGCGGTACGGCGTCCCCGGCGTCCTCCACCACGACCACCGGCACCACCGGCGCGACATCGAGCAGCGACCACGCCCCGGACGACGGCACAGGTGACGACGTGGGCGGAAGCGAGACCATGCCGCTCATCCTGCCCACCCCCCACACCCATCGCAACGAACGTTGCACCCCCTGCAACGCCCCTCCCGCCCCTCGGGCGGCCCTCAGTGGATCTCGCTCACCACCACATCCAGCGCCCAGGCCTTCCCCGCCCGGCCCGGAGCCTCCGCCTCCACCACGTACCCGAGATCCCGCAGCGCCTCCACCAGCTTCGCCGGATTCCGCGGGGCGGCACCCGCCGTCAGCAGACTGCGGACGATGCGCCCCTTCGTCGCCTTGTTGAAGTGGCTGACCACCGACCGCTTCTCCACCCCGTCCACCACCCGGGAGTGCAGCACCCGCACGGTCGCCGTCCGCCCGGCCACCTCGCCCTTCGGCCGCCATGCGGCCGCATAGGCGGAGGACCGCAGATCCAGGACCAGCCCGCCACCCGCCGCCTCCGGCAGGGCGTCCGCCATCGGCGCCCGCCAGTACGCGCCGAGCGCACCCAGGCCGGGCAGCTTCACCCCCATCGAGCAGCGGTACGAGGGAATGCGGTCCGTGACGCGCACCGCGCCCCACAGCCCGGAGAACACCAGCAGGGCTTTGGCCGCGCGCCGGGCGGCCGCCGCATCCAGCGAGCCGAGGTCGAGCGCGTCGTAGAGCACCCCGGTGTAGATCTCCCCGGCGGGCCGCGCCCCCGCCGTCCGCAGCCCCGCGTTCTTGGCGATCTCCCCGCGCAGCCCCTCGCCGATCCCCAGCACCTCGCGCGCCTTGTCCTCGTCCCCCGAGCACAGCTCCACCAGCTCCCCGAGCACGGCCTCCCGCGCGGCGGTCAGCCCGCCCAGCGCCAGCGCCCCCAGCTCCAGCGGCGCACCGCCGCCAGAGGGAGCCTTGCCTTCGGAGGGCGGCAGCAGGACCAGCACGAATACTCCTCAACACAACGACCAACAGACCTCGCGCCAGATTACGACGTACGACACCTCCACTCCGCCGCGATCACCCCGCCCCTCCGCCGCCATCGCCCTGCCCCCGACACCACCCGCTGACCCCGCCCCTGTGCCACGATCGAGGGAACGGTTCCCGACCCCTTGGACAGGTGATCCCCCGATGTCCCAGTCTGAGCCGCTCACGCCGGCGGAGGGCCTGCTGGAGATCTTCCAGACCCTCGACACCCCGGAGGGCTTCCGGGCCGAACTGATCGAAGGGGAGATCGTTGCGACCCCGCCGCCGGACGGGGACCACGAGGACTGCATCAGCCTGATCATGAAGCAGGTGGTCCGCCGCTCCCGGACGGACATGGACTTCTCCGGGAACAAGGGCCTGAAACTGCGTGGCGGTGGTGGCTGCCCCAAGGACCATGTGATCCCCGACGGCACCTTCGCTCCCCGGGATCTGCGCATCTTCCGCGGAGCCGACTCCTGGATGCCCTGTGAGGGCGTGGCCATGGTCCTCGAGGTGACCTCCACCAAGCCCGGCATCGACCGCGAGGGCAAGCGACGCTGCTACGCCCGCGGCGGCGTCCCGCTCTACCTCCTGGTCGACCGCGAGACCTCGTCGGTCACGCTGTTCAGCGAGCCGGAGCACGGCGACTACCGCCAGCACTGCGCGATCCCCTTCGGCAAACCGCTTCCCCTCCCGGAGCCCTTCGCCTTCGACCTCGAGACGGCGGACTTCCTCTGACCTCCGGACCTCTGCACCAGGAGGACGCGGGCGCCCGGTACCATGGTCGTTACGGCAGACGAGCCGGGCGGACGGCCGCGTGGAGGTTCTTGTGGACCTTCCCGAGGAACGTCCGGACTCCACAGGGCAGGGTGGTGGCTAACGGCCACCCGGGGTGACCCGCGGGACAGTGCCACAGAAAGCAGACCGCCGGGGATCTCGGTCCTCGGTAAGGGTGAAACGGTGGTGTAAGAGACCACCAGTGCCCAGGGTGACCTGGGCAGCTAGGTAAACCCCACCCGGAGCAAGGTCAAAAGGAAACACTCCGGTGTTTCTGCGCGGACGTTCGAGGGCTGCCCGCCCGAGTCCGCGGGTAGACCGCACGAGGCCAGCGGCAACGCTGGTCCTAGATGGATGGCCGTCTCCCCGGCCGCCGCGAGGCAACCGGGCGACAAAATCCGGCGTACAGCCCGACTCGTCTGCCCCTACCCTTCCCTGATTGTCAGGCTGCCGGAGGCTTCCGATGCCTGCCGGTCCCGGGGCCGAGCTTCGGTGCTGCCTCAGGAGTGGAGGCAGCCTCGGCCTGCGGAAACAGGACGCTTTTTGCTTCCGCGAGGTTCGCCGCGAAGCCGTGCCGCTCCCACGCATGGCCGTTCCACCGCTGGATCACGCGGGGCGCATCGGGGTTGAGATGCGATGCCCTCGGGCCGTCGCCTGGCACGAGGGGTACGGCGCGGAGTTGTCCGATCCGCGCGTCGCGGCGCTCGGCCCACCGGGAGAGCGATTCGTCGTCCATGTCCGGAGCGTAGTGGGTCAGGTGATCCGGTGCTCCCGGCGCAGGGAGGGGCGCGCAGCAGGGTCTCTCGGGCGCCGGCCCGGTGCCCGTCCGTAGGAGCGCGGTCGGCGATGGCGCCGACCGCGCTCGGCGGCCCCCTCTCACCCGCGCAGCCAGGCCGGACGTACGCGCCCCCGTCTAGGCGGAACGCCAGCGTTCCGTCTAGTGGTAAGTTCGGGGTATGCCTCAGTCGTCCGCACCCCAGAATCCCGCTCCCGCCCCCGAGCGTCGGTTGCCCGGAGGGCCCGTGCTTCAGGACTCGGTGACCGAGGCGATCTCGGCCGCCTTCTTCGAGGAGTTGGCGTCGGTCGGCTATGCGCGCCTCTCCCTGGAGGCGGTCGCCAAGCGGGCCGGGGCGGGCAAGGCCGCCATCTACCGGCGCTGGCCGTCCAAGCTGGAGATGGCCGTCGCCCTCGTCTCCGCCGCCGCGGTGGACGCGCCCGAGGATGTCGACAGCGGCACCCTGCGCGGCGATGTGTTCGCTCTCCTCGCCGACCTCGATGGCGCGCTGCGCCATCGGCTGCCCTCGCGGATCGTCCCCGACCTGCTCGCCGAGAGTGCTCGCAACCCCGAGCTGCAACAGGCGCTCTTCGCCGCTGTCCGCGACACCCGCCGCGGCAAGGCCACCCGTCTGCTGGAGCGGGCGGTCGAGCGCGGTGAACTGCCTTCCGACGTGGACCGCGAACTCGCCCTCGACCTCCTCGCGGGCCCGCTCTACTGGCGGCTCGCGGTCGTCCGCACCCCGACCGGCCCCGACTACCTCGACCGCCTCGCCGACAAGCTCCTTGCCGCCTTTGTCGCCTGACTGGACTGTGTCCGGTCCGGCTGGACTGTGTTGCTCGGCTGGACTGTGTTGCTCGGCTGGACTGCCGGGCTGGGGGTACGTCCCACCTTCGCTTAAAGCTACCTGTTTGCTTTAGGTGCCCCTGGGGGTCTACGGTCACCTAAAGCAAACCGTTTGCTTTTGGTGGGCTCACTCCGTCGTGCCCGTGTCGACGGCAGGCAGCCGACCACCAGGAAAGGGCCGTCCATGTCCATCGCTCCACTCACCCCGGCCGAGGCGGGCCGCTGGTCCGGTCGTGCCGGGCTGCCGCTGCACGCCGACCGGCACGCCGAGATCGCCGCCGTAGCCCAGCACATCCACACCGTCGTGGCGACGCTGCGGGAACTCGACTTCGGGGACACGCCGCCCGCCTCCGCCTACCGCACCGGAGGGGAGAAGCGCGATGCAGCCGTTTGAGCTCACCCTCACCGAAGCCGCCCGGGCGATTCGGGCCCGGGAGCTGTCCCCCCTTGAGCTGGTGGACTCCGTGCTCGCGCGCATCGAGCAGGTGGATCCGCAGGTGCACGCCTATGCCTCCCTCACCGCCGAGCAGGCGCGCCGGGCGGCGCGGCAGGCCGGGACCCGGCTCGAGGCCGGGCTGCGGCCCGGCCCCCTGTTCGGCATCCCCATGGGGCTGAAGGACCTGATCGACGTGGCCGGGATGGCCACCACGGCCAGCTCCCGGGTCCGCGGCGGGCACCTCGCCGCGGCTGACAGCACGGTTGCCCAACGCCTCTCAGAGGCCGGGGCGATCCTGGTCGGCAAGACGCACACCCATGAGTTCGCCTACGGCCTGACCACCCCGCAGACCCGCAACGCCTGGGACGGCGGACGGGTCGCGGGCGGCTCCAGCGGGGGCTCCGCCGTCGCCGTCGCCTCCGGTGCCGCGACCTTCACCCTGGGCACCGACACCGGCGGATCCATCCGGGTGCCCGCCGCACTCAACGGAGTTGTCGGGCTCAAGCCCACCTACGGTCTTGTCCCGCGCCACGGCGTCACCTCGCTGTCCTGGTCGCTCGACCACGTCGGCCCGATCACCCGTACCGTCGAGGACGCTGCCCTGGTGCTCACCGCCCTGGCCGGACACGACCCGCGCGATCCCGCCTCGCTGACCCATGACGCCGAGAACTACTGGCCGGGGGCCGAGGCAACAGGCCTGGCCGGACTGCGCGTCGGCGTCCCGCGCGGCTACTACTTCGAACACGTCCACCCCGAGGTGGAAGCGGGTGTGCGGGACGCCATCGCACATCTGGAGGCACTCGGCGCGCACCTCGTCGAGATCGACATCCCGATGACCCGCTACATCCAGGCCACCCAGTGGGGGCTGATGGTGCCGGAGGCGACCGCCTACCACGAGCGTTCGCTGCGCACCGTCCCCGAGCTGTACCAGGCGGACGTCCGTGTCCTCCTGGAGGCCGGTGAGCTGATGTCCGCCGGGGACTATCTGCGCGCACAGCGGGCCCGGACCCTGATGCGGCAGGAGTGGAGCCGTCTGTGGGAGGAGGTCGACGTGATCGCCGCCCCGGCGGTTCCCCTGACCGCCGTCAAGGCCGGTCAGGAGACGGTCACCTGGCCCGACGGCACGGTGGAGAGTGTCTCCGACGCCTTCGTACGACTCTCCGCACCGGCCAACATCACCGGCGCGCCCGCCCTGTCCGTCCCCGTGGGCCACGACACGGCGGGCCTGCCGATCGGTATGCAACTGCTCGCCGGGCCCCTGCGCGAGCGGACCCTGCTGCGCGCCGGACACGCCTACGAGCAGACCCGTCCCGCCCGCGCGCTCGCACCGGCGGGTGGCGGGGGAGCGGAACGCGGTTAGGGGCTCTCGTTTGGATCATGCCGGGGTCGCGGGCCCCGGGCCTTGCGGAGGTTCAGGCCGGTTGGCCCGTGGTGCGGGTGTATTCGGCCTCTGCCAGGACCGCGGCCATCAGTTCGGAGTCCAGGGTCGAGGCGTCGGCGAGGCGGGTGGTGGCGGCGTGGGCGTTGAGGAGGAGTTTGGTGACCCGCAGGGCCGAGGGGGAGCGGCGGAGGACGGGTTTGGACCAGGCCGTCACCGCGGCGTCGAGGCCGGACTCGGGGACGACCTGCTGGAGGATGGAGAGGGACTGGGCCTCGGCCGCGGTGAACGCGCGTGCGGTGAGGACCAGTTCGCGGACGCGGGCCGCGCCCGCCTCGCTCAGCAGGCGCGGCAGCAGGCCGCCCCAGGCGGCGGGGAGGCCGAGGGCGAGTTCGGGGAGGCGGAAGGTCGCGGTGTCGGCGCCGACCCTGAGGTCGCAGGCGAGCGCCAGGGCGAGGCCCGCGCCGATGGCCCTGCCCTGGATGCGGGCGATCGTGACGGCCGGGTTGGCGGTGAGGGCCTCGCAGACCCGGCGCGCCTTGGCGCCGGAGGCGCGGATGCCGCTGCCCGCCGGGTCCTGGGACAGGTGCTCGGCGAACTCGGCGCGGTCGCCGCCGAGGCTGAAGTCGGGGCCCGCGGCGGCGAGGACGATGACCCGGGTGCCGGAGTCCTGGGCGTCGAGCACGGCGAGCAGTTCGTCGAGCAGGGTCTCGGTGACCGGGTTGCCCTGGCCGGGGCCGTTCAGCTCGATGGTCAGAACGGCTCCCCGCCGCTCGGTCCGCAGTGTGGTGAGGGTCTGGCCTGTGGAAGGGGGCAGGGCGCTCATGTCGTCACTTTCAGGGAGGTCAGCCGCCGGAAGACCATGCGGGGGGCGTAGGTGGGGGCGGCCGCGGACTTCAGGCCGGGGAACCGGTCCAGCATCTGGGTGAGCAGGGTGCGGGCCTCCAGCCGGGCCAGTGCCGCGCCGAGGCAGTAGTGGGCCCCGCCGCCGAAGGTGAGATGGGCGCCCGGGCGGAGGATGTCGAAGGCGTGGGGGTTCTCATTGCGGCGGGGGTCGTGGTTGGCCGCGCCGTACAGGACGTGGACCATCGAGTCCCGGGCGATGGGCACCCCCGCCAGCACGGTGTCGTCGGCGGCGATCCGGGTGTTGAGATGGATGGGCGGGTCGTAGCGCAGGGCCTCGTCCACGGCGGCGTCGATGTGCTCCGGGTGGCGGCGCAGCCAGTCCCAGCGGGCCGGGTCCTCCAGGAGGAGCCAGACGGCGACGGAGAGCAGGGTCGCGGAGGTCTCCAGGGAGGCGATGGTGAGGAACATCGTGAGGTAGTACAGAAGGCGGTCCGCGGCCTCCCGGTCGCCGGGCAGTTCGGCGTCCCAGTGCCGGATCCAGCCGGAGACGACATCGTTGCCGGGACGGGCCCGGCGCTGCCGGACGAGGTCCGTGAAGTAGGTCCGGAGCAGGCGGGTCGCCTCGGCGGAGACGGCCAGTTCGCTCCCGGTGGGCAGGAGTTCCTGGGCGTGGACCTGCCGGTGGGTGATGTCCAGGATGTGCGCGTGGTCCTCGGTGGGGATGCCGAGCCAGTGGCCGACGGTGCGGACCGGAAGCTGCTCGCCGACGATGGTGACGAAGTCGGCCTCGCCGTGGACGCGCAGGGTGGTGTCGAGGTCGTCGAGGAGATGGCGGACGTGCTCCTCGACCTCGGGTTGCATCCGCTCCAGGATCCGGCGGTCGAAGAGGTTGCCGAGGGCGCGGCGCTGGCAGGTGTGGGCCGGGGCGTTGAGCCGGGACAGAACGTGGCTCATCTCCCGGGTGGCGAGGGACTCCCAGCGCTCCGGGTCGGGCCCCCGCTCCTGCCAGGCGATGTCCGGCACCAGCCAGTTCCTGCCGCGCAGGACCTGGCTGCATGCCTCGAAACCGGTGACGAAGTACCCGCCCCAGGGGGCGGGTACGACATCCCCCATCGCGCGCAGCTCCGCCCAGAGGGGGAGCGGGGCGCGCTGCCCCTCTGGGGAGCGGAGACGCCGGAGGACGGAGATGACGGCGCGACGGTCGGGGGTGGGGCCACCTATGTCGCCAACAGCGGTCACGCGGGACTCCTTTGGCAGGGCGTTACCGATGAGGTACCGGCGGTACCTACCCCTCCTCGACCTCCGGCCATGCCCCGCCGAGTGTTGCCCCTGTCACATACGGAGTGTCATACGCGGAACACGTCGAGGAATGTGCTCCAGAATCCCTTTCGGGTCGGCCGGGTCTCCTGCCGGGGTGCCGGGACATGCGCCCGGGGCTGCTCCGCCGCCGGGTGGGACGCCCCGGTGGGGGCGTGCAGGGCGGCCACCCGGGTGCCGGGGGTCGGGGTGAACCGGACCGGCAGGGCGGCCAGGGCGCGGTGGAACGGTCCCGGGCGCCACCGCAGTTGCTCCGCCGGGACCTCCAGGGCGAGGTCCGGCAGGGCGTTGAGGATCGCCTCGATCGCGGTCAGGGCGATCACGGTCGCGGGCGACTTCGCCGGGCAGGCGTGCGGGCCCGCGCCCCAGGCCAGATGCGCCCCCCTGCTCAGGGACTGGCGGGCCTCGCGCAGCGCGGGATCGTTGTTGGCCGCCCCGAAGCTGATCATCAGGGGGGTGTTGGCCTCGACGTGCACACCGCCCAGGTCCACGTCGTGGACGGGGTAGTGGGTGGCGTAGTTGGCGATGGGCGGGTTGTTCCACAGGACGTGGTCGAGCGCCTCCTCGGTGAGCATCCCGGCGTCGCGGGCCGAGGAACCGCTCGACAGCAGCAGGAGCAGGGCGCTGCCGATGAGGTTGCGCTCGGGCTCGACGCCCGCGCCCATCAGCATGACCAACTGGTCCTTGAGTTCCTCGTCGTTCAGCCCGGCGGGGTGCTGGATGAGCCAGGAGGTGACGTCCTCACCGGGCTCCCGCCGCTTGAGCGTGATCAGCTCCATCAGGCAGGCGGTCAGCTCCTCGTTGGCCTTGAGGGCGTCCTTGCCTTCGAAGATCGCCGACATCGCGCTGGTGAGCCGGTCGCCGATGCCCGCGGGGCAGCCGAAGAGCCGGTTGAACAGCAGCAGCGGAAGGAGCTTGGCGTAGTCGTTGAGGAGGTCCGCCCGCCCGCGCTCGCTGAACTGGTCGATCAGGAAGGCCGCGATGGGCTCGACGTCCCGGCGGATCCGGTTGATGTTCAGCTGGTCGAGGCTGTCGGTGACGGCCTTGCGCAGCCGCAGGTGCACGGCGCCGTCGGTGAACAGGCAGTTGGGGCGGTACGCCATCATCGGCAGGACCGGGTTGTCCAGGGCTATCCGGCCCTCGTTGAGAGCCTTCCAGCGACGGGGGTCCCGGCTGAAGTCCGTGGTGTTCTGCAGGACGGTCCGTGCCGCCTGGTAGTCGGTGACCAGGGTGGCGTCCACGCCCGGGACCAGCTCCACCGGAGCGGCGGGACCGGCCGCGCGCATCCGGTCGTAGACGCCATGGGGGTCGTCGGCGAAGTCCTGGCCGTGCATGGGGCATCTCGCGGGCGCGTCCGACCGGGCGGCCGCTGGCTGAAAGTCCATGAGGTGTTCCTTTGAGTTCCCGGAGCGGGGGTGATCCGGGCGTGGGGGCGAGAGGGGGCGGCTCAGACCGACCGGGTGAGGAGATGCCGGACGAGGGTGATCAGCGCCATGGCGGACGAGTCCCGCCGCCGGGCGTCGCAGTACGACACGGGGGTGTCGGGCAGGAGATCGAGTGCCTCGCGGATCTCCTCCTCCGGGTACTGGTCGGCCGGGGTGAAGCTGTTGACCGCGATGGAGTACTCGAGGCCGTACTTCTCGACCAGTTCGATCACCGGGAACGAGTCGGCCAGCCGGACCGGGTCGACGAGGATCAGCGCCCCCATGGCCCCCCGGGCCATGTCCTCCCACAGCTGCATGAACCGCTGCTGACCGGGCGTGCCGAAGAGATACAGCACCACCTCGTCGCTGAGGGTGAGACGGCCGAAGTCCAGGGCCACGGTGGTCGTCAGCTTGTCGGGTGCGCCGCGCAGATCGTCCACATGGGTGGACGCCTGCGTCATCTTCTCCTCGGTGCGCAGGGGGGCGATCTCGGACAGCGAGCCGATGAACGTTGTCTTGCCCACGGCGAAGTGACCCACCACAAGAATCTTCGCGGTGGTGGTCACCGCGCCCGAGACGTAACGGGTCTCAGGCGAAACGGGTTTGGAGTCCATACAGCACCTTCTCGATCAGGTCTCTGTCGACGGCCTGGGCGGGGGGCGGCGCGGCGCGGCGCAGCAGGTGTCCTTGTTCGGCTAAGTCGCTCAGCAGCAGACGGGCGACCCCCACCGGCAGGCCCAGGTGCGCGGCCACTTCGGCGACGGCCAGATAGCCTCCGCCGCACAGCTCCCAGATGGCCCGTACCTCCGGGCCGGCTCCCAGGGGCATCTCGCGGTCGGGGGCCAGGGTGACCAGGGTGTGCAGCGAAAGGTCGTCGGCGGAGGGCAGCCGACGGCCGCCGGTGATGACGTAGGAGCGGACGAGTTCGCTGGAGACCGGAGCTTCCTCGCCGGGCATGGTCATGCCTCAGCACCGGCGTTCTGGCGCTCCGGTGTACTCAGAGCGACACCCAGCGCCTTCACCTGCTGCTGCATCCGGATCGACATCAGCTCCATGTCGACGTCCAGAGCGGCGGAGACCGCCATGTAGGAGCCGCTGCCCGCCGCGATCAGGAAGATCCAGCCGCCGTCGTACTCCATCAGCGTCTGCTTCCAGACCCCCTTGCCGCTCGCCACGAAGGGGGCGACCGCCCGGCTGAGGGACTGCATCGAGCTCATCGCGGCGGCGTTCTTCTCGGCATCGTCCCGGGAGATGCCGCTGGAGCGTTCCAGGAGCAGGCCGTCGGCGGAGACAAGAATCGCATGGCGGGCGCCGCTCACCGTCAACACGTCGTCGAGCACCCACGACAGATCGGGCTTCACTGGTCTTGAGTTCCTTCCGTGGTGGTCGTGTCGCGCCCGCGCAGTGTGCCGCGTGCGAAGGCCCCGATGCGTGACGCGGTCACCTCGCTGTTCTGCTCCGGCATCGGCATCGGCATCGGCATCGGCTCGTGCTCCGCGGCGGTCGGCTGGGGGACCACCGCGACGGTCCTGCGGCGCTTGGGCAGCCCGCCCGCCGTCGTTCCGATGATCGGCACCGCGGCCGGGATCCGGGACACCCGCGCGGTGTCCGCCACCGGGCCCGCGTCGGCGGTCAGGCCGGTCTCGGCCACGGGTTCGGGGGCTTCGTTGGTCAAGAGGCTCTCCGGCAGAAGGATGACCGCGCGCACACCGCCGTACGGCGACACGGAATCGACCGACACCTTGAAGCCGTACCGTTCGGAGAGCACACCGGCGACGGCGAAGCCGACCCGGGGCGGGTTGCCGAGGCTGGTGATGGAGACGGGCGCCCCCGGGTTCAGCAGAGCGGCGGCGCGGTCCTTCTCCTCCTGGCTGATGCCCAGACCGGCGTCGTCGACGATCAGGCAGATACCGGTGGGAACGGCCTGGATGTTGATCTCGACGGGGGTGCCCGGCGCGCTGTAGTTGGTCGCGTTGTCGAGCAGTTCGGCGAGGACGACGGCCACGGGTTCCACGGCGGTGGCCGCGACATGCACGCTGACCCGGCTGTGGATCTTCACCCGGTCGAAGTGCTTGATGCGCCCGGTGGCACTGCGCGCCACGTCGTACACCGCCGCGGCGGTCTCGCGGCGCCCCAGCCAGCCGCCGCACAGCGCGGCGATGCCCTGCGCACGCCGCCCGAACTGGCTGTTGGTGTGGTCGATGGTCATCAGGTCGGCCAGGACCTGGGCGTCGTCGCCGTACTTCAGCCTGGCCAGATCGCTGATGGAGCGCTGCTGCTGGTCGGCCAGCACCTGGAGGCTGCGCATCCAGGACTTGAGTACGTCCTTGGTCTCCGCCTCCGCGTCGCCGCGCACCTCCGCGAGGGCGCGCTCCTGGTCGGCCCGCAGTGCCGCGTACTCGGCGTGCAGCCGCTGGGTCTCCAGATGGAGGCCGTCCCGGACGGAGCCCAGGTCGGTGTTCTGTTTCCGGAGAGCCATGTTGGTTCTCCGGGCCCGATTCACTGCGAGGGCCGCAGCGATCAGTACTACCAACAGGAGCCACAGGAGTGGATCCTTGATCAGTGACGTCATGAGACTCTCTTCAAGTCGCCTCGCGGAAGCAGCTGTCGGCCGTACGACCACGGCCCGTATCGCGGGCCGCGGGCCTTATCGGCGGATCAACGGCTACTCCTTCGCGATGGGGCCTGAGACTGTCCCCCGTGACGCGCACATGACGCGATACCAGCCTTCTGAAAGTCCAATGATCTTATCAGTCAGCGACTGCCAACAGCCGCTCGGGACGGCTCACTTGGACGCATTGACAACTGTTCACGATCGTTCCTCGCCCGGTTCGCCGGGGAGAAGTTCCGCGGAAACGATCCTTCAGGGGCTCGGCCCCCTTTCCCGGGCGCCGCATGGCACGCTGCGGGTATGGACGAGCCGGGCAGGGACGTGCACAACATCTCCACGGGCCCCTGGGAGTCGATCGGTCTGCTGCACGCCTGGCTGGACGCGCGCCGCCCGCCCGACGGCGCGGACAGCCTGCTGCTGCGGGTGCTGAAACTGTCGGAGGAGGTCGGCGAGGTCGCGCAGGCGGTGATCGGCGCGATGGGCCGCAATCCCCGCAAGGGTGTGACGCACAGCTGGGACGACGTACAGGCGGAGCTGTGCGACGTCGTGATCACGGCCCTGGTGGCGCTGCGCACGATGACCCCGGACGCGCGCGAGGTCTTCACGGCCCATCTGGAACGGGTCACCGCACGCTCGCTGGGGGCGGAGGGCCGCCGGGAGGCCGGGGTGGCCGCCGGGTCCGGCGGTGCGGGGTCGGCGGACGTCGGGTCAGGCGGTGCGGGGTCGGCGGACGCCGGGTCAGGGGCGGCCGGGGGTGCGGCCCTCGGCTCGTAGCGCGTCGGCGGACGATCGGCGGACAACCGGCGGACAGGTGGCGGACGGGCGGCGGCGCGGAGCAGGCGGCGTGTCCGGCGGCTACGCGTCGAACAGGGCTTCCTGTTCGCCCTGTGCCCTCCTGCGCAGCCTCCTGCTGCGCGCGCCGACCACCAGGGCCGTGGCCGCCGCCGTCACCGCGAACGCCGCCGGGACCATCCAGTCGCGGTTCACGGCCTGGCCGAACAGCGCGTCCGCGGAGAGCCGTCCGGGGCCCGCGACCGCCAGGCCCGCCGCCGTGAGGGCGAGGGAGGCCGCGTACTCGTAGCCGCCGCCCTGGGCGAAGAAACCGTTCGGTACGTGCACCGCCGCCGCCCCCGCCATCGCACCGGCCGCCGCCGCGCCCGCCGCCGGTGTCGCGAGACCGAGTGCCAGCAGGGCGCCCCCGCCCGTCTCGGTGAGCCCGGCCGCCGCCGCGCTGGCCTTGCCGGGGGAGTAGCCGATCGACTCCATGAACCGCCCGGTGCCCTCGAGGCCGCCGCCGCCGAACCAGCCGAACAGCTTCTGGGTGCCGTGCGCCGCCAGCAGCCCGCCGGTGCCCAGCCGGAGCAGCAGCAGTCCCACATCACGTCGGTCGATACAGTCCACGATCACTCCAGGGCCAGTCGGCGGGAACGGTCCGCGGTTCCACCGTCCCACCGCCCCGGCCACCGGGGCCCGTCCACCGTGCCGTTCGGGTGGCGGGCGGCCTCCGGGAGTGGCTGTCCGGGCCGCCGTCCGGGTGTTCTACGCCGTCATGACCCGTCCTTTGCCACCCCTTTGTTACCCCGCTGTGCCGCGGCGCCGACTGTTTTGTACGGTCCCGGGGTGCGTGATTCCTCTTCGCTCTCACCGCGACTGTCCCGACGTGCCGTGCTCGGCCTCGCCGCCGCCGCGCCGCTGACCGCCGCCCCCGCCGCCGCGAGCCCTGGCCATACCGCGGCCATCGGCGGCGCCCGCCTCAGAGGCCCCGGTGTCCAGGTGCAGGGGGCCGCCGCCCTGCCGAAGAGACTCAGCGCCCGCTCCTGGATCGTCGCCGACCACGAGAGCGGGGAGGTGCTGGCCTCGTACAACGCGCACCAGCGGCTCGCCCCCGCCTCCACACTGAAGATGCTGTTCGCGGACACCGTGCTCGGGAAGTTCGACCACGGCCTCACCCACAAGGTCACCGACGCCGACCTCGCGGACGTCCCCGCCGGGTCCAGCCTGGTCGGCATCAAGCCCGGAATCACCTACACGGTCCAGCAGTTGTGGCTGGGCGTCTTCCTGCGCTCCGGCAACGACGCGGTGCATGTGCTGAGCCATCTCAACGGAGGCCTGGCCAGGACCGTCGCGGAGATGCAGGCCAGGGCCGAGGACCTCCAGGCCCTGGACACCCATGTGGTCAGCCCGGACGGCTTCGACCACAAGGGGCAGCTGTCCTCCGCGTACGACCTCACGCTGTTCGCCCGCCACGGGCTGCGGAACCCCGACTTCCGGGGGTACTGCGCCACCCGGACCGCCGACTTCCCGGCGGGCGGCAGCAAGACCTTCCAGATCCAGAACACCGACCGGCTGCTGACCGGCGCCTGGGGGCTGGGCGCCTACAAGGGGATCATCGGCGTCAAGAACGGCTACACCAGCAACGCGGGCAACACCTTCACGGGAGCCGCCACCCGCGGGGGCCGCACCCTGCTGGTCACCGTGATGCACCCCGAGCCGGGCGGCAACGGCGTCTACGAGGAGACCGCCGCCCTGCTCGACTGGGGCTTCGGGCAGGCCCGCGCCGCCCGGCCCGTCGGCACCCTGGTGGAACCGCTCAGCGAGGGCGGCTCCAAGGCGACCCCCGCCCCGGCGGGGAAGGAGCGGACGGGCGCCTCCCCGGCGCACCACGGCTCGACCTGGGCGCTGGCCGGCGGGGCCACGGGCGTGCTGGCGCTGCTGGCGGGCGGCGCGTACGCGCTGCGCGGGCGCCGTCGGCGGACCGTGGCGGAGGAGGGGCGCCACCGGCGCTGACACCGGGCGCGGACCCGGGCTCCGGCTCCGGGCGCGGGCCGGCTCCGGCTCGGAGCGCGGACCCCGGCTCCGGATCGGATCCCCGCTCCGGGCGCGGACCCCGGCTCCGAATCCGCCCCCGGGCTCCGGTACTGGGCAGCCGTTCCGTGGCCGGTGCGCACCCCGCGATTCCCCGCGAGGTCCACCCCCTGCCGGCCGCGGAACGGCTGCCGCCCCCCTGGATGTGGTCCGGAACCCCACTGCTCCAACTGTGAAGCTCTGGTGGAGGAGTGTTGAGCATAAGCCCGCCATGACCACGGAGAGTGCGGAGGTCCTCACTCCGTATGTGCAGGTTGAACGGTTGCCTTCCTCGGCCGTGCCCACCGGGCCCGAAGCGCCGCCGGAGCCCCTCCGCTCACTCCTGCCGGTCCCCGGGAGCTGAGACCATGGGGCGGACCGCGACAAGAGGGAGGGGCCCATGCCCGAGGGCGGCCGCACCGCGCACCACCGGAACGAGCCGGAGGACCGCACCGCAGACCGAGCGGAGAGCACGGACACCGGTCACATACCCGCGGCGGAGGCGACGGCCCCCGGCACACCCCCGTCCGCCGCCCCCGCCGTACCCCCCGCAGCGGCCCCCACCGGGGACGGGGCCGCGCTCCGCCGCACCGGCGTTCTGGTCACCTTCCTCCTCGGCGGCCTCACCGCCACACCCCCGCTGGCCATGGACATGTACCTGCCGTCCCTGCCGGAGGTCACCACATCCCTGCACGCGCCCGCCGCGACCGTGCAGCTCACCCTCACCGGCTGCCTCGCGGGCATGGCCCTCGGCCAGCTGGTGGTCGGCCCCCTGAGCGACAGGTGGGGACGGCGGCGCCCGCTGCTGGCGGGGCTGGCCGTCTACGTCGTCGCCACCGCGCTCTGCGCGCTCGCCCCCTCGGTGACGGCGCTGGTGGCGTTCCGGCTGGTGCAGGGGCTCGCGGGCGCGGCCGGGATCGTGATCGCGCGGGCCGTCGTACGCGATCTCTACGACGGCGCGGCCATGGCCCGGTTCTTCTCCACCCTCATGCTGATCTCCGGAGTCGCACCGATCGTGGCGCCGCTGATCGGCGGCCAGCTGCTGCGCTTCACCGACTGGCGGGGCGTCTTCGTCGTCCTCACCGTCGTCGGGGCCGCGCTCGGTGGGCTCGTCTGGGCAAGGCTCCCCGAGACGCTCCCGCCGTCCGGACGGCACGGCGGGGGAGCGGGCGCGACCCTGCGCTCCCTGCGGGCCCTGATCGCCGACCGGGCCTTCACCGGCTACACCCTCGCGGGCGGCTTCGCCTTCGCCGCGCTCTTCGCCTATATCAGCGCCTCCCCGTTCGTGATCCAGGAGATCTACGGTGCCTCCCCGCAGGTCTTCAGCCTGCTGTTCGGCCTCAACTCCGTCGGTCTGGTGGTCGCCGGGCAGATCAACGGCAAGGTCCTGGTCGGCCGGGTCGCCCTCGACAAGGTGCTGGCGGCGGGCCTCACCGTCGTCGCCCTCGCCGCGGCGGCCCTGCTGCTGATGGCGACGGGCGCCCTCGGTCAGGTCGGGCTGGCGCCGGTCGCGGCCGCCCTCTTCGTGCTGATGTCGGCGATGGGCTTCACCCTGCCCAACACCCAGGCGCTGGCCCTGATGCGCACCCGGCACCACGCCGGTTCCGCCTCCGCGCTGCTCGGCTCCACCTCCTTCCTGGTCGGCGCGGTGGCCTCGCCGCTCGTCGGCATCGCCGGAGAGCACACCGCCGTCCCGATGGCCGTCGTCCAACTGGCGGCCGCGCTGGTGGCCCTCGGCTGCTTCATGGCACTGTGCCGTCCCTGGACCGCCCGCAGCCGCGCGGGCGCGGAACTCCTCGGGGAGGAGAGCTGAGCGCACCGAGACTGCGCGTCGACACCCCGGAGCGGGCAGGGCTCGATCCGGCGGAACTGCGCCATGCCGTACGGGACCTCCACGACGCCGTCGCCGGGGACCGCCCCTGGGCGTCCGGCGCCGTGGTGGTCGCCGGGCGCGGCCCGGTCATCGCCCTGGCGGAGGCGGCGGGCTGGGCGGTCCGCCACTCGGCCTACGACGAGGAGAGCGACCGGGGCGTCGAGCTGCCGCCCGGGGCGCGGGTCCCGGCGACCGTGGACACCCCCTTCGACCTGGCCTCGCTCACCAAGCTGTTCACCGCGGTCGCCGCGATGCAGCAGCTGGAGCGCGGCACCCTCGGCATCGACGCGCGGGTGGGCGCGTATCTGCCGGACTTCCACGCGGCGGCGAAGCACGGCGTCACCGTACGGCAGCTGCTCACCCACACCTCCGGGCTGCGGCCCGAACTCCCGCTGTACGACTGCCCCTCCGCCGAGGCCCGGCTCGCCCTGCTGCGCGCGGAGGCACCGGTCGGCGCGCCCGGCACCCACCGCTACTCGGACCTGAATCTGCTGCTCCTCCAGTACGTCCTGGAACGCGTCACCGGGCGCACCCTCGACGTGCTGGTCCGCGACGGCATCACCCGTCCGCTCGGGATGACGGCCACCGCCTTCGGGCCGTGCCCGGAGGCGGCGGCCACGGAGGACCAGCGGCGGCCCTGGGCCAAGGCGGACCGGGGCATGCTGCGCGGGGTGGTGCACGACGAGAACGCCTGGGCGCTCGGCGGGGTGGCCGGGCACGCGGGCCTGTTCTCGACGGCACGGGACCTGGCCGTCCTCTGCCGGACCCTGCTGTCCGGCGGCGCCTACGGGACCGCGCGGATCCTGGGCCCCGACCTCGTGGAGCTGATGCTGACCCCGCCGGGCCTGGGCTTCGCGGTCGACCAGCCGTGGTTCATGGGGGCGCTGGCGGGCCGGGGCGCCGCCGGTCACACCGGCTTCACGGGAACGTCCCTGGTCCTGGACCCGGCGACGGACACCTTCCTGGTCCTCCTCGCGAACGCGGTCCATCCGCGCCGCCGGGACCCCGACCACCGGGTGCGGGTGGCACTGGGGGATCGGCTGGCCGGGGCGGTCCGGGGCACCTGAGAGAATCGGCGGGTGAACGCCCCCGTCTTCCCCGCCGACACCCTGCGCACCGCCCTCGCCGGGCTGCTCGACGGTCTGCCCGCCAAACAGGCCACGCAGGCCGTGGAGCGGCTGATCGCCAACTACCGGGGGCGCACCCCGACGGACGCGCCCGTGCTGCGGGACCGTTCGGACGTGGTCGCGTACGCCGCGTACCGGATGCCCGCGACCTTCGAGGCGGTGTCCTCGGCGCTGGCGGAGTTCGCCGAGGCCGTGCCCGGCTGGACGCCGGGGAGCCATGCGGACATCGGCGGCGGCACCGGAGCGGCCACCTGGGCCGTCAGCGCCACCTGGGACGGGGAGCGCCCGGTCACCGTGCTCGACTGGGCGGAGCCCGCGCTCGCCCTGGGCCGGGAGATCGCCGCCGCGAACCCCGCGCTGAAGGCCGCCGAGTGGCAGCGCTCCCGTATCGGATCGGCGCTCACCCTGGAGAGCACCGATCTCGTCACCGTCTCCTACGTCCTCGGGGAGCTGACCGGGGCCGACCGGACGGCGGTCGTCGACGCGGCCGCGGCCGCCGCGCAGGCGGTCGTGGTGGTGGAACCCGGCACCCCGGACGGCTACGCCCGGGTCATCGAGGCCCGCGACCGGCTGATCGCCGCGGGATTCCGTGTCGCCGCGCCCTGCCCGCACAGCGCCGCCTGCCCCATCGTGCCCGGCGAGGACTGGTGCCACTTCTCGGCCCGGGTCAGCCGCTCCTCGCTGCACCGGCAGGTCAAGGGCGGCTCGCTGGCGTACGAGGACGAGAAGTTCAGCTATGTCGCGGCGACCCGCCTCCCGCTGCACCCGGCCGCCTCCCGGGTCGTGCGCCGCCCGCAGATCCGCAAGGGCCAGGTGCTGCTCGACCTGTGCGGCCCGGACGAGTCCCTGCACCGCGACACGGTCACCAAACGCCACGGCGCCCTCTATCGCGCGGCCCGCGACGCCGACTGGGGCTCCCCGTGGCCCCCGCCGCAGGGGGAGTAGCCCGCGGCAGCCCGCGCCCGGAGCCGCGCCGCGCGCCCGGAGCCCCGCCGTGGGGCCGGAATCCCGTCGTAGGTATGTCTGTACGACTGGACACTCGCGTCGGTCTCCCCCTCTGCCGGATACATGGGGATAAATCAGCCGACGACCGCTGAAACCGGCCCGCCCTCGGCCGCCCCCCGTCCACCCCGGACGCGGGCTCGGGTCACCCGGGGCGCAGGATGGTGGGAGCATGGGGCATGCGTCCCGACCACGGCAGTGAGGCGAGGGCATACATGAGCGCAGGGTTCGGCCGCCGCACGGGCGGGCAGGGCAGGATCTCCCAGTGGCTGCGCGGACGCCGTCCCGCCCGCCCCGGGGAGGACGCCGCAGACGCCGGCCGTGAGCCGATGCTGCTGGCCGCTGCCGCCGCCGGGCTGCCCCTCGCGCCCGCCGCGCACCCCGTGGGCTACCGCTGTTCCTGCGACCGCATCGGCTGTCCCACGCCCGCCCGGCACCCCGTCTCCTTCGCCTGGCAGACCCAGTCCACGACGGACCGCGCGCAGATCGAGCGCTGGATCCGGAACGAGCCGCAGGCCAACTTCATCACCGCCACCGGAATGGTCCACGACGTCCTGGACGTCCCCCGGGAGGCCGGTGCGGAGGCGCTCGCCGGACTGCTCGCCTCCGGTACCGAGGTCGGTCCGGTCGCCGTGACCGGCGACGGGCGCATGCTGTTCTTCACCCTGACCCGCGGCACCCCCGAGGACGAGGACGAGTGGTGGCCGTGCGCGCTGGACTGCCGCCCGGAGACCATGGACGAGCACCCCGGCCTGCGCTGGCACTGCCGGGGCTCCTATGTGCTCCTCCCGCCCGCGCAACTGCCCGGCTCCCTGGCCGTCGAGTGGGTGCGGGGCCCGGAGCACGCGCTGCCGGACCCGCTGAGCCTGCTGGAGCATCTGACGGACGCCTGCGCCCGCCACGCCGGGGACACCGCCGAGGACCGGCTCGCGGGCCGACCGCACGGACGCTGAGCCCCCGGACACAGGCCCCCGGACACAGGGCCACGGACGCAGGGCCCCCTGGCGCTCAGGCCCCCGGATGCTCAAGCCCCCGGACGCCTCAGGCCCTCACTCGCCCTTCGCGCCCGTCAGCCCCTGCACCCGGCTCAGGAACTTCACCTGACCCCGCGCCGGGTCCAGCACCGCCTGGTTGGAGACGAACTCCTCGGTCAGGGACTGCTTGACCTCGCCGGTCAGCAGGGCCTTGACGTTCGGATCGCCGATATTGATGTTCACGCCCGGCGCGGTGGTCTGCTTCTCGAAGTGGTGCGTCGCGAAGAACACCAGGGCGCCGCCGTCGGCCGTGCGCAGCCCCAGCGGGGCGTAGGCGCCGCCCGTCAGCGGCTGGTCGAGATACTGCCGGGCCAGACCGGGCTTCGCGGCGTCCGCCTGCCGGGTGGCCCGCCACTGGGAGGTGTGCGGCCCGGGGGCGAACGTGTTCCCGCCGCTCTTCAGATACGACGCGTACGCCGCCCCCAGCCCGTTCGGCGGCACCGCGAGCGCCGGGTCGTCCGCGGGCACGGGCTCGGCCCAGCCGTCCTTGTCCTTGGCGAAGACCGGCACATCGCCCGCCGCGAGAATCGTCAGATACGACACCGCCCACACCCGGTCGGGGCCGGAGCGGGTGAAGACCAGCAGCCAATGGGCGCTTCCGCTGCCCTTGTTGGCGTGGGCGTCGGCGACGAACCAGCGGGGCCAGCCCGCCTTCTTCGGGATGGTGAACGTGGCGCCGGTCAGCGTCAGCGGGACATGGGCGGCATTGCCGTCCGGGCTGTTGCGGTGCCCGGCCGCCAGCTTGCCCGCGTCGATGTCCGCGAGGGCGCCCGCGACCCGGTCGGCGTCCTGGGAGCGGTCGTAGGTCTTGTCCGCCTTGTTGTAGGCATCGAGGAAGTCCGTCAGCGCCCGGGAGGCCTCGGACCTGGCCGCGTTCGGCACGACCACGCGCTCGCCGTGGACGACGACACAGCCGCTCGCCGTCAGGGCGACGGCGGCGGCCAGGACCGTCGCCAGGGCCAGGCGGCGGTGACCACGGAGCGTACGGAGGCCGGGTGTTCGGCCCGGCCGAGGGCCCCGGCTACGGAACGTTCGAGGGCTGCGCTCCCCGCGATCCCTGCTCATCAGTGACCTTCACCTTCCCCTTCCCGGAGGCGAACCCTACCGGGACGGGACGGGCGGCGGGCGGCGGGTTCCCCCACCGCCCGCACCGCGGCCGCGCCCAGGGCGGGCCGACGTCCCGTCAGACCTGGTCGCGCACCGGGGGAGGAGTGGCGCTCTGCCTGCTCCTGCCCAGGGGGAGACCGGCCGGGGAGAGGAAGATCACGAGCGTGGGCACCAGATACAGCAGCCACACCGTGAGCTGGAGGACCGTCGGGTCGGGCTGGAAGTTGAAGACGCCCTTCAGCAGGGTGCCGTACCAGCTGTCCGGCGGGATGACATCGCTGATGTCGAAGGCGAGGTGCGTCAGGCCCGGGAGCCAGTCGGCCTCCTGGAGGTCGTGGAAGCCGTAGGCGAGCACGCCCGCGGCGACGACGACCAGCATGCCGCCGGTCCAGGTGAAGAACTTGGCGAGGTTGATCTTCAGGGCGCCACGGTAGAACAGCCAGCCCAGCAGGACCGCCGTGGCCAGGCCGAGCGCCACCCCGATCAGGGGGCGCGGAGTGCCGTCGCCGGCCGCGTGCACCGACGCCCACACGAACAGCGCGGTCTCCAGGCCCTCCCGGCCCACGGCCAGGAACGCGGTGGCGACCAGCGCGCCCGTGCCCAGCTGCAGCGCCACGTCCAGCTTGCCGTGCAGCTCCTTCTTCAGATGCCGGGCGGTGCGCCGCATCCAGAAGACCATCCAGGTCACCAGGCCGACCGCGACGATCGACAGGGAGCCGCCGAGCGCCTCCTGCGCCTGGAACGTCATCTCCTCGGAGCCGAATTCGAGGACGCTGCCGAAGCCCAGCGCGAGGGTCACCGCGATCGCGATGCCGGTCCAGATGGGCTTCAGGGCGTCCCTGCGGCCGGTCTTGACCAGATAGGCGATCAGGATGCAGACGACGAGGCTGGCTTCCAGCCCCTCGCGCAGACCGATCAGGTAGTTGGAGAACACGGGCTAGGCCTCCTCGGTCAGCAGGGTCCGGCCCCACCAGTCGTTCTGGTCGCGGACGCCCGGCGGGACCGCGAAGACGGCCGAACCCACGTGCTGGATGTACTCGTTGAGCGCGTCCGACGCCGACAGCCTGCGCTGGAGCGGGATGAAACCCTTGCGCGGGTCGCGCTGGTAGGCGAGGAAGAACAGGCCCGCGTCCAGGCGGCCCAGTCCGTCCGTGCCGTCGGTGAAGGAGTAGCCGCGGCGCAGGATGGTGATCCCGCCGTTGGAGTCGGGGTGGGCGAGACGCACATGGGCGTCGGGCTTCATCGCCTTCAGGAACGGGGCGTCGTGCTCCTTCGCCTTGCCCACGGGTGCGCCCTCGCCCTTGTCGCGGCCGAAGACGTCCTCCTGCTCCTGGAGCGAGGTGCGGTCCCAGGGCTCGATGTGCATCCGGATGCGCCGGGCGACGAGATACGAACCGCCCGTCATCCAGGCCGCGTCGTGCCCGCCGTCGCCGTCGCCGACCCAGACGAACTTCTTCAGCCGGTCCGTCTCGGTGCCCGCGATGTTGCGGGTGCCGTCCTTGAATCCCATGAGATTGCGGGGGGTCTGGGCACCCGGGGTGGTCGACGAGGTCTTGCCGAAGCCGAGCTGGGACCACCGGATGGCGACCTTGCCGAAGCCGATGCGGGCCAGGTTGCGGATCGCGTGCACCGCGACCTGCGGGTCGTCCGCGCACGCCTGGATGCACAGGTCGCCGCCGGTGCGGGAGGCTTCGAGGTCGTCGCCCGCGAACGCGGGCAGGTCGACCAGGGCGTCGGGGCGCCGCTTGTCCAGCCCGAACTTCTCGAAGAACGACGGGCCGAAGCCGATCGTCAGCGTCAGCCGGGACGGCTTGAGGCCCAGGGCCTCACCGGTGTCGTCCGGCGGGGCCTCGGCCAGACCGCCGTAGGCGCCGTCGCCGATCGCCCGGCCCGCGGTCATCCGCCGCGCGGCCGCCGTCCAGTCCTTCAGCATCTGGACGAACTCGTCACGGTCGTCGGTCTTCACGTCGAACGCGGCGAAGTGCAGCCGGTCCTGGACGGGCGTGGCGATGCCCGCCTGGTGGGTGCCGTGGAAGGCGACGGCGGCACCGGTGTCCGCGGCCGTCGGGTCCATGTCGTCACCGGTGCGCGTCATGGCCACCGCGCCCCCGGCCGCGGCGGCGCCGAGCGCGAGGCCCGCCCCGCCCCAGCCGAGCAGGGCGCGGCGGGAGGGGGCGGGGGAGGCGGCGGCGGACTCCGCGTCGGCCGTCTCCCGGGTCGTGTCCGTGTTCGTCATGCGTCGGGTCCTTTACTTCACCACTGCGGCGGCGAGCTTCGACAGCGGCTCCGCGAGCGCGTTCACCGCGTCGGACAGCCCCTTGCGCTGGTCCCCCGTGACCTTCTCGTACGAGACGAAGTCGGCGTCGCCCTTGCCCGTGCGGTACTTGCCGAGCAGGGTGTCCAGGGCCGCGAACTGCTTGTCGAGTTCGGCGGTCAGCGCCTGGTCGTTCTTGGCGGCGACCGGCTTCAGCAGCTCGTAGGCCTTCTGCGCACCGTCGACGTTGGCCTGGAAGTCGACCAGGTCGGTGTGCGAGTAGCGGTCCTCCTCACCGGTGACCTTGCCGGTGGCGACCTCGTCCAGCAGCTCCTTGGCGCCGTTGGCCATGGAGGTGGGGGTGATCTCGGCCTTGCCGACCCGGGTCTGCCAGTTCTTCAGGTCGCTGACGAGCTGGTCCGCGAGGGTCTTCTCGGCGGGGCCGATCTTCTTGTCCTGCCAGAGGGACTTCTCCAGCCGGTGCCAGCCGGTCCACTTCTGGCCCTTCTCCAGGCCGTCGGCGCGGGTGTCCGTCTTGGGGTCGATGTCACCGAAGGACTCGGCGACCGGCTCGGTGCGCTCCCAGCCGACACGCGAGGGCGCGTAGGCCTTCTGCGCGGCCGCGAGGTCCCCGGCCTTGATCGCCTTGGCGAAGGTCTCGGCGAGCGGCACGGTGGCGTCCGCCTGCTCCTGGGCGTACTCGCGGTACTGGGCGACCGCCTGGTCCAGCTGCGGGTTCCGCTCGGCGGCCGAGCCGCCGCCGGTGACGGTCAGCTTCTGCCGGACGCCGAGGCCCTTCATGCCCGGACGGCAGGCGATCTCGTACGAACCGGCCTTGATCTCGGCGGTCAGCGTGTACTTGGTGCCCGGGCCGATGTTCTCCTTCTCGGAGACGATCCGGTCGTCCGGGAAGAGGATCTCGACCTCGGTGGCCCGGGAGCCCTTGTTCTCGATGTTCAGCGTGACCTGGCCGGCCGGTGCGGTCTTGGCCGAGGTGTCGCACTTGGAGTCGGCGGCCGTCACCTGGATCGCGTCGCCGCCCTTGGCGTCGCTCTTGGCGGTGCAGGCCGTGACGGAGGTCAGGGCGGCCGCGGCGGCGGCTGCGGTGACAACGGAGAGTCGGACGGCTCGCATGCATGCTCCAAGGGGCGAACGAGGACAAGCCGCGCCGGAAGGAGTCCGGGCGGAGTGGGTGAGGCTTGCCTAAGTTACCTGAGCCTCACCTCACCGGTACCCACCCGGTGCGTGATTCGGATCCCATCGGAAGATCACAGATACGGCTTGATTACGGCGTCTCAATCCGGATCCCAAGGAATGGTAAAGAGGGGGTCAGGCGGCCGCGGGGGCAGCCGGACCGTCTCTCCCCGGAGCGCGCGGCGGGCGGCCGTGCCCGGACGGTCCCCGCCGCCCGGGCGGTGTTTGAATGCCCGGGTGACTGACTACGACGTGCTGCGTGTCTTCTGCGGCCCGGACGGCGGCTACGGCAATGAACTGGGCGTCGTCCGCGACGGTTCGGCCGTCCCCGGGCGCGCCGAACGGCAGGCGTTCGCCGCGAAGCTCGGCTTCAGCGAGACCGTGTTCGTCGACGACCCCGAGCGCGGCCTGATCGACATCTACACCCCCACCCTGCGGCTGCCCTTCGCCGGGCACCCCTGTGTGGGCACGGGCTGGCTGCTCGACGTGCCCGAACTCGCCACCCCGGCCGGGGTGGTGGGGGTGCGGCTGGACGGCGAGTTCAGCTGGATCGAGGCCCGGCCCCGGTGGGCACCGCCGCGCACCCTGCGGCAGTTCCCGACGGCCGCCGCGGTGGACGCCCTCGACGTCCCGCCGCCCGGGGAGTGGGTCTACGCCTGGGCCTGGGAGGACGAGGCGGGCGGCCGGGTGCGGGCCCGCGCCTTCCCCGGCCGGGACGACGGCATCGACGAGGACGAGGCGACGGGCGCCGCGGCCCTGCTGCTCACCGCCCGGCTCGGCCGCGCCCTGAACATCCGCCAGGGCGCGGGCTCCCAGATCCTCACCGCACCGCAGCCGGAGGACTGGGTGGAGATCGGGGGCCGGGTCTCCCTGGAGCGCTGAGGCTCGGCGCCGAGCGCCGAGCGCCGAGCACCGGGTGCCCGGCGCCGAGCGGCCGGGTGCTGAGGGGCCGGGTGTCGAGGGACCCGGCCCCGGGGCTCAGGCGCTCTGCGGGAACTCCTCGCCCAGCGCCCCCAGCACCGCCGTGTTGAGCGCGTACGCCCGCCGGCACTCGGCGACGACCCGCTGCTTCTCCATCTCGTCCGCCCGGATCCCGTCCAGCAGTGTCCGGTACGTCCGCTTGAACGCCACCGGGTTGGGGATCCCCTCGAACACATAGAAACGCACCCCGTCGCCCATCCGGGTGAAGCCCCAGGTCCGCTCCGCCGTGTCGCGGATGATCCGGCCGCCGGACAGATCGCCCAGGTAGCGGGTGTAGTGGTGGGCCACATATCCGCCGGGCCAGCGCTCGGCGCACTCCCGCACCCGGGCCGCGTACGCCCCGGTCTCGGGCAGCGGGTCGAGGCCGGACCGCCAGCCGGGTCCGCGCAGATGGGCGAGGTCCCGCTCCAGCTCGGCCAGCCGGAACAGCTCCGGCCGGACGAAGGGGCCCGCCACCGGGTCCCCGGCCAGCCGCCCGGCCCCGGCCTCCAGCGCCTCGTAGAGGAACCACAGCTGCTCGGTGTACCGGGCGTACGCCTCGACGCCGAGGGCGCCGCCGAGCAGACCGCTGATGAAGCCCGAGGTGCTGGCCTCGCGGTGGTGGTCCTTCGACGCGGAGCGCAGGAGCGTCGAGAACGCCGTGCGGGACGGGTCCGGCGCGTTCATGGGGCCTCCCTCGTTTACCGACGTGCTGTCGGTAAGACCGTACCCACGGAGCCGGGACCCCTCCACACGGCGGGAGCCCGTTCCTGTGCGGAACGGGCTCCCGTTGCGGCGAGGGCGGTGCGGGCCGGGGCTCAGGGCAGGGTCAGGATCTCCGCGCCCGTGTCCGTGACCACCAGGGTGTGCTCGAACTGCGCCGTGCGCCTGCGGTCCTTCGTCACCACCGTCCAGCCGTCCTCCCACATGTCGTACTCATGGGTGCCGAGGGTGAGCATGGGCTCGATGGTGAAGGTCATGCCGGGCTGGATCACGGTGGTGGCGTGCGGGCTGTCGTAGTGCGGGACGATCAGCCCGGAGTGGAACGACGAGTTGATGCCGTGCCCGGTGAAGTCCCGCACCACGCCGTAGCCGAAGCGCTTGGCGTACGACTCGATGACCCGCCCGATCACGTTGATCTGGCGGCCCGGGCGGACGGCCTTGATCGCGCGGTCGAGCGACTCCCGGGTGCGCTCCACCAGCAGCCGGGACTCCTCGTCGACGTCACCGACGAGATAGGTGGCGTTGTTGTCGCCGTGGACGCCGCCGATGTACGCCGTCACGTCCAGATTGACGATGTCGCCGTCGCGCAGCACCGTGGAGTCCGGGATGCCGTGGCAGATGACCTCGTTGACCGAGGTGCACAGAGACTTGGGGAAGCCCCGGTAGCCCAGGGTCGAGGGATAGGCGCCGTGGTCGCACATATACGTGTGCGCGACCCGGTCCAGCTCGTCCGTGGTGACCCCGGGCGCGATCAGCTTCGCGGCCTCCGCCATCGCCCGCGCCGCGATCCGCCCGGCGGTGCGCATCGCCTCGACGGTCTCGGGGGTCTGCACCTCGGGCCCGGTGTACGGGGTCGGCGCGGGCTTGCCGACATATTCGGGGCGCCGGATGTTTCCGGGTACGGAACGGGTGGGAGACAGCTCTCCTGGTACGAGCAGCGACTGGCCAGACATGCCAGCGAGTCTATCCAGCGGCTGTGCGGGAACATGGGCCCTGGTGAAAGGAGCCTTGGCAATGGCGCTGTTCAAGAAGCGGACGGCCGGGAAACCCGGCGAGTGGTACTACTGCCTGGAGCATCACAAGGTGGAGGAAGGTCCGGAGTGCCCGGCCAAGGACCGTTTCGGGCCGTATGCCTCCCGCGGGGAGGCGGAGCACGCGATGGCGACCGCGCACGAGCGCAACGAGGAGTGGGACACGGACCCCCGGTGGCACGACGCCTCCGCGACGGGGGAGCCGGACCGCGACTGAGCGGCCGGGGCGGGCGGGCCGGGTGGGCGGGGGCGCCGGGTGCGCCCTCGGCCCGGCCTCAGGCCACCGCCCCCGCCCGCCGCTCCCGCAGCCGTACCGCGTGCGGGTCGGTGCGGGCGTCGTAGGCCAGCAGCGCCGGGAGGAACAGGGCGAGCAGGGCCACCGCGCCCGTGCACAGCAGACCGCCCGACCAGACCGACACCCGCACGCCCCGCCAGGCCGCCACCGCGCCCGAGCGGACCTGGCCCAGCTGGGGGCCGGTCGAGTACGACAGCAGTTCGATCCCGGCCAGGCGGCCCCGCAGCTCGTCCGGGATCGTCTGGTTCCACATCGCGGCCCGGAAGATTCCGCTGATCATGTCGCAGCAGCCGGCCAGCATCAGAAGCAGCAGCACCAGCCAGACATTGCGCATGACCCCCGCCACGGCGACCGCCAGCCCCCAGCCCGCCGCCGCGAGCACCACCATCCGGCCGTGCCGGTGGACCCGGGAGGTCCAGCCACTGGTGAGCGACACCAGCAGGGCACCGGCCGGGATGCTCGCGTACATCAGCCCGAGCGACCACTCGGCGCCCAGCTCGTCCGCGAGGAACGGCAGCACCGCCAGCGGCATCGCGAAGAAGGTCGCCACGATGTCGACGGCGTACGTCCCCAGCAGCTCCTTGCGGCCCCAGGCGTAGCGCGCGCCCTCCGCGATCGACCGCAGCGAGGGCCGCGCCCCCAGATGCGCGGCCGGGGAGGCGGCGAGCCCCACGACCAGCGCCACGGACACCGCGAAGGTCAGTACGTCGACGGCGTATGCCGAGGCCAGGCCCGCGTACGCCACCACCACACCGGCCAGCGCCGGACCGGCGACCCCGCCGACCGTCCAGCGCAGGGAGTTCAGCGAGGCGGCGGCGGGCAGATGCTCGTGCGCCACGATGCGCGGCACCAGGGAGTCCAGGGCCGGGCGCTGGACCGAGGTGAGCGCCGAGGTCAGGGCCGCGACCAGATACAGCGGCCACACCCCGGGCCGCGGCAGCACCGCGTTCACCAGCAGCACGGCACCCAGCAGGCCCTGGCCCGCCTCCGTGTAGAGGATCAGCTTCCGCTTGTCCAGGGCGTCGGCGAGCGCACCGCCGTACAGACCGAAGGCGATCAGCGGCACCAGCTCCACGGCACCGATCGCGCCGACCGCCGCCGCGGACCCGGTCAGCTCCTTCAGCTGCACCGGCAGCGCCACAAAGGTCAGAAAGCTGCCGAAGTTGGTGATCAGCCCCGCCAGCCAGAGCCTGCGGAAGTCCGCCGACGCCCGCCAGGGCGCGAGATCCGGGAGCAGGGCACGCAGCCGGGAGGCGTTCCCCGCGGCCGGGGTGGAGGCGGTGGGGGCGGTGGGGGCGGTGGGGGCGTCCTCAAGGGGTGGGGCGGTGGCGGTGCTCCGTGCGGAGGGTGGGGTGGGGGAGGGGTCTTCGGTCACAACGGGCCATGCTCGGCCGGACCGTGCGCCCCGGGCAACCGGATTTTCCCCGGCTCACCACCGGGCGGGCGGCGGCGAGGTCAGCTGGTCGGCCAGGCGGGACAGCCGGTCCCGGAAGCGGCGGCGCCGCGGGGCGAGCGGTGCGTTCTCCCCGGCCGCCGCGCTCACCAGGTGCTGCACGGTGTCCAGGCCGAGGTCCATGGCCGCGGTCACCGTCAGCACGTCATGGGCCAGGGCCGCCAGCTCGCGGTCCCCGGAGTCCAGCGCCAGCACCGTCGCCCCGGCCCGGCGCGCGTCATGGACCCGCTCCAGCAGCCCGGCATCCGCCGCGTCGGGCGACACCACCAGCAGCGTCTCCCCGCGCCGCGCCGCCGACAGCCGCCCGAGGCCCACCCCGAGATGAGCCGGGTCGGACGGGCGCGCCGCGTGCCGTACCAGCGTCGGGGCCAGCTCCGGCGTACCCGACCAGGCCGCCTCGTCGACCAGATGCGCGGCCAGATGCCAGGGCTCGTACTCCTCCGTGCCGACCAGCAGCAGCCCGCCGCCCTGCGACACCACCGAACCCCGCAGGGTCCCCCCGAACCGGCGGGTGGCGTCCAGCCACTCGGTCCCGTCGAGCACATCCCTCAGCAGCGCGACCCGTACGGCGTCCATGGGACGGGATCCTGCCCCAACGAGCCAGTCGTGACCCGGAGTTCACCCCGCATTCGCCCGATCCGGGCACAGAGCCGTTCCGGAGTCGACGGACGGCGACGGGAGTCGGAGGGAGGCGCCGGAAGGCGACGGACGGCGACGGGAGTCGCGCCACGCTCGCAGCCGCACCCACCGCGGACGTACCCGAGGAGCCGTATGACCAACGAGACCGCCGGGACCGCCGGGACCGCCGGGAGCGGGACCTCCGTCCCCTTCCGGGCGGGCCGCGAGGGCTATGCGAGCCACCGCATCCCCGCCGTCGTCGCGACCCGGTCCGGCACCCTGCTCGCCTTCTGCGAGGGGCGGGTGGCCTCCGCCGCCGACCACGGGCACATCGACATCGTGCTCAAGCGGTCCACCGACGGCGGCCGCAGCTGGGGCCCGCTCCAGGCCGTCGCCCGCAACGGGACCGGACTGGCCGGAAACCCCGCGCCCGTCGTCCTGGACACCGGCCGCGTCCTGCTCGTCCAGGTCCGCGCGGCGGCGGGCGCGACCGAGGACGCCATCCTGCGCGGCAGGGTCAAGGCCGCCGACGGACGCCGCGTCTGGGTGCAGCACAGCGACGACGACGGGCTGACCTGGTCCGGCCCGCGCGAGATCACCGCCCAGGTGAAGAAACCCGGCTGGCGCTGGTACGCCACCACCCCCGGGCACGCCCTCCAGCTCACCACCGGACGCGTCCTCGTCCCCGGCAACCACACCCTGCCGCCCACCGGAACCGACAACGGCACCGAGGCCAGGTACAACAGCGGCCACTGCCTGCTCAGCGACGACCGCGGCGAGCACTGGTACCTCGGCTACCTGGACGAGAACACCAACGGCTATGTCAACGTCAACGAGACCACCGCGGCCGAACTCCCCGACGGACGCGTCTACTTCAACACCCGCAACGACTCCCCGTCCCCCGGCAACCGCGCCGACGCCCACTCCGCCGACGGCGGCCGCACCCTGGTGAAGCCCTTCCGCCCGCAGGCGGGCCTGGCCGCACCCGTCTGCCAGGGCAGCGTCCTCCAGCTGCGCGACCCGGACCTGCTGCTCTACTCCGGCCCCGCGGACCCCGCCTTCCGCGCCCTGATGACCGTGCGCGCCTCCGCCGACGGGGGCACCACCTGGCGCTCCGCGTACCCCGTCGACGGACTGCCCGCCGCCTACTCCGACCTGGTCCGCGTCGATCCCGCGACCGTCGGACTGCTCTACGAGACGGGCGACTTCGGCGCCTACGAGACGATCACCTTCCGCCGGATCCCGGTGGCGGCCCTCACCTGAGCGGCGCAGCGCACCGGGGCGCACGTAGAGTCGGCCCATGACCTCTAGCGACAGTGCACCCAAGGCCCCCGCCAAGGACCCCTGGGACCTTCCCGACGTCTCCGGGCTCGTCGTCGGCGTGCTCGGCGGCACCGGGCCGCAGGGCAAGGGCCTCGCCTACCGGCTCGCCCGGGCCGGCCAGAAGGTGATCATCGGCTCCCGCGCCGCCGAACGCGCCCGGGCCGCCGCCGAGGCGCTCGGCCACGGCATCGAGGGCACCGACAACGCCGAGACCGCGCGCCGCAGCGACCTGGTGATCGTCGCCGTGCCGTGGGAGGGTCACGGCCCCCTCCTCGCGTCGCTGCGCGAGGAGCTGACCGGCAAACTCGTCGTCGACTGCGTCAACCCGCTCGGCTTCGACAAGAAGGGCGCCTACGCGCTCAAGCCCGAGGAGGGCAGCGCCGCCGAGCAGGCCGCCGCGCTGCTGCCGGACTCCCGCGTCACCGCCGCCTTCCACCATCTGTCCGCCGTCCTCCTGGAGGACCCGGACATCGAACGGATCGACACCGACGTCATGGTGCTCGGCGAGGAGCGCGCCGACGTGGAGACCGTGCAGGCGCTGGCCGGCCGGATCCCCGGAATGCGCGGTGTCTTCGCGGGGCGGCTGCGCAACGCCCACCAGGTCGAGTCCCTGGTGGCCAACCTGATCTCCGTCAACCGGCGGTACAAGGCCCACGCCGGGCTGCGGGTGACCGACGTCTAGCGCCTTTCGGGCATGGGGGACACTGGAGGCCGTACGACCACACCGTCCGTCCTCCAGGAGCCGACCCCCATGCCCCCTCAGCCCCCGTCCGGTCCGGCCCGGCGCCTTGCGTACTACGCGCTCGCCGTGTGCCTGCTGTCGATCGCCGCGGCCGTCGTGTCCTTCGTCCGGGGCAACTGGCTGGGCGTCGTCTGGGTGCTGCTCGCGGCCGTGTCCTCCAACATGGCCTGGTTCTCGCTGCGCCGGGGCCGCGGCCGGGACGGGGACCGGGTCACTGGCTGAGGCAGAGCTCGGGAGCGGGCCGCCAGAAGCGGTACAGCTCCCAGCCGCAGGCCTGGTGCAGATCGTCGATGCCCAGCCCCCTCAGGACCGCGTCGATCGCGTCGAAGAACACGGCGCCCACCGACGGGATCCCGAGGATCGCGAACACGGCGAGCAGCCCGAACGGCGCGAACGGCTCCACCTGGCGCTTGACGCCGAGGGGCAGCCAGGGCTCGATCACCCCGTAGCCGTCCAGACCGGGCACCGGCAGGAAGTTCAGGATCGAGGCCGTGACCTGGAGCAGCGCCAGCAGTGCCAGGGAGAAGCGGAACAGGGCGGGCACCCCGTCCAGCGCGTGCAGCCAGAACGGGGCCGTGCACACCACCGCGAACAGCACGTTCGTCAGCGGGCCCGCCGCCGAGATCAGGCTCTGCCGCCAGCGGCCGCGGATCCGGCCGCGCTCGATGAAGACCGCGCCGCCCGGCAGTCCGATGCCGCCCATGATCAGGAAGACCACCGGCAGGACGACGCTCAGCAGGGCATGGGTGTACTTCAGCGGGTTCAGCGTCAGATAGCCCTTGGCCCCGACCGAGATGTCACCGCTGTGCAGGGCGGTACGGGCATGGGCGTACTCGTGCAGACACAGCGACACGATCCAGGCGGCCGTGACGAACAGGAACACGGCGAGCCCGGGCTGTGCGGCGAAGCCGCTCCAGACGGCCCAGCCGGTGACCGCCGTCACGGCCAGCAGCCCGACGAAGACGGGGCTGATCCTCCGGTCGCTGCGCCCGGTGGCGGCGGTGGTCATGGAACTCCCTGGACAGACTGGACGGAGACGGTCTGGACGGCCGGCGCGGTCTGGACGGAAGCCGGGTCGGAAACGACACGGCACGGACTGCCCGACCGTACCGGGCGCACCCGGAAAACGTCTCGCCCAGGGGGCCGGGTTCCGCGAAGGTGGGGACGTGGGGACATCGGAGCGCGGGGATCTGAAGACGTGAGGGACCTGGAGACGTGGGGGACAGGAGGACGTGGGGGACAGGAGGACGTGGGGGACAGGAGGACGTGGGGGACATGGGGACGTGGGGGACATGGGGACGCGGGGAGGTGGGCATGCGGAACCCGGCCGGGTGCCGGACACGGCGGCCCGGGCGTCCCCGTCGGGCCCGGCAGGCCCGGTACCACCCCGCCGGGCCCGTGACCGCCCCGCTCGTGCTGCCGCCGCCGTCCCGGCTCCCGACCCCGCCGGGGACGGGGACCCCCGGGGCAGGCCGGTCCTTCCCTCGCCACCGGAGACAATGAACCCCGTGCGCTATCGCATTCTCGGCACCACCCAGGCACTCCGCGCCGACGGCACGACCGTCCCGGTCGGCGGGGCCCGGCTGCGTGCCCTGCTGACCGTGCTCGCCCTGCGGGCCGGGAGACCGGTCCCCGTCGGCCTCCTCGTCGAGGAGGTGTGGGACGGCGACCCGCCCGCCGACGCGACCGGAGCCCTCCAGGCGCTGGTCGGTCGCCTCCGCCGGGCGGTCGGGCCGGACGCGGTCGAGTCCGCGGACGGCGGCTACCGGCTGGCGGCCGCCCCCGACGACGTCGATCTGCACCGCTTCGAGCGGCTCGCCGGGGAGGGGCTGCGCGCAATGGCCGACGGCGACCCCGCCAAGGCGGCGGTCGTCCTCGATGACGCCCTCGCCCTGTGGCACGGGCCCGCCCTCGCCGACCTCCCGGACCGGACCGCCGAGGGGGCCCGCTGGGAGACCCGCCGTCTCGACGCCCGGCGCGCCCGGCTGGCCGCCGCCCTCGCCCTCGGCCAGGGCGAGCAGTATCTGCCCGAGCTGACCGCCCTGTGCGACGCCCACCCGCTCGACGAGTCCCTCCAGGCCCTGCGGCTGCGCGCGCTGCGCGACGCGGGCCGTCCGGCGCAGGCCCTGGCCGCCTACGACGCCGTACGGCGGCTGCTGGCGGACCGGCTCGGCTCCGACCCGGGACCGGAGCTGCGGGCCCTGCACACCGAACTGCTGCACGGCCCCCCGCCGCACCCCGCGCCCTCGCATCTCACGGCACCGCACTTCACGCCCTCGCATCTCACGGCACCGCACCTCACGCCGCCGCCCGCCGCCGCCCCGGTGCCCGCCGCTCCCGGCACCGCGCTCCCGGCCGCCGGTACCGCCCGGCCCCCCGCCGCCGCGGCCCCGGCCGTCCCGGAAGCCCTCCCGGGACCCGCCGCCGTGCCGCGCCCCGGCAACCTCCGGGCCCGCCTCACCTCCTTCGTCGGGCGGGACACCGACATCGAGACCCTGCGCGGCGATCTCGCGTCCGCCCGGCTCGTCACCCTGCTCGGACCCGGCGGCGCCGGAAAGACCCGGCTGTCGCAGGAGGCCGCCGAGGCCGTGGCCGAGGAGGTGCCGGACGGGGTGTGGCTGGCCGAACTGGCGCCCGTCGACGACCCGGAGGCCGTGCCCGAGGCCGTACTGACCGCCGTCGGGGCACGCGAGACCGTGCTGCGCGGCGCGGGCGCCGAGGAGCTGCGCGCCGTGGCCGACCGGCACGACGACCCGCTGCTGCGGCTCGCCGAGCACTGCGCCCGCCGCCGCATGCTGCTCATCCTCGACAACTGCGAGCATGTCGTGGACATCGCCGCCCGCCTGGTCGAGCACCTCCTTGAACGCTGCCCCGGGCTGACGGTGCTGGCCACCAGCCGCGAACCCCTCGGCGTACCGGGGGAGTTGCTCCGCCCGGTCGGCCCGCTGCCGCAGCCCTACGCGCTGGAACTGCTCGCCGACCGCGGCGCCGCCGCCCGGCCCGGCTTCCGCACCGACACCGACGAGGACACCGCGGCCGCCGCCGCCGAGATCTGCCGCCGCCTGGACGGGCTGCCGCTCGCCATCGAACTGGCCGCGGCCCGGCTGCGGATGCTGTCCCCGCGGCAGATCGCCGACCGGCTCGACGACCGCTTCCGGCTGCTCACCTCCGGCAGCCGCACCCTGCTGCCCCGCCAGCAGACCCTGCGGGCCGTCGTCGACTGGTCCTGGGACCTGCTGGACTCCGGCGAACGCGCGGTGCTGCGCAGGCTCTCCGTCTTCGCCGGAGGCTGCGACCTCACCGCCGCCGAGGCCGTGTGCGGCCCCGCCGCGCTGGAGGCGCTCGGCTCACTCGTGGACAAGTCCCTGGTGGCGGCCGCTCCTTCGGGCGACGGGGAGATGCGCTACCGGCTCCTGGAGACCGTCGCCGAGTACGCCGGGGAACGGCTCGACGAGTCGGGCGAACGCCCCGAGGCCGAACGCGCCCACCTCACGTACTACCGCGAACTGGCCCGCACCACCGACCCGTTGCTGCGCTCCCCGGACCAGCGCGCCGCGATCGAGCGGCTCCAGGTGGAGTACGAGAACGTGCGCACCGCCCTGCGCCGCGCCGTCGCCGCCCGGGACGAGCAGGAGGCGCTCTGCCTGCTGCTCTCCCTGACCTGGTACTGGCAGATCCGCGATCTGCGCGTCGAGGCCCGCACCTGGTGCGCCGCCGTCGTCGCGCTCGGCCCCGACCCCTTCGCCGGGCCCGCCCGGCCGGTGCCCGACCTCCCCGAGCGCTGCACCGACGCCCCGCCGCCGATGCGCCCGGAGCTGCTGGAGGAGGCCCGGCGCGGCGCCCATCTGGTCCATCTGGCCTTCCTGGACATCGAGGCCCAGCAATGGGACTCGCCCGAGGCCAGGGAGCGGCTCGGCGTCATCAGCGACACCTACCGCCCCGGCCAGCCGCAGACCTGCCGGGTGCCCGGCTTCCTGTGGTACTTCGCGGTGGTGTTCAGCGCCGACCTGGAGCGGCTGCTCACCATCCTCGACGAGTCCGTGCGCACCTGCCGGGAGCGCGGCTACACCTGGGAACTGGCGCAGACCCTCCAGATGCGCGCCAACATGCTCGCCAACCGCACCGACTGGGCGGGCGACGCGACCCGGGACGCGGACGAGGCCCTGGAGATGTTCCACCGGATCGGTGACATCTGGGGAGTGGCCGAGGCCCTGTCGGCCCGTGGCGAGGCCCATGAGCGGCGCGGCGACTACACGGCTGCCGCCGACGACTACCGCGCCGCCCAGGAGTACGCCGAGCGGCTGGGCGCCCACTCGCAGATGGCCGTGCTCGGCGCCCGCCTCGGCGGCGCGCTGCTGGAGGCCGGGCAGGGCGAGCAGGGGGAGCGGCTGCTGCGCCAGGCCATCGACGAGTCCCGCGGGGCGTCCCAGGACGCCAACCCGTTCGCCCGGCTCTCCCTGGCGTGGTGGTTCGGCCGCACCGGCCGGGTGCCGGAGGCGCGCGAGCAGGTCGGCCTGTTGCGCGAGGAGTTCGGCGCGATGGCCTTCCCGGTCTTCGAGGGCGTCGTGCTCGGTCTGGAGGCCTGGCTCGATGTGCTGGAGGAGCGCCACGCCGACGCCCTGGCCCAGGTCCGGGGCGCGCTGGAGTGCGCCGGGGACCGGATGGCCCAGGTGATCGTGCCGCATCTGACCTCGACGCACCTCACGGTCGCCGCGGTCGCGCTCGCCGAGGCCGACGGAGGGCGTCGCGCCCGGGACGCGGCGGCCTGCCTGGGCGCCGCCGACCGGCTGCTGCCGCCCGGGCACTTCCAGGGAACGATGGAGCGCGAGACCCGGGAGCGGGCCGAGGCGGCCGCCCGTGCCGTGCTGGGCGCCCCGGCCTACGAGGCGGCATACGCGGAGGGCGGCGGCCTCTCCGCGGAGGAGGCCACCGCCCTCGTCTGACGCGACCGGGCTGCTGCGCGGCGGGGGTCAGGTCCTGGTGGTGTACTTGCGGATGGCGATGGGCGCCATCACCGCCGTCAGGGCCACCGACCAGCCCAGAGTCATCAGGACGTCACGGGCCACCGGGTCGTGGCCGTTCATCAGGTGCCGGGCCGCGTCCGCGAGGGTGGACAGCGGGTTGTAGTCCGTGAAGGCCTGGAGCCAGCCCGGCATGGTGCTGGGCGGGGCGAAGATCGACGAACCGAACTGCAAGGGCATCAGCACGAGAAACCCCATTCCCTGGACGGCCTGGGCGCTCTTCATCACCACGCCCAGGGTCAGAAAGATCCACATGACGCCGAAACCGAAGACCATCGACAGGCCGATGGCGGCGAACAGACCGGGCACGTTCGACACCGACAGACCGAGCAGGAAGCCCACCGCGAGCAGGATCGCGGTGGCGAGCAGCATCCGCCCGATCTCCACGGTGACCTTGGCGATCAGGACGGAACCCCGGCTGATGGGCAGGGACCTGAAGCGGTCCATCACGCCCTTCTGGAAGTCCTCGTTGAACCCGGTGCCGACGGCCTGGGCGATGTTCATGCCCATCATCGCCATCAGCCCGGGGACCACGTAGTTGACGTAGGCGTGCCGGTTGTGGGACCCGGAGATCGCGCCGCCGAAGACGAAGACGAACAGCAGGCAGAAGACGATCGGGAACAGGATCGCGTCGAACATCGACTCGGGGTCCTGGCGGATCCACAGCAGGTTGCGGCGGACCAGGGCGCCGATGTGGCGCAGATTGCCGCGCAGCCCGATGCGGCCGTCCGCGGCCGGTGCGGGGCGCGCGGTGACGGTGGCCGTGCTCATACGGCGAGCTCCTCACGGGCGGGGGACGCGTCCTGCGGGGCACTGGCACGGTGGCCGGTGAGCGACAGGAACACCTCGTCCAGACTGGGCAGTTCGGTGGATATCCCGGCGAGCGTGATGCCGCGGGCGGTGAGCGCGCCGACCACCGCGGTCAGCTGCTCGTCGCTGAGGATCGGTACCAGCACGGTGGCGGTCTCGTCGTCCACGGTCGCCCCGCCGGGCCCGGTGAGGCCGAACTCGTCGAGCGTGGCGGCCGTGGGGCGCAGCTCGGCCGGGTCCGCCGGGCGGACGCGCAGCGTCCGGCCGCCGACCCGGGCCTTCAGCTCGTCGATGCGGCCGCCCGCGATGACCTTGCCGCGGTCGATGACGGTCAGCTCGGCGGCCAGCTGCTCGGCCTCCTCCATGTACTGGGTGGTGAGCAGCACGGTCGCGCCCTCGGCGACCATCCGCTTGACCTCGGTCCACACCTCGTTGCGGGTGCGGGGGTCGAGGCCGGTGGTCGGCTCGTCCAGATAGAGCACCGCCGGGCGCCCCATCATCGAGGCGGCGAGGTCCAGCCGCCGCCGCATGCCGCCGGAGTAGGTGCGCGCGGGGCGCTTGGCCGCGTCGGTGAGCGAGAACCGCTCCAGCAGTCCGTCGGCGCGGCTGCGGGCCTCCTTGCGGGACAGGTCGAGGAGGCGGCCGATCATGTACAGGTTCTCGAACCCGGAGAGCTTCTCGTCGACCGAGGCGTACTGACCGGTGAGGCCGATCACGCGCCGGGTCTGGCGGGGCTGCCGGACGACGTCGTAGCCGGCGACCACGGCGTGTCCGGCGTCCGGGGTGATGAGGGTGGACAGGCAGCGGACCAGGGTGGTCTTCCCGGCGCCGTTCGGCCCGAGCACACCGAGCACGGTGCCCTCGCGCACATCCAGGTCGACACCGTCCAGGGCCTTGGTCTCGCCGTAGTGCTTGACCAGCCCCCGTACGGTGACGGCCGTGTCCGGGGCGGCGCCCTCGGGCTTGTCGTCGATTCGCGTCATGTCCACCAAGGTGCCAGCCGCCACCGACAAACCGCCTACAGGCCACCGACAGGAGCCGACATCTCTCCTACGCCGCCGACACCGCGCCCATGGCTACGGCGTCGGCACCGCGCCCATGGCTACGGCGCCGACACCGCGCCCATGGCTACGGCGTCGGCACCGTGCCCACGGCTGTGGCGCTGGCAGCGTGCCTACGGCTGCTGCGGTACCGGTTCCCACCCCGGCCGGGTGCGGGAAACGCGGCAGCCCGCCGACGGGGGAAGATCGGCGGGCTGCCGGGGCGCCCCGTCAGAAGGGGCGCCGGGAACTGCGCGGCCGGCCTGAAACGGCCCGCAGTGGGTCGGTCGGCCGGTGCACCGAGCGCCGGTCCGTCCGGCGACCGGTCAGTGCACCGAGTGCTCGTCCAGCGGGAACGTTCCGCCCGTGACGTCCTCGGCGAAGGCGCGCGCCGCGTCGCCCATCACCCGGCGCAGATCCGCGTACTGCTTCACGAACTTGGGCACCCGGCCCCCGGTCAGGCCCAGCATGTCGGTCCATACGAGCACCTGGGCGTCCGTGTCCGGACCGGCCCCGATGCCGACGGTCGGGATGTGCAGGGACCGCGTCACCTCGGCCGCCAGCTCCGCCGGTACCAGCTCCAGGACCACCGCGAACGCGCCCGCGTCCTGCACGGCCTTGGCGTCCCGCATCAGCTGCGCGGCGGCCTCCTCGCCCCGGCCCTGCACCCGGTAGCCCATCGCGTTGACGGACTGGGGGGTCAGACCGATGTGCGCCATGACCGGGATGCCGGACTCCACCAGCAACTCGATCTGGCGGTGCGAACGTTCCCCGCCCTCCAGCTTGACCGCGCCGACCCCGGCCTCCTTCACCAGGCGGGTGGCCGAGCGCAGCGCCTGCACCGGGCCCTCCTGGTAGGAGCCGAAGGGCAGGTCGCCGACGATCAGGGCGCGGCGGGTGCCCCGGACCACCGCGGCGGAGAGGATGGTCATCTCGTCGAGGGTGACGGGCACGGTCGTCTCGTACCCGAGGTGGCAGTTGCCCGCCGAGTCGCCGACGAGCATCACCGGGATGCCGGCCTCGTCGAAGACGGACGCGGTCATCGCGTCGTAGGCGGTGAGCATGGGCCACTTCTCGCCGCGCTCCTTGGCGGCGGTGATGTCACGCACGGTGATGCGGCGGGTGCTCTTGCCCCCGTACAGCGCCTTGCTGCTGTCGGACGGCTTGAGCGCACCCTGCACGGGCTGCCCCTGGGCAGCCGGAAGCTGCGTCATCGCAACGGCTCCTTCGGTCATCTCGAGGCGCCCTGACGGCGTCCCCGGATCACCCCCATGGTGGCACCTCGTGCCAAGGGCGGCTATAGGGCCTCTCGTGTGAATCATGCCGGGCTCGCGGGCCCTGGCACCGCGCCTCGCCGGGTTGTCGTCGGTTGCCATGGCTCCGCCATGACGCCCTCCTCCGCCTTGCGAGGCACGGCACCAGACCCCGCTCCCTGATCCGGCCCGATCCAAACGAAAGACCCTAGTAGGCCGACTCGCGCCTAAGCTTTCCGTAAAGAGTTCACAGTCTCCGTAAAGACTTTACGATACGAGACGGTTCCGTTTCCTAAGTCCCCTACGCTCATGGCCATGACTACTCCAGCTGCCTCTGTCGAACGGCGGGTGCCGGAGGCGGTGCACCGGCGCCGGTGGGCCATCCTCGGCGTTCTGATGCTCAGCCTGCTGATCGTCGTGCTCGACAACTCCATCCTGAACGTCGCCATCAAGACGATCTCCTCCCCGGCGCCGACCGGCCTCGGCGCCACCCAGAGTGAGCTGGAGTGGGCCATCAACGCCTACACCCTCGTCTTCGCCGGGCTGCTCTTCACCGCGGGCCTCCTCGGCGACCGCCTGGGCCGCAAGAAGACCCTGCTGGCCGGTCTGGTCGTGTTCGGTGCCGGTTCGGCGCTCGCGGCCGAGTCCGGCTCACCCACCCAGCTGATCGCGTTCCGCGCGGTCATGGGCCTCGGCGCGGCCTTTGTGATGCCCGCGACGCTCGCGATCCTGATGAACGTCTTCGAGCGCGACGAGCAGCCCAAGGCCATCGGCATCTGGGCCGGCGGCGTCGGCCTGGCCATCGCGATAGGCCCGATCACCGGCGGCGTGCTCCTCGCGCACTTCTGGTGGGGCTCCGTCTTCCTGATCAACGTGCCCATCGTGATCGTGGCGCTGGGCCTGATGCTCTGGCTGGTCCCCGACTCCCGCGACCCCCGCCCCGGCCGGGTCGACCCCGTGGGTGTGGTCCTGTCGGTCATCGGCCTGGTCCTGCTCGTCTACGGCATCATCAAGGGCGGCCAGCTCGCCGACTTCACCGACGCCAAGGTGCTGGCGACGATCGCCGCCGGTCTCGCCGTCCTCGCGTTCTTCGTGTTCCACGAGAAGCGCAGCGACCACCCGTCCATCGACGTCACCTACTTCAAGAACAAGGTCTTCTCCGCCGCCATCGCCGCGATCGCGCTGGTCTTCTTCGCGCTGATGGGCGTGACCTTCTTCTCGGTCTTCTACACCCAGAGCGTCCGCGGCTACTCGCCGCTCCAGACCGGCCTGCTGATGCTGCCGCTGGCCGCCGCGCAGATGATCTTCGCGCCGCGGGCCCGGCTGCTGGTGGAGCGGTTCGGCAACCGGGCCACCACCACCGCGGGCATGATCCTCATCGCCGCGATGCTCGCCGCCTTCGCCACCCTGAAGGCCGACACGCCGATCTGGATCCTGGAGGTCGTCTTCTTCCTCATGGGCACCGGCATGGCCCACATCATGACCCCGACCAGCGTGGTCATCATGCAGGCCCTGCCGCGCGAGAAGGCGGGCTCCGCGTCCGCGCTCAGCAACACCTTCCGCCAGGTCGGCGGCGCGCTGGGCATCGCCGTCCTCGGTTCGGTGCTCTCCACCTCGTACCGGAACGGCATTCAGGACAAGCTCGCCTTCCTTCCGGAGGGCGTCCGGCACACCGCGGGCGAGTCGATCGAGGCGACGCTCGGCGTGGCCGCCAAGCTCGGCCCGAATGGCAAGGCCCTGGTCACCCCCGCCAACGACGCCTTCCTGCACGCCATGCATGTGACGGCGCTGTGGGGTTCGGGCGTGGCCGTGATCGGCGTGATCGTGGTGGCGCTTTTCCTGCCCGGCAAGGCGCCCGCGGGGCAGAGTGGCAGCAAGGAGGCGGAGTTGGTGGCGGCGGACCACTGACACATGCCTGACGGCGCGTCGGGGCCGGTCACCGGGCGGGTGCCCTGTCCGGCCCCGACGCGCACGGGGGAGGATGATCCCCAGCAAGCAAGGACGGAGTTGAACGTGACCCTCGCCGAAAGCCGGTCGCACCAGGACTGCCCCGTACGGGGACGCCCCCGCAGCGAGGCCGTCGAACGGGCCATCACCGAGGGTGTGATGAAGCTCCTGGAGGAGGGCGTGCCCCTCGCGGACCTCTCCATAGAGCGCATCGCCCGCACCGCGGGCGTCGGCAAGGCGACCATCTACCGCCGCTGGAGCAGCAAGGAGGACCTCTTCGTCGACGTGCTGCGCGCCGCCGAGCCCGAGGACCCCGAACTGCCCGGCACCTCGATGCGCGAGGACCTCGTCCTGCTGCTGGAGTCGCTGCGGCAGCGCGGCCTCGCCAGCCGCTCCTCGGCGATCCTGCGCACGGTGAACGCCCAGATAAAGAGCAGCCCCAAGATCTGGGCCGCCTACCACTCCACTGTGGTCGCCCCCCGGCGCCGCCTCGGACTCGAAGTCCTGCGCCGCGGGCAGGAGAACGGCGAGCTGCGCGGTGACGTGGACATCGAGCTGATGAACGACATCCTGGTCGGCCCCCTGCTGGTGCGCTCCGTGCTGCGTCCCGGCGCCGAGCTCGAAGAAGGCCTGGCCGAGCGGGTCGTCGACACGATCCTGGAAGGGCTACGGCCCGTCAGCTCCTGAGGTCCGCCCCCAACCCCGTGGCGGGCCCACGGGTTACTCGCCCGTATGTGCGGGTTTCGTCACAGGAGACCCCTCTCGTGCCGCTCACCGGAACTCCCGGTACCGCCTTCCACGTCCTCGTCGGCGTACGGCCGTCATGGGACGGCAGGATCGGAGCCGATCATCCCCTAGGGTCATAACCCGGGGGGCGACGGTGAGCACGGCAAGGTGTGAGGGCGACGTATGGCGCAGGCGTACATGACGGAGACGGGTCCCGGAGGCACGGGACCGAACCGCCCGGGAACCCGGCTCCGGCGCCTGATGAGAACCCTGCGCCACGACCGCGGCATCTGGCGCCGCGGCATGGTGCCGGCCGCGCTGGCCGTCCTGCTCGCGCTGGTCATGCTGGTGCACGCCAGGATCCCCAATGACATCGGCAACCTCGGCAGCCTCACCGAGACGTTCCTCCCCTGGTTCGGAGTGGTGGGCGTCCCGCTGCTGCTGATCCTCGCCCTGGTGCGCAGGTCGGCCACCGCGCTGATCGCCGTGCTGCTCCCGGCGCTGGTCTGGCTGAACCTCTTCGGGGGGCTGCTCGGCGACAAGACCGGCAGCGGCGGCGATCTCACGGTCGCCACCCACAACGTCAACGCGGAGAACCCCGACCCCTCCGGCACGGCCCGCGATGTCGCCGCCTCCGGAGCGGACGTGCTGGCCCTGGAGGAGCTGAAGGCCTCCGCGGTCCCGGTCTACGAGCGGGCGCTGGCGCCGACGTACAAGTACCACTCGGTGCAGGGCACGGTCGGCCTGTGGAGCAAGTACCCGCTCACCGATGTGCGGCCCGTGGACATCAAGCTGGGCTGGACCCGCGCGATGCGGGCCACCGTCGCCGCGCCCGCCGGAGAGGTCGCCGTGTACGTCGCCCACATGCCCTCGGTGCGGGTGAAGCTGGCGGCGGGGTTCACCGCGCGGGAACGCGACACCAGCGCGGACGCGCTCGGCGAGGCCATCGCCGATGAGGGGCAGCGCCGGGTGATCCTGCTGGGCGACCTCAACGGCACCATGAACGACCGCGCCCTGAACGCCGTCACCTCGCAGCTGCGCTCCACCCAGGGCGCGGTGGGCAGCGGCTTCGGGTTCAGCTGGCCCGCGTCGTTCCCGATGGCGCGGATCGACCAGATCATGGTCCGGGGGGTGGAGCCGGTCAGCTCGTGGACCCTCCCGCGCACCGGAAGCGACCACCTCCCGATCGCGGCGAGGGTGAAAATCGGCACGGACTCCTGACCGTTCCCGGCGGCCCGGCCCGGCAACGGGTGACTGCGCCCGGCCGCGCGTGATGATCCTCCGGATCGGGCCCTGGCCCCGGGAATACTGGGCATGAGAGCCTTTGTTCCGTACAGGAACTTACGAATCGAGAACTTGACTCCTGTACGACATCCCGTTCGAAAGGTCCCTCATGCCCCTTGCCCTGCTCGCCCTCGCCGTGGGCGCCTTCGGCATCGGCACCGGTGAGTTCGTGATCATGGGCCTGCTGCCCAATGTCGCCGACGACCTGCACATATCCATCCCCACCGCCGGGCATCTGGTCTCGGCGTACGCGCTCGGTGTGGTGATCGGCGCGCCGCTGCTCGCGGCGGTCACCGCGCGGCTCGCCCGCCGTACGGTCCTCATCGGACTGATGGCCCTGTTCGTGGCGGGCAACGCGCTCTCGGCCCTGGCGCCCGGCAATGACACGCTGCTGGCCGCCCGTTTTGTGAGCGGGCTGCCGCATGGCGCCTTCTTCGGCGTCGGCGCGGTCGTCGCCACCGGGCTGGTCGCCCCCGAGCGCAAGGCCCGCTCCGTCTCGCTGATGTTCATGGGCCTCACGGTCGCGAACATCGCCGGGGTGCCGGTCGCCACCCTGGTGGGGCAGCACCTGGGATGGCGGGCCACCTTCCTCGGGGTCGGCGTGATCGGCCTGGCCGCGATCGCCTCGCTCCACTTCCTGATTCCGCACGACCACACCCACACCACGGCGGCCGGACTGCGCGGCGAACTCGCTGCCCTGCGCTCCCTGCCGGTCTGGCTGGCGCTGGGCACGACGGTGGCGGGCTTCGGCGCGCTGTTCGCCGCGTACAGCTACATCACACCGATGCTGACGGACGCGGCTGGATACGCGGACGCCAGCGTGACCCTGCTGCTGGCCCTGTTCGGTGTGGGCGCGACCATCGGCAACCTGGCGGGCGGACGGCTCGCCGACCACTCCCTGCGCGGAACCCTCTTCGGCGGCCTGGCCGCGCTGGCCGTGGTGCTCGGGTTCTTCCCGCTGCTGATGCGCGCCGAGTGGAGCGCGGCCCTCGCCGTGGTGCTGCTCGGCACGGCGGCCTTCGTCACCGGCTCCCCGCTCCAGCTGATGGTGATGGAGAAGGCGTCCGCGGCCCCCTCCCTCGCCTCCTCGGCCAACCAGGCGGCCTTCAACCTGGCCAACGCGGGCGGCGCCTGGATCGGCGGCCTCGCCCTGGCCGCGGGGTTCGGCGTCACCTCCCCGGCCCCGGCGGGCGCGGCCCTGGCAGTCCTCGGCCTCGCCGTGGCAGCCCTCGCCTACACGGTGGACCGCCGCCGCAGCACGACCGCCCCCGCCCGGGAACGCCTGATCGCCACCCACGTCCCGGACCACCCGGAACACATCGAGAACGTCCCCGGCTGAGCGCGCCCGGCTGAGCCGACCCGCACACGACCGCGCCGCGGGCCCCGGGGGGGCCCCCGGGGCGCGCCGCGGGGGGGGGGGTTCGCCCGGTCCCGCCCCCGGGTGGTGTTCGGGGGGGGGGGGGGGGGGGCGGGCGGGGCCCCCCCCCCCCCCCCCCCGCCGCGGGGGCGGGGGGGCCCCCCCCGCCCCCGCGACGCGGTGGTGGTGTTACGCCCGTTCCCGCCAGCGGTTGGTGATCGGGAGGCGGCGGTCCTTGCCGAAGCCCTTGCGGGAGATCTTGGTGCCCGGCGGGTACTGGCGGCGCTTGTACTCGGCCGTGTCGACCATGCGGAGCGTCTTCACCACCAGGTCGCGGTCGAAGCCCGCCGCCACGATGGCGTCCGCGCCCTGGTCCCGGTCCACGTACAGGTCCAGGATCGCGTCCAGGACCGGGTAGTCGGGCAGCGAGTCCGTGTCCACCTGGCCCGGGCGCAGCTCCGCGCTCGGCGGCTTGCTGATCGAGTTCTCCGGGATCGGCGGCGTCTGGCCGCGCTCCGCCGCCGCGCGGTTGCGCCACCGCGCCAGCGCGAAGACCGACGTCTTGTACACGTCCTTGATCGGGCCGTACGCGCCCACCGAGTCGCCGTACAGGGTGGAGTAGCCCACCGCCAGCTCCGACTTGTTGCCGGGCGCCAGCACGATGTGGCCCTCCTGGTTGGAGACCGCCATCAGCAGCGTGCCGCGCAGCCGGGACTGGAGGTTCTCCTCCGCAAGGCCGGTCAGCCCGAGGGAGTCCATATAGGCGGCGAACATCGGCTCGATCGGCACCGTACGGAAGTGCAGTCCGGTGCGCCGGGCCAGCTCCGCCGCGTCGTCCCGGGAGTGCCCGGAGGAGTACTTCGAGGGCATCGAGATGCCGTAGACGTTCTCGGCGCCCACCGCGTCGCAGGCGATCGCCGCGACCAGCGCCGAGTCGATACCGCCCGAGAGACCGATGAGGACGGACCGGAAGCCGTTCTTCGCCACATACGCCCGCAGGCCGGTGACCAGCGCCGAGTAGACCTCCTCGTCGTCCTCGAGGCGCTCCGCGTAGCCGCCCGTCAGTTCGGGCTCGTAGGCGGGCAGCGGCTCCTCGGACAGCACCAGGCGGTCGATGCGCAGCCCGTCGTCGACGACACCCTCCGGCGCGTCTGGGTGCGCCGCCGGCAGGTCGAGGTCCAGCACCACACAGCCCTCGGTGAACTGCGGCGCCCTGGCGATCACCTCGCCGTCGGGGCCCACGACGATCGAGTCCCCGTCGAAGACCAGCTCGTCCTGGCCGCCCATCATGGCGACATAGGCGGTGGTGCACCCGGCCTCCTGCGCGCGCTTGCGCACCAGTTCCAGCCGGGTGTCGTCCTTCTCGCGCTCGTACGGGGAGGCGTTGATCGAGAGCAGCAGACCGGCCCTCGCACTGCGCGCGGCGGGCACCCGGCCGCCGTCCTGCCAGAGGTCCTCGCAGATGGCGAGCGCGACGTCGATCCCGTGCAGTCGCACCACGGGCATGGTGTCGCCGGGCACGAAGTAGCGGAACTCGTCGAAGACGCCGTAGTTGGGGAGGTGGTGCTTGGCGAAGGCGAGGACGACCTCGCCGCGGTGCAGCACCGCGGCCGCGTCCCGGGGGGCACCGGCCGGCTGGCCGTACCGGGGCTGGGCGCTCTCGGACCGGTCCAGATAGCCGACGACCACCGGCAGCTCCCCGAGGCCCTCGGCGGCCAGGCGCCCGGCGAGATCCGTGAGGGCGGCGCGTGAGGCCTCGACGAACGACGACCGCAGGGCCAGGTCCTCCACGGGATATCCGGTGAGCGCCATCTCCGGGAACGCCACCAGGTGCGCTCCCTGGTCGGCGGAGTGCCGGGTCCAGCGGACGATCGCCTCGGTGTTGGCGGCGATGTCTCCGACGGTCGAGTCGATCTGATTCAGGGCGAGGCGAAGTTGAGGCACCCGCCCAGTGTAATCGTCAGAGCGACGCAATGGGGTGTGGCCCATCCCACGCGCGGTACGGGGGCCGCAGGGCCCGCACACACGTGCGCCCGCCCCCCGAAGGGGACGGGCGCGACGCGGTTACCGCGACGAGCCGCCGGTCAGTGGTGCCAGGAGTCGACGTAGCCCGGGGCGGGCGTGCCCACGCCGGTCACGTCGTCGTAGCCCTTGACGGCCTGGAGCGAGCTGTCCTTGCCGAGGCTGCGCACGGAGACGCTCAGACCACCGGTCGCGTCGAGGCCGTTCACGTAGTCCACGCGCACCACGCCGAGGCCGGAGCCCGTCGGGTTGTCCGTGACGTCGTGGAACGACTTCGAGCCGAACTTGGCGTAGATCGCCGGGTTGGCGAAACCGATCGCCTTACCGCCGTTGGCCTCCTGCGCCAGGGCCTGGACGGCCGCGATCACCGGGGCGGCCAGCGAGGTGCCGCCGATGCGGTACTCGCTGTACTGCTGCGACCCGTCCGGGAAGGTCTGGGTCTGGCCGACCTTGAAACCGGTGTTCGGGTCGGCGATCGCCGAGATGTCCGGGACGACGCGGTTGCCGGCGGCGCTGTTCGCCGTGGCCAGCGCCTTCGGGACGACGTTCTTCTGGTAGAAGGGCTGCGGCACGTTCTTGCTGGTGCCACCGCCCGCGCCCGAGGTGAAGGCGCCCGGGAAGCCCGTCCAGCTCTTGCCGTCCGCGGACAGCGTGGCCTTCTCGGTGCCCCAGCCGGTCTCCCACAGGTACTTGTCGCCCTTGCCGACGGCCAGCGAGGTGCCGCCGACCGCGGTCACCCAGGCCGAGTTGGCGGGGGTGTCGACCTGCTTCGTCCCGGTGTGGGCGACCTCGTCGCCGTTGTCACCGGAGGAGAAGTAGAAGCCGATGCCCTCGACCGCGCCGAACTGGAAGACCTGGTCGTAGGCCGCGGCCAGGTCCGGCGTCTGGTTGGCCTCGACGTCGCCCCAGGAGTTGGAGACGATGTCGGCCAGGTGGTTGTCGACGACCTTGCTGAGCGAGTCGAGCAGATCGTCGTCGTAGCAGGACGCGGCGCCGACGTAGGTGATGTTCGCGGCGGGGGCGACCGCGTGCGCGGCCTCGACGTCGAGGGTCTCCTCGCCGTACCAGCCGGAGGCCTTGCACTCGTCGATCCGGGTGTACGCGTCCGGCAGCGACTGGTGCAGCTGGCTGGTGGTGAACGCGGCGTCGCCGTTGTTCTTCGCGTACGTGGCCGCGTCGAAGGCGATGGTCGGCGAGGCGTAGGCGTCGGTGATGGCGATCCGGACGCCCTTGCCCGTGTACTTCCCGGCGCCGTAGGCGGCACGCAGCTGCTTGCCGGTGTAGCCCTGGACGGCGTACGGGATCTTGGTGCCGTACGCGTCCGGCAGCGTCTTCGCGATCTTCGAGCCGTAGTACGAGGAGAACGGCCCGGCGTTCTTGAACACGGCGTCCGGCGGCGGCAGCTGGTCGCTGTGGTCCGCCTTGTGCGGGGCGTTGTCCAGGCCGGTGACGGTCAGGACGGCACCCTTGAGGGCCGCGGGCGCGGAGGCCGCCTTCGAGGGCGCGTGGTAGGTCTTCGAGCCCTTGGTGTAGTTGTGCAGCTTCGTGCCGAACGCCTTCTCGGCGGCGGACGCGTCGCCCGTGACGGCGACGTAGTGCTGCGTGACGGCGGTGACCTTCAGGCCCGAGGACTTCAGCCAGGACTTGACCGCGGCCACCTGGGCCTTGGTCGCGCCGTAGCGTGCCTGCGTCTGCTGGGTGCTCAGGTACTTGCCGAAGAGCGGCGAGTGCGGGTCGGAGACGGCCTTCGCGTAGGCGGCGAGGCCGGCGGCGTCGCGACCGGCGAAATAGACACGGGCCGAGACCTGGGCACTGCCCGCGGTCGCGCCCTTGTCCGCCTTGGCCGTGGCCCACGCGGGCTGGGTGCCCGCGATCATGGCCCGGCCGGGGTTGTCCGCGGCGTGAGCCGCGGGTATGCCCAGCGCCAGTGCGCCGGTGAGCAGCGGCAGCGTCGCTGCCAGGCTCACCCCGGCGCGCGCCTTGGCGCGATTGGATCTCATAGAACCCCCTGCGATGCGGTTCGTCGCATGTGTGGTCGGTCGGTGATCCGCGGAGACAACCGCGCGGTGACGGTGCGGTGAATGGATCACGCGTGGGGGCAACTCTGTCGATGAACTGTTCATGCCAGGGGAATGAAAAAGCCAAGAGAAGACCAAGCGGCCACGGATAGGGGGCATTTGCCCGGGTTTGGCAGAACCCCCTTGTGTTACGGCCGGATTGCAATCCGAGAGCGGTCCTTGCGGCGGCTCCCGGAGCCCTCTGCCGCCGCCGCGCGCCGTTCAACTACGTTGCCCCGCGCCCCCGTTCCCCGAACCTCGTGCCGATCGGTCGCGTGGCTGTGCGCCCTGCGCCGATCGCTCGCGCGACTGTGTTCCCTGCGCCGATCGGTCGCGGGGCTGTGTGCGTTGCGCCGATCGGTCGTGCGGCTGCGCCCCGCGCCGGTCAGTCGCGCGGCTTCGCGCCCCGCTCCCCGAGCATCGTCGCCATCAGCTGGATCTCCGACTGCTGGGATTCCACCATGCCCTGGGCGAGCCGCTTCTCCGCGCCCACGGTGCACCGGGCGACACAGCCCTCGGCCATGTGCACACCGCCCTTGTGATGGTCCGTCATCAGCTGGAGGTAGAGGATCTCGGCCTGCTTGCCCCGCAGGGTGTTCAGCTTCTTCAGCTCGGTGTTGGTGGCCATGCCCGGCATCAGCGCGCCGTCCTTGCCGGAGGCCATGCCGCCCATGCCCATCCAGGTCATCGGCGGCTCGGCGGACACCTTGGGCAGCCCCCACAGATCGAGCCAGCCCAGCAGCATCCCGCGCTGGTTGGCCTGCGTCTGCGCGATGTCGTAGGCGAGCCGCCGCACCTCCTCGTTCCCGGTGCGGTCGCGCACGACGAACGACATCTCCACGGCCTGCTGGTGATGGACCGCCATGTCCCGGGCGAAGCCCGCGTCCGCGGAGTCCGCGGCGGGCACCTCGCTCCGGGCGGGCGTGGTGTCCTCGGCGGCGGCGTAGGTGATCGCCCCGGCCGCCACGAGCGCCGCCGCCGCGGCCCCGGTGATCCAGCCGACGTGCCTCATCCGCCCAGCCCGCCCGTGCAGGGGGCACCCGGCTCGGGCGTCTGGTCGCCCTGCACATAGGCGGCGAGGAACCGGTCCACCGCCGGGTCGTCGGCGCCCTTCACCGTGCGCTGGTGGGCCCAGGCGGTGAGCATGACCGGATCCTTCTGGTCCGCGACGGGACTCATCAGCGTGTACGGCGTCCTGCGCACCTTGGCGGCGAGCGCGTCGACATCCTTCTTCGCCGCCCTGCCGTTGTACGTCACCCAGACCGCCCCATGCTCCAGGGAGTGCACGGCGTTCATGTTGTTGACGGGCTGGGTGTAGACGTTGCCGTTGCAGTTCTGCCACACCGGGTTGTGGTCGCCGCCGACCGGCGGCTCCATGGGATAGGTCACGGGCCGGGTGGTGTGGGTGCGGCTCAGCGTGCCCGTCCAGGTCCGGACGCCGTCCGCGCCGGTGACGAAGTGGCCCGGGGTGGTCTTCGCGGCCCCGGTCGCATCGCCCTTGGCCCCGGCCGTGCCGCCCTTGGCGTCGGTCGCCGCGGCGGCCCGGTCGCCGTTCTGCGACTGGAGCAGGACGACCCCGCCGACGACGAGACCGCCGACGGCCAGCGCGGCGGCCGTCATCGTGAGGATCCGGTTGCGCCGCTGCCGGGCGCTCTCTGTACGACGCATTTCCTCTATCCGGGCCTTGCGCTCGGCGGAGCCGCTCTGACTGGCGGAACCCATGGTCGGTCCTTAGCGGGAAGGGAGGTTCGGGACCGCCGATGCTAGTGGGGCCGGAAGGCCGGGACACCGAACGGACACGCCCATGATCCGAGCGGGACCTTCACCCATGATCCGAGCGGGGCCTGCGCGCCGATAATGTGAACACGAGATGCGCATTATTTGCCCCGGCGATTTACGCTGGCGGCATGCGACTGCTGCGTTCCACCGATCTCGCACTGCGCGTCCTGATGCGGCTCGCCGTCGCGGACGGGTCCAGCCCCACGACCCGTGCAGTGGCCGAGAGCATGGACGTGCCCTACACGCACGCCGCCAAGGTCGTCGCCGAACTCCAGCACATGGGCCTGCTGGTGGCGCGCCGCGGCCGGGGCGGCGGCCTCGCGCTCAGCGAGGAGGGGCGTACGGCGTCGGTCGGCGCGGTGGTCCGCGCCTTCGAGGGGGACGGCGACGTCGTCGACTGCGAGGGCGCCACGCCCTGCCCCCTGCACACCGGTTGCCGACTGCGGGGGGCGCTGCGCCGGGCCCAGGAGGCGTTCTTCGCGACGTTGGACCCGGTGACGGTCCAGGACATGGTGGCCGCGCCGACGGGACCGCTGCTGCTGGAGATCTCCCGGGCGCCCTGAGGCCGTTCCGGCATCCGGACGGTTACCCGGTCGCTCAGTCCCGGGCCAGCCAGAGGTCCGGCCCGAACACCTCGTAGTGGATGTCGGCGGGTGCCACGCCCCGGTCGAGGAGCTGGGTGCGCACGGCCCGCAGGAAGGGCAGCGGACCGCACAGATAGGCGCGGGTGCCGGGGGCGACCGCCACCGCGGAGAGGTCGATCCGGCCGGTGTGCGCGGCGGCGGGGGCGTCCTGCTCGTACCAGAAGTGCACGGCGCACTCCGGCAGCTTCCCCGCGAAGCCCTCGTGCTCGGCGCGCAGGGCGTGGGCCGCGGGGGAGCGGTCCGCGTGCACCACCGTGACCGGGGCGGTGTGGCCGGTACGGGCGAGCTGCTCCAGCATGGCGACCATGGGTGTCACGCCGATCCCGGCCGAGGCGAGCACCAGCGGGGCGTCCGTGGCCTCCAGGACGAGATCGCCGTACGGCGCGGACAGCTCCACGGTGTCGCCCTCGCGCACCCGTGCGTGGAGGTGCCCGGAGACCTCGCCGTCGGGGCCGCTGCGGCCCTGCACCCGCTTCACACTGATCTGCCGCAGCGGCGATCCGGGGGCCGCGGAGAGGCTGTACTGGCGTATCTGCCGGGCCCCGTCGGGCAGCGCGACCCGGACGGAGACGTACTGCCCGGCGCGGAACTCGGGGACGGGTCCGCCGTCGGCCGGGCGGAGCTGGAAGGTGGCGACGTCCGCGGTCTCCTCGACACGCCCGGCGACCCGCCAGGTCCGCCAGCCTCTCTGCCCGCTCGCCGCGTACAGCCGTTTCTCGATCGCGGTCAGCGCGTTCGCCATCAGCCAGTAGACCTCGTTCCAGGCCGCCACCACCTCGGGGGTGGCCGCGTCGCCGAGCACCTCCGCGATGGCCGCGAAGAGGTGCCGGTGGACGACCTCGTACTGCTCGGGTGCGATGCCCAGGGAGGCGTGCTTGTGGGCGATGCGGTCCAGCATCGCGTCGGGGCGCCGGTCCGGGTGGGCCACCAGGGCCGAGGCGAAGGCGGCGATCGAGCCCGCCAGCGCCTGGCGCTGGGTGCCGGCCGCCTGGTTGCCCCGGTTGAAGAGGTCCCGCAGCAGCCCGGGGTGGGCGGCGAACAGCCCGTCGTAGAAACGCTCCGTGATCTCTCCGAGGGAGGCGCCGACTGCGGGAAGGGTGGCGCGCACGGTGGCTGCGGACTGCTCGGACAGCATCGGAACTCCTTTGCACAGGGGCGGGGCCGCCTGTTCGGCTGCCGCCACGCTACTAAAACTTGCATCTCAGATTCAAGTTTAAGAGAAGGCTGTGAACGGGGCCGGAACCCGACGGGAGTGGCCCGTCCACGCGGCCGGCCGTTACGTACGGGCGCTCGAACAGGCAAGATGGGCGGCAGAGCGGAACACCTGCCGCACGGACCCCTCGCCGGGCCGGCGATCAAGGTCCGCAACGCGGACGAAACGGTTGTGTGGTGGGATGCTCAGGTGCCCGACCGTCTCTCCCGTGGGTATCGGCGACAGGCGGCCTGACCAGCAAGGATGGGGAAGCGGAAGATGGACAAGCAGCAGGAGTTCGTGCTCCGGACACTGGAGGAGCGCGACATCCGTTTCGTACGCCTGTGGTTCACGGACGTGCTGGGCTTCCTGAAGTCCGTCGCCGTGGCCCCCGCCGAACTGGAGCAGGCCTTCGACGAGGGCATCGGCTTCGACGGCTCCGCCATCGAGGGCTTCGCACGGGTCTACGAGTCCGACATGATCGCCAAGCCGGACCCGGGGACCTTCCAGGTGCTGCCCTGGCGCGCCGAGGCGCCCGGCACGGCCCGCATGTTCTGCGACATCCTCATGCCGGACGGCTCCCCCTCCTTCGCGGACCCGCGCTATGTCCTCAAGCGCGCCCTGGCCCGCGCCTCCGACCTGGGCTTCACCTTCTACACCCACCCGGAGATCGAGTTCTTCCTGCTGAAGGACCGGCCCCTGGACGGCAGCCGCCCCACCCCGGCCGACAACTCCGGCTACTTCGACCACACCCCGCAGAACGTCGGTATGGACTTCCGCCGCCAGGCGATCACCATGCTGGAGTCCATGGGCATCTCGGTCGAGTTCTCCCACCACGAGGGTGCGCCGGGCCAGCAGGAGATCGACCTGCGCTACGCCGACGCGCTCTCCACCGCCGACAACATCATGACGTTCCGCCTGGTCATGAAGCAGGTGGCGCTGGAGCAGGGCGTGCACGCGACCTTCATGCCGAAGCCCTTCTCCGAGCACCCGGGCTCCGGCATGCACACCCACCTCTCCCTCTTCGAGGGCGACCGCAACGCCTTCTACGAGTCGGGCGCGGAGTACCAGCTCTCCAAGGTCGGCCGCTCCTTCATCGCCGGACTGCTCAGGCACGCGGCGGAGATCTCCGCGGTCACCAACCAGTGGGTGAACTCCTACAAGCGCATCTGGGGCGGCTCCGAACGCACCGCGGGCGCGGGCGGCGAGGCCCCGTCCTACATCTGCTGGGGCCACAACAACCGCTCGGCCCTGGTCCGCGTCCCGATGTACAAGCCCGGCAAGACCGGCTCGGCCCGGGTGGAGGTCCGCTCGATCGACACGGGCACCAACCCCTATCTGGCCTACGCGGTCCTGCTCGCTGCCGGTCTGAAGGGCATCGAGGAGGGCTACGAGCTGCCGCCGGGCGCCGAGGACGACGTCTGGGCCCTCACGGACGCCGAGCGCCGCGCGATGGGCATCGAGCCCCTCCCGCAGAACCTCGGCGAGGCACTCGCCCTGATGCAGCGCAGCGACCTCGTCGCCGAAACCCTCGGCGAACACGTCTTCGACTTCTTCCTGCGCAACAAGAAGTCGGAGTGGGAGGAGTACCGCTCCGAGGTCACGGCGTTCGAACTGCGGAAGAACCTGCCCGTGCTGTAGGAGCAGGTCGAAGCGGGTTGCCCGTTGCGGAACGGGTTTCCTGTACGACGTGGTGGGCGGGGCCGGCGGTCATGGACTGCCGGCCCCGGCCTGTGTGGTGCGCCGTGGTGCTCTTGGGGCCTGTCTCTTTGGCCGGCGCCGTGTCCGGATGAGGATGGCGGCGAGGTGGAGTGCGGCCTGGTAGGCGATCGCGGGTTTGTCGGTTCGGGTGGCCAGGCCGCGCCACTGTTTGAGGCGGTTGATGCCTGGCCTGCGGTGACGGCCGGAGCCAGGGTCGTGCAGGGCCGTCTGTAGCCAGGTGGATCTTGGTGCTCGGCCCGCCACGGGAGCGCCCGAGTGCGTGGTCGGCCGGCTCGTTGCGGTCGTCGGCCCCCTTTTGAGTGCTCCGGCGGCGTGCTGGTGGACCCGGACGACGGTTGAGCCGACCGAGACGGTCCAGCCGATGCCGTCGGCGGCATCCGCTGCCGCGAGGACGGAGGCGAGGATCTTCTCCCATGGGCCGTCGACGGCCCACCTGAACAGCCGCTTGTGAGCGGTCCGGAACGAGCCGATTTCCTCGGGCAGGTCCCGCCAGGGCGAGTTGGTGCGGTACTTCCAAGCGGAGGAGTGGACGCGCGTCCTGAGCGGCCAGGTACTGGCGGGAATGACTTTCTGCGGGGTGGGGACCCGGCTGTGACACGACCAGCGAGACGCGGATGCCGGTGGGAGATCGAGACGCTTGAGGAGTTGATGGCCGACCACCTGGAAGTCGAGGAGAGCAGGCCCTGGTGCTCCTCGTACTTGAATCCGCCCGTCTGAAAGGGAACGAGGTACTTAATTCATGAACGAGCCCCCCACCCACAAGCACCCCCGCCCGGACTTGCCCGCCCAGAGCCAGGAGCACCCGGGCTGGACCGGCCCCATGGACCCGCCGCCCGACCACGGCGAGGCCAGCTATGAGGGGAGCGGCCTCCTCGACAACCGAAAGGCCGTGGTGACCGGAGGCGACTCGGGTATCGGCCGCGCCGTCTGTCTTGCGTACGCCAGGGAAGGCGCCGACGTCCTCTTCACCTACCTCCCGGAGGAGGGGAACGACGCCCGCGAGACCGCCCGGCTCGTCGAGGGAGCGGGCCGTAAAGCAGTAGCTGTTCCCTGCGACATTCGCGACGAAGAGCAATGTCGACGGCTGGTCGATCGCGCTGTCGCTGAATTCGGACGCATCGACATTCTCGTCAACAATGCCGCCTACCAAATGTCTCAGCCAGACGGAATCCAGGCGATTTCCACGCAGCAGTTCGACCGCGTTGTCCGTACCAACCTCTACGGCATGTTCTGGCTGTGCAGGATGTCCCTGCCTCATATCCCCTCGGGGGGATCGATCATCAACACCACCTCTGTGCAGGCGTACAAGCCCAGCCCGCACCTCTTGGACTACGCCATGACCAAGGGCGCGATCGTCACCTTCACCCAGGGCCTGGCGCAGATGCTCGCCTCCGACGGCATCCGGGTCAACGCCGTTGCCCCGGGCCCGGTGTGGACTCCGCTGATCCCGGCCACCATGCCCGACACCAAGGAATTCGGGAAGCAAGCCCCCTTGGGGCGACCTGCCCAACCCGCAGAAATGGCGCCCGCCTACGTCTTCCTCGCATCCGAACGGGCGAGCTTCATCACGGCGGAAATCCTGAACGCCACCGGCGGAACCCCCCTGCCATGACAGACAGCCGCTCCTGCTGTCCGCTCCGCTGCAACCAAAGATGTCAGCAGGCGCGCCTTCTGCGTGATATTCCACGCTTATGGGAGGTTCGCCAGTGCTGGTGCGGTGGCTGCGCGTCGGCCGGCCCGATCAGTCAATGCCCGGGGAGCACAGCGACTCCCCGCGAAGGTGAGGGGAAGAACTCATGAGTAAGCCCATGCGCGGCGACGGGACGGGCCCGGAGGAAGGAATTCCCGGCAAGCCAGGTTCCGAGTCGCCGTCGGTCGCTGAACCTACTGAGCCTCGAGAGCCGTTGGCGGCGAAGCCGGACCAGTGCGGGCCGGCCACGGTGTCACCCACCGGGCAGCCTACGGGGGCCGACGGGGCCAGGATGGCGCAGTCCGGGGCATACCTGACGACTGCTCAGGGCGTACGGCTGTATGACACCGATCATTCGCTCAAGGCGGGCCCTCGTGGTCCGGTGCTGCTGCAGGATCACCATCTGCGCGAGAAGGTGATGCACTTCGACCACGAACGCATCCCGGAGCGTGTCGTCCACGCCCGCGGAGCAGCAGCCCACGGCGTGTTCCAGAGCTACGGCACGGCCATGACCGTGACCAAGGCCGCCTTCCTGGCTCCGGACACGGAAACTCCGGTCTTCGTGCGCTTCTCCACAGTGCTGGGATCCCGGGGGTCGGCCGACACCGTCCGGGACACCCGGGGCTTCGCGACCAAGTTCTATACCGCCGAGGGCACCTTCGACCTGGTCGGCAACAACATTCCGGTGTTCTTCATCCAGGACGCGATCAAGTTCCCGGACGTCATCCACGCCGGGAAGCCGCACCCCGACCGTGAGATCCCGCAGGCCCAGAGCGCCCACGACACGTTCTGGGACTTCGTGACGTTGCACACCGAGGCCACCCACCACACGCTGTGGAACATGTCCGACCGGGGCATCCCGCGCTCGTTCCGCATGATGGAGGGCTTCGGCGTCCACACCTTCCGCCTGTGCAATGCCGAGGGCGCCACGACGCTCGTGAAGTTCCACTGGAAACCGAAGCTCGGCGTGCACTCCCTGGTGTGGGAGGAAGCGCAGATCATCAGCGGTGTAGACCCGGACTTCCATCGCCGTGATCTGGCCGACGCCATCGAAGCCGGCGCATATCCGCAGTGGGAACTGGGCATTCAGACCTTCCCGGACACCCCGGAGCAGACCTTCGAGGGCATCGACCTGCTGGATCCGACGAACATCGTCCCGGAAGAACTGGCCCCGGTGCAGCCGGTCGGACTCCTCACCCTCAACCGCAACCCTTCGAACTTCTTCGCCGAGACCGAACAGGTCGCCTTCCACGTCGGCCACCTCGTCCCCGGTATCGACATCACCGACGACCCCCTGCTCGCCGGGCGACTCTTCTCCTACCTCGACACCCAGATCACCCGTCTGGGCGGCCCCAACTTCTCCCAGATCCCCATCAACCGCCCCCATGCCCCGGTCAACGACATGCTGCGCGACGGCATGCACCAGACAGCCGTGCACCGTGGAGTGGCCCCCTACCGGCCCAACTCTCTGGACGGGGGCTGCCCCTTCCAGGCAGGCGCCGAGACAGGCGCGTACATCGAGGTGCCCGTACGCCTCCCGGAAGCAGTGAAGGTCCGTGAGGCGCCCGAATCGTTCGCGGACCACTTCAGCCAGCCCCGCCGCTTCTGGCTCAGCATGAGCCCGGTGGAACGCGAGCACATCATCGGCGCCTACACCTTCGAGCTCGGCAAATGCTACGAGCAGGCCGTCAAGGAGAGAGCGCTGCTGGTTCTCGCGAACATCGACCCCGAACTGTGCCGTCAGGTCGCGGCAGGGCTGGGTCTGCCCGCGCCCGAAGCGACCACGGCGCCGGCCGACGTCGAACCGAGCCCGGCCCTCTCCCAGGTGGGCGAGACCTGGCCCACGGACGGTCGCGTCATCGGCATCGTCACCGGCCCGGAAGGAGACCTGGACGGCGTACGCGAGGTGCGGGAAGCAGTGCTCCAAGCGGGCATGGTTCCCCTGGTCGTCGCACCGACCGGCGCCCCCTTGGGCGACGGAGACGACCCCCTGACCATCCAGCGCACCTACGTCACCGCACGATCCGTGGAGTTCGACGCGATCCTGCTGGCAGGACCCCCTGGCGGGGGCAGCGACGCCGACGCTGCCCGCGATGCCAAAGCCGCACTTGTGGGGACCTCTCAGCCGACGATCGACCCGCGCGTCACTCTGCTGGTGGCCGAAGGCTTCCGGCACGGCAAAGCCATCGGAGCCTGGGCCGGCGGAGAGGGCGCACTGGAGAGCGCGGCCGTACCCGCCGACGCCGCCGGCGTGGTCGTGGGCGCCAACGCCACCGCCACCCTGCAATCGCTGACCGGCCTCTTGGCCGCCCACCGAGTCTGGGAGCGCTTTCCCGCCACCGGCTGACCAGTCGTACAGCGGGTCCCGCTGCTCAGCCTCCCGTCGGAGGCTGAGCAGGAAGCGGGTCGCTGCCACACCAGCCCCGCGGAGCACACCCACGAGGACGACACATTTCTGCTGGGCCAGCCAGGCTCCTGCCGGCAGGGCCCGAAAGCCGGACGGGCAGCCGACGACTCCCTGGCCGGCCGCCGCAGGCTGCCACTGGCCCTTCGAGGGACGAACTCGCCGTGCAGAACGCGCAACTGCGCCGGGCCAGGGGCGGTGTGCTGGGGCCCCGCGGCCAGGGGACAGCGGGTCGGCACGGCCACTTCAGCGGCTCTGGGCCGCGAGCCGGGAGGAGCGCTGGAAGGGGATCGGCCGACGACACCTCGCCACCCGGCGACCACGATGCTCGATGCCCTGGTCGACTGCGGCCGCAATGTGATCCGGCAGGCAGTCCAACGCCCCGGCCATGTTCGACACCGATTCACGCAAGGAGCAGGAATGAGTGCAGGATGAGGGGGTAGTCGGTGGCTCGCCAGCCGCGCTTCGGCGGGTCGCAGCGGTGTGTCCTGATTTCGGGAGGGAAACGGCATGACGCCCATGACGATGGTGAAGCACACGCAGACGCCCGAGCTCCCGGAGGTCGCCGACCCTTCTCAGGTGCCCCCCAAGGACGCGCGTGAGCTTTCGAGGCTCTTCTTCCGCCAGTTGGCGGTGCTGGAGGAGGGCACGCCGCGGTACAGCTACGCGCGGAACACGCTGATCGAGATGAACATGTCTCTGGTCCGCTTCGCGGCCGGCCGCTTCCGCAGCCGGGGGCCGGAGGAGATGGACGACATCGTCCAGGTAGGCATGATCGGCCTGATCAAAGCCATCGACCGGTTCGAGCTGTCCCGCGAGGTCGAGTTCACCACCTTCGCCATCCCCTATGTCGTCGGCGAAATCAAGCGGTTCTTCCGCGACACCTCCTGGGCCGTGCACGTACCCCGGCGACTTCAGGAAGCCCGTGTCCACCTGGCTCGCGCGAAGGAAGAACTGAGCAGCCGCCTCGGCCGCAACCCCACAGTCATGGAACTGTCCGAGTTGATGAGTCTGTCCGAGGACGAAGTACGTGAGGCCCAGCTGGCCTCCAACGGCTATACCTCTGCCTCCCTCGACGCCGCGCTGGGCACCGGTGAGGACGGCGGGGGCGAGGGAGCGCTGCAGGACTTCATCGGCCTCGAAGACGCGGCGCTCGAACTGGTCGAGGACTTCCATACCCTGGCCCCGCTGGTCGCCGATCTCGATGAGCGGGACCGGCAGATCATCCACATGCGGTTCGTGGAGGAACTCACCCAGGCTCAGATGGGCGAACGCCTCGGCATCTCCCAGATGCACGTCTCCCGGCTGCTCTCCCGCTGCCTCGCGCGCCTGCGTGAGGGGATGCTCGCCACCCACTGAGCCTGCCCGCGCCCGCCAGGCCCAAGCGCTCCTCCGTCCTGGGCGCCCTGCGACCGTCTCCCTGTCGCGATGGGAGTGTGCCTCCGCCGCCCGGGGAGAGGATCAGGGCCCTGCCGGGCATCCCCGCGCAGAAGACCCTCGCGTCCCAGGGGTAGCCGGGTCACCGGGCCGCGGCAATGCCCATTCCGCGAGGGGCCGTCTGCCCGGCCTGGGACCGATGCAGCTCCCAAACCGCGTGCGAAATCGCCGACAGCAGAGGGGGGCCGGTATAACCGGCCCCCCTCTGCTCCAAGAAGAAGCACATCAGGGCTTCAGCGTGTCCTTGGTCTTCTCCTTGGCCTCACGGGCGTCACCCTTGGTCTTTTCCGCCTGCCCCTCGGCGGCCATGCGGTCGTTGCCAACGGCGTTTCCGAGGGTTTCCTTGCTCTTTCCCTTGGCCTGCTCGGTCTTCGCCTTGGCCTTCTCGCTGGCAGACATGATGCCCCTCCTCGTAAACGGCTGGTGCCGCTGTCGCGGCCAAGCCTCTGGTGCCCCGGCTTTTTCTCCATAAACAAGGTGTTGCCGGTGAATGGAGGGCCGCCCGCAGGGCACACTGAGCCGCAGGAGGTTGATGACTATGGTTCCCCTGCTTCTTGTTCTGCTTCTCGCCCTGATCCTTTTCGGCGCCGGATTCGCCGTCAAGATTCTGTGGTGGGTGGCCGTGGCCGTGCTCGTGCTGTGGCTGCTCGGGTTCGTGATGCGTTCCACAAACGCCGGAGGCACCCGCGGCCGCTGGTACCGATGGTGACCTGACAGCACATTGCCCCGCCCTGGGCCCGACCGTCGCGGACGGTCGGGCCCAGGCGTGTGCCTGAAAAGCATGTCCATAAAACCGTCCGGGCAGGACGAAGGAGTTCCCAAGGGCCACGGGGGTAGGCGTGGTGTTGTCGGGGGCGGAAGGGCCTTGCGCGGTGGAGCCTGCGCAGCCTCCCGGCCCTCCCGTCCCTGGCGTCGGGTGCGTCGGGAGATCCCGCGGCGCAGGCTCCGCACAGATGTGACGGGCGGACCTCCCAAACCGCCCAGAAAAACGCCCGACTTGGTCTTGGTGCGGCGCCTTGCTCGTGTCGCTCTACGGGGCTCCTTGCCGGCCTTGGACGCGGAACCGGCAGGGTCTGGGCGAGAGAAATTTCCTCAGCTCCGTTTTGCTGTGACCGGCGGGGTACCTGGAAATTTCGCGAGTACGTCGAGCAGGTGGTGTGATTCATGGGAGGAATAGGCAGGAGGCTGGCCATTCAGGTGCGCCGGACGGCTGGATATCTGAAAGCCGGTCTGTGCGGACAAGGCCCTGAGCGGGACGACCTCGTTCTCCTTATCAAGGCGACCGCGGCGGCGACAGCAGCATGGTATCTGGCGCGCTGGCTGCTGCCTCGCACTGTCTTGTCATTTGCCCCGCTTACGGCGCTGCTGGTGTCGCAGGCGACGCTGTACCGGTCCCTGCGCCACGGGGCACAGTACGTAGCTGCGCTGGTGGTCGGGGTAGGGCTGGCTGCCGGGCTCGCTTCGTGGGCCGGCGTGCATGGATGGACCTTCGTCCTGCTCGCGCTCGCCGGGCTGGTCCTGGCGCGGCCCAGGCCACTGGGAGAGCATGGCTTCCAGGTCGTCGTGGTGGCGATCTTTGCGTTCGACGCAGGCCGCGGGCATCTGGGGTACTGCCTGCAACTCGTGGCGGCAGTGGCGCTCGGTGCCGGCTGCGGCGCTCTCGTGCAGACGGTCGCCGCGCCGGCCCGCCGTCCCGTGCACCGCAGACTGCGGGTTGCAGCCCTGTTCACGAACCTCGCCGACCTGCTGCGTACCGCTGCTCACAGCCTGAGCACCGAGGACGCCCGCTCGGCGCTCACCGACGCGTCGACCTGGAGGGAGCGAGCCGCACGGATATCGGGCGAAGCCGGGGCGGCCGCAGCCTCAGTGGCTGCCGAACAGGAGAACGCCCGGCTCAACCCACGCCCGGACCCGGCCGACTCGCACCGCCTGCTCGCACGCTCGGAGTCAGCCATCTGCACAGCTCACCTCTGCGCCACCCACCTGCAGTCGCTCGCCAGGGGACTCGACCACGCGCGAGCCGACGGAAAGGAGGACTGCCTCTCCTCGAGCTTCCGCCGCGGCTGCGCCGACGCGCTCCACCACCTGGCCGACGGGCTGGAACAGACGGGACACGTCAAACGTACAACCACTGAAGAACTGGAAGACGCCCTGACAGGCGCTCGTTCCTCGCTCCACGAACTCCTCGGCATGCCGGAGGAAACTGACGCGCGTCGTCGCGACTGCCTGATCCTGCGCGGTGCGCTCCTGAACGACATCGAACGCATCGCAGTAGAACTGGAACGCGCCCCCGCCAACATGGACCGCGCCGAACAGACAGCCCGCTGTCGGCCGCGCAAAGTCAGCATGATTGCGGCAAGAAAGCCATCACGCTCCGAAAGCCCCCCGCACTGACGACCAGTCGCCACGCACCTACGCCAGGCCGAGGGATGGTTGGATTCCCCCTACACCGTCCTGCTGTCCGTGGACCCGGAAGCAACGCCGTGTTCGGCGGCAGGGCCACTCAAGTCGTCGGTGCGCTGGGGACCATCTTCCATCAGAGCAATTGTTCGGTGAGCAGTTGACGACGTCGCGCCGGAATCGCTGCGCGTACTGCGGTCAAGGCGACTGGACCTCCCGCTTCTCCAGGGGCCGTACCGCTGGGCCCTGGAGGATGCTGCCGTCCGGGGCGAAGCGGGAGCCGTGGCAGGGACATTCCCACGCCTGCTCCGCGCGGTTGAAGGCGACGAGGCAGCCGAGGTGGGTGCAGCGGGCCGAGACGGCCTGGAGGTGGCCGCTGTCGTCCCGGTGCACGGCGCACTGGTGGCCGCCGACCCGGATGACGGCGCCATCTCCCGGCCTGAGGTCCTCGGGCGCAGGAGCCGTGACGGACGGCAGCCGGTCGCCGATGAAGTGCCTGGCGACGCGAGCCTGGTGCTGGAGGAACGACCCGCCCTCGCGGACCACGGAACCCAGGCGGCGGGGGTCGTACAGGGCCGCCCACTCGACCTCCCGCCCCTCGATGAGGTCACTGATCAGTCGGCCGGCCATGATGCCGCCGCTCAGGCCCCAGCCGCCGAAGCCGGTGGCCACATAGGTGTGGCGGCTGCCGGGGTGGAGGGGACCGACGAGGGGAACGGAGTCGGTGGAGTCGTTGTCCTGGGTGGCCCACCGGTGGGTGAGCCTCACCCCGGGGAAGCGGCCGGTGGCCCAGGCGGCAAGCCGGTCGAAGCGCTCCTCGACGTCCGCGGCGCCAGGGGTGAAGTGCTCACCGGTGACGATCAGCAGCCGTTGTCCGTCGGTGTGGGGGGCGCTGCGCACGGACCGGGTGTTCTGCTCGGGAGTGATGTACATACCACGGGGTGCCGCATCCGCGTCGATGGTCCCCGCGACGACCAGTTCGCGGCGGGGGGAGAGCCGGGTGAACAGCAGCGCCCGGTCGAAGACGGGGTAGTGGGTGGCGACGACGACCTCGCGCGCCCGCACCTTGATGCCGACGTCGGTGGTCAGGACGCAGGGTTCGCCCTCGGCGAGGCCGGTGACGCGGGTCCCTTCATGGATGGTGCCGCCGCGGGCGCGCAGATCGGCGGCCAGGGCGTGCAGGTACTTCACGGGGTGGAACTGGGCCTGCCCGGTCACCCGGACCGCGCCCGCCACCGGATACGGCAGCTCCGTCCCAGTGACGAACTCGGCCGGCAGGCCCGCCTCGCGCGCGGCCTCGGCCTCCGCCGGCAGTACCGCGACGCCCTGCTCGGACTCGGCGTACGTACAGGCCGCCGCCTCCTCCCAATCGCAGTCGATGCCCAGGTCCGCGACGGCCTCGGCAGCCCGACGGATCGCCGCCGACTGTGATTGGGCGTACAGCCGCGCGCCCTCCCGACCCCGGGTGCGGCGCAGGTGGTCGTAGACGAGGGTGTGCAGAGCGGTCAGCTTGGCCGTCGTGTGTCCGGTGACCCCGCCGGCGATAAGCCCCGCCTCCAGCACGGCCACCTCCCGCCCGCGCCATGCCAGCTCCCAGGCGGTGCTGAGCCCCGCCATGCCGCCGCCGACCACCGCCACGTCGATGGTGATATCCCTGGCCGGCGGAGGCGCGGGCTCGCCAGCCGGCGCGGTCTCGATCCAGTACGACCCCCGGAAATCTCGTTCGGCATTCATGACCGACGAGTGCCCGTCCTGGCGAGGTGACACGCGGGGTCGCGCCCCCTCGGAAACCTTGATCGCCTGCGCCGCAGGCACCTTGATGGCCCGCCGACCCACCCCCTGACTCGCCAGGCCCGGGGGCGCCTGCCACACCGCCACCCGCACATAATCGCCTGATCCTGATTGATCACGTCTGGCTGCGGATGCGCTGATTTCTGTACCACTGTGCTGATCTCGGTACCACTCGCTCGGTTACGCGCCAAAGAGATATGCCTTAGTCCCCCGTGTCCGGTGCCGGGGGTTGGGTGGCGGCCTGTACGAGGTTCTGCTCCAGGCGTTCCAGGGTGGCGAGGGCGCCCGCGCGCTCGTCGTCGGAGAGACCGGTGGCCGAGATCTCCTCCAGCTGGCTCCAGACCCGTTCCACCTCGCGGCGCAGGGCATGGCTCGCCGCGGTGGGTTCGATGAGCGAGGCGCGCTTGTCGGTGGGCGAGGGGCGGCGGCGGACGAAGCCCGCCTGTTCCAGGCGGCGGACGGTGCGGGTCATGGTGGCGGCGTCGGAGTCCATCAGGCGCACCAGGTCGATCTGGCGCTGTGGGCCCAGTTCCCAGAGGTGCATCATGACCAGCTCCTGGCCCGGGTGCAGTCCGATGCGGCGTAGTAGCTGCCCCGCGAACATGCGGTGCAGGCGGGCGAGCCGGAAGATCGCGTGGCTGATCGGCCCGCTGCCGGCCGCGCCGGGGACCGGCACGGTGGCTTCCTGTTCGGTCACTTCCGTCACTCCGGCATCGTGCCCGGCCTCCGGTGTGGACTCGGCCATCTCTTCCTCGCTCTCCTGTTTGGACAGGTAGATCCTACCTTCGGCCGAGGGGCGCCGAGGCTTCCCCGTCTGCCGGAGGCCGCCTCATGTGGCCGTTCGGGTCGGTGTTACTTCCTTCACTTCTGCTTACGGGGACTGGCCCGGAGGGCGTTTACTGTTCGGACAAGTGATTTACTTGTTCGGACAGGCAACCTAGGGAGCTGAAGAGATCATGACCACTGCTTTCGATCCGATCGTGCTGGGCGGTATGCGTCTTGCGAATCGTTTGGTGATGGCGCCGATGACGCGGAGTCGTGCGTTCGGGGTGGGTGCGGAGCCGACGGAGTCGATGGCGGCGTATTACGCGCAGCGTGCGGGTGCGGGGCTGATTGTGACGGAGGGGGTGCAGCCGTCGGTGGTGGGTCAGGGGTATCCGGATACGCCGGGGCTGCACTCGGCGGGGCAGGTGCGGGCGTGGCGTGGGGTGACGGATGCGGTGCACCGGGAGGGGGGTGTGATTTTCGCGCAGTTGATGCATACGGGGCGGATCGGGCATCCGAGTCTGCTGCCGGAGGGTGTGGTGCCGGTGGCGCCGTCGGCGGTGGCCGCGCAGGGCCGGGTCTTCACCCATGAGGGGCCGAAGGAGTATGTGACTCCGCGGGAGCTGGGTGGGGCGGAGATCGGGCGGACGGTCGCGGACTTCGCGGATGCGGCCCGCAATGCGGTGGAGGCCGGGTTCGACGGGGTGGAGATCCATGGTGCGAACGGTTATCTGCTGCACCAGTTCCTCGCGGACAACACCAACCTGCGTACCGACGGCTGGGGCGGCGGCGTCGAGGGCCGGATCCGGTTCGCCGCGGAGGTTGTGGAGGCGGTGGCGGGGGCGGTCGGCGCTCACCGGGTGGGGCTGCGGATCTCGCCCGGCAACCGCTACAACGACATCGTCGAGGACCGCCCGGCCGAGGTCTACACCGCTCTGCTGGAGCGGATCACGGGTCTGGACCTGGCGTATCTGCACCTGATGGAGGGCCCGGACCGCGAACTGACGTCCCGGCTGCGCACGGTGTGGCCCGGCACGTTCGTCCTCAACCCGTTCACCCATCCGGAGGTGACGGGCCCGGAGGCGCTGGGGCTGGTGGAGGACGGCAGCGCGGACATGGTGGCGTTCGGGGCGCTGTTCCTGGCCAATCCGGACCTGCCGCGGCGGCTGGCGGCGGGCGGCCCGTTCAACACCCCCGACCCGGCCACCTTCTACGGCGGCGACCACCGCGGCTACACCGACTACCCCACCCTCACCGCCTGACCCCACCACCTGCGAACGGGAGTTACCGCAATGTCGCAAGCGATCACCTTCTCCGAATACGGCGCGCCCGAGGTGCTGAAGCTGACCGAGGTCACCCCGCCGGAGCCGGGGCCGGGTCAGGTGCGGATCCGGGTGCGGGCCGCGTCGGTGAATCCTCTCGATGTGAAGATCCGCTCGGGTCTGATGGCCAAGGCCGTCCCGGCCCACTTCCCCGTGATGCCCGGCCTGGATGCGGCCGGTGTCGTCGATGCCGTCGGCGACGGCGCGGGCGTGGCCGTGGGGGATGAGGTCCTGGGCGGGACGGTCGGGGGCGGCTACGGCGAGTACGCGCTGCTGGAGCGGCCAATCGCCAAGCCTGCGGCCGTGTCGTGGGAGGTGGCGGCGTCGCTGGTCACGGTCGGGCGGACCGCGGTACGGGTCCTGGACGAGCTGGGCGTGCGCCAGGGCCAGACCCTTCTCGTGCACGGTGCCGGGGGGAGTGTGGGCACGATCGCGGTGCAGGTGGCCGCCGCCCGCGGTGTCAGTGTCCTGGCCACGGCCGGGGACCACGACCTCGAACGCCTCACCGCACTCGGGGCGGCCGCGGTCCGCTACGGCGACGGCTGGCTCCAGCGCGTGAGGGCCGCGGCCCCGCAGGGCGTCGACCACGTCTTCGACGCCTCCGGAGCGGGCGTACTGGCCGACTCCGTCACCCTGACCGGCGACACCGCACACGTCATTACCATCGCCGACATGACCGCCGCGCAGCACGGCGTCCGCTTCAGCTCCGGCAACACCGACCACACCCCGGGGCAGGACTCTCTGCCCCAACTCGTGCAGCTGGCCGCCGACGGCAGGCTGACCCTGCCCGTCTGGCGGACCTACCCGCTCGCCGACGCGGCCCACGCCCACGCCGATCTGGAGGCACGCCGTAACCGGGGCAAGGCCGTTCTGCTGCCCTGACCCCGGTAGGACCCCGTCCACCACGGTGGGCGGTCCCGGGCCGCAGCCGGACTTCCCGGGCCGGCTGCGGCCCACCCATCACGACCACAAGCAGAAGGACTCACCAGCCAATGGCAGCACGGACCAGCCTCGCGCCGCTCACGGCCGACGTGGACCTCGCCATGGCGTTCGAGGTCCTCGGCCAGAAGTGGAACGGCGTCATCCTCCACACCCTGGCCACCCGGCCCGCCCGCTTCGGCGAACTGAGCACCGCGGTGGGCGGGATCAGCACCAAGATGCTCGCCGACCGGCTGCGCGGACTCCTCGACGCCGGACTCGTCACCCATGACCGGCTCCCGCCCGGACCCGCCACCTACACCCTCACCCCCGACGGGCAGGCCCTGCTCCCCGCACTGGAGCAGATCCGCTCCTGGTCCCGGCACCGCATCAGCTGATCGCGCAGACCCCCCGAGTGCCGCGCGGCAGGCGCGGATGCGGGAGCGGACGCTGTGTCAGACTCGGCGGCATGGTCGAGGAGCACGCCGGTGGGACGTTGAGCGTCGGGCAGCGGGACGCGGAACTCAATGAGCGGCTGGGCAAGGGGCTGGACGAGTTCAACTTCCGGGCCACCGGCACCAGCGAGGCCGACCAGGGCACCCTGTCGGTGAAGGCCGTCGACGACTCCGGGGAGTTGATCGGGGGGCTGACCGCCTGGACCTGGGGCGGGCTGCTCGGCATCGAGATGCTCTGGATCCGTGAGGGGAGCCGCAGTGACGGCTGGGGGAGCCGACTGCTGCTGGCCGCGGAGGAGGAGGCGCTGCGGCGCGGCTGCGACCGGGCGTGCGTGTCGTCCTTCACCTTCCAGGCCCCGGCGTTCTACCAGCGCCATGGCTATGTCGAGACCGGACGGACCCTGGGACTCCCCGGCGGCGCGGAGGACGTCCATATGTTCAAGAGGCTGGCTCCGCCTCAGCTGACGTAGGCGGGGGAGACGGCCGCGGTGTTGATGCGCCGCGGCCTGCCCGTGCCGTCGGCCGGGACGGTGTACAGATCGGCGCCGTAGTCGCCGGGCAGGGCGTAGACCAGGGTGCGGTCGTCCCGCCAGACGGCCTGGTCGTCGACGCTGCGGGGCTCGGCCAGGGCGGTTTCGCGGCCGGTGCGCAGGCTGAGGACGTAGAGGCGCCAGGGCGCGTCCGCGGGGAGGCCGGGAACACGTTTCTTGAAGGCGATCCGGGTGCCGTCGGGGGACAGGGAGGGGCACTCGACGTTCGGGCGGAGGGCGGTCACCGTGCGGGCGCGCAGATCTCCGCGGACCAGATAGGTCCTGCCGCGCGTGGCGAGGGTCGCGTAGAACGTGCGGTCGTCGGCGGCGAAGGTGACGCCCCAGAAGTTCGCGTCGGCCGCGTGGTACGGCCGCCCGTCCTTGACGATCCGGTACGCCTCCAGGGACGGGGTGAGCGCACCGGTGCGGGTGTCGACGATCGCCGTACGGGTCGAGAAGTCGGTCCCCGCGTACGAGTCCCCGCCCACGAAGGCCGTCCACGCGGCATAGCGGCCGCTCGGGGACACCCGGGCGCGCGAGGGGATGCCCGGGACGTCGTAGCGGGCGCCGGGGTGCAGGGAGGCGTCGAGGACGACCGCGCGATAGCTGTCCGAGACGGGGCCGTGCACCGCCTGGAGGCAGATCCCGGTGCCCCCGGCGGCGTAGAAGCGCAGGCAGTGGACGGGGGACGCGGTGCGCGGGCCCGAGGGGTCCGCGGCGGGGACCGTCACCAGGTCGTCGCGGTGCGGTCCCCACGCCAGATTGCGGAACACCATGCTGCCCCGCCGGTTCAGGGCCACCGTGCCGGGGGCGATCCGGGGGCCGCCCGCCTGGGGGCGGTCGCGGCGCTCCGCCCGCGCCGACGCGTGCAGCACCGAGGCCGTGGCGACCCCAGCCAGCACCATCAGCGCGGTGAGCAGGACCAGCATGCGGGTGCGGGGTGTCATACGGCGCCTTCCGGGCGGTCGGTGGCCGCCGCGCCGGGGCGGAGGACCAGGGAGAAGGCCGCGCACACCGCCAGAGCCGCCGTCGACGCGGCCAGCGCGCCGCGGTCGCCCCACACCGTCCACAGCGCCCCGAACCCCAGCGAGCAGGCGAACCGGGCCAGTGCCTGGCCCGTCTGCACCAGGGCCAGACCCGAGGAGCGCAGGGCCTCGGGGACACCCTCCGAAGCGGCCGCCATCAGCACGCCGTCGGTCGCCGCGTAGAAGGCGCCGTGCAGGGTGAGTACGGCGTACGGCAGCGCGGGCGCGTGCCAGGAGGTGAGCAGCAGGCCGTACGCCGTGAGGAGCGCACCGTGGCCCGTCAGGAAGACGCGCCACCGGCCCACCCGGTCCGCGAGCCGCCCCAACGGCACCGCCAGGAGCAGGAAGGCCGCCGCCGTGCCGAGCGGAAGCAGCGCGAACAGGCGGTCCGGGACGCCGAGGCGCCGTTGCAGCAGCAGATAGACGAAGGAGTCGCTGACCGTGGCGAGGCCCAGCAGCAGCGCGCAGACCGCGATCCGGCGCAACTCCCGGCGGCGCAGGAGGGACACCGCGGCGCGGAGGGTCGGACGGCCGGGGGAGCCGGACCGCAGCGCCGGGCCCCCGCCCGCTCCCTCGGCGCGGCTGCCCCCCGGCACAAAGAGCACCAGCACCAGTACCCCCGCCACGGCCACGCAGAAGCTGACCGTGAACACCGCGTCGTAGCCGTCCACCGTGGCGCGGAGGATCAGGAAGGCCGTCAGCGGTCCGAGCAGGGCGCCCGCCGTGTCCATCGCCCGGTGCACGCCGAAGGCGCGGCCGCGGGTCTCCGGTGTGCTGGACAGGGAGATCAGCGCGTCCCGGGGTGCCGTCCGCAGCCCCTTGCCGGTGCGGTCGGCGGCCAGGACCAGGCCGATGGGGGTGAGGGTGTGGGCGAGCAGCAGCAGCGGCTTGCACAGCGCGGAGACGGCGTAGCCGGTGCCCGCGATCCACTTGTGGCGGCCGCCGCCGCGGTCGGCCAGATGGCCCCCGGCCAGCCGGACGAGCGCGGAGAAGCCGTTGTAGACGCCGTCCAGGAGACCGAAGCCCAGCGGGGACAGGCCGAGTCCGGTGACCAGGTACAGCGGGAGCACGGCCGTGACCATCTCGGAGGAGACGTCGGTGACCAGGCTGACCGTGCCGAGCGCGAGCACCGTGGGCGCGACCGCGGCGCGGCGCCGCCCGGCGGGGAGCCGGACGGCGCCGTCCGCGGGCACCGGCGGCCCGGCGGCGCGGCTGTCCGCCACATACACGTCAGGACGCCCAGACGCCGGTGATGTCCTTGGCCGCGGTCGCGTTGCCCGCGTGCGCGGTCAGGCCCTGGGTGTCCTCCAGGGTGCGCAGCAGGTCGTAGTGGTTGTACGTGGTGGAGCTGGTGGAACCGGCCGCGACCGGCTGGCCGTAGAGCACGGTCGGGATGCGGTTGCCGCTGAGCTTGTTGTCCTCGTCGAAGGTGAGGACGAGCAGGCTGTTGTGGGTCCTGGCCCAGGTGGCGTACGCGCCCAGGTTGTTCTTCAGCCAGGTGTCGCCGGTGGACACCGAGCAGTCGTGCATGTCGCTGCACAGATTCGGCACCACGAAGGACAGCTGCGGCAGCGTCGCATAGTCCGCCGGGAACTGTGCGAACGTCTTCGCGGACGAGGTCGGCACATTGGCGAAGCCGAACCACGGGTTGTGCTTGCGGGCGTAGCTGCCGCTGGTGCAGGTGGTGGAGCCCGGGCCGGGCAGTGTCTCATTGTAGCTGGCCCAGGTCCGGCCCGCGGCGAGCTGTTCGGCGGCCAGGTTCGGGGCGGAGGAGAAGCCGGGGGTGTAGCAGCTGTCGTCCGTGACGCCCTGGGTGGAGCCGGAGAACAGCGCGAAGTAGTTGGGCTGGCTGGGGTGGGTCTCGGCGTACGACTGGGTGAGGCTCGCGCCGCCGGACCTGAGCGAGTTGATGTAGGGGGCGCCGGAGGAGCCGATCACCTGGCTGTAGGCGTGGTTCTCGAAGACCACGACGACCACGTGGTCCGGCCTCGGCACGGCGCTCGCGGCATGCGCGGGCGCTTCGCCGCCGAGACCGGCCCACAGCCCGAACGCCGTGGCGGCGAGGGCCGCCGCGGAGGCCACGGCGGTACGGGCACGGCGGGCACGACGGCGACGGCGGTACGCGGAACTCCCGGACACTTCGGCCTCCGGTGGGGGCAGGGGACGGGGTGGCGGTACGGACAGAGCATGCACACGCCAATATGCCGGGGCTCCACGCCGCCCGGGCCCGGGGATGAAGAGCCGGTGAACACCTGCCGCGTCCGTCGGCGCCCCCGGCCGGAACCCGCGTCCCGGGACACCGCGCGGGCGCTCCCGCCGGGGACTGGGGCTACGCTCAAAGCCGCAGTACCTTGATCGACGCCCGGGAGGCCGAGGGATGACCGTGCCCCAAGGACGCAGGAGCAGCACCTTCACGCGGCTGCTGCGGCACGGCTTCACCGACCCCTCCGCCGCCGAACGCCTCCTGGAGAGCGTCGAACCGGCGTCCCTCAAGGCCGATCCCGTGCTGCTGGAGGCGCTCGGCGCGACCGCCGACCCCGATCTGGCGCTGGGCGGCCTGGTCCGGCTCCTGGAGGCGCAGCCCGACCCCACCGCCCGGCGCGAGCTGCTCGACACGCTGATCGCGGCGAAGCCCCTGCGGGACCGGCTGCTCGGCGTCCTCGGCGCCTCCGCCGCGCTCGCCGATCACCTGGCCCGCCACCCGGGCGACTGGCACGTACTGGTCACCTACGAGGCCCAGGACCTGCACCCCGGGGTGGCGGAGTTCGAACAGCAGCTAGCGGACGTCACCGACCCCGTCTCGCTGCGCGTCGCCTACCGCCGCTGCCTGCTGTCCATCGCCGCCCGCGACGTGTGCGGCACCACCGATGTCGCCCAGACCGCCGCCGAACTGGCCGACCTCGCCACCGCCACCCTCCGGGCCGCCCTCGCCCTGGCCCGCGCCGACGCTCCCGAGGACGCGGCGCTCTGCCGGCTCGCGGTGATCGCGATGGGCAAGTGCGGCGGCCATGAACTCAACTACGTCTCCGACGTGGACGTGATCTTCGTCGGCGAGAGCGCGAACGGCGGCGACGAGCGCAAGGCCCTCCAGGCCGCGACCCGGCTCGCCTCGCACATGATGCGGATCTGCTCCGAGACCACCGTCGAGGGCAGCATCTGGCCCGTCGACGCCAATCTGCGGCCCGAGGGCAGGAACGGCCCCCTGGTACGGACGTTGAGCAGCCACCTCGCCTACTACCAGCGCTGGGCCAAGACCTGGGAGTTCCAGGCCCTGCTCAAGGCCCGCCCGGTCGCCGGGGACCCGGAACTCGGCGAGCAGTACACGGCCGCCCTCGCCCCCCTCGTCTGGGAGGCCGCCGAGCGCGAGAACTTCGTCGCCGATGTGCAGAGCATGCGCCGCCGGGTCGTCGCCAACATCCCCGTGGGAGAGGTCGAACGCGAGCTGAAGCTCGGCCCCGGCGGCCTCAGGGACGTCGAATTCGCCGTACAGCTCCTCCAGTTGGTGCACGGACGGGCCGACACTTCGCTGCGCAGCGGCACCACCCTGGACGCCCTCAAGGCGCTCGCGGCGGGCGGCTACATCGGACGCGCCGACGCCGTGCCGCTGGACGAGGCCTACCGCTTCCTGCGCTCCCTGGAACACCGCATCCAGCTCTTCCGGCTGCGCCGCACCCATCTCGTCCCCGAGGACGAGGCCGACCTGCGGCGCCTCGGCCGCTCCCTGGGGCTGCGCATCGAGCCCGTCGCGGGGCTGCGGCGCGAGTGGAAACGGCACACCGGTGTCGTACGGCGGCTGCACGAGAAGCTCTTCTACCGGCCGCTGCTCGACGCCGTCGCCCAACTCGCCCCCGGAGAAGCCCGGTTGAGTCCCGGCGCGGCCCGGGAACGGCTGGTGGCGCTCGGCTACGCGGACCCGGCCGCCGCCCTGCGCCACCTGGAGGCCCTGGCCTCCGGAGTCACCCGCAAGGCCGCCATCCAGCGCACCCTGCTGCCCGTGCTGCTCGGCTGGTTCGCGGACTCCGCCGACCCGGACGCGGGCCTGCTCAACTTCCGCAAGGTCTCCGACGCCCTCGGCAAGACCCCCTGGTACCTGCGGCTGCTGCGGGACGAGGGCGCCGCCGCCGAGAACCTCGCCCGGGTGCTGTCCGCGGGACGGCTCGCCCCCGATCTGCTGATGCGCGCGCCCGAGGCGGTGGCCCTCCTCGGCGACGGCGACGGCAGCGGCGGCGGCCTCGTACCGCGCGGACGGCCCCAGCTGGAGCAGGAGATCCTCGCCGCGGTCCGCCGCGCGGAGAACGCCGAACAGGGGGTCACCGCGGCCCGCGGGGTGCGCCGGCGCGAGCTGTTCCGCACCGCCGCGGCGGACATCGTCGGCTCCTACGGCAGTGAGGACGCCCCCGCCCCCTCCGACCAGGGCGAACTGATCGACCTGGTCGGCTGCGCGGTCTCGGACCTGACCGCGGCCACTCTCGCAGGCACCCTCCGCGCGGTCGTCCGGGCGGGCTGGGGCGACACCCTGCCCACCCGGTTCGCGGTCATCGGCATGGGCCGCTTCGGCGGACACGAGCTGGGCTACGGCTCCGACGCGGACGTGCTGTTCGTGCACGAGCCGCAGGACGGCGTGGACGAGCGGGAGGCGGGCGAGGCCGCGAACAAGGTGGTGGCGGAGATGCGGCGGCTGCTCCAGCTGCCGAGCAGCGACCCGCCGCTCCTCGTCGACGCCGACCTGCGCCCCGAGGGCAAGTCGGGGCCGCTGGTGCGCACCCTGGCCTCGTACGCCGCGTACTACCGGCGCTGGTCGCTGGTGTGGGAGTCGCACGCGCTGCTGCGCGCCGAGCCGGTGGCCGGGGACGAGGACCTGGGCCGCCGCTTCATCGAGCTCGTCGACCCGCTGCGCTACCCGGAGTCGGGCCTGGACGGCGACGCCGTGCGCGAGATCCGGCGGCTCAAGGCCCGGATGGAGTCCGAGCGGCTGCCGCGCGGCGCGGACAAGACACTCCACACCAAGCTGGGCCGGGGCGGTCTGTCGGACGTGGAATGGACGGTGCAACTGCTCCAGTTGCGGCACGGCGCGACGGAGGCGGGCCTGCGCACCACCCGTACCCGCCCCGCCCTCGACGCCGCCCGCCGGGCCGGGCTGATCGACGCGGAGGACGCGGAAGTGCTGGACGAGGCCTGGGTGCTCGCCTCCCGGGTGCGCAACGCGGTGATGCTGGTCCGGGGGCGGGCGGGCGACACCTTCCCCTCCGAGCGGCGGGAGCTGGCCGCGGTGAGCCGCTATCTGGGCTACGGGCCGGGCCACGCGGGCGACATGCTGGACGACTACCGACGCACGACGCGCCGGGCCAGGACCGTGGTGGAGAAGATCTTCTACGGCGTCTGACGACGGGGGAGAAGAATCTTCCACGGCGGGACGGCGGGACGGCGGGACGGCGGGGGCGGGGGCGGCGGAATCCGCGGGGCTCACGCCCGGCGGAATCCGCGGGGCTCACGCCTCCACGGGCACCAGCAGCGGACCGCCGCCGGCCACCCGGCGCGGCAGCGCATAGGGCAGCGCGCCGTACCACAGCCAGGCCGCCGCGAAGCCGGCCGAGAGGCAGAGCGCCCCGCCGACCGCGTCCAGCCAGAAGTGGTTCGCGGTGGCGACGATCACCGTGAGGGTGGCCGCCGGGTACAGCAGGCCCAGGATCCGCACCCAGGGAACGGTGGCCAGCGCGAACAGCGTCAGACCGCACCACAGCGACCAGCCGATGTGCATCGAGGGCATGGCAGCGTACTGGTTCGACATGTGCTTCAGATCGCCCGACGCCATCGAACCCCAGGTGTGGTGCACCACCACCGTGTCGACGAAGTCCCCGCCGTTCATCAGGCGGGGCGGCGCGAGCGGGAAGAAGTAGTAGCCGAGCAGCGCCACCGCCGTCGTGGCGAACAGGGCGAGCCGGGTGGCCGCGTAGCGCCCCGGATGGCTGCGGTACAGCCACACCAGCACCGCGAGGGTCACCACGAAGTGCAGTGTGGCGTAGTAGTAGTTCATGCCGACGATCAGCCATGTCATCGAGTTGACGGCGTGGTTGACCGAGTCCTCGACCGCTATCCCCAGCCGGTGTTCGAGGCGCCACAGCCCGTCCGCGTTGGCCAGCGCCTGCGCCTTCTGCTCCGGCACGGCGTTGCGGATCAGGGAGTAGACCCAGTAACTGACCCCGATGAGCAGGATTTCGAACCAGAAGCGCGGACGGCGCGGAGTGCGGAGCCTGCGCAGCGGGCCGGGACCCGGGCGGTGCGCCGTCCCGTCCGTGACGTCCGGTGGCGCGGCAGGGCCGAGGCCCTCCGCTGTCGTCACGGTCCTGTCACCCATAAGGACAGAGTCTGCCAGAAAAGCATTCCGCCGCCGCTCATCCCCCGGAAGGGTTGCGGTCGCATGTTCTCCACCCGGGGGAGCGCACGGCGGCCCGGCACCTCCTGCCCAGGAACGATTGCGCTCGCCGGGCCCAGGAGCGAGTGCGTTGCCCGGGCCGAGGGGCGTCCGCGCTCCCCGGGCCTCAGGGACGCTTGCGCTCCCCGGGCGCCGAAGCCGTCGAACCCCGCACCACCAGCTCCGGCATGAACACGAATTCACTGTGCGGCGCGGGCGTTCCGCCGATCTCCTCCAGCAGCGTCCGCACCGCCGCCTGCCCCATCGCCGGGACCGGCTTGCGGATCGTCGTCAGCGGCGGGTCCGTGAAGGCAATCAGCGGGGAGTCGTCGAAGCCCACCACCGAGATGTCGGTGGGGACTTCCAGCCCCTGCTGCCGCGCCGCGCGTATCGCGCCCAGCGCCATCATGTCGCTCGCGCACACCACCGCCGTGCACTCCCGGTCGATGAGCGCGGCCGCCGCCGCCTGGCCGCCCTCCAGGGTGTAGAGGGAGTGCTGGATCAGCCGGGACTCGATGTCCTCCGGGGACAGCCCCAGCTGGTCCTGCATCGTACGGACGAAGCCCTCGATCTTCCGCTGCACCGGGACGAACCGCTTGGGCCCGAGCGCCAGACCTATCCGGGTGTGCCCCAGGGACACCAGATGGGTGACCGCCAGCGACATCGCGGCCCGGTCGTCGGGGGAGATGAACGGCGCCTGGACCTTGGGGGAGAAGCCGTCCACCAGGACGAAGGGCACCCCCTGGGCGCGCAGCCGCTCATAGCGCTGCATGTCGGCGGTGGTGTCCGCGTGCAGCCCGGAGACATAGATGATGCCCGCGACCCCGCGGTCCACCAGCATCTCCGTCAGCTCGTCCTCGGTGGACCCGCCGGGGGTCTGGGTCGCCAGCACCGGGGTGTACCCCTGGCGGGTCAGCGCCTGGCCGATGACCTGGGCGAGCGCGGGGAATATCGGGTTCTCCAGCTCGGGGGTGATCAGACCGACCAGGCCCTCGCTGCGCTGGCGCAGCCGTACCGGACGCTCGTAGCCGAGGACGTCGAGGGCGGCCAGCACGGACTGGCGGGTGGTCGCGGCGACGCCCGGCTTTCCGTTGAGGACCCGGCTGACGGTCGCTTCGCTGACTCCCGCCTGCGCCGCGATGTCGGCCAGCCGTGTGGTCACGGGATGGGACTGTACCGGCCGGGTCTCGGCCTGCCCACCGATCGGACGCCGGCCCCGGGCGGCTGACCGGCCCGCTGCGGGTTGCTGCGTCATCGCGCTCCCTCGTCCTTCGTATTCGGCTCGGTCTCCGCAAGGGGATGGTCCCCGCACGCGCCAGGCGTGGCAAGAGCTTGCAGAGTCTTGCACAAGCGTCCACGGCCCCGCAGACCGGCCCGGATTCCCGGTGTACCGGCTCTCACGGTGAGGTCACGGGCGGGTAACCATCGTCAGCCCTTGCACTTTTTTTCTGCAAGCTCTTTCGCGCCGGTTGCATCGCTGTTACGTTCACGTCGCCCGGAGGACGTCCTCCACTCTCGGCTCCCCGAGCGGACGGGACCCCCTCGGCACAGTCGGCAGGGCGGCGGACGGGACCGCCGTCCGAGCTACCCGGGCTTTCACCCTCAAGGAGAACTCATGCGGCGTGGCATAGCGGCCACCGCGCTGGTGGCGTCCGTTGCCCTCGCGGCGACGGCCTGCGGCGGAAGTGACAGCGACAGCGGCAAGTCCGGCGGTCCGGTCACCATCACCTGGTGGGACACCTCCAACGCCACCAACGAGGCGCCGACGTACAAGGCACTGGTCGCGGACTTCGAGAAGGCCAACCCGAAGATCAAGGTCAAGTACGTCGACGTCCCCTTCGACCAGGCGCAGAACAAGTTCGACACCGCCGCCGGTTCCCAGGGTGCCCCCGATGTGCTGCGCTCCGAGGTCGGCTGGACGCCCGCCTTCGCCAAGAAGGGCTACTTCCTGCCGCTGGACGGCACCAAGGCCCTCGCGGACCGGGCCGCGTTCCAGTCCAGCCTGGTCCAGCAGGCCCAGTACGAGGGCAAGACCTACGGTGTGCCGCTGGTGACCGACACCCTCGCGCTGGTCTACAACAAGGCCCTCTTCCAGAAGGCCGGGATCACCGAGGCGCCCAAGACCTGGGACGAGCTGAAGTCCGACGCCGCCAAGGTCAAGGACAAGACCGGCGTCGACGGCTACTGGGGCTCCACCCAGTCCTACTACGCGCAGAGCTTCCTCTACGGCGAGGGCACCGACACCGTCGACGCCGCGGGCAAGAAGATCACCGTGGACTCGGCGCCCGCGAAGAAGGCCTACGGCACCTGGCTGAGCCTCTTCTCCGGCAAGGGCCTGCACGCGGCCGACACCACCGCCGACGCCTACGCCCACATCCAGGACGCCTTCGTCAACGGCAAGGTCGCCGCGATCGTCCAGGGCCCCTGGGAGATCACGAACTTCTACCAGGGCTCGGCCTTCAAGGACAAGTCCAACCTCGGCATCGCCACCGTCCCGGCGGGCTCCACCGGCAAGCCGGGCGCCCCGACCGGCGGCCACAACCTCTCCGTCTACGCGGGCTCGGACAAGGCCCACCAGGACGCGGCGCTGACCTTCGTCAACTTCATGACCTCGGCGAAGTCCCAGGAGACCATCGCCCTGAAGAACTCCACCCTGCCGACGCGCCAGGACGCCTACACCGCCCAGGTCAAGGCCGACCCCGGCATCGCGGGCTACCAGGGCGTGCTCGCCGCCGCCCGGCCGCGCCCGGCGCTGCCCGAGTACAGCTCGCTGTGGGTCCCGCTCGACGCCGAGCTGCCCAAGATCGCCGGTGGCAAGGAGTCGCTGGACAAGGGCCTGAGCAACGCGGAGCTGGCGATAGCCAAGCTGGTCCCCGACTTCAGCAAGTGAGCCCCCGTGGCCGCCGGTTCCCCCTCGGGGGAGGGAACCGGCGGCCACCCGGCCGTGCCCAGGCCCCACCCCTCGAACTTCCCGAAGGTGTCGAACCATGACAGTCGTCATCGACCGCGCGACCGGCAAGCGCCACGGTGACCGCGCGCCGCGGCCCGGCCTGGGCCGGCGTCTCAAGAACGCGTACCAGAAGCACTGGTACGCCTACGCGATGATCACCCCCGTGGCCGTGGTGCTCGGGGTGCTGGTGCTGTATCCGCTGGTGTACGGCTTCTACCTCACGCTCACCGACGCCAACAGCCTCAACACCGCCCGCACCATCGGCGTCAACCACATCGACGCCACCTACCACTTCATCGGGCTCGACAACTACCGGGACATCCTGTTCGGACCGACGTCCTACGACCGCTTCTGGTCGCACTTCCTGTGGACCATCGTCTGGACCGTCCTCTGCGTCACCCTGCACTACACCATCGGACTCGGCCTCGCGCTGCTGCTCAACCAGAAGTTCCGCGGCCGGACCCTCTACCGCCTGGTGCTGGTGCTGCCCTGGGCCGTGCCCACCTTCGTCACCGTCTTCGGCTGGCGCTTCATGCTCGCCGACGGCGGCATCGTCAACGCGGCCCTGCACGCCGTGCACCTGCCGCAGCCCGAGTGGCTGGAGGACACCTTCTGGCAGCGCGCCGCCGCCATCCTGGTCAACACCTGGTGCGGGGTGCCCTTCATGATGCTCTCGCTGCTCGGCGGCCTCCAGGCCATCGACGGCTCGCTCTACGAGGCCGCCGAGATGGACGGCGCGAGCCCCTGGCAGCGCTTCCGGCACGTCACCCTGCCGGGCCTGCGGCCCGTCGGCTCCACCGTGGTGCTGCTCGGCGTCATCTGGACCTTCAACCAGTTCGCGATCATCTTCCTGCTGTTCGGGAACACCGCCCCCGACGCCCAGATCCTGGTCACCTGGGCCTACCAACTGGGCTTCGGCCAGCAGCCGCGTGACTTCGCGCAGTCCGCCGCCTACGGCATCCTGCTGCTGGCCATCCTGATCGTCTTCACCTCGTTCTACCGCCGCTGGCTGAACCGCAACGAGCAGCAGCTCGCGATCTGAGGCAGGAGTTCCCATGAGCACCACGACCGTCGAGACCTCCGCCGCGGTGACCCGGCCCGCCGCGGCCGTCGCCCCGCGCCGCGGGGCGCGCGGACGCGGGCGGCGCGGCCCCCTCGCCACCGCCGTCTCCCACGCCCTGCTGATCCTGGCGAGCCTGATCGCGTTCTTCCCGGTGGGCTGGCTGATCTTCCTGTCCCTCGGCCCGGACAAGGACGACTATCTGCACCCCGGCCGCATCTGGCACACGATGACGCTGGACAACTACTCCTTCGTCCTCCAGCACACCAGCTTCTTCGACTGGCTCAAGAGCACGCTCGTCGTGGTGGCCGGGACCACCGTCATCGGTGTGGCGATCGCCGCCACCACCGGCTACGCGGTCTCCCGGATGCGCTTCCCCGGCTACAAGAAGTTCATGTGGCTGCTGCTGCTCACCCAGATGTTCCCGATCGCCGTGCTGATCGTGCCGATGTACCAGATCATGTCGGACCTGGGACTCGTGGACAGCTACCTCGGGCTCATCCTGATCAACAGCACCACGATCGTGCCCTACTGCGCCTGGCTGCTGAAGGGCTACTTCGACACCATCCCCTTCGAGATCGACGAGGCCGGACGGGTCGACGGACTCACCCCCTTCGGCACCTTCTTCCGGCTGATCCTGCCGCTCGCCAAGCCGGGCCTCGCGGTCGCCGCGTTCTACGCCTTCCTCACCGCGTTCGGCGAGGTCGCCTTCGCCTCGACGTTCATGCTCAGCGACGACAAGTACACCTTCGCCGTCGGACTCCAGAGCTTCATCAGCGAGCACGACGCCCAGCGCAATCTGATGGCGGCCACCGCGGTGCTGATCGCGATACCCGTGTCGGTCTTCTTCTACCTCGTGCAGAAGAACCTGGTGACCGGCCTCACCGCGGGCGGCACCAAGGGCTGACCCGCCCCCGGGACACCCGCGCGCCTGATCCGCGCGGGTGGCGGCCGCGGTGCCGTATCCGACCCCGCCGGCACCGCGGCCGCCGCACCACCCCCGCGCCCGTTCCGCACGACGCCACAACTCCACGACTCCACGACGCCACCACGTCACGACCCGGACTCCGACTCCGTCCCGTCCGTCCGGCCCCGCCCGGGCCGAAGACCCCCACCGCATCAAGGACGCCATGAGCCAGCACTCCGCCGACCCGGCCCCGAACACCGCCCTCGCCACCGTCGCCGCCCACCGCGACTGGTGGCGTGACGCGGTGATCTACCAGGTCTATCCGCGCAGCTTCGCCGACAGCAACGGCGACGGCATGGGCGACCTGGCGGGCGTACGATCCCGACTTCCCTATCTGCGCGACCTCGGGGTGGACGCCGTGTGGCTGAGCCCCTTCTACGCCTCCCCGCAGGCCGACGCGGGCTACGACGTCGCCGACTACCGCGCCGTGGACCCCATGTTCGGCAGCCTCCTGGACGCCGACGCGCTGATCCGCGACGCCCATGAACTGGGCCTGCGCATCATCGTCGACCTGGTCCCCAACCACTCCTCCGACCAGCACGAGTGGTTCAAGCGGGCGCTCGCGGAGGGGCCCGGCTCGCCGGTGCGCGAGCGCTACCACTTCCGCCCCGGCAAGGGCAGCAACGGCGAACTCCCGCCCAACGACTGGGAGTCCATCTTCGGCGGCCCGGCCTGGACCCGGGTCACCGAGCCGGACGGCACGCCCGGCGAGTGGTACCTCCATCTCTTCGCCCCCGAGCAGCCCGACTTCAACTGGGAACACCCGGCGGTCGGCGACGAGTTCCGCTCGATCCTGCGCTTCTGGCTGGACATGGGCGTCGACGGCTTCCGCATCGATGTCGCCCACGGTCTGGTGAAGGCGGCCGGACTGCCCGACCTCGGTGGCCACGACCAGCTCAAACTGCTGGGCAACGAGGTCATGCCGTTCTTCGACCAGGACGGCGTCCACGCCGTCTACCGGCAGTGGCGCACGGTCCTCGACGAGTACGCGGGCGAGCGCATCTTCGTCGCCGAGGCCTGGACGCCCACCGTCGAGCGCACCGCCCGCTATGTGCGCCCCGACGAGCTGCACCAGGCCTTCAACTTCCAGTATCTGGGCACCGACTGGGACGCGGGGCAGCTGCGCGAGGTCATCGACCGCACCCTCGACGCCATGCGCCCGGTCGGCGCCCCGGCCACCTGGGTGCTCTCCAATCACGATGTGACCCGCCACGCCACCCGCTTCGCCAACGAGCCCGGCCTCGGCACCCAGCTCCGGGTGGCGGGCGACCGCGAACTGGGCCTGCGGCGGGCCCGCGCGGCCACCCTGCTGATGCTGGCGCTGCCCGGCTCGGCCTATCTCTACCAGGGCGAGGAACTCGGCCTGCCGGACGTGGTGGACCTGCCGGACGAGGTGCGCCAGGACCCCGCCTACTTCCGGGGCGCGGGCCAGGACGGCTTCCGTGACGGCTGCCGGGTGCCGATCCCGTGGACCCGTACGGGGTCCTCGTACGGCTTCGGCGACGGCGGCAGCTGGCTGCCGCAGCCCGGCAGTTGGGGCGGACTCAGCGTCGAGGCCCAGCAGGGGGTCCCCGGCTCGACCCTGGAGCTGTACCGCACCGCGCTCGCCGTGCGGCGCGAGCAGCCCGGCCTGGGCGCGGGCGACTCGGTGGAGTGGCTGCGGGCGCCCGAGGGGGTGCTCGCCTTCCGCCGCGGGGACGTGGTGTGCCTCGCCAACACCAGCGGGGAGGCGGTCGTCGTCCCCTCGCACGGTCTGGTCCTGGTGGCCAGCGACGCGGTGACGGAGGCGGACGGCGAGACCAAGGTGCCCGCCGACACCACGGTGTGGTGGACCGCGGGCTGATTCCTTCCACGTCTTTCAACGGCTTGCAGGGGCCCGTCGTCCGACCGGGACGGCGGGCCCCTGCGGCTGTCCGCTCCCCGGATACCGCCTCAACCAGGCACAATCCGGGGCTGTTTCGCGTATGTGACAGGAACATGTCCGGGGGGTTGACCGCCGGGGCAGGTCCTCGTACGGTCTGCTGCACCGCAAGTGGCTGAAAACTTGCAGCAATTCTCTTCAAGGGATCCCGGGGACCGTGCGGGCGCCCTCGGCAGAGCCTTCAACGGAGAAGGACCCCCACATGGCAAGCAGAACGCTCTCCGGCGCCCTCGCCCTCGTGGCGGCCGCGTCCGTCGCCCTCGCGGCTCCCGCCGGGACCGCGTACGCCGCTCCCCCCGGCACCAAGGACGTCACCGCGGTCCTGTTCGAGTGGAACTACGCCTCGGTCGCCAAGGAGTGCGCCCGCACCCTGGGCCCGGCCGGCTACGGCTATGTCCAGGTCTCCCCGCCCGCCGAGCACATACCGGGCCCCCAGTGGTGGACCTCGTACCAGCCGGTCAGCTACCGGATCGCGGGCCGCCTCGGCGACCGCACCGCCTTCGCCGACATGGTCGGCGCCTGCCACGCGGCCGGGGTGAAGGTCGTCGTGGACACCGTCATCAACCACATGTCGGCGGGCAGCGGCACCGGCACCGGCGGCTCCTCGTACACGAAGTACGACTACCCGGGCCTGTACTCGTACCCCGACTTCGACGACTGCACCGCCCGGGTCAGCAACTACCAGGACCGCTGGAACGTCCAGCACTGCGAACTGGTGGGCCTCGCCGACCTGGACACCGGCGAGGAGTACGTCCGCAAGACCATCGCCGGATATATGAACGACCTGCTCGGCCTCGGTGTGGACGGCTTCCGCATCGACGCCGCCAAGCACATCCCGGCCGAGGACCTGGCCGCGATCAAGTCCCGGCTGAGCAACCCCGCCGTGTACTGGAAGCAGGAAGTCATCTACGGCGCGGGCGAGGCGGTCCAGCCCACCGAGTACACCGGCAACGGTGACGTCCAGGAGTTCCGCTACGCCTACGACCTCAAGCGGGTGTTCACCAGCGAGAAACTCGCCTATCTGACCAACTACGGCGAGGGCTGGGGCTATCTGAACAGCTCGGTCGCCGGGGTCTTCGTGGACAACCACGACACCGAGCGCAACGGCTCCACCCTGAACTACAAGAGCGGCGCCGACTACACCCTGGCCAATGTCTTCATGCTGGCCTGGCCCTACGGCGCCCCCGACATCAACTCCGGCTACGAGTGGTCCGACGCGGACGCGGGGCCGCCCAACGGCGGTCAGGTCAACGCCTGCTGGCAGGACGGCTGGAAGTGCCAGCACGCCTGGCCGGAGATCAAGTCCATGGTCGCCTTCCGCAACGCCACCCGCGGCCAGGCGGTCACCCGGTGGTGGGACAACGGCAACAACCTCATCGCCTTCGGCCGCGGCAGCAAGGGCTTTGTGGTGATCAACCACGAGAGCACCACGGCCGACCGGTCGTTCCAGACCTCGCTGCCCGCCGGTACCTACTGCGATGTGCAGGGCAACCGGACCGTCACAGTCGACAGCGGTGGCGCGTTCCGGGCAGCCGTCGCCCCGAACACCGCGCTCGCCCTCTACGCCGGGAAACCGAGTTGCTGACCCCAGGGCCCGCATCCGAACGGGCCGCAGTCCCAAGGAGTTCACACCCGTGATACCGAGATGGCCGGCGCCCCGGAGGCGCCGTACCCGGAGCAGGGTCGTCGCCCTCACCCTCACCGCGCTCGCCGCGGCCCTGCTGCCGCCCCTCGCCACCGCCGGGGCCGCCACCCCGCCCGCGCCCCCCTCCGACGCGCGGCTCGCGGCGGAGCCCGCCCGGCACGACGACACCCGTGAGCAGTTCTACTTCGTGATGCCGGACCGCTTCGCCAACGGCGACCGGTCCAACGACCGCGGCGGGCTGACCGGTTCGCGCCTGGCCACCGGCTACGACCCCACCGACAAGGGCTTCTACCAGGGCGGCGACCTCAAGGGCCTGACCCGCAGGCTCGACTACATCAAGGGCCTCGGCACCACCGCCATCTGGCTGGCCCCGATCTTCAAGAACCAGCCCGTCCAGGGCACCGGCGCCGACGCCTCGGCCGGTTACCACGGCTACTGGATCACCGACTTCACCCGGGTCGACCCGCACTTCGGGACCAACAAGGACCTCTCCGACCTCATCGCCGGGGCGCACGCCAAGGGCATGAAGGTCTTCTTCGACGTCATCACCAACCACACCGCCGATGTCGTCGACTACGAGGGCGCCTCCCACGACTACCTGTCCAAGGGCGCCTTCCCCTATCTGACCAAGGACGGCCGCCCCTTCGACGACGCCGATTACGCGGACGGCACCAAGGGCTTCCCGGTCGTCGGCACCGGCTCCTTCCCGCGCACACCCGTCGTCCCCGCCGCCAAGAAGGACCTCAAGGTCCCGTCGTGGCTCAATGACCCGACGATGTACCACAACCGGGGCGACTCCACCTACGCCGGGGAGAACGCCACCTACGGCGACTTCTCCGGCCTCGACGACCTGTGGACCGAACGCCCCGAGGTCGTCCACGGCATGGAGCGGATCTACCAGCGCTGGGTGCGGGACTTCGGCGTCGACGGCTTCCGGATCGACACCGTGAAACATGTGGACATGGAGTTCTGGACGCAGTGGGCGACCGCGCTCGACCGCTACGCCGCCGCCCACGGCCGCCGGAACTTCTTCATGTTCGGCGAGGTCTACTCCGCCGACCCCTCGGTCACCGCGCCCTATGTCACCCAGGGCAGGCTGGACGCCACCCTGGACTTCCCCTTCCAGCAGGCCGCCCGGGAGTACGCCTCCCAGAGCGGCAGCGCACGCGGCCTCGCGGGTGTCTTCGCCGACGACTACAAGTACACGACCGACAAGGCCAACGCCTATGAACAGGTCACCTTCCTCGGCAACCACGACATGGGCCGGATCGGGTACTTCCTGAAGCAGGACAACCCGAAGGCCTCCGACGCGGAACTGCTGCGCAAGGACGAGTTCGCCAACGAGGTGATGTTCCTCAGCCGCGGCAACCCGGTCGTCTACTACGGCGACGAACAGGGCTTCACCGGCTCCGGCGGCGACAAGGACGCCCGTCAGACCATGTTCGCCTCCCGGGTCGGGGACTATCTCGACGACGACGAGATCGGCACCGACCGCACCCACGCGAGCGACGCGTACGACACAGGCGCCCCGCTCTACCGGCAGATCGCCGCCCTCTCCCGGCTGCGCACGGCCAACCCGGCCCTCGCCGACGGCGTCCAGACCGAGCGCTACGCCGCCGACGGCCCCGGGATCTACGCCTTCTCCCGCACCGGCACCGACTCCACCGAATACGTCGTCGCCTTCAACAACGCCGACGAGCAGCGGACGGCCGCCTTCGCCACCGGCTCCGCGGACATGACCTTCCACGGCATCCACGGCACCCACGCCTCGGTCACGAGCGACGCGGACAAGCGGGTCACCGTCACCGTCCCGGCGCGCTCCGCCGTCGTGTTCAAGGCCGCCCGCCCGCTCGGCGCACCGGCCTCGAAGCCGGAGATCGGCCTGAAGGCCCCGGCCGCGGGCGCCACCGGCACCGTGGACCTCACCGCGGACGTCGACGGGGGACAGCTCAACCGGGTCGTCTTCGCCGCCCAGACCGGCAACGGCCCCTGGCGCACCCTCGGCTCCGCCGACCACGCCCCCTTCAAGGTCACCCAGACCATCCCCAAGAGCGTCCCCGCCGGAACGGCCCTCCGCTACAAGGCCGTGGTGATCGACTCGGCGGGCCGCACGGCGGGCGCGACGGCCGCGAGCACCACCGGCACCCCGCCCGCCCCGCCGGTCCCCACCGCCTCCTCCCGCGACTACGCGGTCGTCCACTACCGGCGCACCGACGGCGACTACGCGAACTGGGGGCTGTACGCCTGGGGCGACCTCGCCGACGGCGAGGCGACCACCTGGCCCCAGGGCCACCCCTTCACCGGCCGGGACGCCTACGGTGCCTTCGCCTACGTCAAACTCAAGCCCGGCGCCTCCGGCGTCGGCTTCCTCGTCGTCGACAAGGACGGCACCAAGGACGTTTCCGCCGACCGCACCATCGACGTCACCCGGACCGGAGAGGTCTGGATCGAGCAGGGCAAGGACACCGTCCTCACCCAGCGGCCCACCGCCGACTACCCCGCGCCGGACACCACCAGGGCGGTGCTGCACTACCACCGCGCCGACGGGAACTACGACGGCTGGGGGCTGCACGTCTGGACCGGCGCCGCCCACCCCACCGACTGGTCCGGCCCGCTGAAGCCGGTGCGCACCGACGCCTACGGCGCGGTCTTCGAGGTGCCGCTCGCCGACGGCGCCACCAGCCTCAGCTACATCCTCCACCGGGGGGACGAGAAGGACCTCCCGGCCGATCAGTCCCTCGACCTCAAGGGCGAGGGGCCCGAGGTGTGGCTGCTGAACGGCCAGGAGAAGCATCTGCTGCCGGAGCCCGCGGGCAGCGCCGCCGGCCTGGACCTGTCCACCTCCAAGGCGGTGTGGATCGACCGGAACACCCTCGCCTGGAACGGCGTCGACGGCGCCGCCTCCACCCAGCTCCTCTCCTCGTACGACGGCTCCATCACCGTCAAGGACGGGACCCTGACCAGCGACGACGAGCGCTGGCTGCGGCTGGCCCCGACCACCCTCACCGACGCCCAGAAGGCCAGGTTCCCCCAGCTGAAGGACTACGCCGCCTGGTCCGTCGACCCGCGCGACCGCGGCCGGGTCCGCGAGGCCCTCAGAGGACAACTGGTGGCCTCCCAGCGGAACGCTGACGGAGCCGTCCTGGCGGCGACGGGTGTCCAGACCGCCGGGGTGCTGGACGACGTGTACGACGCGACCGGGGCCGACCTCGGACCCGTCTTCCACCAGGGCCGCCCCACCCTGTCCGTGTGGGCACCCACCGCCCGGTCCGTGCGGCTCGCACTCGGCACCTCCTCGGTCGCCATGCGCCGGAACCCCGCGACCGGCGTCTGGTCCGTCACGGGCCCCGCGTCCTGGAAGAACCGGCCCTACCGGTATGCGGTGACGGTGTGGGCGCCCAGCGTCCGCAGAATCGTCACCAATGAGGTCACCGACCCCTACTCCCTCGCCCTCACCGCCGACTCCGGACGCAGCCTCGTCACCGATCTGAACGACCCCGCCCTCGCCCCGAGCGGCTGGGCGGCCCTGAAGAAGCCGAAGGCGGTGCCGCTCCGGGACGCCCAGATCCAGGAACTGCACATCCGGGACTTCTCCGTCGCCGACCCGACCGTGCCGCAGCGGGACCGGGGCACCTATCTGGCCTTCGCCGACCGCGGCAGCGACGGCTCCCGCCATCTGCGCGACCTGGCGAAGGCGGGCACCTCGTACGTCCATCTGCTGCCCGCCTTCGACTTCGCCAGCGTGCCCGAGAAGCGGTCCGAGCAGCAGCGCCCGGACTGCGATCCCGCCTCCTTCGCACCCGACTCCGACCGGCAGCAGGCCTGCGTCGCCGCCACCGCCGCGAAGGACGCCTACAACTGGGGCTACGACCCGTACCACTTCACGGTCCCCGAGGGCTCCTACGCCACCGACCCGGACGGCACCCGGCGCACCACCGAGTTCCGCACCATGGTCAAGTCGCTCAACCAGGACGGCCTCAGGGTGGTGATGGACGTCGTCTACAACCACACCGCGGCCGACGGCCAGGCCGGTACCAGCGTCCTGGACAAGATCGTGCCGGGCTACTACCAGCGGCTCCTGGCCGACGGCTCGGTGGCGAACAGCACCTGCTGCGCCAACACCGCCCCCGAGAACGCCATGATGGGCAAGCTGGTGGTGGACTCCCTGGTCACCTGGGCCAAGGAGTACAAGGTCGACGGGTTCCGCTTCGACCTCATGGGACACCACCCCAAGGCCAACATCCTCGCCGTCCGCAAGGCCCTCGACGCGCTGACCCCCGCGAAGGACGGCGTCGACGGGAAGAAGATCATCCTCTACGGCGAGGGCTGGAACTTCGGGGAGGTCGCCAACGACGCACGCTTCGTCCAGGCCACCCAGAAGAACATGGCGGGCACCGGCATCGCCACCTTCTCCGACCGCGCCCGCGACGCCGTACGCGGCGGAAGCCCCTTCGACGCCGACCCCGGCGTCCAGGGCTTCGCCTCCGGGCTGTACACCGACCCCAACGGTTCCGCGGCCAACGGCACTCCGGCCGAGCAGAAGGCCCGCCTGCTGCACTACCAGGACCTGATCAAGGTCGGCCTGACCGGCGATCTCGCCGCCTACCGCTTCACCGACGATGACGGCAGGGCGGTCACCGGAGCGGAGATCGACTACAACGGCGCCCCCGCCGGATACGCGGCGGCGCCCGGCGACGCCCTCGCCTATGTGGACGCGCACGACAACGAGTCCCTCTTCGACGCGCTCACCTACAAGCTGCCCGCCTCGACCGGCGCCCCCGACCGGGCCCGGATGCAGACACTGGCGATGGCCACGGCCGCCCTCTCCCAGGGGCCGTCCCTCTCCCAGGCGGGCACCGATCTGCTGCGCTCCAAGTCGCTCGACCGCAACTCCTTCGACAGCGGCGACTGGTTCAACGCCGTCCACTGGAACTGCGCGGACGGCAACGGCTTCGGGCGCGGACTCCCGCCGGCGGCCGACAACCAGCCCAAGTGGCCCTGGGCCAAGCCGCTCCTTGCCACGGTCCGGGTGGGCTGCCCGCAGATCAACGGCGCCTCGGCCGCCTACCGGGACCTGCTGAGGATCCGTACGACGGAGAAGGCGTTCTCCCTCGGCACGGCCGCGCAGGTGCAGAACCGGCTGGCCTTCCCGCTGTCCGGGAAGGACGAGACACCCGGGGTCATCACCATGACCCTCGGCGGCCTGGTCGTGGTCTTCAACGCCACCCCCGAGCGGCAGGAGCAGCGGATCGGCGCCCTCGCCGGGGCGCACTACCGGCTGCACCCGGTGCAGGCGTCCGGCGCGGACCCGGTGGTGAAGACCTCCTCCTACGCGGCGGACACCGGCACCTTCACGGTCCCGGCGCGCACGGTGGCGGTGTTCACCCGGGGCGCCTGACCGCACCCCGGCGGCGGGCCCGGCCCCACGGGTCCGCCGCGGCACTGCACGCGGCCGCCCCGGGCGCCCGGGCCGTCAGGACGCGAGGGTGATCAGCCGGCCGACCAGGTCCCCGAAGGGGCCGTCGGCCGGCTCACTCCCGAGCATGCGGCGCACCAGGGCCGCCATCTCCTCGTCATAGGCGGCGGCCACGGCCGCGAGCGCGCCGAAGTCGTGCACCAGCTGGGACTCCAGCTCGGCGCGCGGGATGCGGCGGCCGTCCAGCCAGATCAGCGCGGTCGACTCGGCCAGCGAGATCCAGGAGCGGACGATCAGTTCCAGCCGCACGGGCGGGTTCTCGACCTCCAGATGCGACAGGACCTGTTCGTACGCGGCCTGGCGGACGGAGTCGATCAGGGCGTTGGTCGTCGACGAGCCGACCGCCGGGCCGCCGCGCATCAGCGCCGAGAAACCGGGGCCGTGGTCGTCCACGAAGTCGAAGAAGCGGTGCATCACCCGGAGCAGCCTGGCTCCGACCGGGCCCTCGTGCGGCTCGTCGAACCGGCTCGCCAGATTCTCCGCCGCACGCTGCAACGCGGCCTCGTACAGGCTGAGTTTGCCCGGAAAGTAGTGGTAGACCAGCGGCCGCGAGATGCCCGCGGCGGTCGCTATGTCATCGATGGAGACCTCGTCCGGGGAGCGCTGGCTGAACAGTTCGAGCGCGACGCCGATCAACTGCTGCCGTCGCTCGTCGACTCCCAATCTGCGGCGTACCCCGGTTGTCATGCGAACACCTTACCGATTGAATCCAGCCTTGAACCGGCCGGATCACTCTGGTGTGTTCACCTCCGGGGCACCACTCCTCCACCCCGCCTTCCACGTCCGGCGGGCGGATTCGGCCGACCCGCGCCTCACCGGAGCCCGGCGGCCGCCCTTCCGTCGGCCAGGGTGCCCCGCAGCCCGGCCCGGGCGCCCCGCTCCGTCCGCACCGCCAGCAGGTTCCCCCGCGCCGAACCGCGCACCCCGCCGGACACCCGCACCGACGCGAGATCCCCGCTGCCCGCGGCGAGCAGATACCAGGCACCCCCCGCGGACCTCCACAACACCCCCGCCAGCACATGCGGATCCTTCGCCCCGCACGCCGCCACGTCCTCCGCCCGCGCCGCGACCGCCCCGGACCGGCCGCCCGGAGTACGGAACTGCGCCAGCACCCGCGGCTCGTCGCCCCGCCAGGTGTCCGCCCGGGTACACACCCACTCCGCCGCCCCGGACCCGTCCGGCAGCGGCTGCCGCGCGTACTCCCACGCGTTCACCGACCGCACCCCCGCCGACCGCACCGCCGCCAGCGAGCACGCCAGGGGCGCCCAGGCGCGCAGCCCCGCCGAACCGGACGCCTCCCGGGGCGCCGCGGGCCGCCCCACGGTGAGGTGCGCCGGGACCAGTTCCCCGAGGTCGGCCAGCAACCGGGTGCCCGAGCCGTCCGCCAGCCGGAGCACATTCCAGGAGGTGCACGCACCGCTGCGCTGGGCCGGGCTCGCCAGCGGCGCCGTCACCCCGCCCGCCGGGCGCAGATCCCTCGCCCCGGCCGACGGCCTCAGCAGGTCCCGCTCCGCCGCCCCGGTCACCCAGGGGGCCGTCAGATAGCGGACGGTACCGGCGGTACGCCCCAGCACCACCGCCTCCGCCTCGGCCCCGGCCGCCGTGTCCGCGCGGGCGAGGTCGAGCGCGGCCCGGTCCGTGCCGCTCTGCGGCTCCGCGTAGCGCACGATGCGCAGGCCGTCGTAGAGGAGCACCACCCGCGCCGCGTCCACCCTGCCCGCGTACAGCAGTTGCGGTGGTCCGGGCGGGCCGCCCGCGGGGGTGCCGGGAGTGGCCGAGACCTGGACGTGCTGCCCGGGACGCGCCCAGACGGCGAGCGCCCGCCGCAGCAGCGCCCGGTCCCCGGTCAGGGCGCCGCGGGCGGGCCACACGGAGAAGTCGGTGCGCGCCGAGGTCCGCCAGGCCGTCGGCGCCGCCCGGGTCAGCGCGGCGGGATCCAGCGCGGCCAGGGCGGCCGGGTTCTGCGCGTCGGAGGGCGCCGCCGCGCCGTCGGGGCCCCAGCCGCCGCCGGGCACCACCAGCAGCGCCCCGCACACCGCGACGGCCGCCGCGGCTGCCAGCGCGGCCTTGGCGTGCTGGCGGCGCCGCGTCAGATCGGTGGGCAGGACCCGCAGCACACATGGATCCAGACCGGGGGAGCGCAGCAGATCGTCCCGCGGGGGCACGGCCGCGGCCGCCCGGACCGCGGCCCCCGGGTCCGCGACGCCCGCCCCGGCCAGCACCTCGCGCACCTCGTCCTCGGGGAGTCCCTCCAGACCGCGCAGCACATACGCGGCGCGGGCCGGGCCGGACAGCGCGGACAGCCCCTGCTCCAGGGCCGGTTCCTCGGCGCCGCCCGAACGGGGGAGCAGCCGCAGCCCCCACACCTGCGGCAGCAGCGGCGGCAGCGGGAACAGCCGGGGCCGGGCCCCTGCGCGGGGCGGTCGGTCCGCCTCCAGCGCCGCACCCACCACCCGCAGGCGCAGCAGCGCGTACCCCTGCTCCTCGTCGCGTCCCCCCGCGTGGCGGCCCCCGCTCTGGGCCGGGATCACGGCGGCGAGCGCGCGCCCCCGGGGCAGGGCCCGCTGGGCGAGGGCGTGCGCGGTCAGCACCCGCCGGTGGTCGCCGAGGCCCGGCGGCAGCACCAGATGGGCGAGCCGGACGAGCCGGGGGTAGTGCTCGGCGAACAGGGCCTCGACGGCTGGTCCGGAGACCGGCGCGGGGCGGGAAGCGACATCCTGTGGCTGCACGTCCAGCAGAACGAGCACCGCCGGGCGTTGGTCACCTCCCGGCAGCCCGGAGTCCGCGTTCCGCAACGGGCCGGGGTGCCGTTGAGCACGCAAGGCGTTCCAGCCGTACGGAAGGGCAGGGCCCTCGTGGGGGCCTCCCGCGGCATGAGCCGGAACGACCGGAGGAACACATGAGGACGCGCGAGAAGCTGGTGGCCGGTGCGGCCGTCGCCCTGGTGATGCTGACCGGCTGTGCCGGATCGGGCGGGACGGCCGCCGCCGGGAGCACGGCGCCGCCGACCGCGACCGGCAGCCTGGAGGACCTGGCGGCGGACGTGCGCTGCAAGCCCGACATCCAGACCGACGCCGACGAGATCCGCCAGGCCATCTGCACCAACCGGGACGGCAAGTTCGTGCTCGCCACCTTCGCCACCGACCGGGGCCAGCGCGAGTGGATCAACGACGCCAAGGACTACGGCGGTTTCTACCTGGTGGGCCGCAAGTGGGTCGCCGTCGGGGACAACGGGGTGGTCAAGGCGCTGCGCGGCACCCTCGGGGGCGATGTCGAGATCGGCGTGGACCACCATGCGCACGCCGGGCACAGCGGCTGAGGCGCCGGGGCGGACGCAAGAAGGCCGGTGGCGGGATCTCCCGCCACCGGCCTTCTTCGTTCCGGGTGTTCCGAGGCGGTCACCGCCTCAGCCGATCCGGCTCACTGGCACTGACGGCCGGAGTTGACGCAGTTGGCGATCCTGTTCGACAGGCCGCCGGTGGTGATGCTGATGAAGTCGTCGTGGTCGGTGGCCGGTTTGTGGAGCTGTTCCGGGAAACCGTCCACCGCGTAGGCGTTCTTCACCACACCGTTCCGGAGCACCGGCGGGTTGATCTTGTAGACCAGGCGCATCGTCAGCTGCGGGATCGCCTTGAAGCCGTTCTGGCAGTTGCCGCGCGCGTCGGCGAAGGCCACATGCGTACGGTGGTTGGCGCTGTCGATGTTCTGGCCGTCCCAGCAGCTCTGGAAGGCGAAGGTGCGGACCACGTTGCTGCCGCTCGGGCAGATCGGGTACTGCGTGGTCAGCTGGACCCGGTTCTCGAAGCCGGTGCAGCTCCAGTGCGCGTTGGCGTTGGCCAGACCGTTGGTGGTGGTCTTGGCGTCACCGGTGATGATGCGCAGGAACTGGGGCATCGGGACGACCTTGGAGGTCGGGCTGCCGACGTACTTGATCTGGGCCTGTACGGGGGTCAGGATCCGGCCGACGTTGCCTTCCTTGCCGCCGCCGTCGGCGTTCTGGTCGACTTCCTGGCTGCCGTCCTGGACCCGGACCACCGGCCAGTAGTAGGCCGACAGGTCGCTGCGGTTCTGGCAGCTCGTCCCGCCCTGGAGGAACGTGTCGTTGCTGGAGAACGCGTTGATCTTCTGGTTGCCGACGTAGTCGTGCGTGTGGTGCGCGCCGTTGGTCACGCCGGGCGCCACGATGACGTTGTCGGTGTTGTGGTTCTTGTTGGCGTTCACACCGCACCGGGTGATGAAGGTGCCGGCGGATCCGCTGCGCATCATCCGGGGCTTGGCGGCCACGTTCGGCCGGACCCGGGTGATGTCGACGAAGTCCGCGGCCACCGGGCCGTTGCCCGCCTGCCCGCCGATGTTCTGCTGCTGCCCGCCGCCGCTCTGCTGGCCGCCGTTGTTCTGCTGCTGGCCCCCGTTGTTCTGCTGGCCGCCCGCGTTGGTCTGGCTGGCGGGGGTGCCGACACAGGAGGCGAGGGCGTCGAGGCTGCTGGGGGTGGTGCCGCCGGCCCGGGAGATCTCCAGCTTGATCCGGTCCAGGATCACCTTCCGCCGGTCCTGGAGCGGCTGGAGGATGGAGTTCTGGACGAAGCTCGCGTCCCTGGTCTGGGCGTCCCGGGTGGTCGCCAGACGCTGGTAGGCGTCGGTGATCTGGCGGTCCAGGTTGGCCAGTTCACCGGCCACCTCACCGCGGGCGTTGCGGGGCACGTTGGTGAGCTGCTGGCCCACGTCCGGGCAGGAGATGGTCGCCGTCTGCGCGCTCGCGGACTTCGTCTGGTTGCCCCAGGCGTTGTTCGTCTCGTGCGCCGACGCGTAGTAGTTCGCCCAGATCAACCCGCCCCCACCGAGCGCTAGGGCAGCCGAGGCGGCTATGGCCTTGGTGGCCAGCGGCATACGGCGTTTTCGACTGTTGCGTCCCATGGAACTCCTCTGACTTCCTTTCGGGGCGGAGGCGCCCGACAGGGGTGAAGCGGGCCCCCTCTCATACGCAAGAGGCCCATGAGGCGTTCAGAAACCCCTGAAAAACTTGGAAGTTCATGAGATCTCCCGGGGCGCGGGACCGCCGTCCCCGCCCCCGGCCAGCACCTTTCTCTCCACCGCGGGATCGAGCCCCACCGCCGGACGGTCGGAACGGCGTGGCGCGTCCCCGCCGGTGCTCCGCACCCACTCCCAGGTGTCGGCCACCGTCTGCGCCACGGGACGGCAGCGCAGCCCCTCCCGCACCGCCCGGGACACGTCCACGCCGTACAGCCCGGCGTGGAGGTCGCTGTCCGGCGGCAGCCACACCGGCAGCTCGGTCCAGGGACTGATCCCCGCGCCGAGGATCACCTCGGGCGCGGTCCAGCACAGCCGGGCGTCGCTGCCCGTCACCCGTACGCAGGCCTCCAGCAGCTCGCCCATGGTGGCGTGGCCCGGCGGCCCGACGAGGTTGCGGGGCCCGCTCAGCCCCTGTTCCACCGCGCCGAGGATCCACTCGGCGAGATCCCGTACGTCGATGTACTGGAGCGGCAGCTCACGAGGCCCGGGGGCGAGGACCGGACCACCGCGGGCGATCCGGCCGAGCCACCACGGCAGCCGGTGGATGTTCTCGTACGGCCCGAGGATCAGCCCCGCCCGCACCAGCAGCGAGCCCTGCGCGCCGAAGGCCGCCGCGGCGGCCAGTTCGCCGCCCCGCTTGTCCCGCGCGTACTCCGTCTGCTCCGCGTCGGCCGCGGCCCCCTGCACCAGGGGCGCGTTCTCGTCGTAGCCCGGGGAGAGCGGCCAGGCGTAGACCGAGCAGCTCGACACATACACATGGCGCGCCGCCCGGTCCGCCAGCAGCCGGGCGGCCTCGTGCACCGCGCGGGGCGCCGCCGACCAGGTGTCCACGACGGCGTCCCAGGTGCGGGACCCGCCGCCCGGGCCGGACTCCGTGTCCCCGGCGAGCGCGGCGAGCCCGCCGGGTGCGGTGCGGTCGCCCAGCAGTTCCCGCACGCCGGGCGGGGGCCGGTGCCGTCCCCGGTGGAAGACGGTCACCTCCCAGCCCCGTGCGAGCGCCGCTTCGGCGACCGCCCGTCCCGCGAACTCCGTACCGCCCAGGATCAGAAGCCTCATGCCGACGACCCTGCCCGTCCGGGCCCCGGTACGGAACCCGGATCTGCCGACAGGAGAACCGCCGTCGGCCGGGACGGGTCAGCGGCTCGGCGTGTACTTGTAGCCCACCCGCCGTACGGTCTGGATCGTGCGGCGGTACTCGGCTCCGAGCTTGCGGCGCAGCCGGGCGACATGGACGTCGACGGTACGCCCGTCGCCCACGTGCCCGTATCCCCACACCGTGCCCACCAGCTGGTCCCGGGTGTGCACCCGGTGCGGATGGGCGACCAGATGGGCGAGCAGCTCGAACTCCAGATAGGTGAGGTCGAGCGGCCGCCCGGCCACCTCGGCGGTACGGCGCGCGGGGTCGATACGGATGAGCGGCTCCCCGGTGCGGGGGGCGGCGGCCGGTGCGGCGGGGGCGGCGTTCGACGGAAGGCCGGTCGAGTGGTCGGCCGGGTGGGCGGTCGCGTGGTCGTCGTCGGTCGGGAGGTCGGCCGGGAGGCCGGCCGGGTGGCCGTTCGGGAGGTCGGCCTGGCGGCCGCCGTCCGCCGGGTCGGGCACGGCGAACGGCGGGAAGGGCGGGAAGGGCGGACGCTGATCGGCCGGTACGAGGACCAGATAGCCGATCATCGGGGGGCGGCCCGGCAGTTCGGGCAGGGAGTGCGGGGGCACGGGCAGCCAGGTGGCGCCCGGCGGCAGGAAGTCCGGCACATCCACGACCTCGTCCCGGTCCACGGCACGCAGTCGGTGCCGTGCGGAGCCGGTCGGACCGGCGGTCGGGGTGGTCGGGGGCGCGGACGGCAGAGAACGAGGAGTCGCCATGAGGGGTCAGCTCTTTCGCGCGAGGAGTTCGTCGGGAGGGCCGACGGCCGTGGGTTCGTGGCCCGGGACGTCGGGGACGTACGTCGTGCGCGCGGGCCGAAGGCCGGGGTAGCGGCTTTAGAGGGCCCGCGCGTTCCTCGCGCGACAACACACCCGGTCGAAGTCGTGGTGCTGACGGGACGGCCAGAAGGGCTCAAGGTCATGGCGCCCGGTCGCGCTGCATTCCTGGAAGCTGGCCATGGGCCCATTGAAGCAGACGGCCGGGCCCGGCAGCAGCCCTCTCTCACGGACCGGACACCGTCACCCACCGGCCCAGACCCGAACCATGCTGGTTGACCAGCGGATTCGTCCGGCACGGGAGAGCGGCCCGAGGCGCGGCCGCCGTAGGTCGTCCCACCATGCGGACAGCCGGACGCCCACGCGTACGTCAGGGGGCGCCCACCGTGGCCGATGGACGCCCCCTTCAGGGAACATGGGGCGCCGTCAGACGCGGCCGTCCTTCTCCAGGGCGGTGCAGCAGGTGTCCACCAGCAGACGGGTCACCACATACGGGTCCACGTTGGCGTTCGGACGGCGGTCCTCCAGATAGCCCGTCCCGTCCTTCTCCACCTGCCAGGGGATGCGCACGGAGGCACCGCGGTCGGAGACGCCGTACGAGTACTCGTTCCACGGGGCGGTCTCGTGCAGACCGGTCAGACGGTCGTCGATGCCCGCGCCGTAGTTCTTGACGTGGTCCAGGGGCTTGGAGCCCTCGCCGAGCGCCTCGCAGGCGGTGATGATCGCGGCGTAGCCCTCGGGGCCCTCGCGCATCGCCCTGGTCGAGAAGTTGGTGTGCGCGCCCGCGCCGTTCCAGTCGCCCTTGACCGGCTTCGGGTCCAGGGTGGCGGAGACACCGAAGTCCTCGGCCGTGCGGTACAGCAGCCAGCGGGCGACCCACAGTTGGTCGGCGACCTCCAGCGGGGCGAGCGGGCCCACCTGGAACTCCCACTGGCCGGGCATCACCTCGGCGTTGATCCCGGAGATGCCGAGCCCGGCCTTGAGGCAGTTCTCCAGGTGCGCCTCGACGATCTCGCGGCCGAAGATCTCATCGGCGCCGACTCCGCAGTAGTAGCCGCCCTGCGGGGCCGGGAAGCCGCCCTCCGGGAAGCCGAGCGGACGCGGGCCGTCGAAGAAGGTGTACTCCTGTTCGATGCCGAAGACCGGCTCCTGCGCGGTGAACCTGGCGGCCGTCTCGGCCAGCGCGGCACGCGTGTTGGAGGGGTGCGGGGCCATGTCCGTGTCGAGGACCTCGCACAGCACCAGGATGTGGTCGCCGCCGCGGATCGGGTCGGGACAGGAGAAGACCGGCTTGAGCACGCAGTCCGAGGAGTGGCCCTCGGCCTGGTTGGTGGAGGACCCGTCGAAGCCCCAGACCGGCAGTTCGGCGCCCTTGGCACCGTCGGCCAGAATCTTCGTCTTGGAGCGCAGCTTGGCCGTCGGCGCGGTGCCGTCGATCCAGATGTACTCAGCCTTGAAGGCCACGGGCCACATCCTTCGGGTGGTTCTTGGCGCACTCGCGGATGCTGCGGCGCCGCACTGTTCCTGCGGGCAGTGTGCCAACAGGCGATTTCTCGCCGATTGCCCGCACGTGAACCGCGTGTTACCCGAGGGGGCAGGGGACCGGTGGCTCGTACGCGAGGCCGGGGGTCCGCTACGAGGCCGGGGGTCCGCGTCCGAGTGCGTCCGCGCGGCGCTCGGACGCGCCCGCGGGTCACGGGACCCGCCGTTCGTGGCCGCGAACGACGGGCCCCGCACCCTCATGTCCGGGAGGCCGGAACCCACCCCCTCCCGGAGCCTTCGAGCGGCCGGGCTCAGCCCACCTTCTCGATCCGCGCATGGCGGATCAGGAACTTGCCGGGCTCGCGGACCTGCTCGAACGCCGCGTTGTTCAGCAGCACACAGCTGCCCGAGGGCGAAGTGACCGTCACCGTCGTGGACTTGTTGTTGTCCAGATTGATGACCTTCAGCTTGGTGCCCGAGGGGAACTGGCCGCTGGACGCCGCGGGGGCGCCGCTCTCACCGGAGAGCGTCACGGTCGAGCCCTTGCAGACCTGCTCCCCCGAGGCGGCCCCGCCGTTCCCGGCACCACCGGCCTTCCCGGCACCGCCCGCCTGCCCGGCCTTTCCGGCCTGTCCGGACTGCCCGGCCTGAGGGTCCTGAGCCGACCCCCCGGCCTGCGCCGAACCCCCGGACTGCATCGAGCCCCCGGACTGCATCGAGCCCCCGGACTGCATCGAACCACCGGACTGCGCCGCCCCGCCCGCCCCGGTGGACTCGCCGACCTTGCAGCCGGAGTCCGCCTGCTGACGCTTGATCAGGGAGAGCACCGCCTCACGGTTGGCGATCCGGGCCGCCGACTGGGCGTCCGGGTGGGCCCGCTGATCGGCGATGAACGCCTCGTTGTTGCCGAACGCGGTGGCCAGGCCCTGACAGGCCGTGGAAGTGGCCGCGGTCTGCACATTCGCCGCGTTCGAGGTGGCCGCGAGGGCGAAGGCCCCGCTGCCCGCCACGGCGACGGCGGTGACCGTCAGCCCGATCTTCTTCCTCGTGCTGAGGGTCCTCCTGCGCGACATACGCGCCTCCTGTCCCCGGCCGCCTGATGCGACGGCCGGTCGCTTTGGGTACGCCGCTAAGTACGGGACCCCGGACGGGGATGCTCAGCGGTCGCGCAAGTCGCCCAAGTAACGTGGATCACACCGCAGTTGAGGTCGACGGTCCCGCGTACCACCGGGGCGGACACGGCGGCACGCACCCGGGACGCCCCGCCCTGTTCGAATTTGAGAGACCCCACGAACCTCATCCCCCAGCTCTGTCAACTGGGCCCCAAGCTCCCACCCCACCAGGGCATTTGATGCCCTACGCAGACTCCCTCGATGTCAGTGGCGGCCAGTAGAATGGAGGCAGTGTTCGAGGGAGTTGCCGGGTGTCCTGACGACTCCCTGACCGCGACAGGAGGATGCCCGTGCCCGCTGCCGCACCGCAGAAGCCACAGCCGAAGCCCACCCAGTCCACCGCCAGAAGGCCGGTCCTGCTGGACCTGCCGTACGCACCGCTGGAGAGGAGCCCGCTCCCGCCGGGGCGGGACCGCGGCTGGTACATCACACACAACCGGCGCCTGAAGGCGATGCGCCTCGCCATCGCCCTGCTGGACTCCGGGGTGTACGTGCCGAACCAGGCCCGCGACGAGACGATCCGCAGCACCGCGCTGAAGATCGGAGTGCACCCGCCGTCGGACACCACCTGCCACATGGTGCGGGAGCTGATGCGCTACTGCCGCTGACCCGCCGACGCGGTACGGCCGCCGGGCCGGGCGCCTCCCGTCATGGGGGTGCCCGGCCGGGCGCCGTCACCCGGAGTGCCGTATCCCGCATGCGGACGGCCGCCGTCCGGTCCTTCATGGAGGGATGAGACGGCATCGGGAGCCGTCGCGGAAAGGCGGACCAGGCGATGGCACACCACGCACACACCCCCACGCCACCGAGCCTCACGCCACCGACCCCCACGCCGCCGAGCCTCACGCCACCGAACCCGACGGCGGCCGAACCGCACTTCCGCACCACCTCCCACGCCCCCTGCCGAGCTCTCCGCCCGGTCACCGGCACCCTCGCCCCGCGCTGTGCTCTCCGGCCCCCGGGGCGGCCCCCGACCCGCACGGGCCCCCGCCCCACCGGCCCCTACGGCCCCCGCACCGGCCCGGGCCCCACGACCCCCCGGCCCGCGTAGAAGCCCCGGAACCCGTACGGCCGCGCCAGGCAGCCGAAAAGCAGATGCACGGCCCGTGACCGCCTCCCTACGCTGAAGGTGCGCTCGCGGCCACCCCCGCCGCTCCCCGGAGCCGGTGCAGCCCGTTGACCAGGCACCGGAACCGGGGCGGGAGCTGCTCGCACCCCGGCGGCCGCCCACCCTCGGCGGCCCCGCCGGAAAGCGTCGGCACCACCCCTCACCACGCCACGGAGTCCCGTCATGGGCACCATCGTCATCGCCGGAATCGTCGTCCTCGTCCTGCTGGGTTTCGGCCACCACGCCTGGTGGCTCGCCGCCCTCGTCCTGCTCTTCCTCTACGCCCAGTACGGACGGCGTTCGTCCTCGGCGGCCCCGGGCGCGGGGGCCGCCCCGGGCTCGGCGGCCACCTACCAGCAGTACCGCCGACGGCGCGACCAGCAGGCCAAGTGGGAGCGCCGCTACCGCCGTGAGCGCCCTTTCGAGACCCGGCGCCAGGAGCGCGGGAAGAGCGGGTGAGGCCCAGGGGCGGGCCCCCGCCCCCCCCCCGGGGGGCCCCCCCCCCCGGCCCCCCGCCCCGGGGGGGGGGGGCCCCGCGGGGGCCCCCCCCCCCCCCCCCCCCCACCCACACCCACCCCCCCCCCCCCCCCCCCCCCCCGCGCGCCCGGGCGGCGGGGGGGGGGGGGGGGGGGGGGGGGGGGGGGGGGGGGGGGGGCCGGGGGGGGGCCCCCCGGGGGCCCCCCGCCCCCCCGCGGGGGCCCCCCCCACAGCGGGAACCAGCGGCTCAGGTCCTGCTCGATCCTGAGGTCCCCCGCCAGCGCCGCCCTCACCTGCAACTCCAGTGCGTTGTCCCGCCGTTGACCGCCGCCGGGGAGCGGGGCGAAGGGATAGAAGGTGCCGCGCTTGTAGAGATAGACCAGGGCCAGCTTCCGGCGGGGGCCGCCCCCGTGGCGGCCCCCGCCCTCCTCGTCCCCGTCCGCGTACTCGAAACCGGCCAGCGAGCACAGCAGCTGCGGCCCGAAGCCGTTGACCTCCATCGAGCTGTTCACCGCGTGCAGATCGTTGACCAGCTCGGGCAGTTGGCCGGGGGAGCGCCGGGAGACCAGCCAGGAGTAGCCGAAGTCGTCCCGCGTCAGCTCCACCGGCGGACCCGTGCGGTCGGTGTCCGCGTCCAGGAGCGCCTGGACCTCCCGGTGGGTCTGCTCGAAGGCCGCGCCCTCCACGGTGGCGAAGCACACCGCGCCGCTGCCCGTCGGCGTGAACCCGGCCGCCGCCTCCAGGGTCAGGGCCGCCGACGGCAGCGCGAACAACTGGTCGAGATCGGGCGCGACGGGCTTCGTACGGCCCAGCAGGATGTCCAGCAGCCCCAATGTTCAGCCCGCCTTCCGCGGTCCCGTGCCCCGCTCGCCACCCACCACCACTGTCCCCCCGGCCCGCTCGTCCCCCGCCGGCCGCTCAGCCGGTCTTCCCGGGCGTGGCCGCCTCGCCCAGCTCCGAGGAGATCCGGCCGAGCTGCTCAAGCCGCTGCTGCAAGGTCGGGTGGGTGGAGAAGAACCGCTCGATGCCGGGCTCCTTGCCGGTCGCCGGGGTGAAGTAGAAGGCGTTGAAGGCCTGCGCCGTACGCAGGTCCTTGGTCGGGATCCGGGCGATCTCCCCGGAGACCTTGGTGAGCGCGGAGGCCAGCGCCGACGGGCGCCCGGTCAGATGCGCCGCCGCCCGGTCGGCCGCCAGCTCCCGGTACCGGGACAGCGCCCGGATCAGCAGGAAGCTGATCGCGTACACGGCCGCGGAGACACCCAGCACACCGGCGAAGACGACGGCGGTGTTCTGGTCCCGGCGGCCGCCGCCGAAGAGCTGGGAGTAGAAGGCGAACCGCACGATCAGACCCGCGATCACCCCGAGGAACGACGCGACCGTGATCACGGCGACGTCCTTGTGCGCCACATGCGACAGCTCGTGCGCGAGGACACCCTCCAGCTCGGCGGGGTCGAGCCGCCGCAGCAGGCCCGTGGTCACACAGACCACGGCATGGTCGGGATTGCGCCCGGTCGCGAACGCGTTCGGCATGTCCATCTGGGACACGGCGACCACCGGCTTCGGCATGTCCGCGATCGCGCACAGCCGGTCCACCACCGCGTGCAGCTCGGGATACTCCTCGCGCTCCACGACCCGTCCGTGCATGGCGAACAGCGCGATCCGGTCGGAGAACCAGAACTGCGCCACGAACATCGCGCCCACCAGGACGACGACCAGCAGCCAGGACTTCAGCAATACGATCAACGCGGCCACAAAGCCCACGTACAGCAGCCCGAGCAGGAACAGCGTGACCGTCATCCGCACGGTCAGCCGCCGGTCGCTCCGGAAACGGCTCTGCATCTGCATCACCCCGCAGTCAGGCACTCGTCCCACCCCCATTGTGCGCCCCCCACGGCCCATGAACCGGTCCCGAACAGCACCACAGCAGGCAAAGAGTCCCTTACCGGACCCTTCCCGGCCCCGGTCCACCCCCGGAAACACGGCGGAGCCGCCACCCCGAAGGGTGACGGCCCCGACACACAGACGGAAAAGCGTCTGTCACACGTCGAAGTACAGCTCGAACTCGTGCGGGTGCGGGCGGAGCTGGAGGGGGGCGATCTCGTTGGTGCGCTTGAAGTCGACCCACGTCTCGATCAGGTCGGTCGTGAAGACGTCGCCCTGGAGCAGGAACTCGTGGTCGGCCTCCAGGGAGTCCAGGACCGCCGGGAGCGAGGTCGGGACCTGCGGGACGCCCGCGTGCTCCTCGGGGGCCAGCTCGTAGAGGTCCTTGTCGATCGGCTCGGCCGGCTCGATCTTGTTCTTGATGCCGTCGAGGCCCGCGAGCAGCAGGGCCGAGAAGGCCAGGTACGGGTTGCCGGAGGAGTCCGGGGCACGGAACTCGACGCGCTTGGCCTTCGGGTTCGAGCCGGTGATCGGGATACGCATCGCGGCGGAGCGGTTGCGCTGCGAGTACACCAGGTTGACCGGCGCCTCGAAGCCCGGCACCAGGCGGTGGTACGAGTTCACCGTCGGGTTGGTGAAGGCCAGCAGCGAGGGGGCGTGCCGCAGGATGCCGCCGATGTAGTAGCGGGCGGTGTCCGACAGGCCCGCGTAGCCCTGCTCGTCGTAGAACAGCGGGTCGCCGTTGCTCCACAGCGACTGGTGGACGTGCATGCCCGAGCCGTTGTCGCCGAAGATCGGCTTCGGCATGAAGGTCGCGGTCTTGCCGTTGCGCCAGGCGACGTTCTTCACGATGTACTTGAAGAGCTGGAGGTCGTCGGCCGCGGCGAGCAGCGTGTTGAACTTGTAGTTGATCTCGGCCTGGCCGGCGGTGCCCACCTCGTGGTGCTGGCGCTCGACCTTCAGGCCGTTCTTCTCCAGCTCGAGGGAGATCTCGGCGCGCAGGTCGGCGAAGTGGTCGACCGGCGGGACCGGGAAGTAGCCGCCCTTGTAGCGGACCTTGTAGCCCCGGTTGTCCTCCACGGCACCGGTGTTCCAGGCCCCGGCCTCGGAGTCGATGTGGTAGAAGGACTCGTTCGCGGTGGTCGCGAAGCGGACGCTGTCGAAGACGTAGAACTCGGCCTCGGGACCGAAGTAGGCCGTGTCGGCGATCCCGGTGGAGGCGAGGTAGGCCTCGGCCTTCTTCGCCACGTTGCGCGGGTCGCGGGAGTACTGCTCGCCCGTGATCGGGTCGTGGATGAAGAAGTTGATGTTCAGCGTCTTGTCACGGCGGAAGGGGTCGACCCGGGCGGTCGACAGGTCCGCGCGCAGCGCCATGTCGGACTCGTGAATGGCCTGGAAACCACGGATCGAAGATCCGTCGAAGGCCAGCTCCTCGTCCGGGTCGAACGCATCGACGGGCACCGTGAAGTGCTGCATGACGCCCGGCAGGTCGCAGAAGCGGACGTCGATGAACTTGACGTCCTCGTCCGCGATGAACTTCTTGGCCTCGTCGGCGTTCTGGAACATCCAGCTCCTCCTACTCCCGGCCCGTCCGTGCCGGGGTGGTAGTTCGTTTGTGCGGCCAGTGCGGTGGCACACGCTGTAGCCGACCATAGGGACGAGGGATTTCTCGGGCGTGACCCGTTTGTTTCTCCCAGGTTAACCGGCTGGTGGTCCGTGTACCCCACCTTCCGGTGTCCGAATTCGGGCGCAGTACCGTGGTCGGGTGGACAACAGGCAAGCAATCGGATCGTGGCTCTCGGGTCCCCGCGCGGCCATGGAAGACGCCGGGGCGGACTTCGGGTACCGGGGAGAGCAGCTGGGCCTGCCCGAGGAGGGGCCGGGCTCGATCGCCCGCCCGGGCCGCCGGATCGGCGCCCTGGCCGTGGACTGGGGCCTGTGCGTGCTGATCGCATACGGCCTGATCACGGACGGCTACACCCCCGCCACGCCGAACTGGGCGCTGCTGATCTTCTTCGTGCTGAGCGTCCTGACGGTCGGCACCATCGGCGTCACTCCCGGCAAGCGGCTGTTCGGCATCCGGGTCGTCGGGGTGGACACCGGCCGGGTGGCCCCCCTGCGCACCCTGACCCGCACGGTCCTGCTCTGCCTGGCCATCCCCGCCCTGATCTGGGACCGGGACGGCCGCGGCCTCCACGACCGCGTAGCCAAAACGGTGGAAGTCCGCATCTGACCCCCCGGGGCCGCGCCCCGTAAGGGGCGCGGGGAACTGCGCGAGCACCCCCCACCGGCCCGCACTCCCCGATCACCCCCGCAGGACCACCCCCTCAGGGGCGCGGGGAACTGCGCAAAAAAGGGACCCCCGGAGAACCTCAGCTCTCCAGGGGCCCGAAGCCCAGACCTCGCAAGGCCGGCGTCGGCGCTACCGCTGACGACCGCCCCGCGGCATCCGCATGCCCTTGGGCAAAGGCCCCTTCGGCAGCGGCATGTTCGACATCAGATCCCCCAGCGCCCGCAGCCGGTCATTGGTCGCGGTCACCTGCGGCCCACTCAGCACCCGTGGGAACTTCAGCATGGTGGTGCGGAGCTTCTTCAGCTCCACCTGGCCGTCGCCCTGACCGACGACCACGTCGTGCACCGGCACGTCCGCGACGATCCGGGCCATCTTCTTCTTCTCCGCGGCCAGCAGGCTCTTCACCCGGTTCGGGTTGCCCTCGGCGACCAGCACGATCCCGGCCTTGCCGACCGCGCGGTGCACCACGTCCTGGCTGCGGTTCATCGCGACCGCGGGAGTGGTGGTCCAGCCGCGGCCGATGTTGTCCAGGACCGCCGCGGCGGCGCCGGGCTGGCCCTCCATCTGCCCGAATGCGGCACGTTCGGCCCGGCGTCCGAAGACGATCGCCATCGCGAGGAAGGCGAGCAGGAGGCCGAAGAAGCCGAGATAGTAGGGGTGACCGATCAAGAAGCCGATCGCGAGGAAGACACCGAAGGTGACGATTCCGACAGCCGCGAGTACAAGACCGATCTTGGGGTCGGCCTTGCGGGTCATCTTGTAGGTCAGGGCAATCTGCTTCAGTCGCCCGGCGTTCGCAGCGTCCGCTGCCGGTTCCTTCCTCGCCATGCCACGAAGTCTACGTGGCCCGGGAGGCGCCCACGACGGCAGTGCCGGGGTGGGTGGGAGGTGGGGGAGCGGTGGGGACGCTCCGGGGCCGGGCGGGGAGTGCGGGGGAGTGCGGCCGGTCGCGCTAGGAGCGGATGCGGGACGGTGCCGCGGAGTCGAACACGCGCTGCGCCTCGACGCGGTCCTTGGCGCGGCGGCGGTCCTCCAGGACGGAGGTCCAGGCGTTCTGGCGGGCGGTGCGCTGGCCGCTGCTCATGAGCAGCGATTCGATGGCACGGAGTGCATCGGTGAAGGACGGGATGGCGGTGGCGCGTACGGGCGCGGCCTGCATGGTGGAGGTCCCCCCTGGGGTCGGCGGCTCGGACAGGAGTTGTACGTGGTGTGAGTCCAGCGTCACTGTTTGGTGTTACCAGGGCGTGACCGACCGGTCAAACGCCAATGAAACCTTGATATGAGCCGCCAAAAGCCTGACGCGGCCCTGACGGCCCCGCACGCTGCGGGGACGGTCGGGACCGCGTCCACCGGCCGCTGCCGGAGAGTAGTCGCTTGTGTGCGGATTCACACCCGAAAAGTGGCACGGGGTGCCATCGCCCGGGTGTGAACCGGGTGTCGTCGGCAGGTGCGGACGGGCGTCACGCTGCCTGCGAGGACGGTGTCAGCCCGCGCGGTGTCACACCGCCTGCGAGGCGATGTACGTGCCGCGCTTCTCCACGGCCATCTGGTACAGCCGTCCGGCGCGGTACGAGGAGCGGACCAGCGGGCCGGACATCACACCGGAGAAGCCGATCTGCTCGGCCTCCTCCTTCAGCTCCACGAACTCGTGCGGCTTGACCCAGCGCTCCACGGGGTGGTGGCGCACGGAGGGGCGCAGGTACTGGGTGATGGTGACCAGCTCGCAGCCCGCCTCGTGCAGCTGCGTCAGCGCCTCGCTGACCTCCTCGCGGGTCTCGCCCATGCCGAGGATCAGGTTGGACTTGGTCACCAGGCCGTAGTCGCGGGCCTCGGTGATGACCTTCAGGGAGCGCTCGTAGCGGAAGCCGGGGCGGATGCGCTTGAAGATCCGCGGCACGGTCTCGACGTTGTGCGCGAAGACCTCGGGGCGGGCGGAGAAGACCTCCGCGAGCTGCTCGGGGATCGCGTTGAAGTCGGGGGCGAGCAGCTCCACCTTGGTCCGGCCGCCCTCGCGGTCCGCCGTCTGCGCGTGGATCTGGCGCACCGTCTCCGCGTACAGCCAGGCGCCGCCGTCCTCCAGGTCGTCACGGGCGACACCGGTGATGGTGGCGTAGTTCAGGTCCATGGTGACCACGGACTCGCCGACGCGGCGGGGCTCGTCGCGGTCCAGCGCCTCGGGCTTGCCGGTGTCGATCTGGCAGAAGTCGCAGCGCCGGGTGCACTGGTCACCGCCGATGAGGAAGGTGGCCTCGCGGTCCTCCCAGCACTCGTAGATGTTGGGGCAGCCGGCTTCCTGGCAGACCGTGTGCAGGCCCTCGCTCTTCACGAGGTTCTGCATCTTCGTGTACTCGGGACCCATTTTCGCCCGGGTCTTGATCCACTCGGGCTTGCGCTCGATGGGGGTCTGGCTGTTGCGGACCTCCAGGCGCAGCATCTTGCGTCCGTCGGGTGCGACTGCGGACACGTCGGCTCCCTGCCTGTCTGCGTAGACTTCGATTCTTCGGCGTACACAGCGTACGCCCGTGATGTGTGCGGCTCCGTGTGTGGGCCAACCTCCGGCAGAGGGGGTGCATTCCCCGCCGGAGGCCAGGGCGACGGTCAGGCCGACGCCTTCTCGACCTCCCGCGGCCTCAGCTCTGCGTTCTCCAGGACGTCCTTGAGGTGGCGCTCCACCACCGGCAGCACCTCCGCGATGGTCACGTCCCGGCCCAGCTCGTTCGCCAGCGAGGTGACGCCCGCGTCCCGGATCCCGCAGGGGATGATCCGGTCGAACCACACGTTGTCGGGGTTCACGTTCAGGGCGAAGCCGTGCATGGTGACGCCCTTGGCGACCCGGATGCCGATCGCTGCGATCTTGCGGTCCTCCCGGCGCTGGCCGGCGTTGGAGGGCGCGTACTCCGGACCGTTGAGCCGGGGGTCGAACTCCTCGTCGGCCAGTCGCGGGTCGAAGTCCAGGGAGAGCCCGCCGAGGGCCGGGCGCTGCTCCACCGGGTCGCCGAGGACCCAGACGCCGCTGCGGCCCTCGACCCGGGTGGTCTCCAGGCCGAAGTCCGCGCAGGTGCGGATGAGGGCCTCTTCCAGGCGGCGCACATGGGCGACGACGTCGACCGGGCGGGGCAGCTTCTGGATGGGGTAGCCCACCAGCTGCCCCGGGCCGTGCCAGGTGATCTTGCCGCCGCGGTCCACGTCGACAACCGGGGTGCCGTCCAGGGGGCGCTCCTCGGGAGCCGTGCGCCGTCCGGCCGTGTAGACCGGGGGGTGCTCCAGGAGCAGGCAGGTGTCGGGAATCTCGTCCGCGAAGCGGGCGGCGTGCACCCGGCGCTGCTCGTCCCAGGCTTCCCGGTACTCGACGGCCTCGGCCCCGAACCCCAAACGGACGAACCGCAGCTCACTCACGGCAAGCGCCTCCCTCGAAGCTTCGTAAGGCGCGAAAGGCGCCCACGCCACTGTACGTCCCGGCCGGGCGGCGGAACCCTCCGGTGGCTCGTCAGCCGGACCGGGCAATCCTCACACGATCGGATGAATGCCCCCGGAACTCTGCGATCACCCGCTCACTCTCCGCTACATTCGCGCCGTCCATGAGGCCATCAGGGCTGCTCACCAAGGAAATGCGGGTACCGCGGGACCCGGAAGGCCTAACCAGGTCTTTCCGGCGGCCGGTGGCGGTGCCCGGAAGGCAGGAGACCGCACCGCAGATGACGGAACGACCCGCGCAGCGCACCCCCAACCGACAGCTCGCCGCGCTCATCGCAGAAGCGGGGTTCTCCAACGCCGGTCTCGCCCGTCGCGTCGACCAGCTGGGTCTCGAACACGGGCTCGACCTCAGATACGACAAGACGTCGGTGACCCGGTGGCTGCGCGGCCAGCAGCCGCGCGGCACCACCCCCGCTCTCATCGCCGAGGTGTTCACCCGCCGCCTCGGACGGCGGCTCACCGCACAGGACCTCGGCCTGGACGCCTGCGCCCCGGTCTACGCGGGCCTGGAGTTCGCCGCCACCCCGGAGGAGGCCGTGGACATCGTCAGCGGTCTGTGGCGCAAGGACTCCGGCAGCCATGCCGAGCTGCGCAAGATCGCCTTCACCCCGGCCGGGCTCGTGGTGCCCAGCCGGGACTGGCTCATCGGCCGGGCCGACGACCGGGTGAGCCGCGGTGAGATGGCCGCCCGGGTCCCCGCCCAGGGCCGCCCCGCGCCCCCCAGGTTCTCGACCGTGCTCGAAGCCGGGGCGTCCGCGCGCCGCCGCGGCCAGGCCGAGCGCGGACCCGGCCAGAAGGTCACCGGCGGGGACATCGCCGCGCTCCGCTCGGTCGGCGAGCTGTTCCGGGCCCTCGACCACGCCTACGGCGGGGGCCACGCCCGCCAGGCGCTGGTGCGCTATCTGGAGCACGAGGCGGAGCCGATGCTCCGCGGCACCTACGGCGAGCAGACCGGCCGACGGCTGTTCGCCGCCGCCGCCGATCTGACCCGGCTCGCGGGCTGGACCTCGTACGACATCGGGGCGCACGGGCTCGCCCAGCGGTACTTCGTCCAGGCGCTGCGGCTCGCCCAGGCGGCGGGCGACCGGATGTACGGGGCCTATGTGCTGATCACCATGAGCCGCCAGGCCGTCTATCTGGGCCACGGGCGCGAGGCCGTCCAGCTGGCCCGCGTGGCCCAGCAGGGCGTGGGCACCACCGCGCCGCCCGTCATCCAGGCGCTGCTGCACTCCGTGGAGGCGCGCGGCCACGGGGTGCTCGGCGAGGTGCGCGCCTGCACCGCCTCGCTGGTGCGGGCCGAGCGGGCGCTGGAGTCCGCCCGGCCGGGCGACGAGGTGCCCCACTGGGTCCGGTTCTTCGACGAGGCGCAGCTCGCCGACGAGTTCGGGCACTGCCACCGGGACCTCCAGCAGTACCGGGCCGCGGTCCAGCACGCCGAGCGCTCGCTCCAGCTGCGGGCGCCCGGCTACGCCCGCAGCCGGCTGTTCTGCCGGGTGGTGCTCGCCACGGCCCGGCTCGGCCTCGGTGAGCTGGACCTCGCCTGCCAGCTGGCGGCCGAGGCCGCCGGACAGGCCTCCGAGATGCGGTCGGTGCGGGCGGTGGAGTACGTACGGGACTTCGAACGGCGGCTGGAGCCGTACCGGGACGCGGCACCCGTGCGCGGGTACCGCGACAAGGTGGCCGCGCTGAGCTGAGCCTCAGGCCGCCGTGGGCAGCGGGTCCGCCAGCCGGGTCGGGCCCGTGCCCAGGTCGGTGAGGAGCGCGGCCGCGGCCCGGCGGCCGGAGTGCAGCGCGCCCTGGACCGTACTGGTGTCCCGGTGGTCGCCGCAGACGTACAGCCCGGCCAGCAGCCGCACCGGGCGGCGCAGATCGTGCGGCGGCCGCATCGCGGGTACGGCCCGCGCGGTGTGGTGCACGGCGAGCGTCTCCCAGCGCCCGGTCGAGGTGCCGTAGAGCCGCGCCAGATGGGCCCGTACGGCACCGTCCACGTCCTCGGGGGGTGTGCCGAGGACCGTGGAGGAGACCAGGGCGCGGCCCGCGGGTGCCCGGGACGGGTCCACCGCGCTGACCACCGCCGAGTGGGCCACCGGGCCGTCGCGGTCCGCGTCGAGCAGCAGCGCGTCCCCGGTCGCCGGGGGTTCCTCCATGGTGTGGTGGACGACGGTGACGGGGTGGAAGTCCGGCACCCGCAGCCCCGGCAGCAGTTCGGCGGCGGCGGAGGCGTCGGTGGCCAGCAGGACGGCCTGGCAGCGCAGTTCGCCGTGTTCCGCGGTGGTCACCGAGGTGGTGGAGATGGAGGTGACGCGGACCCCGGTGTGCACGGTGCCCGACGGCAGCGCCCGGGCCAGCAGCTCCGGCAGCATCTCCGCGCCGCCCTCCGGCAGGCACAGGCGGCCGCTCGCGAAGGCGTGCAGCGCGAGATCGGCGCAGCGGCTGGACATGGTCAGTTCCGGGTCGCACAGCAGGGCCGCGAGCAGCGGGCGCAGAAAGCCCTCCACGGTGCGGGCGGGGATCCCGCGCGCGGTGAGCGCCTGCCCGGCATCCGACTCGGGCCGGGACAGCAGCCGGTCCAGCGGGGTCGCGGCGATCCGGGACAGGGCCGCACCCAGCCGGGCCTGGTCGAGGGCGCCGCCCAGCGGGGCCCCGGCCGGGCGGGCGCCCGCCGCCGACGGGCGGGTGCCGCGGGGACCCGGCGTCAGGGAGCGGGCCGTACGGGCCGGGCCCGTGCCCTGTCCCGGCCGGGGAACGGACGCCGCGCGCGGGGCGGCGGCCAGGGCACGCACAGCGCTGAGCGCGGTCCGTGCGCCTCCCGCGCCGCCTGCCGCAACGGCGCCTCCCGCGCGGTGGTGGCGCCCCTCGCTGTGCACCAGGACCTCCGGTGCGAAGGGGCGCAGGACAAGATGGTCAAGACCCGGCGTCAGGCCGAGTTCGGGGTACGCGGTGGACAGGAGCTGTCCGATCCGGTCGAGCCGGAAGCCGTCGATCTTCTCGGTCGACATGCGTCCGCCGACGTACGGGGCGGCCTCCAGGACCGCGGTGGAGACTCCTGCGCTGGTCAGCCGGTGGGCCGCCGCGAGACCGGCGACCCCGGCCCCCACGATGACGACGTCCGCCTGATACACGGGCTGTAGCACGTGCCCCTCCTCGAGGTTGTGCGGCCGGTGGAGACGTCATGCCCCCAACTGCCGTGGGAGATACCCGAGTTCGGATCGAGCGTAGATCCGCGAACGGTCAGATAAAGTCGCGCATCGGCAGAGCACGGTCGCACGGTGGTCGCATACGGTCAAATTTGGCAATGCCCTGCCCCTCGTACCCCGGTGGCCACCGCGCACGCACCGTTCTCTACTGCTCCAGGGCGGCCCGCAGCGCCTCCTCGATCCCCGGGAACGCAAAGGAGAACCCCGACTCCAGTAGCCGCTTCGGCACCACCCGCGCACTGCCCAGCACGTCCCCGGACATCTCGCCGAGGGCCAGCCGCAGCGCGGCCGCGGGCACCGGGAAGAGCGCCGGGCGGTGCAGCACCCGGCCCATGGCGTCCGTGATCTGACGATTCGTCAGCGGCTCGGGGGCCGTCAGATTGAACGGGCCGGACAGGTCCTCGCGGTCGATGAGATGGCGCAGCGCCGCCACCTCGTCGTGCAGCGCGATGTACGACCAGTACTGGCGCCCGTCCCCCATGCGGCCGCCCAGCCCCGCCCGGAAGAGCGGGAACAGCCGCTCCCAGGCCCCGCCCTCACGGGCCACCACCAGGCCGGTCCGCGCGAACACCGTCCGCACCCCCGCCTCCTGCGCGGGCGCCGCCGCCTCCTCCCACTCCACGCACAGTGACGGCAGAAAACCGTCCCCGGGCGGCGCCGTCTCGTCGACCGCCCGGTCCCCGGTCTCGCCGTAGAAGCCGACCGCGCTGCCGCTCACGAACACCCGCGGCGGCTCGGCCAGCGAGGCCACCGCCTCCGCCAGTGCCGCCGTGCCCAGCACCCGGCTGTCCCGGAGCGTCTTCTTGTACTCGTCCGTCCAGCGGCGGTCGCCGATGCCCGCACCGGCCAGATTCACCACCGCCCGGCACCCGATCAGCCCCGCCGCGTCGATGTACTGCCCCTCCGGGTCCCAGCAGACCTCGTCCTCCCCCCGGGCCGCGCGCCGCACCAGACGCACCACCTCGTGTCCGTCCGCGGCCAGCGATCGCACCAGGGCACTGCCGATCAGACCGGACGCACCGGCCACGGCGATTCGGGAACGTTCCATGCGCCCATCCTGCCCCGCACGCCCCCGCCGACCCGTCCGGCGACCCGGAAGACACCGGACGGATTCCCGCGCCCCGGCCGTACAGTGACCCCCATGCCCGTTCCGTACATACGCCTGGCCACCTTCGGCGACGAGGACGCGCTCGGCCGCCTCGACCGCGCCATCTGGTCACCGCTGCACTCCGTCCAGCCGCGCCCCGAGGCGCCGTACGACCCCTTCTTCACCGCGCGTTTCGGACCGGGCGACCATCTGGTCGCCGAACTCGGCGGCACCGTGGCCGGCTACCTCCGGCTCGGCTATCCGACACCGCTGGAGTGCAATGCGCACGTCCGGCAGATCCAGGGCCTCGCCGTCGCCGACGAGGCCCGCGGCGCGGGGGTCGGACGGGCGCTGCTGCGGGCCGCCCGGGAGGAGGCCGCACGGCGCGGAGCCCGGCGCCTGACCCTTCGCGTCCTCGGCCACAACACCCCGGCCCGGCGGCTGTACGAGTCCGAGGGGTTCACCGTGGAGGGCGTGCTGCCCGAGGAGTTCCTGCTGGACGGCACGTACGTCGACGACGTGCTCATGGGCCGCTTCCTGTGAGCGGCCGCTTTCCGATCGGCTGCTGAGCAGCCCCGCGCCGTGGGCGCGGGGCTCCCGCGGGCCGGGGCTCAGGGGGTGACGAGGTTGCCCGTGTCCACCGGATCCGTGGCCGTCGCCCCGCGCGCCGCGTCGCCCGCGACCTCGTCCGCCGTCAGCACATAGCCCGTCTCCGGGTCCGAGGTGGAGCGGGCGAAGACCACGCCGTAGACCCTGCCGTCCGTGGTCAGCAGAGGGCCGCCGGAATTGCCCGGCAGCACCGTCGAGCGGATCGAGTAGATGTCCCGGGTGACGGTGGCCGAGCTGTAGATGTTCTGGCCCGTGGCCCGGATCCGGTTCGCCACCGTGGCCGCCCGCAGGGTGAGGTCCCCGTCCTCCGGATAGCCCGCCACCACGGCCGCGTCACTGCGCTTGGCCGCGCCGTCGAAACGCAGCACCGGCGCGCGCAGCTGGGGCACGTACAGCACCGCCACGTCCCGGTCCGGGTCGAAGAGCACCACCCGGGCCGGGTACGCCGCGCCGACACCGCCGATCCGGACCACCGGGTGGTCGATGCCCGCCACCACATGGGCGTTGGTCATCACATGCCGGTCCGCGTAGACGAAACCGCTGCCCTCCCGGCCCTCGGTGCCCGACGCGCCCTCGATCTTCACCGTGCTGAGCTTGGCGGCGTTCGTCGCGCTCGGGGTGACGTCGTCCCCCGAGGGCTTGGCCACCCCGGCCGTCGGCTCGTTCTCGAACGGGTTGAAGACCTGGGGGAAACCGGCCTCGGTGAGCGCGTTGGTGGCCCGCGAGAACCACACCGGAGTGGTGTCCGGCATCACCTTCTGCACGGAGCCCAGCAGCCGCGAGTCCCGGATCGCCTCCGTGACCAGCGGGGAGGAGGAGGCGCCCAGCACACTCGCGGCCACCCACGCCACCAGCAGCACGGCCAGCGTGTTGGCCGCGGCCCCGCCGATCCCGTCGGCGACCCGGAGCGGCCCCCGGCCCGCCCGGTCCAGCTCCCGCCGCAGCCGCAGCGCGAGGCGCCCCGCCAGCTCATGGCCCAGCACCGCCGGGACCAGCACGGTGAACACCGCGGTCACCGTCGCCCCCGTCGTCCCCCGGGTCACCAGGTGCATCACCCACGGAAGGATCCACACACCGAGGACGGCCCCGCCCACGAAGCCGGCCAGCGAGACACAGCCCGCCAGCAGACCGCGCCGGTAGCCGGAAGCCGCGTACGTCAGGATGACGAGCATCAGCAGGAGGTCGAGCAGATCCACGAAGCCGCCTTTCTCTAGGACCCCTGAATACGCGCCGCAGGGGCCCAGTGATCAGCCGAGCGCGGCGGCGCCGGATGACGGCCACGCACGTCGACCTGTAAAAACGTCCCGGACCGGGGCATTGGTTCCGCCAGGTGGCACAGCGCACATCGCGCGGGCGCCCGGACCGGCCGAGAGTGGGGCCATGCGTGTCCTGCCACGAGCCGGGTCGGTGCGCCCGGGGCGCGTACGGGTCCCGGGCACCGCCCTGCTGCTGCTCGGCTGTCTGCCCGGATTCGCCGCCTCCTTCACCCTGGCGACCTGCCCGGCCCGGGTGGGGCGGACGGTGGCCGTCCTCGCCCCGCACCCGGTCGAGGTCCGGTCCGCCGTGCTGCACCAGGCGCCCAGGCCGCGCATCGTGCCCCGCACGGCCTGGGCGCACGGGGCCGGCCCCGACCAGCCGCCGCCACGCTACGACGACAAGGTCGTCGCGGTCTTCGTACACCACACCGACTCGTCCAACCGCTACCAGTGCGCCGACACGCCCCGCATCATCAGATCGCTGTACGCGGGCCAGACGGGCCACCGCCGGTGGGACGACATCGGCTACAACTTCCTCGTCGACCGCTGCGGCAAGGTCTACGAGGGCCGCGCGGGCGGCGTCGAGCGCCCGGTCACCGGCGCTCACACCCAGGGCTTCAACCACCGCACCGCGGGCATCGCCGCCATCGGCACCTTCACGGCGGGCGTCCCCGTGCCCCGCGCCATGACCGATGCCATCGCCGCCCTGGCGGCGTGGAAACTCGGCCTCGCCGACATCGACCCCCGCAGCACGGTCCGGCTTCTGTCCAGCAACGGCAGGAGCCGCTACAGGGCGGGCACCGCCGTCCTGCTGCCCGCCCTCGCGGGCCACCGGGACGGCTTTGCCACCAGCTGCCCCGGCGCGGCCCTCAGCGCCCTGCTGCCCGCGATCCGGGAGCGGGCGGCCCGCCTCCAGGGCAGACCCGACCCGCTACGGCGGCCCGTGCCGGTGCGGGCGCCGATCATTCCCTGAAGCGCTCCCACAGCCGCGGATAGCGCAGGGCGAGCGCCGACTCGTCCTCCAGGTCGAAGGGGGCCCCCTCCGGCTCGGACGGCGCGGGCGGAATACCCAGGTCGGGCGCCACGGTCCCGGTGAGCTGCTCATAGGCCTCGTCCGCGGCATAGCCCAGCTCCTCGCCGTCCCCGTCGACCTCCTCGTCGAAGTCCGCCAGGAGCCCGGCGAGCGAGTCCGGGTCGTGCAGGGCCCCCTCGAAGACCTCCCGCCCCTGGCCGATCAGCCAGCACCGGAAGAAGTCGAACGCGTCGTCGCTCGCCCCGTCGAGCAGCACCCAGGCGGCGCCCCACAGGTCCCAGCGGTAGGACCGGTTGTAGCGCCACTCGAAGTGGCGGGCGAAGTCCAGCACGGTGTCCGGGTCCCGTCCGAGCAACCGCTCGACGAGCTGGTCGGCCTGCTCGTCGGGGTCGCCCTCCGCGGCCTCGCGGCTCGCGTCCACCAGCTCCCAGAACTCCGTCTCGTCCATCACTGGACCAGCATCGGCCCTCGGCCGGTGGGACGCACGCGGAGTACCGGGAAACGCCGGGGTGCGCCGAACCGCCCGCCCACGGCCCTTCCGCGCCCGGAGCACGGCCCCGCGCGGCGCGGCGCAGGACCGGGCATCGGGCGTACACGGCGAAGGGGCACGGCGTTCGCCGTGCCCCTTCGTACCACCGCCTCAGCGGCCCTTACAGGCCGTACTTCTCCCGGGCCTCCTTGACGGCCGTCGCCTGGACCTCGCCGCGCCGGGCGAGCTGGGCGAGGGCCGCGACCACGATCGACGGGGCGTCCACCCCGAAGTGGCGGCGGGCGGCGTCACGGGTGTCCGACAGGCCGAAGCCGTCGGCGCCCAGCGAGGACCAGTCCTGCTCCACCCACTGCGCGATCTGGTCCGGGACCTGGCGCATGTAGTCGGAGACCGCGAGGACCGGGCCCTCGGCGCTCTGGAGCGCCTGCCGGATGTACGGCACCCGCTCCTCGCCCCGCAGCAGCGCCGCGTCCGCCTCCAGGGCGTCCCGGCGCAGCTCGCCCCAGGACGTCGCCGACCACACGTCCGCCGCGACACCCCAGTCCTCGGCGAGCATCCGCTGCGCCTGAAGGGTCCAGTGGATCGCCGTGCCGGAGCCCAGCAGCTGGATGCGCGGGGCGTTGGCCGCGGGGCTCAGGCCCGCCGACTCCGCCGTGTTGAAGCGGTACAGGCCCTTGACGATGGCCTCGTCGATACCGAGGCCCGACGGCTTCGCCGGCTGCGGCAGGGGCTCGTTGTAGACCGTGAGGTAGTAGAAGACGTTCGGGTCCTCGCCCGGCGCCGCCTCCCCGTACATCCGGCGCAGACCGTCCTTGACGATCACGGCGATCTCGTAGGCGAAGGCCGGGTCGTAGGTCAGCGCGGCCGGGTTGGTGGCCGCGATCACCGGGGAGTGCCCGTCGGCGTGCTGGAGGCCCTCACCGGTCAGCGTGGTCCGGCCCGCGGTGGCGCCGATCAGGAAGCCGCGGCCCAGCTGGTCGCCGAGCTGCCACATCTGGTCGGCGGTGCGCTGCCAGCCGAACATCGAGTAGAAGATGTAGAACGGGATCATCGCCTCGCCGTGCGTCGCGTACGACGTCGAAGCGGCGATGAAGTCGGCCATCGAACCGGCCTCGGTGATCCCCTCGTTGAGGATCTGGCCGTTCTTGGCCTCCTTGTAGTACATCAGCTGGTCGCGGTCGACCGGCTCGTACGTCTGGCCCTTCGGCGAGTAGATGCCGAGGGACGGGAAGAGCGACTCCATGCCGAAGGTGCGCGCCTCGTCGGGGACGATCGGCACCCAGCGCTTGCCGGTCTCCCGGTCGCGGACCAGGTCCTTGATCAGGCGGACGAAGGCCATGGTGGTCGCCATGCTCTGCGAGCCGGAGCCCTTGTCGAAGGCGGCGAAGGCCTTCTCGGCGGGCGCGGGCAGCGGGGCGAGCGCGTGCGTACGGCGGGCCGGGGCCGGGCCGCCGAGGGCCGCGCGGCGCTCCTGGAGGTAGCGGACCTCGGGGGAGTCGGCGCCCGGGTGGCCGTAGGGCACCACGCCGTCGGCGAAGCGCTCGTCCGGGATCGGCAGCTGGAGCAGGTCGCGCATCGCCTTGAACTCGTCCACCGTCAGCTTCTTCATCTGGTGGTTGGCGTTCTTCGACGCGAAGCCCTCGCCGAGGGTGTGGCCCTTGACGGTCTGCGCCAGGATCACCGTCGGGGCGCCCTTGTGCCGGACCGCGGCGCGGTAGGCGGCGTAGACCTTGCGGGGCTCGTGGCCGCCGCGCGAGAAGTGGAAGCAGTCGAGGATCTTGTCGTCGCTCAGCAGCTTCGCCAGCTCGGCGAGCGCCGGGTCCTTGCCGAAGAAGTCCTCGCGGATGTAGGCGGCGTCGCGGGTCTGGTACGTCTGGACCTGCGCGTCCGGCACCTCGCGCAGCCGGCGGACCAGCGCGCCCGTGGTGTCGAGGGCGAACAGCTCGTCCCAGGCACCGCCCCACAGCGTCTTGACCACGTTCCAGCCCGCACCGCGGAACTGGGCCTCCAGCTCCTGCACGATCTTGAAGTTGGCGCGGACCGGGCCGTCCAGGCGCTGGAGGTTGCAGTTGATGACGAAGGTGAGGTTGTCCAGCTCCTCACGGGCGGCGAGCGCGAGGGCCGCCGTGGACTCCGGCTCGTCCATCTCGCCGTCGCCGAGGAAGGCCCAGACGTGGGACGCCGAGAGGTCCTTGATGCCGCGGTTGCTGAGGTACCGGTTGAAGCGCGCCTGGTAGATCGCCGACAGCGGGCCGAGGCCCATGGAGACCGTGGGGAACTCCCACAGCCAGGGCAGCCGCCGCGGGTGCGGGTAGGAGGGCAGGCCGTTGCCGCCCGCCTCCTGGCGGAAGTTGTCCAGGTGGTGCTCGGTCAGCCGTCCGTCGAGGAAGGCACGGGCGTAGATGCCGGGGGAGGCGTGGCCCTGGATGTAGAGCTGGTCGCCGGAGCCGTCGCGCTCCTTGCCCTGGAAGAAGTGGTTGAAGCCGGTCTCGTAGAGCCAGGCGGCCGAGGCGAAGGTGGCGATGTGGCCGCCGACGCCGTGCTTGCTGCCCCGGGTGACCATCGCGGCCGCGTTCCAGCGGTTCCAGGCGGTGATCCGGGCTTCCATCTCCGGGTCGCCGGGCATCTCGGGCTCGGCGGCGGTCGGGATGCTGTTGACGTAGTCGGTCTCGAGCAGCTTGGGCAGCGCGATGCCGTTGCCCTCGGCGCGTTCCAGCGTGCGGCGCATCAGGTATGCGGCACGGTGCGGCCCGGCCGCCTTGGTGACGGCGTCCAGGGAGGCCCGCCACTCGGCGGTCTCCTCGGGGTCGCGGTCCGGGAGCTGGTCGAGCTCGCTCGGCTGGATGGCCTGGGGGTCGGTCATGTCGCCGCCTTCCTCAGTCGAAGGGGGTGCCCTCATCGGTAAGGGTCGGGGGTGCCCTTGGTCTTTGGCAGGACAGGGCGGTGGACTTCGGTGGAAGTCCGTCGGCGACTGTAACTCCCTGATCGATGATCGATCAAAGGGAAGGGGGCCAAAAGGTCTTCTTTTCGCGAAAATAGGCACGCGGTGCCTTGGAACAAGACACCGAGTGTCGCCTTTTCCCGTTGTTTTCGCAGGTGGCGGGCGTCCGCGCGGGGGAGGGCTCCGGTGCTCCCGCCGGGGTCGGAAACGAGGCCCTGGGGCCGCGGGGCGCACCCCGGGACAGAGGCCCTAGGGCCGCGGGGCACACCCCAGGACATGGGCCTTCACGATCTCCGCGATCCTCGGGTCACGCCGCTGGAACGCCGCCACCAGCTCCTCGTGCTCCTCGGCGTACGACTGCTGCACCGTCCCCAGCCAGCGGATCGACAGGGCCGTGAAGACCTCGATGCCCAGGCCCTCCCAGGTGTGCAGCAGCACCGAGTTCCCGGCCGCCCGCACCAGCTCCCGGTGGAAGGCGACCGTGTGCCGCACCTGGCCGGTGCCGTCCGCCCTGCGGTCCGCCTCGTAGAGGGCGGTGACGTGCGGCTCCAGGGCCGAGCAGTCCTCCGCCAGCCGCCCGGCCGCCAGCTCCGCCGCGATGGCCTCCAGACCGGCCCTGACGGGATAGCTCTCCTCCAGGTCGGCGGCCGTCAGATTGCGCACCCGCACGCCCTTGTTGGGCGCCGACTCGATCAGCCGCAGCGACTCCAGCTCCCGCAGCGCCTCCCGCACCGGTGTCTGGCTGACCTCCAGCTCCGTGGCGATCCGCCGCTCCACGATCCGCTCGCCCGGCTTCCAGCGCCCGCTGACGATCCCCTCCACGATGTGCTCGCGGATCTGTTCGCGCAGCGAGTGGACGACGGGCGCGGTCATGAGGGCTCCTCAGTCGGGGCGTTCGACGTGTAGACAATACGGCTGACGGCCGCTGGGGGAAGGGCGCATGAGGGGGCTTTCCCGCAGGTGAGACGAGGCTTACACAGCGCGGGGGCGCACAAACGCGGCCGCCCCCGCCCGGAGATTCCGGACGGGGGCGCCGTGGAACGGGTCACCTGTCGGTGGCTCGGAGGTCCGCCGGGACCTCGTCTGTGATCCCGGTCAGAGGCCCAGCTCGACCTCGAACTCACCGGCCTCGAGGATCGCCTTGACCGCGCTCAGGTAGCGGGCGGCGTCGGCGCCGTCCACCAGGCGGTGGTCGTAGGAGAGGGTCAGGTAGGTCATGTCGCGGACGCCGATGACCGTGCCCTCCTCGGTCTCGATGACGGCCGGACGCTTGACCGTGGCACCGATGCCGAGGATCGCGACCTGGTTCGGCGGCACGATGATCGTGTCGAACAGGGCGCCGCGCGAACCGGTGTTGGAGATGGTGAAGGTCGCGCCGGACAGCTCGTCCGGAGTGATCTTGTTGGCGCGGACCTTGCCCGCCAGCTCCGCCGTGGCCTTGGCGATGCCCGCGATGTTGAGGTCGCCGGCGTGCTTGATGACCGGGGTCATCAGGCCCTTCTCGGAGTCCACCGCGATTCCGACGCTCTCGGAGTCGAAGTAGGTGATCGTGCCCTCGGCCTCGTTGATCCGGGCGTTGATGACCGGGTGGGCCTTCAGCGCCTGGGCCGCCGCCTTCACGAAGAACGGCATCGGGGAGAGCTTGACGCCCTCACGGGCGGCGAAGGAGTCCTTCGCCTGGGCGCGCAGGCGCATCAGGCGGGTCACGTCGACCTCGACCACCGAGGACAGCTGGGCCTGCTCGTGCAGGGCCTTGACCATGTTGTCGCCGATGACCTTGCGGATCCGCGGCATCTTCACGGTCTGGCCGCGCAGCGGGGACGCCTCCAGGGCCGGGGCCTTCTTGGCGGCGGCCGGGGCCGCGGCGGGAGCCGGGGCGGCAGCCTTCGCGGCCTCGGCGGCGGCGATGACGTCCTGCTTGCGGATGCGGCCGCCGACGCCGGTGCCCTTGACGCCGGACAGGTCGACGCCGTTCTCGGCGGCGAGCTTGCGCACCAGCGGGGTCACGTAGGCGCCCTCGTCGGTGGCCTGGGCGGCGGGGGCCGCCGGGGCCGGGGTGACCGGGGCGGGCGCCGCGGCCGGGGCGGCGGGCGCGGCCGGAGCCGGGGCGGCAGCGGCGGGGGCCGCGGGCGCGGCCGGGGCAGCGGGTGCGGCCGGAGCCGGAGCCGGAGCCGGAGCCGGGGCAGCGGGTGCGGCCGGAGCCGGGGCGGCAGCGGCGGGCTCCGGGGTGGCCGGGGCCGGGGCGGCAGCGGCGGGCTCCGGGGTGGCCGGGGCCGGGGCGGCGGCGGGGGCGGCACCGGGCTGGCCGATGACGGCGAGCTTGGCGCCGACCTCGGCGGTCTCGTCCTCGCCGACCACGATCTCCAGGAGCACGCCCGCGGAGGGCGCGGGGATCTCGGTGTCGACCTTGTCCGTGGAGACCTCGAGCAGCGGCTCATCGGCCTCGACGGAGTCGCCGACCGACTTCAGCCAGCGGGTGACGGTGCCCTCGGTGACCGACTCGCCCAGCGCGGGCAGGACCACGTCCGTGCCCTCGGCGCCACCGGCCGGGGCCTCCTCGGCGGCGGGCGCCGGGGCGGCGGCCGGGGCCTCCTCGGCGGCGGGGGCGGGCTCGGGCTCGGCGGCCGGGGCGGGAGCCTCGGCGGCGGCCGGGGCCGCGGCGGGGGCGCCGGTGCCGTCGTCGATGACGGCCAGCTCGGCGCCGACCTCGACGGTCTCGTCCTCGGCGACCTTGATGGAGGTCAGCACACCGGCGGCGGGCGCGGGGATCTCGGTGTCGACCTTGTCGGTCGAGACCTCGAGCAGCGGCTCGTCGGCCTCGACACGCTCGCCCTCGGCCTTCAGCCAGCGGGTGACGGTGCCCTCGGTGACGCTTTCACCGAGCGCCGGAAGGGTTACGGAAACCGACATGGTTTCGGTTGCTCCTTACGGATGGGGTCTCCCCCGGTCCGAGGGGGGGTCGGGGACCGGGGGAAGCGGAAGTCTGTGTCGTCGCGTCCGGAGACCGAAGGCGTCAGTCGTGGGAGTGGAGCGGCTTGCCGGCCAGGGCCAGGTGGGCCTCGCCGAGTGCCTCGTTCTGCGTCGGGTGGGCGTGGATGAGCTGGGCCACCTCGGCCGGCAGCGCCTCCCAGTTGTAGATCAGCTGGGCCTCGCCGACCTGCTCGCCCATGCGGTCGCCGACCATGTGGACGCCGACCACGGCACCGTCCTTGACCTGGACGAGCTTGATCTCGCCCGCGGTCTTGAGGATCTTGCTCTTGCCGTTGCCCGCCAGGTTGTACTTGAGAGCGACGACCTTGTCCGCGCCGTAGATCTCCTTGGCCTTGGCCTCGGTGATGCCGACGGAGGCGACCTCGGGGTGGCAGTACGTCACGCGCGGCACACCGTCGTAGTCGATCGGGACGGTCTTCAGACCGGCCAGCCGCTCTGCCACCAGGATGCCCTCGGCGAAGCCGACGTGCGCGAGCTGGAGGGTCGGGACCAGGTCACCGACGGCGGAGACGGTCGGGACGTTGGTGCGCATGTACTCGTCGACGAGGACGTAGCCGCGGTCCATGGCGACACCGGCCTCCTCGTAGCCCAGGTTCTGGGAGACCGGGCCGCGGCCGACGGCGACGAGGAGGACCTCGGCCTCGAACTCCTTGCCGTCGGCGAGGGTGACCTTGACACCGTCCTGGGTGTACTCGGCCTTCTGGAAGAAGGTGCCCAGGCTGAACTTGATGCCGCGCTTGCGGAAGGCGCGCTCGAGAAGCTTGGAGGAGTTCTCGTCCTCGACCGGGACGAGGTGCTTCAGACCCTCGACGACGGTGACATCGGCACCGAAGGACTTCCAGGCGGAGGCGAACTCGACGCCGATGACGCCGCCGCCCAGGATGATCGCGGACTTGGGCACGCGGTCCAGGACGAGGGCGTGGTCCGAGGAGATGATGCGGTTGCCGTCGATCTCCAGACCCGGCAGCGACTTCGGCACGGAACCGGTCGCCAGGAGGACGTGGCGGCCCTGGACGCGCTGGCCGTTGACATCGACGGAGGTGGGGGAGGACAGCCGCCCCTCGCCCTCGATGTAGGTCACCTTGCGGGAGGCGACCAGGCCCTGGAGGCCCTTGTACAGGCCCGAGATGACCTCGTCCTTGTACTTGTGGACGGCCGGGACGTCGATGCCCTCGAAGGTGGCCTTGACACCGAACTGCTCGCTCTCGCGGGCCTGGTCGGCGATCTCGCCCGCGTGCAGCAGGGCCTTGGTGGGGATGCAGCCCCGGTGCAGGCAGGTGCCGCCGACCTTGTCCTTCTCGATCAGGGCGACGTCCAGGCCCAGCTGCGCCCCGCGCAGCGCCGCGGCGTAACCACCGCTGCCACCGCCGAGGATCACTAGGTCGAAAACGGTGCTGGCGTCGTTCGCCACGTCACGTCCTCCATGCATGTGCGCCGTACGCCGGTCTCCGATGACCGGCAGGCGGCTGGTGTCCGGCCGCTTGATGCTTCGGCCCTTCGGTGGGGCCCTGTCCTGCCGAGACCCCATCTTTGCACTTGTCGGCGGCCGAGGAGACGCCGGGCCGCTGTCTGGGACGTCTGATCCATCACGTCGGGAGGTCGCGGCCGTGCGGGCGCGCGTGGATTTCGTCGAGGGCGTAACGCCGCGGCGGCGTTACGCGGGGGCGGGCACGGTCCGGCGGGCCCCGGCGCGGGCACGAGGGCGGCCCCGGACGCCGTGGCATCCGGGGCCGCCCTCGAGGTGCGTGCGCTGTGCGCCCGGCGTCAGCCGAGGTCGCCCGCGGCGGTCAGCTCCGCGAGCCGCACCAGGGTGCGGACCGCCGAGCCGGTGCCGCCCTTCGGCGTGTAGCCGAAGGCGCCCTGCTCGTTGTAGGCCGGGCCCGCGATGTCGAGGTGGGCCCAGGCGATGCCCTCGCCGATGAACTCCCGCAGGAACAGACCGGCGACCAGGCCGCCGCCCATCCGCTCGCCCATGTTGGCGATGTCCGCCGTCGGGGAGTCCATGCCCTTGCGCAGGTGCTCGGGCAGCGGCATCGGCCAGGACTCCTCGCCGACCTCGTCGGCGGCCTCGTGGATCGCGGTGCGGAACGCGTCGTCGTTCGCCATGATCCCGAAGGTGCGCGCGCCGAGCGCCAGCATCATCGCGCCGGTGAGGGTCGCGACGTCCACGATCGCGTCCGGCTCCTCCTCCGACGCCGCCCACAGCGCGTCGGCGAGGACCAGACGGCCCTCGGCGTCCGTGTTGAGGACCTCGACGGTCTTGCCGCTGTACATGTGCAGCACGTCGCCGGGGCGGGTGGCGGACCCGGAGGGCATGTTCTCGGCGAGCGCGAGCCAGCCGGTGACATTGACCTCGAGACCGAGACGGGCGGCGGCCACGACCGCGGCGAAGACCGCCGCCGCACCGGCCATGTCGCACTTCATGGTCTCGTTGTGGCCGGCCGGCTTCAGGGAGATGCCGCCCGAGTCGTAGGTGATGCCCTTGCCGACGAAGGCCAGGTGCTTGCTCGCCTTGGAGTGCGTGTACGACAGCTTCACCAGGCGGGGCGGGGCCTCCGAGCCCGCGCCGACGCCGAGGATGCCGCCGTAGCCGCCCTTGGTCAGCGCCTTCTCGTCGAGGACCTGGACCTTGAGGCCGTGCTCCTTGCCCGCGGTCTGCGCGAGGGACGCGAAGGACGCCGGGTTCAGGTCGTTCGGCGGCATGTTGACCAGGTCGCGCGCGCGGTTGAGCTCCTCGGCGAGGGCGGCGGCGCGCTCCACGGCGGCCTTGTACGCCTTGTCCCGGGGCTTGCCGCCGAGCAGGGCGACCTCGGCGAGGGGAGCCTTGCCGTTCCGGGCGTTCTTGGCGCCCTTGCCGGTCTTGGCGCTCTTGCCGTTGTCCTTGTACGCGTCGAAGGAGTACGCGCCGAGCAGCGCGCCCTCGGCGACGGCACCGGCGTCGGCGGCGTCCGCGAGCGGCAGTGCGAAGACGGCCTTCTTGGCACCGGCGAGGGCACGGGCCGCGGATCCGGCGGCGCGGCGCAGCGACTCGGCGTCGTAGTCCTCGTCCTTCTCCGGGGCGGCGCCGAGGCCGACGGCCACCACCACGGGGGCCTTGAAGCCGGAGGGTGCGGGCAGCTTCGTCACCTCGCCCTCGGCACCCGAGGCGCCCAGGGTCTCCAGGACGGCGGCCAGCTTGCCGTCGTACGCCTGGTCCACGGCCTCGGCGCCCGGTGCGACGACCGGGCCCTCGGCGCCCTTAGCGACACCGACCACGATCGCGTCGGCGCGCAGGCCGGCCGCCGCAGCGGTGCTGAGAGTGAGAGCAGTCACGGTGGTGAATTCTCGCTTCCAATTGAGTTTCGGTGGCCGAACGGGGTGGGGTCGACCGGCCCCGGGAACCGACCCTAGATTGCTGCGATCGTTCGGTCTTCACCTGGGCAGGGAAACACCCGGCACGAGAGTACGCGCGGTGGCGCCCGGTCCCGGCGCGGCGGGTCGGGCACGGGCGGGTTCAGCCGACGGACAGCACGACCAGCGCGGTCGTCGCCGCCGTCTCCGCGAGGGCGCCGAAGACGTCGCCGGTCACCCCGCCGAACCTCATCAGGCAGTGGCGCAGCAGCAGTTGGGCGGCGGCCGCCGCCAACACCACCGAGGCCGCCGCACGGAGGGCGCCGTAGGACGATCCGGTCAGCGCGCCCCCTGCCGCGGCCGCGGCGGTCACGGCGAGCCCCGCGGCGAGGGCGGCGCCCACCGGGACCACTCCCGCGACCGCGGCCCCCAGACCCTCCGGCCGCGCGGCCGGAACGCCCTCGCGTGCGGCGAGCGTGAGGGCGAGGCGTCCGGCCGCCGCGGAGACGACGGCGGCGAACAGACCCCGCGCCCAGGAGTCGCCGTAGGCCCCGGCGAGGGCCGCGACCTGCGCGAGCAGCACCAGGACCAGGGTGATCACACCGAACGGCCCGATGTCCGACCGCTTCATGATCCGCAGCGCCTCCTCGGCGGGCTTCCCGCTGCCGAGCCCGTCCGCGGTGTCGGCGAGTCCGTCCAGATGCAGGCCCCGGGTCAGCACGGCCGGTACGGCGGTGGCGGCCACCCCGGCGGTGAGCGGACCCGCGCCCAGCAGGAGCAACGCCGCGCCCGCGGTCCCGGCGAGCGCCCCGACCACCAGCCCCGCGAGCGGCGCGCACAGCATGCCGCCGCGGGCGGCCCGCCGGTCCCAGCGGGTCACCGTGACGGGCAGGACGGTCAGGGTGCCGAAGGCGAAGCGGAGGCCGTGCGGGCGGGAGGGAGCGGACACGGCCGAAGAGTACGGGAGTGGCGCTGCCGGGCCGTCACGGGGCGGCCCGGCGGGCGGGCGGTCCGGGGCGGCGGCGAGCAGACTTGGCGCATGGGCCACTGGCTGGAGCGCAACATCGTCGAGCCGGGCAAGCTCCCGCTGCTGCTCGCGCTGGCCTCGTTCGTGCTGACCTTCGTGGTCACCCGGGTCGTCACCCGGCTCATCCGGGCGGGCCGGGGCCCGTTCGGCAATGTGAGCGCCCGGGGGGTGCACGTCCACCATGTGGTCCCCGGTGTGGTCCTCGTGGTGGTGGGCGGCTTCGGCGCGTTCAGCAGCCGCCACGGCCCGGGCGCCGGGGTGTGCGCGATCCTCTTCGGCGTCGGGGCGGGCCTGGTGCTGGACGAGTTCGCGCTGATCCTGCATCTCGACGATGTCTACTGGACGGACCAGGGCCGCAAGAGCGTGGAGGTCGTCGCGATCACGGCGGCCCTGGTCGGCCTGCTCCTGGCCGGTTTCTCGCCGTTCGGCGTCAACAACGTCTCCGCGGGCGAACTGCACGAGCGCGGCTTCGTCATCGCGAGCGTCGGCGCAAACTTCCTCTTCTCACTGCTCGCGCTGAGCAAGGGCAAGGCGCGAACCGCGCTCTTCGGGGTGATCGTCCCGCTGATCGCCGTCATCGGCGCCCTGCGGCTGGCCCGCCCCGGCTCGCCCTGGGCCCGGCGGTTCTACGGCCGCCGCCCGCGCGCCCGGGCCCGGGCGGGGCTGCGCGCCTACCGCCACGACCGCCGCTGGGCGGGCCCCGGCCGCAGGATTCAGGACTGGATCGGCGGCAGGCCCGACTCGCAGGACACCCGGGTGCCCCAGCGCCAGCGCCAGTGACGGACCAGGACCGACAGAGCGCACAGCAGCACCACCGCGGCGATGGCGGCGATGTGCTCCTTGCCCGCGAGGTTCCGCTTGACCAGGACTTCGGCGGTCATCGCAGCGGTCACCATCCCGCCGGTCAGATACGCCCGGTAGCGCCAGCACAGGAAGAGCGCCAGCCCGATCACCGCGGCCGACGGGCCGGTGTCGACGACCTGCGCGTCGGTCGCGGGCAGTCCCAGCGGATGGTGCGCACCCCACTGGACGCCCACCCGCGCGTAGAGCGTGCCGGCCAGGGTGGCGGCATAGGCGATGCCGAGCGTGCGCCACCAGCCGAGGCAGAGCTCGGCGATCCCGAACACGCACAGGATCTGGAGGAGCGCTCCCCATACGGGCAGGTCGAGGGCCGGTACGAAGAGGGAGAACGGGGTGCGCAGCAGGGCCGTGCCGAGCGGCTCCTGCGCCCGTACGGCCCCGATGTGCTGGACGATGCCGAAGCCCCAGGACTGGTTCTGCACGAACTGGAGGACCGACGTCAGGCATACGGCCCCGAGGGTCATCGGGATCGCCCGCCGGCCCCGTCGCGCGAGGGCCCGGCGCACGGTGACGTACAGCAGCCCCCATTCGGCGCGGGCCAGGCGGGCGAGCGCGTTCATCCGGCGGTCCTGCTCATCCGGCGGTCCTCATCGTCCGGGGCTCCTCATCGTCCGGCGTTGCTGATCGGTGCGACTCCAGGTGCTTGCGGTGCAGCCACTTCGGCAGTCCCGGAGCCTCCAGGAAGCCTTCGGCGCGTGCCGAGGCGACACCGATGCGCAGCAGGTCCGCGCTCTTCTCGAAGAGCAGGAACCGGGGCTCCCAGATGGGCCGGTACTTCGCATTGGCCCGGTAGAGCGACTCGATCTGCCACCAGCGCGAGAAGAAGCTGAGCAGCGAACGCCACAGCCTCAGCACCGGCCCGGCACCGAGGCGCCCACCACGTTCGAAGACGGAGCGGAACATGGCGAAGTTGAGCGACACCTGGGTGATTCCGATCTCCTGGGCGCGGCGCAGCAGTTCGATGACCATGAACTCCATCAGCCCGTTCTCGGCGTCGCGGTCCCGCCGCATCAGGTCGAGGGAGAGCCCGTGCGGCCCCCAGGGCACGAAGGACAGCAGCGCCCGCAGCCGCCCCTCGGCGTCCGTGCACTCCAGCATCACGCACTGCCCGTCCCGGGGGTCGCCGAGCCGTCCGAGGGCCATGCTGAAGCCGCGCTCGGTGGCGCCGTCCCGCCAGTCGTCCGCCCGCTCCAGCAGGAATTCCATCTCCTCGGCGGGGATGTCCTCGTGGCGCCGGATGCGCACCGTGTACCCGGCGCGCCGCACCCGGTTGTAGGCCTGGCGGACGGTGCGCATGGCCCGCCCCTCCAGGGTGAACTCGGCGATCTCCACGATGGCTTCGTCGCCGAGTTCCAGCGCGTCCATCCCGTGCCGCGCGTAGACGGTCCCGGCCTCCTCGCTCGCGCCCATCACGGCCGGGATCCAGCCGTGCTCACGGGCCTCGGCGAGCCAGGGTTCGATGGCGCCCGGCCAGGCCTCCGGGTCGCCCAGCGGGTCGCCGGAGGCGAGTGAGACACCGCCGAGGACCCGGTAGGCGACCGCGGACTTCCCGGTGGGCGACCAGATCACGCTCTTCTCGCGGCGCAGCGCGAAGTAGCCGAGCGAGTCCCGCTCGCCGTGCCGGGCGAGCAGCGTCCGCAGCCGCTTCTCGTCGTCCTCGGTGAGGGGGTCGACGGCGCGCCGGGAGCGGAAGGCGGCGTAGAGGACGGCGAGGACCAGCAGGGTGCTGAGCACGTTGATGGTGACGTTGACCCAGTTCGGCGTGGAGATGCCGGGGTAGCGCGACTCGTCGACGGCGACCGAGACCAGCCGCAGGGCGCCGTAGTGCCAGCGGTCCAGGAAGGTCGAGCGGTGCGGGTCGTGGGCGTGGTTGGTGACGGTCACCAGGAGCGCGGCGAAGAGTGAGCAGGCGAGCAGTCCGCCGACGGCGACCACGGCGGCGAGTTTCGCGTTGGAGCGGTCGCCCTTGGCGTAGAACTCGCGCCGCCCGGCGACGAGGGCCCCGACGAAGCCCGCGGTGAGGACCAGGGAGACCCAGTTCTGCGCGTACTGCCGGATCTCCGGGAAACTCATGGCGAAGGCGAACAGCAGCAGGAACGGCCCGCTGAGCACGAGGTTCAGGATCCACGCGGCCCGCTTGCGCCGCCGCATGGTGACGGCGAGGAACATCGTGAAGACGCCCGAGGCGAAACCCGCGGTCAGCAGGTACGGCGTGAAGAGGTTCTCCTGGTTGTGCCGCCGTACGTCCTGCCCCAGGGAGACCCATGCGGCGGAGAGGAAGTTGATGAAGGTGACGGCGCGCAGGTACCAGACGGCGCACGCGGCGGCCCGCCGGGAAACCCGACTGGACCGTCGTGCCTCGCCCCCCGGCCGAACCGTGCGCTCCTGGTCCACGGTAAATCGGGCATCTCCCATGAAGGGCGATGATATGGGGCGGCCGGGGGTGTGCGGGGTACCGGGAGGGGGCGGAGTACGGTCGGCCGTCCGCGCACCGCCGCCCCGTCAGCGTCCACGCACCTCCTCCCGTCAGTCGTCCGTGGCGCCGCCTTCCGGTCGGTCGGTCAGTCCGCGTCCGCGGCCGGTGCGGGGGTTTCCGGGAGTTCCGCCGCCAGTGCGGCGGCGGCCTGCACCAGGGGCAGCGCGAGCAGCGCCCCGGTTCCCTCGCCGACGGTCACCCCGTGGTCGAGGAGGGGTTCCAGCGCCATCCGGTCCAGGGCCTTGGCCTGAGCGGGTTCCCCGCTGTTCTGCCCGGCCAGCCACCAGTCCGGCGCACGGAACGCGACCCGCTGCCCGACCAGCGCGCACGCCGCCGACACCACCCCGTCCAGGATCACCGGGGTCTTGCGCACGGCGCACTGGAGCAGGAAGCCCGTCATGGCGGCCAGGTCGGCCCCGCCGACCGCGGCGAGCAGTTGCAGCTGGTCGCCCAGCACCGGCCGGGCCCGCCGCAGCGCGTCCCGTACGGCCGCGCACTTGCGCATCCAGGCCAGGTCGTCGATGGCGCGGCCGCCGCGCCCGGTCACCACGGAGGCGTCGGTGCCGCACAGGGCGGCGATCAGGGTGGCCGCCGGGGTGGTCCCGCCGACGCTCACATCGCCGAGGACCACCAGGTCGGTCCCGGCGTCCGCCTCCTCGTCCGCGAGGGCGACCCCGGCCAGGAACGCCGCCTCCGCCTCCTCGGGCGTCAGCGCGTCCTCGATGTCGATACGTCCGCTGCCGCGCCGCACCCGGTGCCGTACGACCTCCGCGGGCAGCTCCTCCGGGTCGCAGTCCAGGGCCATGTCGACCACGCGCACCGGCACGTTCAGCTGCCGCGCCAGGACCGCCGCCGGGCTGGCGCCCTCCAGCACCGTCCGCACCAGCTCCGCCGCGGAGCCCGCCGGGCGCGCGGAGACGCCGAGTCCGGCGATGCCGTGGTCGCCCGCGAACAGCACCACGCGCGGCCGCCCGATCGGCCGTACCGGTACGGCGGCCTGCGCGGCCGCCAGCCACTCGCCCAGGTCGTCGAGGCGCCCCAGGGCTCCGGGCGGCACGGTCTGACGCTCCCGGCGCGCCTCCGCGTCGCGGCGCACCCCGCCGTCGGGGCGCTCGATCAGATCGGTGAAGTCGTCGAGATTAAGCGAGCTCATTCGCCGAACAGTACCGGCCCCGATCGGGCGTCGAGGCGCCACGTCGACGGCACGTCATTGCACCCCCGAGTGGTGTCCTCTACGTACCTTTTGGGAATGTATGGTCGCGGGCCGCCCCGGTCCCGGCCGTACGTCCCTGTCGCCGCAGTCGCCCGTCGTCCCGCCCCCTTCCCGGCCGCCACCCCCGTCGCCACAGGAGCCGCCCATGCGCCGCACCCCACGGACGGCCGCCGCGCGCCGTGCCGAGCGCCCCGGCGAACCCGCCCCGGACGCCGCCCGGTTGGCACCGGAACCGCGCCGCGAGGACTGCCCCTGGTGCGGCTCCACCCGGCTCGGCACCCGGGTGCGCGCCCGGCCCGGTGGCTCCGGCGTGGACGAGTGCCGCACCTGCGCCCATGTCTTCCGCAACCCCCGCCCCGCCCCCGGGCCGCACCCCGGAGAGGACGCCCCCGAGTCCCCGGCGCCCGGCCGCCTCGGCGCCCGCGCGAGCGCCCGCCGCCACCGGGCCGCCGCCCGCGCCCTGAGCCCCGCCCTGGAGCCGGAGAGCTGGCTCGACGTCGGCACCGGCCACGGCCGCTTCCCCGAAGCCGCCCGGGAGATCCACCCGTACACCTCCTTCGACGGACTGGACCCCACCCCGCGGGTCCACCGGGCACGGGCCGCGGGCCGGATCGAGGAGGCCCACCGCGGACACCTCACCGACCCGGCCGTCCTCGCCCGCCTGCGCTCCCGCTACGACGTCGTCAGCATGCTGCACCATCTGGAGCGCACCCCCGACCCGCGCGCGGAACTGCGCGCCGCCCTGACCGTGCTGCGCCCCGGCGGCCATCTGCTCGTCGAAGCCGCCGACCCCGACAGCGTGTTCGGCCGACTGCTGGGCGGACGACGGATCGCCCACGGCGACCCGTACCGCCTCCATCTCCTGCCGCGGGCCGCTCTGCTGGCCGAACTCCGCGCCCTGGGCTGCACGATCGTCGCCACCGACCGGCGGGAGACGCACCGGCCCGGCGCCCCGGCGGGCGCCCCGGCCCTGACCCTGCCCGCCCCGGCGACGGCACCCCGCGCCCCGCGCACGGCCCCGACCGCGGCCGCGGCCACGGCGGCCGACCACGCGCCGACGCCCCTGCTGCGGCGTACCCGCTTCGCCCACGACTACCGGGTCCTCGCCCGCACCCCGCCGTCACCCGCGTAGCGTCAGCGCCTGCCCGGCCGTCATCAGCAGCACATGCTCGCACTCGGCCGCGAACACCGCGTTCAGACGGCCGAGTTCATCGCGGTAGCGGCGGCCGGACGCCGTCGCCGGGACGATGCCGGAGCCCACCTCGTTGGAGACGGCGACCACCGTCCGGCGGGTCTCCCGCACCGCCGCCGCCAGCTCCGCCATCCGGCCCCGCAACGCCCGCTCACCACCGCCCGCCCACTCCGCGTCGTCCCAGGCGTCCACCGCGTCCATCGCGTCGGTCAGCCACAGCGACAGACAGTCGATCAGCAGCGGCGGCCCGTCCTCCTTCAGCAGCGGCACCAGGTCGCAGGTCTCCGTGGTGCGCCAGGACCCCGGCCGCCGCTCCCGGTGCGCGGCCACCCGCGCCGCCCACTCCGTGTCCCCGCCCCGCGTCCCGCCGGTCGCCACGTACAGCACGTCCGGGAACGCCTCCAGCCGCCGTTCGGCCTCCACCGACTTGCCCGACCGCGCCCCGCCCAGCACCAGCGTGCGCCGCGGCACGTCCGGGACCTCGTCGTACGCCCCCACGGTCAGCGTCGTACCGTCCGGCACCGCCCGCGCCCCCGCCGCCGCGAGCCGCCGCCGCAGTTCGGCGCCCGGCGGCACCCCGTGGTCCAGATGCACGGCGACCACGTCCGTGGTGGGCCCGACGGCCCCCACCGCCCGCAGTTTCGCGACCGCGTCCGGCCGCCCGGTCACATCGGCGGCCACCAGGTCGTACGGTTCCTCCGGCGCCGAGAGGCCCGCGGGTGCCCCGCCCGGCGGCAGATACAGCAGCCGGGTGCCGTCCGGGCCGGTCACCGCGTAGCCCGTGCCGGGGGCGTCCATCGCCAGGGCCCGCACCCGGTGCCCGGTCAGCAGCGCCAGCTCCCGCCCGTCCGGCACCCGGCCCGGCTGCGGCAGGCCCGCCGGGACCTCCACCGGGGGCCCCGCGTGGGGATGCGTGAGCAGCACCTGGCGCACCCCGCCCAGCGAACGCCCGGCGCGGGCGGCCGCGAAGACCGCCCCCGGCGTCAGATCCAGCAGCAGCGCCCCGTCCACCAGCAGCGAGGTCGCCGCGCGCGCCTCGGGGCCGAGCGCCCGCGCGCAGACCGCGCAGGCGCAGTCGGGGCGGGGAAGTCCCGCGGGGGCACCGGTGCCGAGCAGAGTCAGTTCCACGGACCCGATTTTCCCGGGTCGTCCCCGGTCTTGCGCGTCCGGCTACGCTCAGGACAGCGGCCGGACCAAGATCCGGCCGGTGCTCTGCATGTGCTCACATCTGGGAGGCGTACATGGCGGCATGGGCGTGGCGGTTCGAGAAGGCCGACGGGGCGGAGGTGCAGCCCGCGGTCGTCCCCGAGGAGTTCACCACCCAGGGGGACGCCGAGTCCTGGATCGGGGAGCACTGGAGGGAACTGCACGACGGCGGCGCCGACCAGGTCCGGCTGTACGAGGACAGCACGGAGATCTACGGGCCGATGAGTCTGCGGGGCGACGAGTCCTAGGGCCTGTACGGGCCTTTACGGGCCTGCACGGCCTTCACCGGGCCTTTATGAGAGGCGCTGGGCCGTCCGCGGGGCGGGTGCGCGAGGGCGGGCGGGGGACCGTGAGGCCCCGCCCGCCCTCACCTTTCGGCTACTGCTCGCCCAGGGTGACGCCCACGGTCCTGTGGCTGCCGTTGCGGACGTAGGTGACCGTCGTCCGCTGCCCCGGCTTGTCGCCCGCCAGTGCCTCGGCGAGCGAGGTGATGGTGGTGACGTCCTTGTCGCCCAGCCGTGTGATGACGTCCCCGGCCTTCAGACCCGCCCGGTCGGCCGCGCCGCCCCGGTCGACCTCGGCCACCGCGACACCGGCGGGCTGGTAGGAGCTGTTCACCACCGTGCGGCCCGCGATGTTGAGCGCGGCCCGCCCCGAGTCGGTGACATGGCCGGTCCTGATGATCTGGTCCGCGATCGTCTTCACCAGCGAGGCCGGGATCGCGAAGCCGATACCGGGCGCCGCGCCGTTGCCCAGCTCGGGGTCGACGGCGGCCAGCGTGGGGATCCCGACGACCCGGCCGTTCAGATCGACGAGCGCGCCCCCGCTGTTGCCCGGGTTGATCTCCGCCGAGGTCTGCACCATGTTCGCGAGGGTGGCGCCCGTGCCGCCGCCGCTGTTCCCCTCGCTGACGGTCCGCCCGGTCGCCGACACGATCCCCTCGGTCACGCTGGACGACAGCCCGAGCGGTGAGCCCATGGCGAGGACGATCTGCCCCACCTGGACCTGCGCGGAGTCGCCGAACACGGCCGGCCGCAGACCCTGCGGGACCCGGTCGAGGCGGATGACGGCGAGGTCCTGCTGCGGATACGAGAAGACCAGGCTCGCGGTGAGCACCTGCTGGCTGTTGGCGGTGGTCACCTGGAACTTCTTGTCAGTGCCCACCACATGAGCGTTGGTGACGATGTGCCCCTTGTCGTCGTACACGACGCCCGATCCCAGGGCCTCCCCGGCCTGGATCTGCACCACCGACGGCAGCACGTTCTTGATGACCCGCTGGTAGTCGTTCTGGAGCTCGTTGGCCGTCGTGGGGGAGGGGGAGTGCGCCGCGGCCGGGCTCTCCGCCCTGCCCGACTGACCGGAGCCGGTGCAGCCGGGCAGGACCAGACACCACAGGAGAAGCGGAACGCACCGTCGAAGGGCACGTATATGAGCAGCGTCCATGCCCCGAGTCTCACCTCGGAAGCCTCCCGCGGCCCCTCCTGCGCGTCCCAACGAGGGGCGGCGGTCCCCCGTACGGGTGACGGCTCAGCCGCGGACCCCGCACAGATGCAGCAGGGCGGCCACGGAGCGGTACGGATCCGTGCGCCCCGCCCGTTCCTCCGCGGCGAGCAGACGCTCCGGGTCCGCGGGGAGGAGGGCGTCGTCGGGCACCGTGTCGGTGAAGACCCGCACCCCGTACCAGGCGTGCAGCGGCGCCCCGATCCCGGCGAGCGTCGCGGTCAGCGCCGCCAGCCGGTCGGCACGTACGACAGGGCCCGGGCCGTCGGCGCGGGCGGTGGTGTCGAAGGAGGCGAGGGCCGTGTCCCAGTCACCCGAGAGCCCCGGACGCATCGCTGGCGCGTCCCCGTTCCGCACCAGCAGCGACAGCAGTCCACCGGGGGCGAGCATCCGCGCCAGTCCCGCCAGCAGCGGATCGGGCTCGTCCACATGCATCAGCACCCCGTGGCACAGCACCACGTCGAAACTGCCCGGGAGGAAGTGCACCCCCGTGTCGCGGCCGTCCCCCTCGATGATCCGCATCCGCTCCCGGATGCCCTCGGGCTCCCCGGTCAGGGCCGCGCGGGCCACCGCGATCGAACCCGAGTCCTCTTCCAGCCCGGTGACCCGGTGCCCGGCCCGGGCCAGCCGCAACGCCTGGGCGCCCCGGCCCATGCCCACATCGAGCACCCGCAGCCGCTGACCGACCGGGAACCGCCCGGCTATCTGCTCGTCGAGCTGTCGGCCCACCAGCTCCTGCCGCACCAGCTCACGCAGACCGCACGGCACGGCATCCGTCCCTGCTTCGGGAAGGGAGCCGGCCTCGGGAACGCGACCAGCCCCGGGGCGGGAGTCGCCCTCGGGACAGGAATCACCCTCGGCGAGCGATGCGCCCCCGGGGACGGGAACAGCCCCGGGAACGGAGTCCGCCTCGGGAACGGAGTCCGCCTCGGGGAGGACGTCCGCGCTCAGGGCCGCTCTCCGCGCTTGACCTGCGGCTTCGGCAGCCGGAGGCGGCGCATCTGGAGGGAGCGCATCAGCGCGTAGGCAACGGCGCCCTTGGTGTTCTGGCCCGCGAAACGCTCACCGAGCCGCTTGCGCAGCCGGACGGCGGAGAGAATCGAGTCGAGCACGATCAGAACGATCACGACCAGCCACAGCAGCAGCGCGATGTTCTGGAGCGAGGCCACCTTCACCAGGCTCAGCGCCAGGATGATCACGGCCATCGGCAGGAAGAACTCCGCCACATTGAAGCGCGAGTCGACATGGTCGCGGGCGAACTTGCGCACCGGACCCCTGTCCCGGGCGGGCAGATACCGCTCGTCCCCACCGGCCAGCGCCTGGCGCTGCTTCTCCAGCTGGACGCGGCGCGCCTCGCGCTGGCGCTTGGCGGCGTCCTTGCGCGTCACTGGCGTGCTGGCGACGCTGCGGCGCTGGGACTGGGCCTCACTGCGCTTGGGCGTGGGCCGACCCTTCTTGGCCTGCGGGTCACGGGGCTGCTTGGAGTCGGACACCTGCGCACTGGCGGCGACGGTGGCCTTCTCATCCTTGGCACGGCTACGGAACACAAAACCCAAGGGTACGGGGTCCGCGCGCATGGACCCCAGCGGGCCGGGGAACGATCCGGCAACACCGGCCGTCTGCAAAGGGGGCAGAGGGCCACAAAAGGAAGGACCACCTGCGTTCTCCGGGTGGCCGACCAGGGTGATCCGGGAATCTTTCCGTACGTCACCTCGGGGGGCACCTACTCCCTACGCCGGATCGGGAAGGCATGCAGTCGTCCTTGGGGATGACCGCATCCGCCCCCGAACAGTGCGGTAATGGTTGCAGGGCCCGTACTCTGGGTCCTGTCGCAGACCTGTGAGCCGGAGTCCGTCAGAAGGGGGCGCGCGAAGCCCATGAGCGGTGTCATGAAGCGTATGGGGATGATCTTCCGCGCGAAGGCGAACAAGGCCCTTGACCGGGCCGAGGACCCGCGCGAGACCCTCGATTACTCGTACCAGAAGCAGCTGGAACTGCTCCAGAAGGTGCGCCGCGGTGTCGCGGACGTGGCGACCAGCCGCAAGCGCCTGGAGCTCCAGCTCAACCAGCTCCAGAGCCAGTCCACCAAGCTGGAGGAGCAGGGCCGCAAGGCGCTCGCGCTCGGCCGCGAGGACCTGGCCCGCGAGGCGCTGTCCCGCCGTGCCGCGCTCCAGCAGCAGGTGACGGACCTGGAGACCCAGCACCAGACCCTTCAGGGCGAGGAGGAGAAGCTGACCCTGGCGGCGCAGCGCCTCCAGGCGAAGGTGGACGCCTTCCGCACCAAGAAGGAGACCATCAAGGCGACCTACACGGCCGCCCAGGCGCAGACCCGGATCGGCGAGGCATTCTCCGGCATCTCCGAGGAGATGGGCGACGTCGGCCTGGCGATCCAACGTGCCGAGGACAAGACGGCACAGCTCCAGGCCCGGGCCGGTGCGATCGACGAACTGCTGGCCTCCGGCGCCCTGGACGACCCCTCCGGCATGGCCAAGGACGACATCCAGGCGGAGCTGGACCGGCTCTCCGGCGGCACCGACGTGGAGCTGGAGCTCCAGCGGATGAAGGCCGAGCTGGCGGGCGGCTCCGGCGACCAGCGGCAGGCGCTTGAGGGCGGCACCGGCAAGGGGCAGACCCAGTCCCAGCCGCAGGACACCCCGCGCTTCGACAAGCAGTGACATCCCGCGTCCGCGACCCCCGTACACCGCTGTCACCCGACGGGTCCCATGCCTGAGGAGGGCCACATGATCGTACGGATCATGGGGGAGGGGCAGGTGGAGCTGGACGACGTCCACTTCGCCGAACTGAACGCGCTGGACGACGAGCTGCTCCGGGAGATGCAGAGCGGCGACGGGGAGGGCTTCAGGCGCACCCTGAACGCCCTCCTGGACGCCGTGCGCCGCCTGGGCACTCCGCTGCCCGACGACGCCCTGGAGCCGTCGGAGCTGATCCTGCCGTCGCCGGACGCGAGCCTCGCGGAGGTCCGCGAGATGCTCGACGACGACGGCCTGATCCCGGGCTGAGACGACGGTCTGAACCCGGGCAGCACAACGGTCCGATCCCGGGCCGGGGCGATGGTCTGCTCCCGGGCCGAGGGGCCCGGCACCCTTGGTGCCGCCCCTCGGGCCGGTGTACCCGCTCCCGGCTGTCCGCGCTCGCCGGGCCCCGGGCAGCCGCCCTGCGCCTGCGGGTGCCCGGCAGCGGCAGGCTTCCGCACACCCTGGTTCCGCCTGCCGCGGGCCCCCCGTACCGTGAGTCCGTGAGCACCCTAGAACGCACCCGGTGCCGGATCAGCGCCCATCCCCTCGCCCTGGATGCCGCCCTCGCCCTCGGTGTCCTCGTCTCCATGGTCGCCAGCTCCTTCGCCGACCCCCATGGAGAGCACGGCACCTCCTGGGGCACGCGCAGCCCGGGGGGGCTCAGCCTGGCCCTGATGGTGCTCGCGGCCGCCGCGCTCGTCCCGCGCCGTCGGCACCCCCTGCCGGTCCTGGTGGCCACGGTAGCCCTCTCCCTCGTGGAACTGGTCACGGCCGACCCGCGAGCCCCCGTCGCGATGGCCGCGGTCGTCGCCCTCTACACCGTGGCCGCCACCACCGACCGCCCCACCACCTGGCGCGTCGGGCTGCTCACCATGACCGCGTTGACCGGCGCCGCCATGCTCACCGGCCCCCTCCCGTGGTACGACCAGGAGAATCTGGGCCTCTTCGCCTGGACGGGCATGGCCGCGGCCGCCGGGGACGCCGTGCGCAGCCGCCGCGCCTTCGTCCACGCCATCCGGGAGCGCGCCGAACGCGCGGAGCGCACCCGGGAGGAGGAGGCCCGCCGCCGGGTCGCCGAGGAGCGGCTGCGCATAGCCCGGGATCTGCACGATGTCGTCGCCCACCACATCGCCCTGGTCAATGTGCAGGCCGGAGTGGCCGCGCACATCATGGACAAGCGCCCCGACCAGGCGAAGGAGGCCCTCGCCCATGTCCGCGAGGCCAGCCGCTGCGCGCTGAACGAGCTGCGCGCCACCGTCGGTCTGCTGCGCCAGTCCGGGGACCCCGAGGCACCCACCGAGCCCGCCCCCGGCCTCGGCCGCCTCGACGAGCTCGCCGACACCTTCCGCCATGCCGGACTCCCCGTGGAGGTCGCCCGCGCCGACCACGGCACCACCCTGCCCGCCGCCGTCGACCTGGCCGCGTACCGGGTGATCCAGGAGGCCCTGACCAATGTGCGCAAGCACGCGGGCCGGACCGCCCGGGCCGAGGTCAGCGTGGTGCGGGTGGGGCCCCGGGTGGAGATCACGGTCCTGGACGACGGCGCGGGCGACGACGCGGGGCCCGATGACGGCGGCCGGACGGATCACGACGGCCGGACGTACGACCACGGCCGGGCGGTTCGCGCCGGAGCCGGGACGGGGACTGGGGCTGAGACCAGGGCCGCCGCCGGGGACGGCGGCCCCGGCGGCGGGCACGGGCTGCTGGGCATGCGCGAGCGTGTCACCGCCCTCGGCGGCGCCCTCACCACCGGTCCCCGCTACGGCGGCGGCTTCCGGGTCCATGCGATCCTGCCGGTCGAGACGCGCACGACGGCCCCGGCCGAGGAGAGCGTGTGACCGCCCAGGGAGGGCCCGTATGACCATCCGTGTCCTGCTCGCCGACGATCAGGCGCTGCTCCGCAGTGCCTTCCGGGTCCTGGTCGACTCGGAGCCGGACATGGAGGTGGTGGGCGAGGCCTCCGACGGCGCCGAGGCGGTCCGGCTGGCCGGGGAGAGGGAGGCCGACGTGGTCCTCATGGACATCCGGATGCCCGGCACGGACGGTCTCGCGGCGACCCGTCTGATCAGCGCGGACCCCGCCCTCGCCCGGGTCCGCGTGGTCATACTGACCACCTTCGAGGTGGACGACTACGTGGTGCAGTCGCTGCGCGCCGGGGCGTCCGGGTTCCTCGGCAAGGGCTCCGAGCCCGAGGAGCTGCTGAACGCCATCCGGGTCGCGGCGGGCGGCGAGGCGCTGCTGTCCCCGGCCGCCACCAAGGGGCTGATCGCCCGGTTCCTCGCGCAGGGCGACGACGGGCGCGACCCCGCCCGCTCCGACCGGCTCGGCACCCTCACCGGGCGCGAGCGTGAGGTGCTTGTGCAGGTCGCGGGCGGCCACTCCAACGACGAGATCGCCGAGCGGCTCCAGGTCAGCCCGCTGACGGTGAAAACACACGTCAACCGGGCCATGGCCAAGCTGGGCGCCCGCGACCGGGCCCAACTGGTCGTCATCGCCTACGAGTCGGGACTGGTGCGCCCGAGGGTGGACTGAGCGGGGCGGGGCCCGGTACGTCCCGGGGTGGAGCGGCCTCCACCGGGCCGTACTCCCCCCGTAGTAGACGGCCGCCGGGGAACGGGACCTCGGGGCGAGGGAACGGCACCCGCCGATGCGGCAAGGTGTACGGGTGGGCGCGGTCTTTGCGCCCCGCACCTTCCGCTCAGCAGAGAGAGACGCCGACCCATGTCCTGGCTGTCACGATTCAGCCTCGCGCAACGGGCCCTGATAGCGCTGATGTCGATTGTCGCGCTCGTCTTCGGGGCGATCGCGATCCCGCAGCTCAAACAGCAACTCCTGCCCACCATCAACCTGCCCGTCGTCTCCGTCCTGGTGCCGTACCAGGGCGCGTCCCCCGACGTCGTCGAGAAGCAGGTCGTCGAGCCCCTCGAGAACACCCTGAAGGCCGTCTCCGGCATCAAGGGCGTCACCTCCACGGCGAGCGAGGGCAACGCCGTCATCATGGCGTCCTTCGACTACGGCAATGACACCAAGCAGCTCGTCGCCGATGTGCAGCAGGCCGTCAACCGGGCCCGCGTCCAGCTCCCGGACTCGGTCGACCCGCAGGTCATCGCGGGCTCGACGGACGACATCCCGACCGTGGTGCTCGCCGTCACCTCGGACAAGGACCAGCAGGCCCTGTCCGACCAGCTGAACACCACCGTGGTGCCCGCCCTGAAGGACATCTCCGGGGTCGGCCAGGTGACCGTCAACGGCGTACGCGACCTCCAGGTCACCGTCACGCCGGACAACGCCAAGCTCGCGCGGGCCGGGCTGTCCACGGTCGCGCTCGGCCAGGCGCTCCAGGCGGGCGGCGCGACCGTCCCCGCGGGCTCCTTCGACGAGAACGGCAGCAACCGCACGGTCCAGGTCGGCGGCGGCCTCACCTCGCTCGCGCAGATCCAGGACCTGATGGTCACCGGCCAGGGCGGCGGCAAGCCCGTACGCCTCGGGGACGTCGCCACGGTCAAGGAGCAGGAGGCCACGGCCGACTCGATCACCCGCACGGACGGCAGGCCGAGCCTCGCGGTGGCCGTCACCATGGACCACGACGGCAGCGCGGTCGCCATCTCCAAGGCGGTCGAGGACAAGCTGCCGGGTCTGCGCAAGGACCTCGGCTCCGGGGCCGCCATCACCGTGGTCAGCGACCAGGGACCGGCGGTCTCCAAGTCCATCAGCGGTCTGACGACCGAGGGCGCGCTCGGTCTGCTCTTCGCGGTCCTGGTGATCCTGGTCTTCCTGGCGTCGGTGCGCTCGACCCTGGTCACGGCGGTCTCGATCCCGCTGTCGGTGGTCCTCGCGCTGATCGTGCTGTGGACCCGCGACGTGTCGCTGAACGTGCTCACCCTGGGCGCGCTGACCATCGCCATCGGCCGTGTCGTCGACGACTCGATCGTGGTCCTGGAGAACATCAAGCGGCACCTCGGCTACGGCGAGGAGCGGCAGACCGCCATCCTCACCGCGGTCCGCGAGGTGGCGGGCGCGGTGACCTCGTCCACCCTGACGACGGTCGCGGTCTTCCTGCCCATCGGTCTGGTCGGCGGCATGGTGGGCGAGCTGTTCGGCCCGTTCTCGCTGACCGTGACGGCGGCCCTGCTGGCCTCGCTGGTGGTGTCCCTGACGGTCGTGCCGGTGCTGTCGTACTGGTTCCTGCGGGCGCCGAAGGACCGCCCTGAGGACCCGGACGAGGCGCGGCGCGCGGCGGAGGAGAAGGAGGCCAGGAGCCGGCTCCAGCGCTTCTACGTGCCGGTGCTGCGCTTCGCGACCCGCCGCCGGCTGACCAGTGTGGCCATCGCGGTGGTCGTCCTGGTGGGCACCTTCGGCATGGCGCCGCTGCTGAAGACGAACTTCTTCGACCAGGGCGAGCAGGAAGTCCTCAGCATCAAGCAGAAGTTGAAGCCGGGCACCAGCCTGTCGGCGACGGACGCCTCGGCCCGCAAGGTCGAGCGGATGCTCGCCGGGGTCAAGGGCGTCAAGGACTACCAGGCGACGATCGGTTCGTCCGGCTTCATGGCGGCGTTCGGCGGCGGCACGGACACCAACCAGGCGTCGTACACCGTGATGCTGGACGGATCGGCGAAGTACGCGGACGTCCAGAACCGGATCGAGGACGGGCTGTCGAAGCTGTCCGGGACCGGCACGACCACGGTCTCGGCCGGTGACGGCTTCGGCGACCAGGACCTGAGCGTGGTCGTGAAGGCGGCCGACGCGCGCGTCCTGGCCAAGGCGTCGGAGCAGGTCCGCGCCGAGGTCGCCGGGCTGAAGAACGTCACGGATGTGACCAGCGACCTGTCGCAGAGCGTGCCGCGCATCTCGGTCAGGGCCAACTCCCGTGCGGCGGCGGCCGGTTTCAACGACCAGACGCTGGGCGCGGCCGTCGCGCAGGCGGTGCAGGGCACCAAGGCGGGCAAAGCGGTCCTGGACAACACCGAGCGGGACATCGTCATCCGCGCGGCCAAGCCGGCCGAGACCCTGGACCAGCTCAAGAAGCTCCCGCTGGGACCGGTGAAGCTGGGTGACGTGGCCACGGTGCAGCTGGTGGACGGCCCGGTGTCGATGACCCGGATCGACGGCCAGCGGGCGGCGACGATCACGGCCCGTCCGACCGGCGACAACACGGGCGCGGTGAGCACCGACCTCCAGTCGAAGATCAAGGCGCTGAAGCTCCCGGCGGGCGCGTCGGCCGAGATCGGCGGTGTCTCCCAGGACCAGAGCGACGCGTTCAAGAACCTGGGCCTGGCGATGCTCGCCGCGGTGGCGATCGTGTTCATGCTGCTGGTCGCGACGTTCCGCAGCCTGGCCCAGCCGCTGATCCTGCTGGTCTCCATCCCGTTCGCGGCGACCGGCGCGATCGGCCTCCTGGTGGCCACGGGCACCCCGATGGGCGTCCCGGCGATGATCGGCATGCTGATGCTGATCGGCATCGTGGTGACCAACGCGATCGTGCTGATCGACCTGATCAACCAGTACCGCGAGCAGGGCTACGGCGTGGTGGAGGCCGTGGTCGAGGGCGGCCGTCACCGGCTGCGCCCGATCCTGATGACGGCCCTGGCGACCATCTTCGCGCTGCTGCCGATGGCCCTGGGCGTCACCGGCGAGGGCGGCTTCATCGCCCAGCCGCTGGCGGTGGTGGTGATCGGCGGCCTGGTCACCTCGACCCTGCTGACGCTGCTGCTGGTCCCGACGCTCTACGCGATGCTGGAGCTGCGCAAGGAGCGCCGCGCGAAGAAGCGGGCGGCGAAGCGGGCCACCAAGGACGGGGCACCGTCCGAGCCCGCCGAGTCCGGCGACCCGGAGCCCGCCGGGGTGTAACCGGCGACGGCACGGAGAAAACGGCCGGGGCCCGGTCCGCACCCCTCAGGTGCGGACCGGGCCCCGGCCGCTGCGGGGGAGCCGGACGGCTACGGCAGGGCGAGCATCCGCTCCAGCGCCAGCTTGGCGAACGCCTCCGTCTCCCGGTCCACCTCGATGCGGTTGACGAGGTTGCCCTCGGCCAGCGACTCCAGCGCCCACACCAGGTGCGGGAGGTCGATGCGGTTCATCGTGGAGCAGAAGCACACCGTCCGGTCCAGGAAGACGACTTCCTTGCCCTCCGGAGCGAAACGGTTCGCCAGGCGGCGGACGAGGTTCAGCTCCGTGCCGATGGCCCACTTGGAGCCCGCCGGGGCGGCCTCCAGCGCCTTGATGATGTACTCGGTCGAGCCCACGTAGTCCGCGGCGGCGACCACCTCGTGGCGGCACTCCGGGTGCACCAGCACGTTCACCCCGGGGATCCGAGCCCGCACGTCCTCGACCGATTCGAGGCTGAAGCGGCCGTGCACCGAGCAGTGGCCCCGCCAGAGGATCATCTTGGCGGCGCGCAGCTCCTCGGCGGTCAGTCCGCCGTTCGGCTTGTGCGGGTTGTAGACCACGCAGTCGTCCAGCGACATGCCCATGTCCCGCACCGCGGTGTTGCGGCCGAGGTGCTGGTCCGGCAGGAACAGGACCTTCTCGCCCTGCCCGAAGGCCCACTCCAGGGCCCGCTGCGCGTTGGAGGACGTGCAGATCGTGCCGCCGTGCTTGCCGGTGAACGCCTTGATGTCCGCGGAGGAGTTCATGTACGAGACCGGGACGACCTGTTCGGCGATCCCCGCCTCGGTCAGTACGTCCCAGCACTCGGCGACCTGCTCGGCGGTGGCCATGTCGGCCATGGAGCAGCCGGCCGCCAGGTCCGGCAGGACGACCTTCTGGTCGTCGGTCGTCAGGATGTCCGCCGACTCGGCCATGAAGTGCACACCGCAGAAGACGATGTACTCGGCCTCCGGGCGGGCCGCTGCGTCCCGGGCCAGCTTGAAGGAGTCACCCGTCACATCGGCGAACTGGATGACCTCGTCGCGCTGGTAGTGGTGGCCGAGCACGAAGACCTTGTCGCCGAGCTTCTCCTTGGCCGCGCGGGCGCGTGCGACCAGGTCCGGGTCGGACGGAGAGGGCAGGTCGCCGGGGCACTCGACGCCTCGCTCGCTCCTCGGGTCGGCCTCACGGCCGAGCAGCAGGAGGGCGAGGGGCGTCGGCTGTACGTCGAGCTCCTGGGTCTGGGCGGTGGTCACCTCACGCACCCTTTCTGTTCTGCGGCTCGCCGCCCCAGCGGGGTCGGCGGGACATGCCTTTTCGTCTAAATGACGCTATCTATCATAACCGCTTCACGTCAGCTTGACGATGTGCATCGTGTCGATGTGACGTGAATCCCGGTCCGAAGGACCGCCCCGCCCCGCCCCTCAGTGCCGCCCCCGTGCTGTCCACAGGCCGCTGTCCGTGTTCCGGCGCATGTGCGAGCATGAAGGGGGAAGCGAAAAAATGCTCTCGGTCCGGAATGAATGCCGGGCCATGCCGGTTGCACCCGTCGGCAAGCAGTCTCCGTACAACCCGGGAGAGATGTAGATGTCCGTACAGGACGAGTCCACCACCGTCACCGACGGCATCATCCTGACCGACGCCGCCGCGGCCAAGGTCAAGGCCCTGCTCGACCAGGAAGGCCGGGAAGACCTGGCACTGCGCGTCGCCGTTCAGCCCGGCGGCTGCTCCGGCCTGCGCTACCAGCTCTTCTTCGACGAGCGCGCGCTCGACGGCGACGTGTCGAAGGACTTCGGCGGCGTCAAGGTCATCACCGACCGGATGAGCGCCCCGTACCTGGGCGGCGCCACGATCGACTTCGTCGACACGATCGAGAAGCAGGGCTTCACCATCGACAACCCGAACGCGACGGGTTCCTGCGCCTGCGGTGACTCCTTCAGCTGAACCGGCACCCGCCGATTCTCCGGCTGTGACGGAAGGCGGCGCCCCCACGGGGGGCGCCGCCTTCCCGCCGTTTCGGCCGCCGTCAGCGGGGGAGCGCCCCCGTGCCGCCCGAGACCGACTCCCTCGGCGGGGTGCTCGACGTCTCCTGCGGGACCGGGCTCCCGTTCCCGTCCACCACCCGGCGGTCGCCGAGCGGCGCCTTCAGCTGAAGCGTCCGGTGGTAGACCTTGGCGATCATGGCGCAGACCCTGCCCTGCCAGGGCGTCTCGGTCACGGTGACCGTCACCCGGTCGGAGTCCTCGCGCACGGACGCCGCGTAGTCGGCGCACACCCCGCCCTCGTAGGAGACGGTGAGGTCCCGGCCGTCGGTGCGATAGCCCAGCACCTTGACCTCACGGTGCGTCGGCGCGGGCGTCGGCCGGGATCCCGGCGCGCTCGTCGACGGGGCCGGGGCCTGCGAACCGCTCGGGCCGCCCGGTGCCTGGCGCGGGCCGCCCGGGTTCCGGGGCACGGCCAGATACTCCGGGTCGACCGCGGGATACGCCACCGTGGACGCGCCGCCGCTCCCCGGGGCCCCCGTCCCGCCCACCTCGAACAGCCAGGACGGCACCAGCACCGCCTTCCCGCCCGCCGTGTGCGCGACCAGCCCGAACACCGCGCCCCGCACGGTCGCCGAGGTCCGCCGCGCGGCGGAGCTGTCCGCCGGGCACGGCTTCTCGTCCCGGTCCTTGACCGGCACGGGACCGGTGCAGCCGCCGATGCCCTTGCGCCCGTACGAGGACGGCGGCACGGCGTTCATCAGCTCCAGCGTCCTCTTCGCGCCCAGTACGGGATAGACGGCGCCCCTCTGCGGTGTCACGAGGGTGCCGCTGCCGCCGGTGACCCGGCCGTCGGGTCCGATCCGCACCCCGGTCGTCCAGCCGTGCGTGGGCAGGCCGCCCACCACCGGTTCGGCGTTCACCACCCGCACCTGGCCCATCAGCTGGGACGCGTCCAGCTTCGCGGTGTCCTGGCCGATAGCCTTGAGCACCGGGGCCGCCGCCCGCCGCGCCGCCTGCTCGTCCACCGGTCCGGACCGCGCCCCCTCCGCCCCGGAGCCCCCGGGGCGGCACGCCTTGCCCGGGACGCAGTTGTCCGAGCCCGGCACGGTGGTGGTGAAGGTCCAGGTGCCCGGCGCGTCCTGGTTCACCCGGAGATTCGGCTCCCCGCCGGTGCGTGCCGCGCCCACCTGCCACACACCGTCGGCCAGCCTCGGGGTGCCGCTCAGATGCAGGGCCCCGGCCAGCCGGGCCACCTCCTCCTGCGTCACCCGGCCCTTGGCCCAGTACACCGGAGCCGACTTCGGGCCGTCCGGGAGCGTGCCCGCCGCGGTGTACGTGGTGCCGTAGGGGTTCGGCTCGCCCACCGCGATGCCCGGCGCGGGCCCCCCGGCGCCGCTTCCGGTGCCGCCGTCCAGGGCCAGCGGCGGGGGAGTGGTGCCGCCCTCCGCGACCGGGGCGCCGTCCGCCGGGCCGGACGCGCCAGCGGCCAGATAGGCCCCGCCGCCACCGACGAGCAGGACCGCGGCCACGACCGGGGCGGCCGCCGCGGACAGCCGCCGCCGTGGCGCGGCCCCCGCGGGCTCGCTGACGTCGGGTACGCCGCTTGTGTCGTCGGGTCGCTCGGTGCTCACCGCATCGCTCCTTCGGCCTCTGCTGCCTCCTGGGGCCCCGGCCGCCCGCAGAAAGCGCCCGGGGGTCGTACCCCGCCTCCTCGTCGAGGAGGACGGCGATGGGACGCACCGGGGGAGCGCACGGTTCCCTCGGTGCGCGCCCTGGCCCGTCCCGCCCCGGCGCGCCGGGCCGGTCCCGGCCTGCTCAGTCCCCGTAGTCGGACAGGGCGTCCAGCAGGCGTGCCGAGGAGGGCGGCACCCTGACACCGCGGATCCGGGAAGGGGGGACCGGACGGGCGGCCGGCCTCTCGGGTGGGGCCCAGTGCGGGACCATCCGGGCGCCGTCGCCGGGCAGCGCCGCCAGCTCCCCTTCCGGGTCCGGCGGGCCGAGGTCATGGAATTCGGACTTCCTCATGAGAAAACGGTAGGCACACCGAGGTCGATGAAGAAAGTCCACTTCTGGGTGGTTTCGCCTGCTTCGGTGAGGGGGGCCCACCGGGTAGCGTGAACTGTCAATCTCCCACCTCCACAGGAGCGTGTCCTCGCCGTGCGTATCGCAGTCACCGGCTCCATCGCTACTGACCACCTCATGACCTTCCCCGGTCGTTTCGCCGATCAGTTCGTCGCGGACCAACTGCACACGGTCTCGCTGTCCTTCCTGGTCGACCGCCTCGACGTCCGCAGGGGCGGCGTGGGCGCGAACATCGCCTTCGGAATGGGGCAGCTCGGCACCGGGCCGATCCTGGTCGGCGCGGCGGGCTCGGACTTCGACGAGTACCGGGCCTGGCTGGACCGGCACGGAGTGGACACCGCCTCCGTCCGCATCTCCGAAACCCAGCACACGGCCCGTTTCGTCTGCACCACTGACGCCGACCACAACCAGATCGGCTCCTTCTACACCGGTGCGATGAGCGAGGCCCGGCTCATCGAACTCAAGACGGTCGCCGACCGGGTGGGCGGACTCGACCTGGTGCTGATCGGCGCGGACGACCCGGAGGCGATGCTGCGCCACACGGAGGAGTGCCGCTCCCGGGGGGTCTCCTTCGCCGCCGACTTCTCCCAGCAGATCGCCCGGATGAACGGCGACGAGATCCGGATACTGCTGGACGGGGCGACCTTCCTCTTCTCCAACGAGTACGAGAAGGGGCTCATCGAGACGAAGACCGGCTGGAGCGACGCCGAGATCCTCGGCCGGGTCGGCCACCGGGTCACCACGCTCGGCGCGCGGGGCGTGCGCATCGAGCGGTCGGGCGGCGACCCGATCGAGGTCGGTGTGCCCGAGGAGACGGCCAAGGTCGACCCGACGGGCGTCGGCGACGCCTTCCGCGCGGGCTTCCTGTCCGGCCTGGCCTGGGGCGTCCCGCTGGAGCGCGCGGCCCAGGTCGGCTGCATGCTCGCGACGCTGGTCATCGAGACGCTGGGCACCCAGGAGTACCAGCTGCGCCGGGGCCACTTCATGGACCGCTTCGCCAAGGCCTACGGCGAGGAGGCCGCGGCCGAGGTCAAGGAGTACCTCGCCTGACCGCCGCCCGCTGACCGGCCCCCGCGGAGGCCGGAGCGCACGGACCTGCGGGCCCGCGGCGCAAGGACTCAAGAGAACCTAGGAGAGCCGGCGGACCAGGAAGGCGGAGCCCCCTTCCGCCGGCTCCTCCCCCTCGTAGCGCTGCCCCCGCATCTCGCACCATGCGGGAATGTCGAGGCGGGCCGCCTCGTCGTCCGACAGGACCCGCACCGTGCCCCCCACCGGGACGTCCCCGATCACCTTCGCCAGTTCGATCACCGGGATCGGGCACCGCCTGCCGAGGGCGTCGACCACCAGGGCGTCCCCGGAGGCCGCCGTCGCCGCCCTCGGGGCCGGGGCTCCGAGCTTCTCGCGCACCTCCGCCACCACACCGGGCAGCACCGAAAGGAACCGGTCGACTTCCTCGGCCGTGGTCCCCGTCGGCAGCGACACCCGGACATTGCCCTCGCTCAGCACCCCCATCGCCTTGAGCACATGGCTCGGGGTCAGCGTGCTGCTCGTACAGGACGAACCCGAGGAGACGGAGAAGCCCGCGCGGTCCAGCTCGTGCAGCACGGTCTCCCCGTCGACATAGAGACAGGAGAAGGTGACGATCCCGGGCAGCCGGCGGACCGGGTCGCCCACCACCTCCACGTCCGGGACCAGTACGGGCACCCGTGCCCGGATCCGCTCCGTCAGCTCCCGCAGCCGGGCCGCCTCTCCGGCCGCCTCCGCCCGCACCGCACGCAGCGACGCCGCGGCCGCCACGATCGCCGGGATGTCCGGGAACCCGGCCGCCCGCCCCGACTCCCGCTCGTCCAGCGGGCCTTGCGGAGCGAACCGCACCCCCTTGCGCACCACGAGCAGCCCGACCCCCGCGGGTCCGCCCCATTTGTGCGCACTCGCCGTCAGCAGCGACCAGCCGCCTTCCACCGGCCCCCAGCCCAGCGACTGCGCCGCGTCCACCAGCAGCGGGACCCCTGCCGCCCGGCACACCTCGGCCGCCTCGGCCACCGGCTGCTCGGTGCCCACCTCATGGTTGGCCGATTGCAGACAGGCCAGCGCGGTGTCCGGGCGCAGCGCCGCCGCGTAGGATTCCGCGTCGACGGCGCCCGTCCGGGAGACCGGCACCCGGGTCACCGTCCCCCCGGCGGCCTCGAAGGCCTCCGCCGAATGGAGGACAGAGGAGTGTTCGACCGCGGACACGATCAGGTGACGTCCGGCCCGGCGGCGGCCGGCGAGCGCCCCCTCGATCCCGGAGTGCACCGCCCGGGTCCCCGACGGGGTGAACACCAGCTCGTCGGGGCGGCAGCCCACCGCCTCGGCCGCCGCCTCCCGCGCCGCGTCCAGCAGCATCCGGGCCCGCCGCCCCTCGCGGTACAGCCGCGCGGGGTCGGCCCACCCCTCGTCCACGGAGGCCAGCAGGGCCTGACGGGCCACGGGGTGCAGGGGAGCGGCGGAGGCGGCGTCGAAGTAGGACACACCGCAACGCTAACTCCTGCGAACGACGGGCCCCCTCGCGGCGGCCGTAGGACCCGTCAGGAGGGGCCCACAAACGGGCATTCCCTCCCTTCGGGGTGTCCGGCGGCGCGTTGGGTACCCTCCCCGCGCGACCCCAAATGGCGTCCAGTAGGGTTTGGTCCGCATAAACATCCAAACCCCTGCCCGACGCAGGGCGGCGACCGACCAGCGAGAAGGCCGCAGCCGACCGCGCGGGCGAGACTCTCGGGAAGGCGCTACGTGAGTCCCAACGGCTCCGACCGCTCGCCGCGGCGCCCGATGCGGCGGAAGCTGCTGCAGGCAATGACCGCGGGCCTGGTCCTGGCGACCGCCACCGGTTGCACATACAAGGACTTCCCCCGCCTTGGTATGCCCACCCCGACCACGGAGGAGGCTCCCCGGATCCTCTCCCTGTGGCAGGGGTCCTGGGCGGCCGCGCTCGCCGTCGGCGTGCTGGTGTGGGGCCTGATCCTGTGGAGCGCCATGTTCCACCGGCGCAGCCGCACCAAGATCGAAGTCCCTGCGCAGACCCGGTACAACATGCCCATCGAGGCGCTGTACACCGTGGTCCCGCTGATCATCGTCTCGGTGCTCTTCTACTTCACGGCCCGCGACGAGTCGAAGCTCCTCAGCCTCGACAAGAAGCCCGACGTCACCATCAACGTCGTCGGCTACCAGTGGAGCTGGGGCTTCAACTACGTCACCCCCGTCGGCGGGGTGACCGGCGACGCCAAGACCGATCCGAATCTCAACGCGATCCCGGACCGGTTCAAGAAGGACTTCCCGGCGAACGCCGGCGGTGTCTACGACTTCGGTACGCCGGGCACGCGGAACCCGCAGACCAACAACCCCGGCCCGACCCTCTGGCTCCCCAAGGGCGAGACGGTCCGCTTCGTCCTCACCTCGCGTGACGTCATCCACTCCTTCTGGGTGCTGCCGTTCCTGATGAAGCAGGACGTCATTCCGGGCCACACCAACGCCTTCCAGGTGACCCCCACCATGGAGGGCACCTTCCGCGGCAAGTGCGCCGAGCTCTGCGGTGTCGACCACTCCCGAATGCTGTTCAACGTGAAGGTCGTCTCGCCCGAGCGCTACGAGCAGCACCTGAAGGACCTGGCGAAGAAGGGGCAGACCGGTTACATCCCCGCGGGCATCGCGCAGACGAGCCACGAGAAGAACCGGGAGACGAACAACCTGTGAGCATCCTCAACGAACCCCAGGGTGCCGCCGCAGCTACGGGCTCATATGAGAACGAGCTGCCGGTCAGGCGCAAGAATCCCGGCAATGTCGTCGTCAAGTGGCTGACCACCACGGACCACAAGACGATCGGCACGCTCTATCTGGCAACGTCGTTCGCGTTCTTCTGCATCGGCGGTGTGCTGGCGCTCCTCATGCGCGCCGAGCTCGCCCGGCCGGGTCTGCAGATCATGTCGAACGAGCAGTTCAACCAGGCGTTCACGATGCACGGCACGATCATGCTGCTGATGTTCGCGACGCCGCTGTTCGCCGGTTTCGCCAACTGGATCATGCCGCTCCAGATCGGTGCGCCCGATGTGGCGTTCCCGCGGCTGAACATGTTCGCCTACTGGCTCTACCTGTTCGGCTCGCTGATCGCCGTCGGCGGCTTCCTCACCCCGCAGGGTGCGGCCGACTTCGGCTGGTTCGCCTACAGCCCGCTGTCGGACGTGGTGCGTTCGCCGGGTATCGGCGCCGACATGTGGATCATGGGTCTGGCCTTCTCCGGCTTCGGCACGATCCTCGGTTCGGTCAACTTCATCACCACCATCATCTGCATGCGCGCCCCCGGCATGACGATGTTCCGCATGCCGATCTTCGTGTGGAACGTGCTGCTGACCGGTGTGCTGGTGCTGCTGGCCTTCCCGGTCCTCGCGGCCGCGCTGTTCGCCCTGGAGGCGGACCGCAAGTTCGGTGCCCATGTCTTCGACGCCACCAACGGCGGCGCTCTGCTGTGGCAACACCTCTTCTGGTTCTTCGGCCATCCAGAGGTGTACATCATCGCGCTACCGTTCTTCGGCATCATTTCCGAGATCATCCCGGTCTTCAGCCGTAAGCCGATGTTCGGTTACATGGGCCTGGTCGGCGCCACCATCGCCATCGCCGGTCTCTCCGTGACCGTGTGGGCGCACCACATGTACGTCACCGGCGGTGTGCTGCTGCCGTTCTTCTCCTTCATGACGTTCCTCATCGCGGTCCCGACCGGTGTGAAGTTCTTCAACTGGATCGGCACGATGTGGAAGGGCTCGCTGTCCTTCGAGACACCGATGCTCTGGGCGACCGGCTTCCTGATCACCTTCACCTTCGGTGGTCTGACCGGTGTCATCCTGGCCTCGCCGCCGATGGACTTCCACATCTCCGACTCGTACTTCGTGGTGGCGCACTTCCACTACGTGGTCTTCGGCACGGTCGTCTTCGCGATGTTCGCCGGATTCCACTTCTGGTGGCCGAAGTTCACGGGCAAGATGCTCGACGAGCGCCTCGGCAAGATCACCTTCTGGACGCTGTTCGTCGGCTTCCACGGCACCTTCCTGGTCCAGCACTGGCTGGGTGCCGAGGGCATGCCGCGTCGTTACGCGGACTACCTCGCGGCCGACGGCTTCACCGCCCTGAACACGATCTCGACGATCTGCTCGTTCGTCCTCGGTCTGTCGATCCTGCCGTTCTTCTACAACGTCTGGAAGACGGCCAAGTACGGCAAGCCGGTCGGCGTCGACGACCCGTGGGGCTACGGCCGTTCGCTGGAGTGGGCGACGTCCTGCCCGCCGCCGCGGCACAACTTCCTCACGCTGCCGCGGATCCGCTCCGAATCCCCCGCCTTCGACCTGCACCACCCGGAGATCACCGCGCTCGAGCAGCTCGAGCACGCGGGTGCCGGCAGCAAGGCCGTCGCTGATGGCAAGGAGTCCGGCAAGTGAAGATCCAGGGCAAGATGTTCCTCTGGCTGGCCGTCTTTCTCCTGATCATGGCCGCCATCTACGGCCTGTGGTCGAAGGAGCCGGCCGGTACCACCGCGCTCTTCCTGGCCTTCGGCCTGAGCGTCATGATCGGCTACTACCTGGCCTTCACGGCCCGGCGGGTCGACGCGGGCGCCCAGGACAACAAGGAGGCCGACGTCGCGGACGACGCCGGTGAGGTCGGCTTCTTCAGCCCGCACAGCTGGCAGCCGCTCTCCCTCGCGATCGGTGGCGCCCTGGCGTTCCTGTCCATCGCGATTGGCTGGTGGCTGATGTACTTCTCCGCCCCGCTGATCCTGGTGGGCCTGTGGGGCTGGGTCTTCGAGTACTACCGCGGTGAGAACCGCACCCAGTAACACGCGCCGTGCGCACGGGAGCCCGGACACTCTCCGAAGTGTCCGGGCTCCCTCTTTTGCCTCGCTTTCCGTCCCCCGCCCGGCCCACTCGGCGCGCCGCGGCCGGGCGCGGTTCATAGCGTGAGGCCATGAGCCACTTCGTCTTCTTCCGGGGGCCACGACACCGCACGGTCGTCGGCTGCACCCTGCTGCTGATATCCCTTGCCGCGGGCCCCGTCGCCTGCGGCGTCGACGGCGACCCGCTCGCCGCGCATCCCTTCGATGCGGCGGACCAGATCGCCTACAACGCACCTGCCGACAACGACAAGAAGGCCGACCCCGACAAGCCCCTGGAGATCACCGCCTCGGACTCGGACGGACGGATCACCGACGTCACGGCCGTGGACTCCCGGGGACGCTATGTCGCCGGTGAACTCAACGCCGACGGAAGCCGCTGGCACAGCACCTCACCGCTCGCCGCGGGCACCCACTACACGGTGCAGGTGAGCACGGAGGACGAGGACGGCGCACCCGGCCGCAAGGTCCTCGAGTTCGACACCGCCACCCCGAAGGCCAAGAAGACCCTCGACGTCGCCCTCGGCCCCGACACGGGCACCTACGGCGTCGGACAGCCCGTCACCGCCGCGCTCAGCCAGCCCGTCAAGGACAAGGCGTCCCGGGCGATCGTGGAGCGCGCCCTCAAGGTGGACTCGGTGCCCGCGGTGGAGGGCTCCTGGTACTGGGTGGACGACAAGACGCTGCACTACCGCCCCAAGGAGTACTGGCCCGCCCACACCAGCATCACGGTGCACAGCAACCTGGCGGGCGTGAAGGTCTCCGACAAGGTCTGGGGCGGCGACAGCAAGCCCGTGCACCTGACCCTCGGCGACCGCCTGGTCGCCGTCACGGACGCCGCCGCGCACCGGATGACGGTCTACAAGAACGACGAGGTGATCCGGACGATCCCCGTCACCACCGGCCGCCCCGGCTACGACACCCGCAACGGCATCAAGGTCGTCCTGGCCAAGCAGTCCGCGGTACGGATGCGGGGAACCACCATCGGCATCTCCGCGGGCTCCAGCGACTCCTTCGATCTGATGGTCTATTGGGCGGCCCGGGTGACCTGGAGCGGCGAGTACGTGCACGCCGCGCCCTGGTCCGTGGGCTCCCAGGGATACGCCAACGTCAGCCACGGCTGCACGGGTATGACCACCGGCAACGCCCACTGGTTCTTCGACACCGTCCGCCTCGGCGACATCGTCCAGGTCGTCAACTCCCGGGGCCCGGAGATGGACCCCTTCGGCAACGGCTTCGGCGACTGGAACCTCGACTGGGCCAAGTGGGGCAAGGGCAGCGCCCTGACCCCGGACAAGGCGGGACCCAACCCGTCGGACATCGCGAGGCTGCGGCCGCAGTCGGTGTGACCGGGCACCCGTGCCCCGGTCGGGGCCCGTGCCCCGCACAGGGGCACGGGACGCTCCCGGCGGCGGACAGGGGTGCCGTGGGACACCCGGGGCCACAGGGGCTCCGGGAGCCGTCTGAGGGCCCGGGGAGCGCCGCCCCGGCCCGCGAGCCGTCCTGGCCCCGTGGAGCGCTGCCTCGGGCTGATGGAGCGCCATCCCGGGCCGTGGGAGCCGCTCCCGGGCGTCGGGTGTCGGGTGTGCGGGTGTCAGAACGCCGTCAGGCGCTCGCCAGGGCCCGTCGCCGCAGCAGCGAGGCCAGCGCGGAGGCCAGCTCCACCGGCTCCACCGGCAGCGCCACGGCGGCGTCGGCCCGGCTCCAGGTCGCCAGCCACGCGTCCTGCGGGCGCGCGATCAGCACCAGCGCCGGAGGGCAGTCGAAGATCTCGTCCTTGATCTGGCGGCAGACGCCCATCCCGCCCATGGGCACGGCCTCGCCGTCCAGCACACAGACGTCGATGCCGCCCCGGTCGAGCTCCCGGACGACCGCGGCGGGTGTCGCGCACTCCACGAAGCGGACCTCGGGGACGTCCGGGGCGGGCCTGCGCCCGGCCGCGAGCCGCACCTGCTCGCGTGTGCGGGAGTCGTCGCTGTAGACCAGCACCGTGGCGGTCGGCTGCATGCTTCCTCCGGGACATCGGCGTCGTACGGAACGGACCGTTGGGGCGGATGCTACTCCCTCGGGCACCCGGTCAACACCGGTCCGCACATGGCTTCGACGGGCCGTTCGATGGGCCATACGGGCACTACACACGGTGCGGACACTCCGAACGGCACCCCCCGGAGTGAGGGCGGGATAAGCGACCGACATAATGTCGGTCGTGGCGACAGCAACGACAGTAGAAACCGGGCACGCGCACCCGTCGGTCAATCGGCCGAACCTCACCAGTGTCGGAACCATCATCTGGCTGAGTTCCGAGCTGATGTTCTTCGCGGCCCTCTTCGCGATGTACTTCACCCTGCGATCGGTGACGGGTCCGACGCACTGGAAGGAGATGGCGGGCCATCTCAACCTTCCGTTCTCGGCGACCAACACCACGATCCTGGTGCTCTCCTCGCTGACCTGCCAGCTCGGCGTGTTCGCGGCCGAGCGGGGTGATGTGAAGAAGCTCCGGGGCTGGTTCATCGTCACCTTCATCATGGGTGCGATCTTCGTCGGCGGGCAGATCTTCGAGTACACCGAGCTGGTGAAGAAGGACGGCCTCTCGCTGTCCTCCGACCCCTACGGCTCGGTGTTCTACCTGACCACCGGCTTCCACGGCCTGCACGTGACGGGTGGTCTCATCGCCTTCCTGCTGGTGCTCGGCCGAACCTACGCGGCGCGCAGGTTCACCCATGAGCAGGCAACCGCCGCCATCGTCGTGTCCTACTACTGGCACTTCGTCGATGTCGTCTGGATCGGCCTCTTCGCCACGATCTACCTGATCAGGTAATCGGGGGTCGGCCGCGGCGTACGGGCACCCCCGCGGGGGAACCGGGCGACCCCGACGATCCGATCCATTTCCAGAAGCATCGACGCAGAAGATCCTGACACCGGGGTAATCCGTGAAAAAGCTCTCCGCACGACGACGCCATCCGCTGGCGGCTGTCGTCGTCCTACTCCTCGCGCTGGCGGCCACCGGGGGGCTGTACGCCGCGTTCGCGCCCGCGAGCAAGGCGCAGGCCGATGAAACCTCCCAGTCCCTCGCCATCGAGGAGGGCAAGAAGCTCTACCAGGTGGGCTGCGCCAGCTGCCACGGCACCAGGGGTCAGGGCTCCTCCGACGGTCCGAGCCTGGTCGGCGTGGGCGCCGCGGCCGTGGACTTCCAGGTGGCCACCGGCCGTATGCCGGCCGCCACCTCCCAGGGCCCCCAGGTGGTTAAGAAGAGGAACATCTACTCGCAGGCCCAGATCGACCAGATCGCGGCGTATGTCGCCTCGCTCGGCGCCGGCCCGGCCGTGCCGACGGCGAACGACTACAGCCCCGAGGGTGCCGACATCGCCAAGGGCGGCGAGATCTTCCGCACCAACTGCGCGCAGTGCCACAACATCACCGGCGAGGGCGGTGCCCTGTCGCACGGCAAGTTCGCGCCGAGCCTCGAAGGTGTCGCGCCCAAGCACATCTACGAGGCCATGCAGACCGGCCCGCAGAACATGCCGTCCTTCCCCGACACCACCCTGTCGCAGCAGAACAAGAAGGACATCATCGCCTACGTCAACGCGGTCAACGGTGACCAGACCGACAACCCCGGCGGTCTCGACCTGGGCGGTCTCGGCCCGGTCTCCGAAGGCCTCTTCGCCTGGATCTTCGGACTGGGCGCGCTGATCGCGGTCGCCGTCTGGGTCGCCGCTCGGACCGCAAAGGCCAAGAAGTCATGAGTAGCCAAGACATTCCCGAAGAGAACCTGCCCGCTGAGCAGGACACCCATCACGGTGCCGTAGCGGTCGCGGACGAGGAGAACCCGTTCGCCGACCCGGGGCTGCCGCCCCACGAGCACCGGATCCAGGACATCGACGAGCGGGCGGCCAAGCGCTCCGAGCGCGCCGTCGCCCTGATGTTCACCCTGTCGATGCTGGCCACCATCGCCTTCATCGTCTCGTACGTCACGATCCCGAACGACAGGTCGATCTACGTCTTCCCGATCGGGCACCTCAGCGCGATGAACTTCGCGCTGGGCCTGACGCTGGGCGTGGCGCTGTTCGCGATCGGCGCGGGCGCGGTCCACTGGGCCCGCACCCTGATGTCCGACGTCGAGGTCGCCGACGAGCGTCACCCGATCGAGGCGGCGCCGGAGGTCAAGGCGAAGGTCCTCGCGGACTTCGCCGACGGCGCCCGGGAGTCGGCGATCGGTCGCCGCTCCCTGATCAGGAACACGATGTTCGGCGCGCTGGCCCTGGTGCCGCTCTCCGGCCTGTTCCTGCTGCGCGACCTGGGTCCGCTGCCCGGCACCAAGCTGCGTCACACGGCCTGGTCCAAGGGCAAGCTCCTCGTCAACGTGAACACGAACCAGCCGATGCGCGCCTCGGACGTCGCGGTGGGTTCGCTGACCTTCGCCAGGCCCGAGGGCCTGGAGGAGACCAACGAGGACTTCCAGAAGCAGATCGCGAAGGCCGCCCTGATGCTCGTCCGGCTCCAGCCGGAGAACATCAAGGACAAGAAGGAACTCTCGTGGTCCCACGAGGGCATCGTGGCCTACTCGAAGATCTGCACCCACGTCGGTTGCCCGATCTCCCTGTACGAGCAGCAGACGCACCACGTTCTCTGCCCGTGCCACCAGTCCACCTTCGACCTCTCCGACGGTGGCCGGGTCATCTTCGGCCCGGCCGGTCACGCCCTGCCGCAGCTGCGCATCGGCGTCAACGCGGACGGCTACCTCGAGGCGCTCGGCGACTTCGATGAGCCCGTCGGTCCTGCTTTCTGGGAGCGCGGATGAGCACTACACCGAGCAACACGAGCCGATCCGCAACGGACGGCGCGGGCGCTGCGCGCGGAAAGGCACCGGCCGGCGAGCGCGTCGCCGACTGGGCCGACGGACGCCTGGGGATCTACTCCCTGGCCAAGTCGAACATGCGCAAGATCTTCCCCGACCACTGGTCGTTCATGCTGGGCGAGGTCTGCCTCTACAGCTTCGTGATCATCATCCTCACGGGTGTGTATCTGACGCTGTTCTTCCACCCCTCGATGAACGAGGTGGTGTACCACGGCAGCTATGTGCCGCTCCAGGGCCAGCTGATGAGCGAGGCGTTCAACTCCGCGCTGCACATCAGCTTCGACGTCCGCGGCGGTCTGCTCATCCGGCAGATCCACCACTGGGCCGCGCTGGTCTTCCTGGCCGGCATGTTCGTGCACATGATGCGCGTGTTCTTCACCGGCGCGTTCCGCAAGCCGCGTGAGATCAACTGGCTGTTCGGCTTCCTGCTGTTCGTCCTCGGCATGTTCACCGGCTTCACCGGTTACTCGCTCCCGGACGACCTGCTCTCCGGCACCGGTGTCCGCTTCATGGAGGGCGCGATCCTGTCCGTGCCGATCGTCGGCACGTACCTGTCGTTCTTCCTCTTCGGCGGCGAGTTCCCGGGCGGCGACTTCGTGGCCCGCTTCTACTCGATCCACATCCTGCTGCTGCCGGGCATCATGCTCGGTCTGATGGTCGGCCACCTGATCCTGGTCTTCTACCACAAGCACACGCAGTTCGCGGGTCCCGGCAAGACGAACAACAACGTCGTCGGCATGCCGCTGCTGCCGGTCTACATGGCCAAGGCCGGAGGCTTCTTCTTCCTGGTCTTCGGTGTGATCGCGGCCGTCGCGGCGATCGCTCAGATCAACCCGATCTGGGCCATCGGCCCCTACCGTCCGGACCAGGTCTCCACGGGCGCCCAGCCCGACTGGTACATGGGCCAGGCCGAGGGTCTCATCCGTGCCATGCCCGGCTGGGAGATCAACCTGTGGGGCCACACGCTCGTCCTGGGTGTGTTCATCCCGCTGCTGCTCTTCCCGCTGACCCTGGCCGTGATGGGTGCCTACCCCTTCATCGAGTCCTGGATCACCGGCGACAAGCGCGAGCACCACATCCTGGACCGCCCGCGCAACGCGCCGACGCGTACGGCCTTCGGTGCCGCGTGGATCTCCTGGTACTTCGTGATGCTCGTCGGTGGTGGCAACGACATCTGGGCCACGCACTTCCACCTGTCGATCAACGCGATCACCTGGTTCGTCCGCATCGCCTTCTTCGTGGTGCCGGTGCTCGTGTTCATCGCCACCAAGCGGATCTGCCTCGGCCTCCAGCGCCGCGACCACGACAAGGTGCTGCACGGCCGCGAGTCGGGCATCATCAAGCGGCTGCCGCACGGTGAGTTCATCGAGGTCCACGAGCCGCTCAGCCAGGAGCAGCTGCACACGCTCACGGCGCACGAGCAGTACAAGCCTGCCGAGATCGGTCCGACGGTCGACAAGAACGGTGTCGAGCGGAAGATCAAGGGCTCCGCGAAGCTGCGGGCCCGGCTGAGCAACGCCTACTACGGCGAGGACAGCCAGATCACCAAGCCCACGGTGGAGGAGTACAAGGAGATCACGAGCGGCCACGGCCACCACTGATCGCTGAGCGCGCCACGCCACGGCGAGGGCCCCGTCCGATGCACCGGACGGGGCCCTTTGCCGTCCCCCGGGCTGGATAGGGTGGACCTGTTCGAGAATGTGCGTCCCGACCGGGACAGGTACCCAGGAGCGGCTTATGAGCGCTGTGACCCCCGCTGGAGGCGACACCGCGGCGGCCCGTTCCTGGCCGCGGGTACTGAACGCGCTGCTGGACGGCCAGGACCAGAGCGTGGAGGACACGGCCTGGGCGATGGACCGCATCATGCGCGGAGAGGCGACGGACGCCCAGATCGCCGCCTTCGTCGTCGCGCTGCGGGCGAAGGGCGAGACGGTCGAGGAGATCACCGGTCTGGTCCGGGCGATGTACGAGCACGCGCATGTGATCGAGGTGCCGGGTCCGGCCGTGGACATCGTCGGCACGGGCGGCGACGGCGCGAAGACGGTGAACATCTCCACGATGTCGTCGATCGTGGTGGCGGGCACCGGCGCGAAGGTCGTCAAGCACGGCAACCGGGCCGCGTCCTCCGCCTCCGGCTCCTCGGACGTCCTGGAGAAGCTCGGCATCAATCTGGACCTCACCCCCCGGCGCACGGCCGAGGTGGCCGAGGAGGCCGGGATCACCATCTGCTTCGCGGTGAAGTTCCACCCGGCCCTGCGGCATGTGGCCGCGGCGCGCGGACAGCTCGGGATCCGTACGACGTTCAATGTCCTCGGCCCGCTGACCAACCCGGCCCGGGTGAAGGCGCAGGCGGTGGGCGTCGCGGACCCGCGGATGGCGCCGATCGTCGCGGGCGTCCTCGCCGAGCGGGGGAACTCCTCGCTGGTCTTCCGGGGCGACGACGGACTCGACGAGCTGACCACGACCTCCACCTCCCGGGTCTGGGTGGTCCGTGACGGCACGGTGGCCGAGGAGACCTTCGACCCCCGGGACGTCGGTCTCGAACTGGTGCCGGTCGAGGCGCTGCGCGGAGCCGACGCCTCCTACAACGCCGATGTGGCCCGGCGCGTGCTGAACGGGGAGACCGGGCCGGTGCGCGAGGCGGTCCTGCTGAACTCGGCGGCGGCGCTGGTGGCCCTGGAGCCCACCGGGGAGCCGCTGGCCGTGCAGCTGCGCGCCGGGATGGAGAAGGCGGCGGAGTCGATCGACTCGGGGTCCGCCCGGCGGACGCTGGAGCGCTGGGTGGCCGCGAGCCACCGCTGAGCTCGAGCACGACGGGGGAGCACGGCACGTCCGGGCTCCCCCGTCGTTTGCCCTCGAGCCGGGTACGTGTCAAGGCTCCACGTCCCGGTATCCGGACAGCTGTTGCGACCGCCCGATCACGTCCGTTAGCGTCCTTCCCAGGTCATGAGCGACAGCCACTCGGCCCCGGCCGGCTGTCCGGCAACCCTCCGTCCGTGGCGGGGTGCCCCGGGTGAAGACCAGGTCGCAGGCAGCGAGGTCTGCGGCAAGCGCGGACCCCTCACACGCCGTATCCGGCGTGGGGCCAGGGGTCCTGGTCGTTCGAGGGAGCCTTCCGTGAGCAAGCGAATGCCGTAGGGCCGCAGAGCCCCGCCTCCGCATCCCCGCTTCACCTTTTCCTTCCCCGTGCCGTCGACAGGACCGCGCGCCGTTCCGCGCACCCTCCGGCACGGTGGTCCCACCTGCCTCACGGGAGTGCACCCATGTCCGTCTCCACCCTTGCCTGCGACCCGTCCGTCTGTGCTCCGCTGCCCGTGCTGGGCCGGGAGGTCAGCGTCCCGCTCGTCACCGGCGGCGAAGTCACCTACGCGGCTCTCGACTACGCGGCCAGCGCCCCCGCGCTCCAGCGGGTCTGGGACGACGTGGCCGCGTACGCGCCGTACTACGGCAGTGTCCACCGCGGCGCCGGGTATCTGTCGCAGCTGTCCACCGACCTCTTCGAGAACGCCCGCCGGACCGTCGCCGAGTTCCTGGACTGCCGGGAGGCGGACCAGGTGGTCTTCACGCGGTCCACCACCGACTCGCTCAACCTCCTCGCCGGGGCCCTGCCGGAGGACTGCCGGGTCTACGTCTTCGAGACCGAGCACCATGCCTCGCTGCTGCCCTGGCGGGGCGCCGAGGTCACCGTCCTGGACGCCCCGCGCACCCCCCAGCAGGCCGTACGGACCCTGGAGCGGGCCCTCGCCGGGCGCGACCCCCATGGACCGGCCCTGGTCTGTGTCACCGGCGCCTCCAATGTCACCGGGGAGCTGTGGCCGGTGCGCGAACTGGCGGAGGCCGCCCATGCGCACGGCGCGCGCATCGTGCTGGACGCCGCCCAGCTGGCCCCGCACCACCCCGTGTCGGTCACGGACCTCGATGTCGACTGGGTCGCCTTCTCCGGGCACAAGCTCTACGCCCCCTTCGGCGCCGGTGTGCTGGCGGGCCGTGCCGACTGGCTGCGTACCGCCGAGCCCTATCTTGCGGGCGGCGGCGCCAGCCGTAGGGTCACCCGGCGCACGGACGGGGGAGTGGACGTGGAGTGGCACGAGACCGCCGCGCGGCACGAGGCCGGGTCGCCCAATGTGATCGGCGCCTACTCCATCGCCTCGGCCTGCAAGGCCCTCACCGAAGCGGGCTTCGACACCCTGGTCGCCCGTGAGCAGCGCCTCGTCCGCGAGGTGCGGGCCGGGCTTGCCGGGATCCCGGAGGTCCGGGTGCTCTCCCTCTTCGGCGACGACGCGGCCCGGGTGGGCGTGATCTCGTTCGTCGTCGAGGGCTGGAACAGCTCCCACTTCGCCGCCGCGCTCTCCGCCGAGTACGGCATCGGCGTCCGGGACGGCCTGTTCTGCGCCCACCCCCTGGTGCGCACCCTGCTGGGCGGCGACCCGGGCGCCCAGGGCGAGTGCGGGGCCCCCGACGCCGCGCCGGGTGAGCGCTCACTGAACGCCATCCGCGTCAGCTTCGGCGCGGGCACCCCCGACGAGCATGTGGAACGTTTCGTCCGCGCGGTCGGCGAACTGGTCCGCGACGGCGCGCGGTGGACCTACCGCACCGAGGACGGCCGCTGCGTCCCGGCGGTCTGACCGGGGGTCCGTCACCGCCACGGCGGTGACGGGCCGTCTGCGTCCGGCCAGGGTCTTTCGTTTGGATCGAGCCCGGCATGATCCAAACGAGAGGCCCTAGTTGTCGAGCCCGATCGCGAAGGCCGCCTCCAGGTCGTGCTGGGAGTAGGTGCGGAAGGCGACATGCGTGTCCGTGGCCAGCACGCCTGGGATCTTGCTGATCCGCCCGGGGATCACGTCCGCCAGGTCGTCGTGGGCCTGCACCCGCACCATGGCGATGAGGTCATAGGTACCGGTGACGGAGAAGACCTCGCTGACGCAGTCCAGGGCGGCGATCGACTCGGCGATCTCGGGGATCCGGTCCACGCTGGTCTTGATGAGCACGATCGCAGTGATCACGGCTGGCAGTCTCCCTAGGTGCACGCTCGGACTGTCACTCTAAGACGTGCCCCACCCCGCACCAAGAGACGTCCCTCCCCGCCGGGTCTCACGGCCGGGGCACCAGGACCGGGTGGCGGGCCCAGGCGTAGAGGAAGCCGAGGGTGAAGCCCACGACGTGGGCCAGGTAGGCGACGCCGGGGCCCTGGGCGGCGCGGCCGGTGGCGATCCACTGGAGCGTGGCCCAGAAGGGCAGCACCACCCAGGCCGGGAAGCGCAGGGGCAGGAAGAAAAGGAACGGGAAGAGACTGGTAACCCTGGCTCCTGGGAACAGGAACAGAAAGGCGCCGAGCACCGCGGAGATCGACCCCGAGGCCCCGACCAGTGTCTGCGCCGACTGCGCGTGGGCCGCCGCGTACCCGAGGAGTGCCAGACAGCCGCAGCCCCCGTAGAACAGGGCGAACTCCAGATGGCCCATCCGCTCCTCCGCCATCGCCCCGAAGACGTAGAGGAACAGCATGTTGCCGAGCAGATGCACCCAGCTGCCGTGGATGAACAGGGCCGTCGCGAGTGTGAGGACGGCCCGGGGCGCCCCGCCGAACAGCTCCGCGGGGATCACGCCCCAGTGGGCGAAGTAGGCCCGCTGGGCGGCGAGCAGCGCGTCGCCCTTGCCGTACGCGGGATTCAGTCCCGAGGCCGGTCCCAGCACGAAGATCACACAGCACAGCACGATCAGTCCGTAGGTCACCGGCGCCGACTGTGTCCGCAGCGCCCGGCCGGCCGTTCTGCTCCAGGTGCTGATCATGGGACAGAGCATGGCGTAAGCGGACCGATCCGCACAGAGTGCCTCGCCGCGTGAGAGGGGCGGGCGGCGACCGTCCGGCAGGCCGTAGGGTTACGAGCCACACGCTCCAGGGAAACTGGCGCATCACGGAGACTGGAAGGAAGAGCAGCCACGATGACGGCTCCCCTGCCGACCGAGACGACCCGCTGGCGCTGCACGCTCTGCGGCAACCTCACCCGGTTCGATGTGACGCGCTCGTCGAAGGTCGTCGAGTATGTGCATCTCGATCTGGCCGGGGAACCGAGGATTGAGGAGCGCGAGGTGGTCAGTGAGACCATCGAGTCGGTGCGCTGCCGCTGGTGCAACGCCGCGGACCAGGTGGAACTCGTGGACAGGCCGGGTGCCGCCTCCTGAGGGAGACGGCCCGCACGGATATTGGGGTGACGGATGGTGGAGACTTCGGGCGGGGAGCCGGTCGACGGCACCGCTGAGGTGCTCGACCGTCCGCTGCCCGACGGTGTGCGCCGCCGGGTCGTGGGAATCGTCTCGGACAGCTTCGGCGGACTGACCCTGGCCGAACTGCCCGCACAGCTGCGGCAGTACGCCCGCTTCGCCCCCAACCGCCGGGCCAAGTTCGCGGGCAACGCCATGGCGGCGGCCCTGGAGACCGACACGCTGTTCCGGCAGCGGATCGCCGAGAAGCTCAGAGAGGCCCAGCCGGAGCTGACCGGCGCCCTCGACTCCGGCTCGCCGCCCCCGGCCGCGGACCCGCTGGACGTGGCGGCCGCGGCCTATGTACTGCGCCCGGCGGGCTGGGTGAAGCTGGTGACCGCCGCGGGCGAGGAGGCCCAGCGGGCGGACGCCGAGCGCGCCGACGAGGAGAGCCGGGCCGAGCTGGAGCGGCTGCGCGGGGAGCTGTCCGCCGCCCGCGAGCAGACCCGCAACGAGATTGAACGGCTGCGCGGGGAGCTGGAGTCGGCCCGCAAGGAGGCCGAATCGCTGCACCGCAAGCTGCGGGCGGCGCTCAGCGACGTCAAGCGCGGCGAGGCCGCCCTGCGCAAGGCCCGCGGCGAGATGGACACCGTCCGCGCCGAGAGCCAGGCGCAGGTGTCCGCGGCCGAGAGCGAGACCCGGCGGCTGAAGGGGCGCCTCGGGGAGGCCGAGGCCGCCCTGGAGGCCGCGCGCCGCGGCGCCCGCGAGGGCCGCAGCGTCGAGGACATGCGGGTACGGCTGCTGCTGGACACCGTGCTGGACGCGGCCCAGGGGCTGCGGCGGGAGCTGGCGCTGCCGCCCGTCTCGATGCGGCCCGCGGAGACCGTGGACGCCGTCGAACCGGGCCGGATGACGCCGAAGGACATCGCCGCCCGCGCGCTGTCCGAGAACGACCCCGCCATCCTCGACCAGTTGCTGGCGCTGCCTCAGGCGCATCTGGTCGTCGACGGCTACAACGTCACCAAGACCGGCTATCCGCAGATGCCGCTGGAGAAGCAGCGGCTCAGACTTCTCGGACAGCTCTCCCAGCTCGCCGCGCAGACCGGCGCGGAGGTCACCTGCGTCTTCGACGGGGCCGAACTGGCCGCCCCGGTGCTGCTCGCGCCGCCGCGCGGGGTGCGGGTGCTGTTCTCCAAGCCGGGCGTCACCGCCGACGAGCTGATCCGCCAGCTGGTGCGCGCGGAGCCGCCGGGCCGCCCGGTCATCGTGGTCTCCACCGACCGCGAGGTGGCCGACGGGGTCGCCAGGGCGGGTGCCCGCCCGGTTGCTTCGGTCGTCCTGCTCAAGCGGTTTTCCCGGTCATAGCGATCTTTCCGGGCATAACGGACTTCCGTGCCGTGCCCGCGCGTTGTGCCGTACGTCCCATCGGTCTCCTGTGTCCCAAGCGCAACGTCCGTCAGGCATGCCCGAATTGGGACGGGTGGTGGGCAACGTTGTGTCAAAGCGGCATCACCCGACGTGAGTTCTGTGCAAAGAATGCATTGCGCAGCCGCGATTTTCCCGCTCAGGATTTGAACTGATCACAGCGAGGTCACTAGGTTTGCCCTCGAACCTTCGCGCGGGTGATCACTCACAAGGGGTGGGTGACCGGCGGAGGGCACCGCCCGCCGGCGTGTCGGTAGGCGGCTGAAGGAAGAAGGAGCTCGCCCCCGTGGCGTCCCACCGTCGACCCAAGCAGCCGAGCCGCACCCGTGTGACCGTGCTCACCACCGCCGCAGCCGCCGCTGTGGCCTTCAGCGCCCAGGCCGCCAACGCCGCTCCCAGTGAGAAGCCGAGCAAGGACGAGGTCAAGTCCAAGGTCGACAAGCTCTACGAGGAGGCCGAGCAGGCCACCGAGAAGTACAACGGCGCCAAGGAGAAGCAGGACAACCTGGAGAAGCAGATCTCCGCTCTCCAGGACAAGGTCGCCCGGGGCCAGGACGAGCTGAACCAGCTGCGCGAGGGCATCGGCACCATGGCCAGCGCCCAGTACCGCACCGGCAGCATCGACCCCTCCGTGCAGCTGTTCCTCTCCTCGAACCCGGACGACTACCTCGACAAGGCGTCCACGCTCGACCAGTTGAGCAGCCAGCAGGTCGAGGCGCTGAAGAAGATCCAGGAGAAGCAGCGCGAGCTGGCCCAGGAGCGCCAGGAGGCCTCCGACAAGCTCAAGGACCTCGCCGCCACCCGGACCGAGCTGGGCAAGAAGAAGCAGGAAGTCCAGGGGAAGCTGTCCTCGGCGCAGAAGCTGCTCAACTCCCTCACCGCGCAGCAGAAGGCGCAGCTCAACGAGGAGCAGAACCGCGCCAGCCGCGCCAGTGAGCGCAGCGTCCTCAGCGGGGACACCGGCTCCGCCTCCGGCCGCGCCGGTGCCGCGTTCTCCGCCGCCGAGAGCCAGCTCGGCAAGCCCTATGTCTACGGCGCCACCGGTCCGTCCTCCTTCGACTGCTCGGGCCTGACCTCCTGGTCCTACGCCCAGGCCGGCGTCTCCATCCCGCGCACCTCGCAGGAGCAGGCCAACATAGGCACCCGGATCTACTCGGTGAACGACCTCAAGGTCGGCGACCTGGTCTTCTTCTTCAACGACATCCACCACGTGGGCCTCTACGCGGGCAACGGCCAGATCCTGCACGCCCCGCGCACCGGCACCGTCGTCCGCTACGAGTCGATGGACACGATCGGCGGCCCCTTCATGTTCGGCGTCCGCGTCTGACGCTTCGCGTCGGCGTCCGGTCCTTGGAGTCCGAGGCCGCCGCGTCCCCCGCGCGCCGTGCTGCCACTCCGCCCGAACGGGCGAATTCCAGCGACGCCCGCTGACCCCGTGCCCCGCCGATGACCTGCGTCAGCGGCGGGGCACAGTGCTGTCCGCACCCCTGCGGGCCTTTGGACCACGGGTGACCGCCCCGCTACTGTCTGCCGCGTTTCCCCGCCGTGCGGCGGGGCCTTGTCAGCGGAAGGGAGAGCGACCGGTCGTGGGGTCCCATCGCCGTCTTGCACCAACCGGCCTCGGCGGGGGCCGAAGCGCCCCGCGCCCGGTGGGCCCACGGGACACCGAGCCGGGCGCCCCCCAGGCGCACCAGGCGCTGCGGAGGACCGCCGCCGCGCTGTCGGCCGCCGCGGCGGCAGCGGCCGCCACGACGTTCGGAGCCGCACCCGCGGACGCCGCCCCCAGCCATGACGCCCAGGTCACCGTGGACCGGCTGTACCAGGAGGCCGAGCAGGCCACCGAGGCGTACGACCGGGCGGCCGAGCGGGCCGCTGCGCTGCGCCGGCGGATCGGCCAGGCGCAGGACCGGATCGCCCGCCAGCAGGGCCGCGTCAACGCCCTGCGGGACGAGCTGGGTTCGGTCGCCGGGGCCCAGTACCGCGCCGGCGGCATCGCCTCCTCCCTCGGGCTGCTGCTCTCCGACGACCCGGGCGAGTACCTGGACCGGGCGGCCACGCTCGAACGGATCGGCTCCCGCCAGGCCGGGCAGCTCAGGGAACTCCAGTCGGCCCTGCGCGAGCTGGACCGGGAACGCGCGGACGCCACCGGTGAACTGGCCGCCCTGGAGCAGAACCGCCAGGCCGTCGCCCGGCACAAGAAGACCGTCGAGGGCAAACTCGCCGCCGCGCGGCGGCTGCTCGCCTCCCTTCCGGCCACCGAGCGCACCGCCTACGACCGGGCCTCCCGCTCCGGAGCCCGGGTGCCCGCACCGGCCGATCTCGCGACCGGCGCCACCGCGCCCGACGCGCGCGCCGCGGCCGCGGTCGCCGCCGCCCGCTCCGCGCTCGGCCGCCCGTACATCTGGGGGGCCAGCGGACCGTCCGGCTTCGACTGCTCGGGCCTGATGCAGTGGTCGTACGCGCACGCGGGCATCGGGCTGCCCCGCACCTCGCAGGAGCAGCGCTACGCCGGGCACCGGGTGCCGCTCTCCCAGGCGCGCCCCGGCGACCTGGTCGTCTACCGCTCCGACGCCAGCCATGTCGCCATGTACGTCGGCGGCGGCATGGTCATCCACGCCCCCCACCCGGGAGCAGCGGTCCGCTACGACCCGGTCGGAATGATGCCGATCTCCTCGATCACCCGGCCCTGACCACGGCGGCGAGAGGCGAGGCCGCCCGGGGCCGTCCCCCGGTTCCGATCGCGACGGCCGGGGTCGAGTGCCGCGGGGACCGTCGCCGGGCCCTGACCACGATGGTCGGGGGTGAGGCCGAGGGGAGCCGTGGCCGGCCCGGACTGCGGCGGCCGAGGGTGAGCCGGGCGGGTGTTGTCAGCTGGCCCTGACGGTGGCTGCGGGGAGTGCGGCCGCCCGGGGCCGTAGCCCGGTTCCGATCGCGGAAGCCGGGGGTGCGTCCTGCGGGCGTCGTCCCCCGGCCCTGGCCGCGGCGGTGGAGGGTGAGGCCGCCCGGGCCGTACCCCGGCCCTGACCACGGCGGCCGGTGTCGAGTTCGGCGGGCGTCGTCCCCCGGCTCTGACCGTGGCGGCCGGGCCGACTTCTGCGGGCGGCGTCCCCCGGCCCTGACCACAGCCGCCGGGGTCGAGTTCGGCTGGAGCATCCCCCTGCCCTGGCCGCGACGGCCGAGGCCGAGTCCTGCGGGCACCGTCCCCCCCGTCCTGGCCGTGGCGCCCGTGGGGTGGGGGGTCGCCGCGTACCATCGGACGGTGGCTGGTCGGAGGCGGGCGTCGGGGATCGTGGCGTGCTGTGCGCTGCTGCTGGGCGGGGTCGCGGGGTGCGGCGGGGGGTCCGCACGGGACTCCCAGACGGCCGCCGTGCAGCGGGTCCTGGACCAGCGGGCGGCCGCCGTGCTGTCCGGGAACCGGACCGGGTTCCTCGCCACCGAGGCGCCGGGCACCGGGGCCGGGACCGGCACGGGAGCGCGCCCGGCACCCGGGGCCCAGGAGTTCGACAATCTGCGGTCCGTGCCGCTGGCCGCCTGGTCGTACCGGATCACGGCGCTGCACCGCACCGGCGACCAGGCGCGCGCCGACGCCGAACTGCGCTACCGGGTGCGGGGCTACGACCGGGCGCCGGTCACCACCGACCGGGTGCTGCGGCTGACCCGCACCGACGGCCGCTGGTACGTCAGCGCCGACCGGCCCGCCGGGAAGACCGGCGGCCAGCTCTGGGAACAGGGCGCCGTCGAGACCGTCCGCGGCACGCACAGCCTGGTCCTCGGCCAGGGGCAGCCCCGGGACGTCCTGCGGGCCTACGCCGATCTCGCGGACCGCTCGGTGCCCGCCGTCACCGCCGCCTGGGGCACCGACTGGGCCCGGCACGTGGTGGTGCTCGTACCGCGCTCGCTGGACGGCATGGCGCGGCTGCTCGGCGCGTCCGCGTCCGGGTACCGGGGGATCGCCGCTGTCACCACCGGGGAGGCGGGCGGCACCGGGCAGACGCCCGCGGACCGGATCATCGTCAACCCGGACGCGTACGCCGCGCTCGGCGACCTCGGCAAGCAGGTCGTGCTCCGGCACGAGACCACCCATGTGGCCACCCGCGCCCACACCACGCCGGCCACGCCCCTGTGGCTGTCCGAGGGCTACGCGGACTGGGTCGGCTACCGCGGCACCGGCCGCACTCCCGTGCAGGCGGCTCCCGAACTCGCCCGCTCGGTCGCCCGGGGACGGATCCTGGCCGCGCTGCCCCGCGACTCCGACTTCGCCTTCGCCGGGGACGCGGAGACCCTCGCCGGGGCCTACGAGGGCGGCTGGCTGGCCTGCCGGATGATCGCCGACCGCTGGGGGGAGGCCCGGCTGAACGCCTTCTACCGGGCGGTCGGTGACCACCGCACCCGCGAGGGCTCGGTGGAGACCGCCCTGAAGCGGGTCCTTGGGACGACCCCGGCGGAGTTCACCCGCCAGTGGCAGACGTATCTGCGGGACCAACTGCGCTGACGGGACGAGCCGAACCGGTCCCGCCCGCGCCGCCGCAGGTCCGTCAGGAGGGCGTCAGGGACTCCTCGGCGCGCGGGGTCCCCGGCGGTACGGCGGGCGGGGTGACGGGGACCGTGGTCCGCCACAGCGCCCGGGCGGCCGTCACCGCGGCGAGCAGCAGCAGCCCGTTGCGCACGAAGAGCAGGGTGACGCCCAGCCGGTCGCTGCCGACGACGTCCGCGAAGTACACCGGGAACTCCAGGACGGTGGCCGGGCAGGCGGCCAGGACCAGACAGGCGGGCAGGACCATCCGGCTGCCGCGGCGGCGCAGGCACACCGCGGCCAGTCCCACCAGCCACACCAGGTACTGGGGGCTGATGACCCGGCTGGTCACCGTGAACAGCAGTACCGCCACGAAGGCCGCGTCCGCGAGGGCCTCCGGCCGCAGCCCGCGGACGCGCAGCCGCCAGAGCAGCAGCCAGCCGAAGGCGATCACGGTCAGCGCCAGGGCCGCCGCGCTGATCCAGTCCACATAGGGGCCGAGGAACTCCACCGAGCCGTAGTTGAGCAGCACCTGTCCCTGCCAGCCGTGGTGCCGGGCGACATGGAGGACCAGCGAGCCCATCGACTCCACCTCGGTGCCCCGGTCGCGCTGGGCGGTCACGAAGGAGAAGGCGCCGGGGGCGGTCAGGCCGAACAGAAGGGCCAGGCCGCCCGCCGTCGCCGCGGCCGAGACCCAGGCCCGGCGGCTCGCGGCCCCCGCCAGCAGCAGCGCGGGCCACACCTTCACCAGCGCGCCGAGTGCCGCGAGCGCTCCCAGCACCCGGGGCCGGGCCACCCCCGCGAGGAGGGCCGCGACGGCCACGGCGGTCACCATCACGTCGTAGCGCGCGAGGACGGTGGGGCCGAGCAGGGCGACACCGGCCGTCCACAGCCAGGCGCCGCGCAGGGTCCTGCCCGGGCGGGTGCCCGCGTACCCGAGCAGGCAGAGGACCGCGAGGTCGGCCAGGAGGGCGAGGACGTAGAAGGCCTGGGCGTAGTCCAGGAAGGGCAGCAGGGCGGGGGAGAGAATCGCGAGGGCGGCGGCGGGCGGGTACTGCCAGGTGACGTCGTCGTGCGGGAAGGCTCCGCCGCGCAGGGTCTCGTACCAGCCGTGGTAGATCACCGAGACGTCGGTGGTGACGTCCGGGCCGGGGAAGACGAACACCCGCAGGACGAAGAGCAGCAGGAGCGCCCTCGTCAGTCCCCAGACGGCGAGCAGCCCGAACGGGAACCTCCGTGTGCCCTGCATGTCCACCCGACCCCTGTTCCGGCGCCCCGCGCGTCGTGTCCGCCCTGCGGAGCCATGATCGCCCGCCGGACCGGGCGAGGGCCATGAAGCACGGCCGTACGGAGCTGTGAGTACGGTCGCACACGCCATTCGGTACTGTCGACGACGATGCACAAGACCCTGATCGTGACCAACGACTTCCCGCCCCGGCCGGGCGGCATCCAGGCGTTCCTGCACAACATGGCGCTGCGCCTGGACCCCGAGCGCCTGGTCGTCTACGCCTCCACCTGGAAGCGCGGCCGGGAGGGCGCCGAGGCGACGGCCGCCTTCGACGCGGAGCAGCCCTTCACCGTCGTACGGGACCGGACGACGATGCTGCTGCCCACCCCGGGCGCCACCCGGCGGGCCGCGGGGCTGCTGCGGGAGCACGGCTGCACCTCGGTGTGGTTCGGGGCGGCGGCCCCGCTCGGCCTCATGGCGCCCGCGCTGCGCCGGGCCGGGGCGCGGCGGCTGGTGGCCACCACCCATGGCCACGAGGCGGGCTGGGCCCAGCTGCCCGCGGCACGCGAACTGCTGCGCCGCATCGGTGAGTCCACGGACACGATCACCTATCTCGGCGAGTACACCCGCTCGCGGATCGCCTCCGCGCTGACCCCGCAGGCGGCCGGGCGGATGGTGCAACTGCCCCCGGGTGTCGACGAGAAGACCTTCCATCCCGGCTCCGGCGGCGACGAGGTCCGCGCCCGGCTGGGCCTCACGGACCGCCCGGTGGTGGTCTGTGTGTCCCGGCTGGTCCGGCGCAAGGGCCAGGACACGTTGATCCGGGCGATGCCGTCGATCCTGGCCAAGGAGCCCGAGGCGGTCCTGCTGATCGTCGGGGGCGGCCCCTACGAGAAGGACCTGCGCCGCCTCGCGGACGAGACCGGGGTCGCCGGTGCCGTCCGTTTCACCGGTGCCGTGCCCTGGTCGGAGCTGCCCGCGCACTACGGCGCGGGCGATGTCTTCGCGATGCCGTGCCGTACCCGCCGGGGCGGACTGGACGTCGAGGGCCTCGGCATCGTGTATCTGGAGGCGTCCGCCACCGGCCTCCCGGTGGTCGCGGGCGACTCGGGCGGGGCCCCGGACGCGGTGCTGGACGGGGAGACCGGCTGGGTGGTGCGGGGCGGTTCCCCCGAGGAGTCCGCGGACCGGATCGTCGCCCTGCTGGGCGATCCGGAGCTGCGCCGCCGCATGGGCGAGCGGGGGCGGCGCTGGGTGGAGGAGAAGTGGCGCTGGGACCTGCTGGCGGAGAGGCTCGAAGCGCTGCTCTGAGGGGCCGTCGCGGCACCGGCCGTTCCGGAGGGCGCCCGGACCCAACCTCACAGGACGCCGCACCTAGCCGGAACCGAATAGTCCGCAGATGCTGCGCACATGACAGAAAACCTGACGCATCGTCACCTGACTCGCCGTCACATCCTGGGCATGGCGGCCCTCCAGACGGCCGCCGCCCTCGGTCTCACCCGCGTCGGCCTCCAGTCCGCCCGCGCGGCCGAGCCCCCGGCGGTGGACAACGCCCCCGCGATCGTGGTCGGTTCCGGCTACGGCGGCGCCGTGGCCGCCCTGCGCCTCGGCCAGGCGGGCATCCGCACCCTCGTCCTGGAGATGGGCCGCCTGTGGAACACCGCCGGACCCGACGGCACGGTGTTCTGCTCCACCAGCGCCCCGGACCAGCGGGCGATGTGGTTCCGCACCCGCACCGAGGCGCCGCTCGCCACCTTCCTCTGGCTGGACGTGGTCAACCGGGACATCAGCCGCTACCCCGGCGTCCTCGACCGCGTCCACTTCGACCAGATGTCCGTCTACGTCGGCCGGGGCGTCGGCGGCGGCTCCCTGGTCAACGGGGGCATGGCTCCGACCCCGCTGCCCTCCTACTTCGCCGAGCAGTTCCCCAGCGTCGACGCCGGGGAGATGTACTCCACGTACTTCCCGCGTGCCCGCTCCATGCTCGGCGTGAACACCGTGGACCCCGCCTGGTTCGAGTCGACCGAGTGGTACCGGTTCGCCCGCACCTCGCGGAAGGCCGCCGCCAACACCGGGCTGAAGACCCCCTTCGTGCCCAACGTCTACGACTTCGACTACATGCGGCGCGAGGCGGCAGGCACCGCCACCCAATCCGCGCTGGCGGGCGAGGTCATCTACGGCAACAACCACGGCAAGCGCAGCCTCGACAAGACCTATCTGGCGGCGGCACTCGGCACCGGCCAGGTCACCATCAACACCCTGGAACGGGTCAGGGAGATCCGCCCGGCCCCCGACGGCGGCTATCTGCTGACCGCCGACCGGATCGACCTGACCGGGACGGTCGTCGAGACCAAGCAGTACGCCTGCACCTATCTCTTCCTCGGCGCGGGCAGCCTCGGCACCAGCGAACTGCTGGTGCGCGCCCGCGAGACGGGCGCCCTGCCCGGACTCGACCCGAGCGTCGGCACCGGCTGGGGCACCAACGGCAATGTGATGCTGGGCCGCGCCAACCACCTCTGGGACACGGTCGGCGCCCATGAGTCGACCATCCCCGTGATGGGCATCGACGACTGGGCCAACACCGACAACCCGGTCTTCGCCGAGATCGCGCCCCTGCCCATGGGCCTGGAGCACTGGATCAGCCTCTATCTGGCGATCACCAAGAACCCGCAGCGCGCGTCCTTCACCTACGACGCCGCGACGGACTCGGCGAAACTCGGCTGGACCGCCGCCCAGAGCGCCGTCTCCGTGGGCATGGCGAAGAAGCTGTTCGACCGGGTCAACGCCGCCAACGCGACCATCTACCGCTACGACCTCTTCGGCACGACCGGCAAGGTCTTCGCCGACGACTTCACGTACCACCCGCTCGGCGGCTGCGTCCTCGGCCGGGCGACCGACGACTACGGCCGGGTCAAGGGCTGTTCGCGGCTGTATGTCACCGACGGCTCCCTGGTGCCGGGCTCCCTCGGCGTCAATCCGTTCCTCACCATCACCGCGCTCGCCGAACGCACCATGGCGCGGGTCCTCGCCGAGGACACCGCGCCATGACCCGTGGGCTCCGGGCCCGCTACTTCTGGTAGATGGCCTCGATCTCGTCCGCGTAGTCCTTCGCCACCACGGAGCGCCGCAGCTTCAGCGACGGCGTGAGGTGGCCCGAGTCCTCGTCGAACTGGGAGGACAGAATGCGGAACTTCCGCACCGATTCCGCCTTCGACACCGCGGCGTTGCCGTCGTCGACCGCTTCCTGGATCGTCGCCAGCAGATCCGGGTCGTCACGCAGCGACGCCGCGGTGGAACCCGCCGGCTTGCCGTGCTCGGCCGCCCAGCGCCCGAGGAACTCCTCGTCCAGGGTGATCAGCGCGCCCACGAACGGCCGCCCGTCACCCACCACCATGCACTCCGCGACCAGGGCATGCGCCCGGATGCGGTCCTCGATCACGGCCGGGGCGACATTCTTGCCGCCCGCGGTGACGATGATCTCCTTCTTGCGGCCGGTGATCATCAGATAGCCGTCCTCGTCGAGGGTGCCGATGTCACCGGTGTGGAACCAGCCGTCGGCCAGCGCCTGGGCGGTCGCGGCCTCGTTGTTCCAGTACTCCGGGAACACGTGCTCGCCGTGCAGCAGCACCTCGCCGTCGTCCGCGATCCGGATCACGGAGCCCGGCAGCGGCTGGCCGACCGTGCCGATCTTCTGGCGGTCCCAGGGGTTGAAGGCGGTGGCCGCGGTGGTCTCGGTCAGGCCGTAGCCCTCCAGGACCGTGAAGCCGATGCCGCGGAAGAAGTGGCCGAGGCGCTCGCCGAGCGGGGCGCCGCCGGAGATGGCGTACTCGCCGCGGCCGCCCAGCACCGCGCGCAGCTTGCTGTAGACGAGCCGGTCGAACACCTTGTGCTTGATCTTCAGACCGAACGACGGACCGGACGGGACGTCCAGCGCGCGGCTGTACGCGATCGCCGTGTCCACCGCCTTGTCGAAGATCTTGCCCTTGCCCTCGGCCCGCGCCTTGGCCCGCGCCGAGTTGTAGACCTTCTCGAAGACCCGCGGCACACCGAGGATCAGGGTCGGCCGGAACGCCGCGAGTTCCTCGGTGAGGTTCTTGATGTCCGGGACGCAGCCCAGCTTGATGGGCGCCATCATGGGCGCGATCTGCACCAGACGCCCGAAGACGTGCGCGAGCGGCAGGAAGAGCAGCACGGAGCACTCGCCCGTACGGAAGAGCGGACGCAGCCGCTCGACGATGTTGCCGCACTCGGCGAAGAAGTTGCGGTGCGTGAGCACACAGCCCTTGGGGCGGCCGGTGGTCCCGCTGGTGTAAACGATCGTCGCCGGGTCGTCGGCCTTGGCGAGCGAGCTGCGCTCCTCGACCGTGGCGTCGCTGACGTCCTTGCCGGCCCGGTCCAGCTCCTGCACGCCCCCGGCCTCGATCTGCCAGACGTGCTTGAGCGCGGGCAGCCGGTCGCGCACCGACTCCACGGCGGCGGCGTGCGCGTCCAGCTCCACGACACAGGCGGTGGCGCCCGAGTCACCGAGGATCCACTCCACCTGCTCCGCCGAGCTGGTCTCGTACACCGGCACGGTGACCGCCCCGGCGCTCCAGATCGCGAAGTCCATCAGGGTCCACTCGTAACGGGTGCGGGACATCAGCCCGACCCGGTCTCCCGGCTGCACACCGGAGGCGATGAGCCCCTTTGCCGCGCTGTGCACCTCGGCGAGGAAGGTGGTGGCCGTGACGTCCTGCCAGACCCCGCCCACCTTGCGGGCGATGACGGCGACGTCCGGATGCTGCGCGGCGTTTCTGCGGACGATGTCGGTCAGATTTCCGTCCGCAGGGACCTCGTACAAAGCCGGAAGGCTGAACTCGCGCAAGACTGCTGCTCCTCATAGGGCGCCGACGCCACGACTCTGTGTGCTGCGACGGTGCGGTCCAAGGCTCGGTCGGATGCGCAGGGTTCCCACGACCGTCGTTGGCTGAAACCCTGAGCTCGACTGGACTGCCCGGACGTTACCCGTCGGTATGGTGTCCGGGACAGGGGGTCCCGGTCAGATGTTCTGTGCGTCACACGTCTTGGCGTTCCTTCGCGCACAGTAGTCCACGCCTTTCCTGACTGGCCAGTAACCGCAGGTCCGACCGCCACTGTTCACACATGCCGCACAGCCCTACGCTTGATCGTCATGACACCCACACCGGACGGCAAACCGAGAACGCGCGTTCATGTGGTCAGCGATGTACACGGCAACGCGCGCGACCTGGCCAGAGCCGGAGACGGGGCCGACGCCCTCGTCTGTCTGGGTGATCTGGTCCTCTTCCTCGACTACGCCGACCACTCGCGCGGCATCTTCCCCGACCTCTTCGGCAAGGAGAACGCCGACCGGATCGTCGAGCTGCGCACCGCCCGCCGCTTCGAGGAGGCCCGCGCCTTCGGTGCCCGGCTGTGGGCCGGAGTGGGAGAGGGCCGCGCCGCGGCGATCGAGGGGGCGGTGCGCAAACAGTACGCGGAACTCTTCGCCGCCTTCCCGGCCCCCACCTACGCCACCTACGGCAATGTCGACATGCCGGCCCTGTGGCCGGAATACGCCGGGCCCGGCACCACCGTCCTGGACGGCCAGCGGGCGGAGATCGGCGGCTGGACCTTCGGCTTCGTCGGCGGCGGTCTGCGCACCCCGATGCGCACCCCCTTCGAGATCAGCGACGAGGAGTACGCGGCGAAGATCGAGGCGGTGGGCGAGGTGGACGTGCTGTGCACCCACATCCCGCCGGAGGTCCCCGACCTGGTCTACGACACGGTGGCACGCCGCTTCGAACGCGGCAGCCGGGCGCTTCTCGAGGCGATCCGCCGGACGCGTCCGCGGTACTCGCTCTTCGGCCATGTCCACCAGCCGCTCGCGCACCGCATGCGGATCGGGGTGACGGAGTGTGTGAACGTGGGGCACTTCGCGGGCAGCGGCAGGCCCTGGGTGCTGGAGTGGTGACCGGCGGAGCCCCGGGAGCCCCCGGGCCGGGGGCTCCGGTGGCCGAACCGCAGGCGCGGTGGTAGCGGCACGGCGCGTGCGCGGTAGCCTTCACGCTGCACACACGTGCGCACGGGCGCACCCCTCCCTCACCGGACCGCATCTGGAGGAGCCACCGCGATGGCGGAACACACCAGCTCGAGCATCACGATCGAGGCGGCTCCGGCCGACGTCATGCGGGTGATCGCCGACTTCGCGCGCTACCCGGACTGGACGGGCGAGGTGAAGGAGGCGGAGGTCCTGGCGACCGACGCCCAGGGCCGCGCCGAACAGGTCCGCCTGGTCATGGACGCGGGCGCGATCAAGGACGACCAGACCCTGGCGTACACCTGGCGCAGCGACAGCGAGGTCTCCTGGACCCTGGTCAAGTCCCAGATGCTCCGCTCCCTGGACGGCTCCTACCTGCTCAAGCCGGCCACCCCGGGCGGCACCGAGGTGACGTACCGGCTGACCGTGGACGTCAAGATCCCGATGCTCGGCATGATCAAGCGCAAGGCCGAGAAGGTCATCATCGACCGGGCCCTGGCAGGCCTGAAGAAGCGGGTGGAGTCGGGCGAGGAGTAGCGGAACCGTCCGCCGCGGCGGACGGCTCCCGGGCATACTCCGGGTCTCGCGGCCGGGTGTCTGAACGGCTCGTTCCGGGTGTTGCGGTCGGTTTCGCCGCTTCCGCCGGGGGCGGCTCTGTCGGCGGCGGCTCTGAGTGTCGCCGCCGGGGCCGCCGACGACCGGCCTGCTCCCGGTGTCGTCGTCGGGCGGCCTTGGCCGTCCGCTCCGGGTGGCGTCCGTCGGCGGCCTGCTCGGTCCGGGGGCCGGGCACCGGTAGCGTTCACCCCCATGCGCACCATCCTGATCACCGGCCCCGGCGGCTCCGGCCGTACCACCGTCGCCGCGGCCACCGCGCTGCAAGCAGCCCGCCAGGGCACCCGCACCCTCGTACTCAGCGCCGACCGCACCGACACCCTCGGCGCCGTGCTCGGCACCCCCGTCGGCCCCACCCCCACCGAGGCCGCACCCCGCCTCACGGCCTGGCGGCCGGACGCCGACGCCCGCTTCCGGGCGGACCTGACCGCCTTCCAGGACCGTGCCTCCGGAGCCCTCGACCTGCTCGGCGCCGCCCGGCTGGACCCCGAGGAGGTCACCCCCCTCCCCGGCGCCGGGGAACTCGCCCTGCTGCGGGCCCTGCGCGACGCCGCCCTCTCGGACGCCCATGACCTCCTCGTCGTCGACCTGCCGCATGCCCCCGAGGCTCTCGCCCTCCTCGCCCTGCCCGGGGAGCTCCGCCGCTATCTGCGTCGGCTGCTGCCCCCGGAACGGCAGGCCGCCCGCGCCCTGCGCCCCGTCCTCGGCCGCCTCGCGGGCGTGCCGATGCCCGCCGACTGGCTCTATGAGACGGCGGGCCGCTGGGACGTCGAACTGGCCGCCGTCGAGTCCGTCATCGCCGACCGGGCCACCACCGTATGGCTGGCCGCCGAGCCGGGTCCGGCCGGTGCCGACGCCGTCCGGTCCGCCGCCACCGGTCTCGCCCTGCACGGTCTGCGCCCCGAGGTCCTGGTCGCCACCCGGGTCCTGCCCGACGACGCCCCCGACCCCTGGCTCGCCGGGCTCGTCGCCCAGCAGCGCAAGGCCGTGGAGGAGTGGCGCGGCGGTCACACCGTCCACGCCGTACGCCACCTCGGCCGGGACCCGCGCGGCGCCGACGACCTCGCCGCGCTCGGCGCCCCCGCCGTCAATCCCGCGCCCGCCCCGGTGGAGTGGCCCATCGAGGACCGCCGACCGGAGGACGGCGTACTGGTCTGGCACATCCCGCTGCCCGGCGCCATACGCGACGAACTCGACCTCGTCCGGCGCGGGGACGAACTGGTCGTGACCGCGGGAGCGTTCCGCCGTATCGTCCCGCTGCCGTCGGCGCTGCGCCGCTGCACGGTCTCCGGGGCCGCACTGCGGGAGGGCGGGCTGCGCATCCGGTTCGCGCCCGACCCGGAGCTGTGGCCGCGGGAAGGGTGAGCCGGGGCGCCTCCGGGAGCCCGGAACCGGGCCGCGCACCCGGTGAATCGCGTACCCCCGTTCGGGTACCGTCGAAGGTACGAACCGCCAGTCAGGAGTCCGCCATGAGCGAAGAGCGCCCCCCGTCCGACGCTCAGGAGGAGCCGGCCGACGGCAGGAACGACTCCACCGGCGGGGGCACCGCCTCCCCGGGCGGCGCCGAGGGCTCGGAGAAGTACGAGAGCTTCGGTAAGGGCGAAGGCCCCAAGGAGCCGTCCGACGCCGACGCCGACGCCGATGCCTGGGCCAAGGCCTGTGCCGAGGACCTCGCCGCGGAGCGGGCCCGCCGCCGGGCCCGCCAGGGATCCCCGCCCGGCTCGGCCGCCGAGGAGCTGCGCAGGCTCGTCGACGCCGTCACGGACAAGCTGTCCGAGCTGCCCACCCCCCTCTTCGGCGCCGCGGCCTCGGGCGCGGCCCAGCAGATGGTGCAGCAGGTGGTGCAGCAGGCCAAGGCTGCCGTGGAACCGGTGATAGAGCGCAATCCGGATGTATTCGACCATCTCGCCACCGCGGGCTCGGAGCTGCTCGCCGCCTACCGCTCCGCCGTCGAGGCCCAGGAGCGGCGCTGGACCGGCCGTGCCTCCGACGACACCGGGCCCCGCCGCGGGGACGGGGAGCAGGGGCCGGGAGAACGCATCGACCTGGACTGATCGCCTGGACGGATCGGCCTTGGCCGGGGGCGGCGCGGACCCCCGGCGAGGTGCGCGGGGACCGTGGCGGAGCGGTCTTTGCAGTGGTCCCGGGGCCGCAGGGGAGCGTCCGACAGCCCTCAGCCCCCTCGGGTACGGTTGGCCGTAGCGGGGCTCGACCGAAACTGAGGGATTCATGGGACTCACCATCGGCGTCGACATCGGCGGCACGAAGATCGCGGCCGGTGTGGTCGACGAGGAAGGCAACATCCTCTCGACCCACAAGGTGCCGACTCCGGGCACGCCCGAGGCCATCGTGGACGCCATCGCCGCAGCCGTCGAGGGCGCCCGTGCCGGACACGAGATCGTCGGCGTGGGGATCGGAGCCGCGGGCTACGTCAACCGCCAGCGTTCCACGGTCTACTTCGCGCCGAACATCGACTGGCGCCAGGAGCCGCTGAAGGAGAAGGTCGAGGCCCGCGTGGGCCTCCCCGTGGTCGTCGAGAACGACGCCAACGCGGCCGCGTGGGGCGAGTACAAGTTCGGTGCGGGCAAGGGCCACCGCAACGTCATCTGCATCACGCTCGGCACCGGTCTCGGCGGCGGCATCATCATCGGCAACAAGCTCCGCCGCGGCCACTTCGGCGTGGCCGCCGAGTTCGGCCACATCCGGATGGTCCCGGACGGCCTGCTGTGCGGCTGCGGCTCGCAGGGCTGCTGGGAGCAGTACGCCTCCGGCCGCGCCCTGGTGCGCTACGCCAAGCAGCGAGCCAACGCCACCCCCGAGAACGCCGAGCTGCTGCTCTCGCTCGGCGACGGCAGCCCCGACGGCATCGAGGGCAAGCACATCTCCATGGCCGCCCGCCAGGGCGACCCGGTGGCCGTCGACTCCTACCGTGAGCTGGCCCGCTGGGCCGGTGCGGGGCTCGCCGACCTCGCCTCGCTGTTCGACCCCTCCGCCTTCATCGTCGGCGGCGGCCTCTCGGACGAGGGCGAGCTGGTCCTCGACCCGATCCGCAAGTCGTACAAGCGCTGGCTGGTCGGCGGCAACTGGCGCCCGGTCGCCGATGTGATCGCCGCGCAACTGGGCAACGAGGCGGGCCTGGTCGGCGCCGCCGACCTGGCCCGGGAGCCCGACCCGATCATGTGAGACGAGCAGGGGCGGAAGCGGACCGCACGTCGGGGCACCCCGCGGCGGCCGCCTCCGCCCCGTTCCCGCACTCCCGCGGACGCCACCCGTTCCCGCACTCCCGCGGACGCCACCCGGCGCTGCCCGCCCGCGGCCGGTGCCCGGCGCTGCCCGCCCGCGGCCGGTGCCCGGGCGTATGTTGATCGGCATGGCGACGACGATCACGCTGCCCAACTCCCGCACCGAGCCGGACGGTTCGGCCGTCATCCGCGTCCTCGGCTACAACATCCGCTCCATGCGCGACGACACCGACGCGCTCGCCCGGGTGATCAGGGCCTGCGCACCCGACCTGGTGCTGGTGCAGGAGGCGCCCCGGTTCTTCCGCTGGCGCAAGAAGCTCGCCCGGCTGGCGGCCGCCTCGGGTCTGGCGGTCCTCTCGGGCGGCGCCACGGCCGCCGGACCTGCCCTGCTGTGCTCGCTCCGCGCCACGGTCGAGCGCACCGAGGACGTACTGCTGCCGCTCACCCCGGGGCTGCACCGGCGGGGCCTCGCGACCGCGGTCGTACGCTTCGGCGGTGCCCGGCTCGGCGTCGTCAGCTGCCATCTCAGCCTGGACAAGGACGAGCGGTACGCCCAGAGCGGCATGGTGCTCGACCGGCTGGCCGGGCTCGGTACCGAGCACGCCGTCGTCGGCGGTGATCTCAACGAGCGGCCCGACGGTCCCGCCTTCGCGCGCCTGGCTGCCGGACTCCAGGACGCCAGGGCCAGGACCCCCTGGGGCGGCGAGCACACCTGGACGCCGTCCGACCCGTACCAGCGCATCGACGCGATCTTCGCCACCGGCGGTGTCGAGGTCCTGGGCTGCGGTGTCCCACAGGGCCATCCGGGGGTGACCCCGGCGGATCTGCGGGCCGCCACGGACCACCTTCCGGTACTGGCCGCCCTCCGGGTGCCCGCGACGAAACGGCCCACCTCACCGCGGTGACGCGGCGGGGCGGTCGGACTGCCGGGCCGGTCAGACCACCGCGCCCCGGCCCGGCCCGTCGCCGTCCTCGTCGTCGGTCTTCATCCGCACCACCAGCGTGCCGCAGCCGCCCAGAAAGCCGCCGACGCCGAGCGTGGTGAGCCACCACGTCATCTCCCAGCCGAGCAGCACCGCGAGCAGCAGCAGCACCGGGCCGCCGATCATGCCGAGCCAGGCGAACTTCGCCGCGGTGTCGGCCGTCGGCAGCGGCGGCGGCTCCGGGGGCACGAAATGCCCCTCGTCGTCCTCGTCGAAGTCGTCCTCCGAGGGCTCCGGCGCCGTGTGGTCGCGGGGACCCACACCGGGCGCGAAGGAGATCGAGCTGCCCAGCGGCTTCACCGGCTCGGTCTTCGTCTCGTCGCCCTTGCCCCCGATCGGCTCCGGATCGGGCAGCGCCAGGTCCTCGATCGGCCGGAAGGGTCTGCTGCCGGGCGGGTCCGGCGGCTCCTCGCCGTATCCGGCGACGATCGCCGCCCAGGCGGCCTCCTCGTCGAAGGGCACACCCTTCTCGTCGGGCTCGCGGTCCTCACGGTCGGAGTCGTGCTCAGCCACCTGCGGCCGTCCCTTCCTTGCCGAGACTGGGCGCGAGCCGGCCGATGAACGCGAGGCTCTCCTCGAAGATCCGGTCCGCATCGTGGTCCAACGTCGCCACGTGGTAGCTCTGTTCCAGCAGCACTTCCCGCACGTCCGTGGAGGAGACCCGGCCGAGGATCCGCGCCGAGTCGACGGGCGGGACCACATGGTCCTGGGGGCTGTGCAGAAGCAGCAGCGGCTGGGTGACCTGCGGCAGCTCCCCGTCGACCACCCGGAAGAAGTTCCGCAGGGAGTGGGCGGAGTGCAGGGGCACCCGGTCGTACCCCACCTCCGTGCTGCCCTCCTTGGCGATGTCGCTGGCGATGCCCTTCGTCGTGCGCACCAGGTGGCGGGCGACGGGGAGGGCGTAGGCGGACAGGCCGTGCACCTTGTTCGCCGGGTTGACGACCATGACGCCGCTGACGGCCTCCCCGTGCCGGGCGGCGAGCCGCAGGGCCAGGGCTCCGCCCATGGACAGACCGGCCACGAACACCTGCGTGCAGCGCTCGGTGAGGACGCGCAGCGCCCGGTCCACCTCCGCGTACCAGTCGTGCCAGCCTGTGAGCTGCATGTCCTCCCAGCGTGTGCCGTGCCCGGGCAGCAGTGGCAGCGAGACGGTCAGGCCGTGCCCGGCCAGATACTCCGCCCAGGGGCGCAGCGACTGCGGGGATCCGGTGAAACCGTGGCAGAGGAGGACGCCGATCTCCCCGCCCTCGTGGCGGTACGGCTCGGCTCCGGGCAGGACCGGCACGTCGGTCTCCTGTTCATGAAAAAGGGGGCTGGACAGGAAAAGGGGCTGCACACGTCGATTGCAGGTACTTCACCGTACGCGACGGCACTGACACCGACCAGGGCCGTCGGGCTCTTTGACGGCGGACCGGGTTAAGGTCTGTTCGACAGACACAGGAGGCATTCGGTTGTTGTACGGCGCGATGAAGGTATCCATCGGGGGGCCGCTGAAGCTCGCCTTCAGGCCCTGGGTGGAAGGCCTGGAGAATGTCCCGGCCGAGGGTCCCGCCATACTGGCGAGCAACCATCTGTCCTTCTCGGACTCGTTCTTCCTGCCCGCGGTCCTGGACCGCAAGGTCACCTTCATCGCGAAGGCCGAGTACTTCACCACCCCCGGGGTCAAGGGCCGGCTGACCGCCGCCTTCTTCAAGGGTGTGGGCCAGCTCCCCGTCGACCGCTCCGGCGCCCGGGGCGCGGGCGAGGCGGCCATCAAGAGTGGCATCGAGGTGCTGGAGCGCGGTGAGTTGTTCGGCATCTACCCGGAGGGCACCCGCTCGCCCGACGGCCGCCTCTACCGGGGCAAGCCCGGCGGCCTGGCCCGGGTGGCGCTCGCCACCGGCGCGCCCGTCCTCCCCGTCGCCATGATCGACACCGAGAAGATCCAGCCGCCCGGGAAGGTCGTCCCCAAGCTGATGCGCCCGGGCATCCGGATCGGCAAACCGCTCGACTTCAGCCGCTACCAGGGCATGGAAGCGGACCGCTTCGTGCTGCGCGCGGTGACCGACGAGGTCATGTACGAGATCATGAAGCTCTCCGGCCAGGAGTACGTCGACATGTACGCGACCGCGGCCAAGCGGCAGATCGCGGATGCGGCGAAGGCTGAGAAGCAGGCCCAGAAGGACGCCGCCCAGGCGGAGAAGGCCGTGGAAAAGGCGGAGAAGGCGGCGGAGAAGGACCAGGGGGAGCGGGCGGACTCGTAGGACGCTCCGCAGGAGCAGACGCCGGGCAGAGGTGCGGGAGAACGGTCCGTACGGCGGCGAGGGGACGGGGGCACCGCGGCTCCCGCGGGGGAACGGCCCGGGCGGGGGAGGGGCATGGCCAGGCGCGAGCGGGTCGTCAGGATGTCGGTCGAGCAGCCGCTGTGGCGCGCGCTGGCCGCCTACCGCGTGCTCACCATGCTGTACGCGATCGGGCTGTTCGCCACCGCCTACGGCAGATTCCCCCGGCCCTGGCTCGCGGTCGCGTACTACGTCGTCCTGTGCGGCTGGACCCTCGCCACCCTGCCCAGGGTGGCGAACGCGGCGAGCTGCACCAAGCGCTTCCTCGCCACCGACCTCGCCCTCGCGCTCACCGGCATCCTCCTCACGCCCCTCGCCGACACCCATGAGCGGATCCTGGCGGGCGGTCCGACCCTGCCGTCGATATGGACCGCCGGTTCCGTCCTCGCCTACGCCGTCAAGGGCGGCTGGCGCTGGGCGGCCCTCGCCTCCACCCTGGTCGCCGCCGCCAATCTGGCCGAGCGTGGCGCGCCCACCCGCGACACCGTCCACAATGTGGTGCTCGTCTGGGTCGCCGCCATCGCGATCGGCTATGTCGTCGAGGTGGCCCGCGCCTCCGAGCGCACCCTCGCCCGCGCCCTGGAGATCGAGGCGGCGACCCGGGAGCGGGAGCGGCTGGCCCGGGACATCCACGACGGGGTGCTCCAGGTGCTCGCCATGGTGCAGCGCCGCGGCACCGCGCTGGGCGGGGAGGCCGCGGAGCTGGGACGGCTGGCCGGTGAGCAGGAGATCGCGCTGCGCACCCTGGTCAGCGGCGGCCTCGCGCCGCCCTCACGGGTGTCCGAGGACGCGGCGTTCGGCGCGGTCGTCCGCCTGGTCGAGGAGCCGGACGACGACGGCCCGCTGGACCTGCGGCTGCTGCTCGCCCCCTATGCGGGCGCCCGGGTGACGCTCTCCGAGCCCTGCTCCCCGGTGCGGCTCGCCCCGGCCGCCGCACGGGAGACGGCCGCCGCCGTGGGTGCCGCCCTGGACAATGTCCGGCTCCACGCCGGTCCCGGGGCGCGCGCCTGGATCCTGGTCGAGGACGAGCCGGACGGCGTCGTGGTGACCGTGCGCGACGACGGGCCCGGCATCCCGGCGGGGCGGCTCGCCCAGGCCGAGGGCGAGGGGCGGCTCGGGGTGGCCCTGTCGATCCGGGGCCGGCTGCGCGATCTCGGCGGCACCGCCGAGCTGGTCTCGGTGCCCGGCCAGGGCACGGAAGTGGAACTGAAGATACCGAAGGACGCGGGAGGCCCCGGGGCCTCCCGGGGGAGGACCGGGACACGATGACCGCGGCCACGGACACGGACACCACGGACGTGCGGCAGGAACCGATCAGGGTGATGGTGGTCGACGACCACCCCATGTGGCGGGACGCCGTCGCCCGCGATCTGTCCGAGTCGGGCTTCGAGGTCGTCGCCACCGCGGGCGACGGCGAGCAGGCGGTGCGCCGCGCCCTGGCCGCGGCGCCCGACGTCCTGGTCCTGGACCTCAATCTGCCCGCGAAGCCGGGGGTCCAGGTGTGCAGGGAACTCGTGGGCGCCGACCCGGCGTTGCGGGTCCTGGTGCTGTCGGCCAGCGGGGAGCACGCGGATGTGCTGGAGGCGGTGAAGTCGGGCGCGACGGGCTATCTGCTGAAGTCCGCCTCCACCCAGGAGCTGCTGGAGGCGGTGCGCCGTACGGCGGCCGGGGACCCGGTGTTCACCCCGGGCCTCGCGGGCCTGGTCCTCGGCGAGTACCGGCGTCTCGCCGCCGAGCCGGTCTCCGCCGCCGGTGCGGGGCAGTCGGAGGCGCCCCGGCTGACCGACCGCGAGACCGAGGTACTGCGGCTGGTCGCCAAGGGCCTGAGCTACAAGCAGATCGCCGAGCGCCTGGTCATCTCGCACCGCACCGTGCAGAACCATGTGCAGAACACCCTCGGCAAGCTCCAGCTGCACAACCGGGTGGAGTTGGTGCGCTACGCGATCGAACGCGGGCTGGACGAGGACTGACACCCGCGGAAGCGGGGCGCGGGAGGTCGCGGGACGGGAGTGAGTCGCTCACGCGCGCCTCAACTGCCCACCTTCGAGTGAAGTTCCCCCCACCCTCGGTGATCAACTTCCCGACAATTCACCGGAATTGACCTTTCGAGGCATGCCGAAGTGACGTGGGTCACCATTAGCGTGACCCGCATCAGGCAACCGCGGCGAAGGGACATTTCCATGCGGGTCGGAGTACTGACCGGAGGCGGCGACTGCCCCGGGCTCAACGCCGTCATCCGGGGCATCGTCCGCAAGGGCGTGCAGGAGTACGGCTACGACTTCACCGGCTACCGGGACGGCTGGCGGGGCCCCCTCGAAGGCGACACCGTGCAGCTGGACATCCCCGCCGTGCGCGGCATCCTGCCCCGCGGCGGCACGATCCTCGGCTCCTCGCGCACCAATCCGCTCAAGCAGGAGAACGGCATCCGCCGGATCAAGGACAACCTCGCCAAGGACGAGGTCGACGCGCTCATCGCGATCGGCGGCGAGGACACCCTCGGGGTCGCGGCACGCCTGTCCGCCGAGTTCGGCGTCCAGGTCGTCGGCGTCCCCAAGACCATCGACAACGACCTGTCCGCCACCGACTACACCTTCGGCTTCGACACCGCCGTCAACATCGCGACCGAGGCGATCGACCGGCTGCACACCACCGCGGAGTCCCATATGCGGGTCCTGGTGGTGGAGGTGATGGGCCGCCACGCGGGCTGGATCGCCCTCCACTCGGGGCTGGCCGGGGGCGCCAACGCGATCCTCATCCCCGAGCAGCGCTTCGACGTCGACCAGGTGTGCGCCTGGGTGACCTCGCGGTTCAAGGCCTCGTACGCCCCGATCGTGGTGGTGGCCGAGGGCGCGATGCCCAGGGACGGCGAGATGGTGCTGAAGGACGGGTCACTGGACTCCTTCGGGCATGTGCGCCTGTCGGGCGTGGGTGAGTGGCTCGCCAAGGAGATCGAGAAGCGCACCGGCAAGGAGGCCCGGACGACGGTGCTCGGCCATGTCCAGCGCGGCGGCACGCCCAGCGCCTTCGACCGCTGGCTCGCCACCCGCTTCGGTCTGCACGCCATCGAGGCCGTCCGCGACGCCGACTTCGGGAAGATGGTCGCCCTGCGCGGCACCGACATCGTGCGCGTCCCGCTCACGGAGGCCACCGCCCGGCTGAAGACGGTCGACCCCGCGCTGTACGAAGAGGTCGGCGTCTTCTTCGGCTGACCCGCCCGCGGGGCCGGGAATCCCGTCCCGCCGCCACCGGGGGTGCCGTCCGCACCGGGGCACCCCCGCACCACGCCCGGTGGCCCGCGGCTACCGGGCCGTCCCGGGCCCGGACAGCGCGCCGGAGTCGCACAGCCGGGCGGTCAGCTCCCGCACGATCGCAGCGCCGTCCAGGGTCAGCACCGACTCCGGGTGGAACTGCACCCCGGCGAAACCGGGCCCGCGCAGCGCATGCACCTCGCCGTCCTCCCTGCGGGCGACCTCGACGGCGTGCGCGGCCAGCTCCGCCGCGGCCTCGTCGTCGCAGTGCGCCACGAAGCTGTTGTAGAAGCCGACGGTCTCCCGCCGTCCGAACAGGTCGATCTCCGTCTGCGCGCCCTGGTACGGCACCGCCTTGCGGACGATCTCCAGCCCCAGTTCGGCCGCGAGCAGCTCATGGCCCAGGCACACACCCAGCACCCCGTGCCGGTGCTCCCGGACGAGCCGTGCCGTCAGCTCCCGCAGGAACCGCATCCTGGGGTCGGCCGTGTCCGACGGGTCGCCCGGACCCGGCCCGAGCACCACCGGTCCCGCGTGCCCGAGCACCGCCTCCCGCAGCCCCGGCTCGTCATAGCGCCGCAGGGTCACCTCCAGCCCCGAGGACCGCAGTACATGGGTGAGCATCGCGGTGAAGGTGTCCTCGGCGTCCACCACCAGGGCGTGCCCGCCCGGTTCCCCGGACGGCTGCTGCATCCGCAGCCAGAACGGCGCGAGCCGGGAGCGCCGCCCGTCCAGCGCCGCCCGCACCCGGGGGTCCTCGGCCAGCAGCGGCCGCGTACGCTCCGCCGCGGGCCGCGACGGCCCCGCCCCCAGTGCCGCCAGCACGCCCGCCGCCTTGGCGTGCGTCTCCGCGACCTCGCCCGCCGGATCCGAACCGCGCACCAGGGTGGCTCCGACCGGTACCCGCAGCCGCCCGTCCGCGCCGATGTCGGCGGTGCGGATGAGGATGGGGGAGTCCAGGGTCTGGGCGCCGCCCGCGTCCCGGCCGAGCAGCGCCAGCGCGCCCGCGTAGTAGCCGCGCCCGCCCACCTCGTGCCGCTCGATCACCCGGCAGGCGTTCTGCACCGGGGAGCCGGTGACGGTGGCCGCGAAGAGGGTCTCCCGCAGCACCTCCCGCACATCCAGCGAGGACCGCCCGCGCAGCTCGTACTCGGTGTGCGCCAGGTGCGCCATCTCCTTCAGCCGGGGTCCGACGACCACCCCGCCCCGGTCGCCGACCGTGCACATCATCTTGAGCTCCTCGTCGACCACCATCGACAGCTCCTCGGTCTCCTTGCCGTCCGCGAGGAAGCCGAGCAGGTCCTCGGGGGTCGGACCGCCCGCCGGGTAGCGGTAGGTGCCGCTGATCGGATTCATCACGACGGTCCCGCCCGACATCCGCACATGCACCTCGGGGCTGGCCCCGACCAGGGTGCGGTCGCCGGTGTGCACCACGAAGGTCCAGTACGCCCCGCGCTCACCGACCAGCAGCCGGCGGAACAGCGCGAGCGCGTCGGCCCGGCCGAATCCCGGGATCCGGCCCCCGTAGGTCCGGCGGATCACGAAGTTCGCGCCCTCGCCCCGCCCGATCTCCTCGCGCAGCACCCGCTCGACGATCCCGGCGTACTCCTCGTCGGACACGTCGAAGCCGCCGTTCTCCACCCGGACGTCATGGTCCGGCAGCTGCGCCAGCGCCCGTTCCAGCGGCACGGCGCAGGACTCCTCGGGGGTCAGGGCCAGCAGCGGGGTGCCGTCGTCGCGGACGTCGAAGCCGCGTTCGCGGATCTGGCGGAAGGGGACCAGGGCCAGCGCCTCGCCGGGGAGGTCGGCCAGGCGCGCGTACTCCCGGACCGGGCCGCGCAGCACCTCCACCCGGTCGTGATCGTGTCCGGGCGTACGACGGCGGAGCAGGGCGAACGGGCGGGGGTCGGTCAGCAGATCGCTCAGATGCACGGGTCCGTGTCCTCTCGGGGGGGCGACTCTGGGGATGAGAGGGAACGGCTCCGGACACACGGAAGGCCGCCCCTCGGGCGGCCTTCGCGGAATGTCGTGGGTACGCGCGTCAGTGGGCCGCCGGAGAAGCGGTCCACCACCAGTACTGGTTCGTGTGCGCGAACATGCGACGCACTGTACCCCATGCCCACGCGGTGTAGCGGGCGTCTCACTTCCTGGGCTCGGCGCTGTGGGCCTCCCTTGACCCCGTAGTGTTGGGGGCGTGACCGTGAACGCTAAGACCAGCTCCGACGCTGGCAACACCTGGCGAAACCTGCCCGCGGCGCAGCAGCCCGAGTACCCCGACCCCGAGGCTCTGCGCAAGGCGATCGCGGACCTCGAGTCGTATCCGCCACTCGTCTTCGCGGGCGAGTGCGACCAGCTGCGCGCCCGGATGGGAGCCGTCGCCAGGGGCGAGGCGTTCCTGTTGCAGGGCGGCGACTGCGCGGAAGCCTTCGACGCGGTGTCCGCCGATCACATCCGCAACAAGCTCAAGACCCTGCTCCAGATGGGCGCCGTGCTCACGTACGCCGCCTCGGTGCCGGTGGTCAAGGTCGGCCGGATCGCCGGCCAGTACTCCAAGCCGCGCTCCAAGCCGACCGAGACCCGCGACGGGGTGACCCTGCCGGTCTACCGCGGCGACTCCGTCAACGGCTTCGAGTTCACCCCCGAGTCCCGGATCCCGGACCCGGAGCGCCTGAAGCGGATGTACCACACCTCCGCCTCGACGCTGAACCTGGTGCGCGCCTTCACCACGGGCGGCTACGCCGACCTGCGCCAGGTGCACGCCTGGAACCAGGACTTCGTGCGGTCCTCGCCCTCCGGGCAGCGCTACGAGCAGCTCGCCCGCGAGATCGACAGCGCGCTGAACTTCATGCGGGCCTGCGGGACCGACCCGGAGGAGTTCAAGACCGTCGAGTTCTACTCCTCGCACGAGGCGCTGCTGCTCGACTACGAGTCGGCGCTGACCCGCACCGACTCGCGCACCGGACAGCTGTACGACGTATCGGGCCACATGGTGTGGATCGGCGAGCGCACCCGCCAGCTGGACGGCGCGCACATCGAGTTCGCCTCCCGGATCCGCAACCCGATCGGGATCAAGCTGGGTCCGACGACCACGGCCGAGGAGGCGCTCCAGTACATCGAGCGCCTGGACCCGGAGCGGGAGCCCGGCCGGCTGACCTTCGTGGTGCGCATGGGCGCTGACAAGGTCCGCGACCGGCTGCCCGAGCTGGTGGAGAAGGTCACGGCCTCGGGCGCGGTGGTGGCCTGGGTGACCGACCCGATGCACGGCAACACCTTCGAGGCGGCCTCCGGTCACAAGACCCGCCGCTTCGACGACGTGCTCGACGAGGTCAAGGGCTTCTTCGAGGTGCACAAGGAGCTGGGCACGCACCCGGGCGGCATCCATGTCGAGCTGACCGGCGACGACGTCACCGAGTGCGTGGGCGGCGGCGACGAGATCTTCGTCGACGATCTGCACCAGCGCTACGAGACGGCGTGCGACCCGCGGCTGAACCGCAGCCAGTCCCTTGACCTGGCATTCCTTGTCGCGGAGATGTACCGGGACCAGTAACCCGGCGATCTTCCCGGACGCCGGAGCGGAGTGAAGTGGGGCGCGGATCACATGCGATCCGCGCCCCGACCCGCTTTTGCCGGTCCGGGGCCACGGGTAAGGTTAGGTTTGCCTCACCGAACGAGCATCGAACGATCGGGACGGCACGACCCAGCAATCCCGTCGGGAGGTGAACCGCGTGTACGTGTGCAGTTGCTTCGGCATCACCGAGCAGCAGGTCAAGGATCACGCGGAGAACGGCGCCTGCACCCCCCGGCAGATCGCCTCCGCCAGCAAGGCGGGCACGGACTGCGGTTCGTGCGTACGGCGCATTCAGGCGCTGCTGGGCCGGGGCGCCTGCCCCCGCCGGGAGCTGGCCGACCGGGGCGGGGCCGTCCTCTCCTCCCTGGACGAGCCCGGGAGCCTGCGGGACGCCGCCTAGCCCGTCCGGCTAGCTGTCCGGCTGCTCGATGAGCTGGGCGATGTAGAGCGCCTCGCCGAGCTTCTCCACCAGCTCCAGCTGGGTGTCCAGATAGTCGATGTGGTGCTCCTCGTCCGCCAGGATCGACTCGAAGATGTTCGCGGACGTGATGTCGCCCTTCTCCCGCATCAGCTCGATGCCGCGCCGCAGCCGGTCGATCGCCTCCACCTCGACCTGCCGGTCCGCCTCGAACATCTCCCGCACGGTCTGTCCCACCCGCACATGGAAGAGCCGCTGGTAGTTCGGCAGACCGTCCAGGAAGAGGATGCGGTCGGTCAGCACCTCCGCGTGCTTCATCTCGTCGAAGGACTCGCTCCGCGTGTACTTGGCGAGCTTGTACCAGCCGAAGTTCTCCTGCATCTTCGCGTGCAGGAAGTACTGGTTGATCGCGGTCAGCTCGGCGGTGAGCTGCTCATTGAGGAATTCGATGACCTCGGGGTCGCCCTGCATCGCCCGGGCTCCTTCCAAGCGGGGGGGGGACTGGCGGGTTGCGCCGCATGATTGCACCGCCCAGGAGGGGCGTCCAGTAAGTTCACACTTAGTGGGAGTTGTCCGGTTATGTATTGCGGCTGGTCGGATGCACCCTCGGCGGTCTGTCAGGATGGAGGCATGGGGCATCCGGTGGAGCGAGCGTCAGGAGAAGCCGTACGGTCCGAGCTCCCGCCGGGACAGCGGCTCCAGCGGGGCTGGCCGGTCACGCACTACGGCCCGGTGCCCAAATTCCGCCCCGAGCGCTGGGACTTCCGGGTCTTCGGCGCCACCGCGGACGGCGCGAAGCGCGGCTGGAACCACGAGGAGTTCACGGCCCTGCCGTACGCGACCGTGGTGGCCGATCTGCACTGCGTCACCAAGTTCAGCATGCTCGGGGCCGAATGGGGCGGCATACCGGCCCGCACCATCCTGGAGACCGCACCGCCCGCCCCCGGCGTCACCCATGTGATGGTCTGGGCGGAATACGGCTACAGCGCCAATCTCCGCCTCTCCGACTTCGCCTCGGACCGCACGATCTTCGCCACCCACAAGGACGGTGAACTGCTCACCGCGGAACACGGCTTCCCGGTGCGCCTGGTCCTCCCCCAGCTGTACGCCTGGAAGGGCCCCAAGTGGGTCCGCGGCATCGAGTACATGACCGCCGACCGGCGCGGCTTCTGGGAGGAGCGCGGCTACCACAACCTCGGCGACCCCTGGCGCGAGCAGCGCTACTCCTACCAGGAGGAACCGGGGGACGGCCCGGAGCTCTGACCGGCACCGGACCGGCACCGGACCGGACGTGCGGCCGGGCGGCGGGCGATCAGTCCCGCAGCTTCTTCAGCCGCTCCACGTCCGCCGCGTGGCCTTCCTTCCCGCCCGGTGTCTCGATGACCAGGGGGACACCCGCGGTGGCCGGGTGGGCCATCAGGGCCCGGAACGGGTCCTCGCCGATATGACCGGAGCCGATGTTGGCGTGCCGGTCCTTGTGGGCGCCGACCACATCCTTGGAGTCGTTCGCGTGGATCAGCTTCAGCCGCCCCTCGCCGACGGTCTCCACCAGCAGGTCCAGCGTCTGGTCCATCCCGGACGGCCCGGTGAGATCGTGCCCGGCGGCGAAGATGTGGCAGGTGTCCAGGCATACGCCCAGCATCGGATGCGCGTCCAGGGCCTCGAAGTACGCCCCGAAGTCCCAGGTGCGCGAGCACAGTGAGGCGCCCTGGCCCGCGGTCGACTCCAGCAGCAGATACGGGTCGTCCTCGTGCGTCAGCTCCTCAAGCAGCGGCAGCATCCGCTCGCGCACCTGCCGCAGCGCGACCGCCCGCTCCCGTCCGCCGGTGGCGCTCCCGGTGTGCACGACGACCCCCAGGGCCCCGATCTCCCGGCCCCGGCGCAGGGAGTGCCGCAGGGACTCCACCGACCGCTCGACGGTCGCCTCGGTGTGCGAGCCGAAGTTGATCAGATACGGCGCGTGGACGTACACCGGGATCCGCTCGGCGGCGCAGGCGGCCCGGAACGCCTCGTCCTGCTGCGCCCGGCCGGGCGGGGTGGCCCAGCCCCGCGGGTTGGCGACGAAGACCTGCACGGTCTCGGCCCCGATGTCCCGCGCATAACCCAGACCGACGGAGTGCAGGCCGCCCGCCACGGGGACATGGCTGCCGACGGGGTTGCGGGGGAGGGCGTCACGGGACGGGAGAGTGCTCACTCTCCCAGGGTGTCACGCGAGCCCGGACGCCCCGGCGGGCGGCCCCCGCCGGGGTCCGTCAGCGGATCCTGATGGTGATCGTGGAGCCCTTGGGCGCCTTGTCGCCGCCCTTCACCGACTGGTGCTTGACCGTGTCGCCGAACAGACCCAGCAGGCCCCGGTCCTCGTCGACCTGGAAGCCCGCACCCTCCAGGGCCTTCTTCGCGTCGTCCACACTGTCGCCGGTCACGTCCGGCACCTCGACCTGCTCGGGGCCCTTGGAGAGCGTCAGGGTCACCGTGTCGCCCTCGGCGGCCTGGCCGCCCGGACCCGGCGACTGCTGCGCGACCTGCCCGGCGTCCTCGTCGGAGGTGACCCGGGTGTCCGCGATCTGCACCTTCAGGCCCGCGTCCTGCAACTGGCCCGTGGCGTCGTCCACCGAGGAGCCGGTGACGTCGGGCACCTCCACCGCGGAACCCTTGCTCACGGTCAGCGCGATCGCCGAACCGCCGTGGCGCCGGGTGCCCGCCGCCGGGTCCGTGCCGATCACGGAGCCCTTCTGCACGTCGTCGTCGAACCGCTGACTGACCATGCCGGGCACCAGGCCCGCCTTCTTCAGCCGCTCCTGAGCCCCGGCCAGCGGATCGCCCTGGACATCGGGCACCTGGACCGTCTCGGGGCCGTCCGACAGGGTCAGCCCCACCGCGTCGTGGGAACGGATCCGCTTGCCCGCGGCCGGGTCGGTGCTGATCACCGTGCCGCGCCGGACGGTGTCGCTGTAGGCGTGCTTGACCTGCCCGACCTCGAGCCCGGCCCGCTCCAGCCGCGTGGACGCCTCGGACCGGGTCTTCGCCAGCAGCGGCGGCACCTTGGTGAACTGGCCGGAGTTGATGTACCAGACACCACCGCCGACCCCGAGCACCACCAGGACGGCGAGCACGAGCACCAGCAGCCGCTTGGGGCGGACCGTGCGCCCGGCGGGCTCGGGCGGCGGGGTCCGCAGCACGCTCGTGCGGTTGAGCGCACCGGCGTCGTGGGCGGACTCCCCGTCGCTGTCGCCGCCGCGCGCGGGGCGGACCGGCAGCAGCAGCGGGATCACACTCGTACGGTCCTGGGCGTTGTCGTGGTCCGCGGCCCGGGCCCCCGGCGGCACGGCGTCCAGCTCCTCGGCGGTGAGCGCCGTACGGACCTCCAGGACCAGGCCGAGCAGCGCCACCGCGTCCACCGGACGCAGCTCGGCGTTGCGGGCGGTCGCCGCCGTCACCAGTTCGTCGAGGGCGATCGCCAGCCCCGGCACGGCGGCCGACGGCAGGGGCACGTCCTCGTTGAGGTGCTGGTAGATCACCTGGGCGGGGGAGGTGCCGCCGTGCGGCTTGGCGCCGGTCAGCATCTCGTAGAGGACCACCCCGCAGGCGTACACGTCGACCCGGGGGTCGGCCGTGCCGTGCTGTATCTGCTCGGGGGCGAGGTAGGAGACGGTGCCGAGGACGGTGCCCGTGGTGTTGGTGACCGTGTCGACGGCGCGGACCAGGCCGAAGTCGGCCACCTTGACCCGGCCGTCGTCGCCTATCAGGACGTTCTCCGGCTTCATGTCGCGGTGGACGAACCCCGCGCGGTGCGCGGCGCCCAGCGCGGCCAGCACCGGTTCCAGGATGTCCAGGGCGGCGCGGGGCTGGAGCGCCCCCCGCTCGCGCAGCACGTCCCGCAGGGTGCACCCGGCGACGTACTCCATGGCGAGATAGACGTAGGACCCGTCGGTTCCCTGGTCGAAGACCTGCACCACATTGGGGTGGGCCAGCCGCGCGACCGACTTGGCCTCACGGATGAAGCGGTCCACGAAGGACGCGTCCGCGGCCAGCGTCGGGTGCATCACCTTGAGCGCGAGAACGCGGTCGAGGCGGGTGTCCAGGGCCCGGTAGACCGTGGCCATCCCGCCCGTCGCGATGCGTGCGTCGACGCGGTAGCGGCCGTCGAGCACATGCCCGACGAGAGGGTCCTGAAGGGTCGTATCCACGCCTGCGAGTCTACGAGGGACCGCGGCGGGACCTCCGCCCCGGCGGTGCCCCGGGCCGGGACTGAAGCCGAGCTGTGACGCACGTCGCACACCGTCCGGCCGGGGGCTGCCGGTCAGAAGGCGGGCCGCTCCGGGTCCAGCCGGGCCATGCCCCCGGCCGGTGACGACGCCCGGGCGAAGCGGCGGCGCGGGATGCGCCCCGCCCGCCGGGCCAGCCTGCCCGCCTCCACCGCGTGCCGCATGGCCTCCGCCATCAGGACCGGCTCCTGGGCCCGGGTGACCGCCGAGGCGAGCATCACACCCGCGCACCCCAGCTCCATCGCCAGGGCCACGTCCGAGGCCGTGCCCGCCCCCGCGTCCAGGATCACCGGCACGCCCGCGTGCTCGACGATCAGCTCGAAGTTGTGCGGGTTGCGGATGCCGAGCCCGGAGCCGATCGGCGAGCCGAGGGGCATGATCGCCGCACAGCCCACATCCTCCAGCTTCCGGGCGAGGACCGGGTCGTCATTGGTGTACGGCAGCACCGTGAAACCGTCGTCGACCAGGGTCTCGGCCGCGTCCAGCAGCTCGATCGGATCGGGCAGCAGGGTCCGTTCGTCGGCGATGACCTCCAGCTTCACCAGATCCGTGCCGAGCGCCTCGCGCGACAGCCGCGCGGTCAGCACCGCCTCGCCCGCGGTGAAGCAGCCCGCCGTGTTGGGCAGCACCCGGATGCCCAGCCGGTCGAGCACGGAGAGCACCGAGCCGTGCACGGTGGCGTCGACGCGCCGCATCGCCACCGTCGTCAGCTCCGTACCGGACGCCACCAGCGCCCGTTCCATCACATCGAGGCTCGGCACGCCCCCGGTCCCCATGATCAGCCGGGACGAGAACGTGCTGCCACCGAGGACGAAGGGGTCGTCGGCCATGGGAATCAGCCTCCTTGGACGGCGGTGAGGACCTCGACGCGGTCGCCCTCGCTCAGCGCCGTCGACGGCCACTGGCTGCGCGGCACGACGGTCTCGTTGAGGGCGGCGGCCACGCCCGAGGGGGCGGTGGTGAGGGCGCGTACGACGGCGTCGAGCGCGGTGCCGGCAGCGAACCGGCGGCTTTCTCCGTTGACCGAGATGTTCATGCGGGCTGCTCCGTGAGCGCGGTGGCGGCGAACCGCCGGGGGGTGAAGGGGCGGCCCTCGTCCGGCAGCTCGCCCGTGGTCAGGACATGGGCCATGACATCGCCGGTCACCGGGGTGAGCAGGATGCCGTTGCGGTAGTGCCCGGTGGCCAGCACCAGGCCGTCCAGCTCCGTCGGGCCCAGCAGCGGAGCGTTGTCCGGGGAGCCCGGGCGCAGTCCGGCCACGGTCTCGGTGAGCGGCAGCTCGGTGATCCCGGGGACCAGCTCGTGCGCGTCGCGCAGCAGCTCGTAGACCCCGCCCGCGGTGACCGTCGTGTCCCAGCCCAGCTCCTCGCTGGTCGCGCCGACCACCAGCTCGCCGTTCTCGCGCGGCACCAGGTAGAGCTGGCCGCCGCGGACCACGGCGCGCACGGTACGGCTCAGGAAGGGGGCATACCGCTTCGGCACGGTCAGCCGCAGCACCTGCCCCTTCACCGGCCGCACCGGCGGCAGCACCTCCTCCGGCACGCCCGCGAGCCGCCCGCTGAGGCTGCCCGCGGCGAGCACGACCTGCCCGGCGGCCAGTTCGCGGCCGCCCGTGGTCCGCACACCCGTGGCGCGCCCCCGCTCCACCGTCAGCCGCTCGGCCCGCTCCCGGTGGAAGCCGACCCCGGCCCGCTCGCAGGCCGTGAGCAGCGCGGCGACCAGCCGCCGCGGGTCGATCTGGTGATCGCCGTCGGCCTTGAGCCCGCCGCGCACACCGGGCGCGAGCATCGGCTCAAGACGTCGGCACTCGCGGCCTGTCAGCCATTCCGCGTCCAGGCCGGACCGCTGCTGAAGGGCATGCAGTTCCCGCAGATGGGCGCGGTCGTCGGCGTCCAGCGCGACGGCGAGGGTGCCGCACCGGCGGTAGCCGAGGTCGCCGACCTCCAGGCCCGCCGCCCCGGCCAGCTCGGCGGCGAAGTCCGGGTAGCGGCGCGCGGACTCCAGATTCAGCGCGAGCAGGGTCTGCTCGCCGTAGTGCAGCTCGGTGACGGCCGCGAGCATGCCCGCGGCCACCTGGGCGGCTCCGCCGCCCGGCGCGGGGTCGACGACGGCCGTGACCAGGCCGCGCTGCGCCGCGCGCCAGGCCGTGACGAGTCCGATGACCCCGCCCCCGACGACGAGGACGTCCGGGGCACGTGTGGATGACATGGGCGTCAGCCCCCTCCCTTCGCCGGCATGACCCGGATCAGGTTCGTACGGTCGGAGGCCGCCAGCCTCCCTCTCAGCCCGGTGCGTCCGGGCTCCCGCGAGTGCTTGTACGGGAGCCACCCTAGTCCCGTGCCCGCCCCGGGCGGTAAGCGAGCCTCCCGGCGGCCGGGGTTGTCCGGCCCGCGACGGGGTAGCCGCAGGGGCAACCGTGCGGGTCCGGGGCGCGGGGTCCGGGGTGGGGCGTCGCGGGTGGCGGGCCGGGTGCTGTGCAGCAGCTCACTCAGCACGCCCCCTGACTGACGCATTGTCAGGTGACTATGGTGATCAGGTGAGCGAGCAGACGCAGGAACGGGGCGGTGCGGCGCGGCGCGCCGTCGTCGTGGGCGCAGGCATGGCCGGGGTGCAGACCGCGGTCGCGCTGCGCGAACAGGGCTTCACGGGCACGGTGACCCTCATCGGGGCGGAACCGCACCAGCCCTACGACCGCCCACCGCTCTCCAAGGCCGTGCTGCTCGGCAAGGCCGACGGCTCCGCCTTCGACGTCGACTTCGCGGCCCTGGGCATCGAGCTGCGGCTCAGCTGCGAGGTGACCGGCCTGCGCCCCGCCGACCACGAGCTGGACACCGCCGAGGGGCCCGTCCCCTACGACGTGCTCGTCCTCGCCACCGGGGCCGAGCCGATCCGGCTGCCGGGCGCCGAGGGCGTCCCCGGGGTGCATCTGCTGCGCACCCTGGACGACGCCGAGCGGCTGCGGCCGGTCCTCGCCGAGCAGCACGACATCGTGGTGGTGGGCGCGGGCTGGATCGGCGCCGAGTTCGCCACCGCGGCACGCGAGGCGGGTTGCGCGGTGACCGTGGTCGAGGCCGCGGACCGGCCGCTCGCGGGGGCGCTGCCCGCCGAGGTGGCCGCGCCGATGGCGGCCTGGTACGCGGACAGCGGCGCCGAGCTGCGCACCGGCGCCCGGGTGGACCGCATCGAGCCGGGGGCCGTGGTGCTCGACGACGGCACCCGGGTGCCCGCGGGCGCGGTGGTCGTGGGCATCGGGGCACGCCCGGGCACCGCCTGGCTGGCCGGTTCGGGCGTCGTCCTGGGCGTGCACGGGGAGGTGCTGGCCGACGAGCATCTGCGCACCTCGGTGCCGGATGTGTACGCGGTCGGCGACTGCGCGTCCTTCCCCTCGGGCCGCTACGAGCAGCGCCTGCTGGTCCACCACTGGGACAACGCCCTCCAGGGCCCGCGCACGGTGGCCGCCAACATCATCGGGGAGACGCCGATGGCGTACGACCCGGTGCCGTACTTCTGGTCGGAGCAGTTCGGCCGCTTCGTCCAGTACGTGGGCCACCACGCCTGCGCCGACACGACCGTCTGGCGCGGCAACCCCCAGGGCGCCGCCTGGGCGGTGTGCTGGCTGCGCGCGGGCCGCCTGGTGGGCCTGCTGGCGGTGGGCCGCCCCCGGGACCTGGCGCAGGGCCGCCGTCTGATCGAGTCGGGGTCCCCGATGGACCCGGACCTGCTGGCCGACCCGTCACGCCCGCTGAAGGAGGCGACGGCCTAGCTTGCCGGAACGGGGGCTGTCCCCCGTTCCGGGGTCCCGGACGTCCACCGCCGGAGGCAACCGGGCACTCCGCCGGAGGTGCCCCGCTTCCGACTGTCAGTCCGGGATGGCACGCTTGTCCTGTGACCGAGATTGACGCAAAGATTGATGCTCTCGTCCCTGCATGGCTCACCCTCCCCGACATCGCAGAGGCGTTCGACATGGAGGTGACCCGCGTACGGCAGCTGGTCAAGGAGGGCCAGATCATCGCCGTACGCCGGGGTGAGAACCGCGCACTGCACGTCCCCGCCGACTTCATCGACGGGGACAAGGTGGTCAAGGGGCTGTCCGGCACCCTGACCCTGCTGCGGGACGACGGCTTTACGGTCGAAGAGATGATCGAGTGGCTGTTCACCTCCGACCCGACCCTGCCCGGCACCCCCGCGCAGGCCCTCAGGGAGAATCGCGGTACGGAGGTGAAGCGCCGCGCGCAGGCGCTCGCCGTCTGATCCGATCGAGAACGACCGTCCGGCGTGCGGGCCGCGGCGCCACGGGACCGGCCTCGGCCGGCCCGTCCGCCGCGGCCCGCACGCCACCGACCCCCCGGGGGGGGACCCACCGTGCCCGACACCGCCCGCACCGCCCGGCTCGCCGACGCCCGTGTCTATCTGTGCACGGACGCCCGCAGGCGTCAGGGCGATCTCGCCGAGTTCCTCGACGCGGTCCTGGCCGGCGGAGTCGACATCGTGCAGCTGCGCGACAAGGGCATGGAGGCGGCCGAGGAGCTCGAGCACCTGGAGGTCTTCGCCGACGCCTGCGCCCGCCACGGCAAGCTGCTCGCGGTGAACGACCGCGCGGACGTCGCCCACGCCGCCGCCTCGGACGTCCTGCACCTCGGCCAGGGCGACCTCCCCGTCCCCGCGGCCCGCGCCGTCCTCGGCGACGGCGTCCTCATAGGCCGCTCCACCCACTCCGCGGCGGAGGCCGAGTCCGCCGCCGTACAGCCCGGCGTGGACTACTTCTGCACCGGCCCCTGCTGGCCCACCCCCACCAAGCCCGGCCGCCCGGCCCCCGGCCTCGACCTGGTCCGGCACACCGCCGCGCTGGGCACCGACCGCCCCTGGTTCGCCATCGGCGGCATCGACCTCGGCAATCTGGACCAGGTGCTGGAGGCGGGCGCCCGCCGGGTGGTCGTCGTCCGTGCGATCACCGAGGCGGACGACCCGGGCGCGGCGGCCACGGAGCTGGCCGAACGGATGCGCGCCGCACGGTGACGCCCCGGTGTCCGGCTGGTGGACAGCAACACGGCAATTCGGGCAAATCATAGGCGCCCGGTTGGGGGACAGCCCCTTGCTGACTAACCTGCCGATATGGCCCTCGGAACCGCATCCACGAGGACTGATCGCGCGCGGACCGTGCGCGACATCCTCGCCTCCGGCAAGACGACGTACTCGTTCGAGTTCTCGGCACCGAAGACCCCCAAGGGCGAGCGGAACCTGTGGAGCGCGCTGCGCAGGGTCGAGGCGGTCGCCCCGGACTTCGTCTCCGTGACCTACGGCGCGGGTGGTTCCACCCGCGCGGGCACGGTGAAGGAGACCCAGCAGATCGTCGTCGACACCACGCTCACCCCGGTCGCCCACCTCACCGCCGTCAACCACTCGGTCGCCGAACTGCGCAACATCATCGGCCAGTACGCCGACGCCGGGATCCGCAACATGCTCGCCGTCCGCGGCGACCCGCCCGGCGACCCGATGGCCGACTGGATCCCGCACCCCAAGGGTCTGACCTACGCGGCCGACCTGGTCCGGCTCATCAAGGAGGCGGGCGACTTCTGCGTGGGCGTCGCCGCCTTCCCCGAGATGCACCCGCGCTCGCCCAGCTGGGACTCGGACGTCGCGCACTTCGTCGACAAGTGCCGGGCGGGCGCCGACTACGCGATCACCCAGATGTTCTTCCAGCCGGAGTCGTATCTGCGGCTGCGGGACCGGGTCACCGCGGCCGGCTGCACCACCCCGGTCATCCCCGAGGTCATGCCGGTCACCAGTGTGCGGATGCTGGAGCGGCTGCCGCAGCTCAGCAACGCCGTCCTGCCCGACGCCCTGAAAGAGCGGATCCTCGCAGCGAAGGACGATCCGGCGGCTGTACGCTCGATTGGCATCGAGTTCGCCACCGAGTTCTGCGCGAGGCTGCTGGCCGAGGGAGTTCCCGGACTGCACTTCATTACACTCAACAACTCCACGGCGACGCTGGAAATCTACGAAAACCTGGGCCTGCACCATCCGAAGCGGGCCTAGACCGGTCGCACTCACCTACGACACACTGCGTAGCGGCCACTGGGAGAGGGGCGTACATGGGCTGGGCGGTCCTCTACATCGCGTTCGGCATCGTCGCGCTGTGGCTTCTCGGCGAGGTGCTGCTTCAGTACAAGGCGCGGCTGCGCTGGCGGCTGCTGGCGTTCGGCGGGTTCCTCGGCGTCGTGTTCGGCGTGCTGATCCCCTCGGTGATCGTCATCGGCCTGGGCGCGATCGCGTTCGCGGTCGGGCAGACCTATGTGACGCTCTCCTTCCGCCGCGGTTTCGCGGAGGGCTGGGCGGTCGGCAACCGCCCGCGCGAGGCCGGCGGGGCCAAGAAGCAGAAGCGCCGCCGGGGCGAGGCGGCCCGGCAGGAACCGGCACCGGAGCCGGACGGCGCCCCCGAGGAGGCGCTGTCCGCCACGGCCCACCACCCGCAGCAGGACGACGGCTACGACGACGACAACGTCTTCACCCGCGCCCAGCCCACGGAGAGCACCGCCGAGTCGACCGCCGTCTACGAGCCGCAGCCCCTGCCCGACGAGACCGGCTCCTACGGCGTCTACACCGGCGCGGGCTACGCGGCGGCCGCCGACCCCACCTACGGGGAGCAGGCCCAGGGCCAGGACCAGCAGCACCAGGGTGCCTACGCCTACGACGGCTACTCCGGCTACGGCCAGCAGGGGTACGGCTACGAGGGCACCCCGCAGCAGTACGGGGAGTACGCGGACCCGTACGCGGGCGCCGCGACCTACGGCGGCGGCACCTACGACCCGTCCTACGGCGGCCAGGAGCAGCAGCAGTACGGCCAGCAGGCGTACGGGCAGGAGCAGCAGTACGCCCAGGGCACCTACGGCGAGACCCCGGCCGGCGGCGTCTGGGTGCCCCAGCAGCGCAGCACCGACGACGCGCTCGGCGGTGAACTCCCGCAGGAGCAGCCGTATCCGTACCAGGGGAACGGCAGCACCCCGAACGGCACCGCACCGAACGGCACCGCCCAGGGCCACGGCTACGACGAGCACTACCGCTTCTGAGCCCGAGGCGGTCGGACACCCTTGGCCGACCCTCTGTGGAGGGCCCGGTACCCCGTACCGGGCCCTCACTCATGTCCGGTCGTCGCGCCGCTTCCCGGCGGACCGGCTCACTGGGAGCCGCGGAAGCCGGGTCCCTCCACGATCAGCCCGGAGACCAGGGCCCCCGACATGCCCGCATGGGGCAGACCGCCCCCGGGGTGGGACCAGCCGCCGGCCGTCAACAGGCCCGGCAGAGCCGTGGTGTTGGACGGGTGCAGCAGCCGGCCGCCGCCCGCCGCGAGGGCCGGTGCCGGGACCGCGCCGCCGGGCGCGCCGGTCTCCTCGGCGATGTGTCCCGGAGTGCGCACCTCCCGCCACAGCACCCTCTCGCGCAGGCCGGGTATCGCGCGCTCGGCCGCCTCGACGACCCGGTCCACCTCGGCCGCGGACAGCTCCAGGCCCGCCGGGACGGTCACCGACAGGGTGACCGCCTCATGGGCCGGGTCGGGCACCAGCGCGGGGTCGTCCGGGCGCAGCACGGTCACCGTCGGGGTGGCGGGGAGCCCGGTGTCCGGGCCGAACAGGCGGTCCAGCTCGGCATCGCGGTCGGCCGGATGGACCACCGTGCGGTGCGCGCAGCCCTCCGGGCGGCCGCCCCGCAGTGCCAGCAGCACCGTCAGCCGGGCGGGCAGCCCCTGCGGGGCCGCGACCCCGCCGGGCTCCCGCGCGCTCGCCGTCCCCGGCATCAGACGGTCCAGCACCGCGGGCGCGACCCCGGCGACCACCTGGTCCGCCTCCGCCACCGTGCCCTGTCCCGCGCCCCCGGCCAGCTCCACGCCCGCCGCCCGGCCGTCCTTCTCGACGATCCCGGTGACCTCCGCGCCGAAGACGAACTCCACCTTCCGCGTGAGACACCGCTCGTGGAGGGCACGGGCCAGCTCCCGCATCCCGCCGCGCACATACCAGGTGCCGAAGGCGTGCTCCAGATACGGCAGCACCGCCGCGCTCGCCGGTGCCGTCCGGGGATCCAGGCCGTACGCCAGCGCATGGCTCTCCAGGAGTGCCGCGAGCCGCGCGTCACGCAGTTCGAACGCGCCGATCTCGGCGAGCGTCACGGCCCGCCGGGTGCGCAGCAGTCTGCGGTGCGGCACCGACGGATAGGGCTCGCGCTCGGCCAGCACCTCCCAGTTGGGCCACAGCGGTTCCTCCAGCAGGGGCCTGCGGGTGCGGTCCCAGGCCTCACGGGCCCGCACCAGGAAGTCGCCCCAGCGCTCGCCCGCCCCGCCGCCGAGTGCCGCGTCCAGCGCGGCGACGGCACCCGCGCGGGACGCGTTCGGCAGCGCGGCCTCCGTGCCGTCGGCGAAGAGATGGCGGGCGGACGGATCCACCTGGACCAGCTCCACACAGCTCTCCAGCGGTTCCCGGCCGGTCTTGACGAACAGATCGCGGTAGACCGCCGGGAGGGGCAGCAGGCCCGGACCCGTGTCGAAGGAGAAACCGTCGCGGGAGAAACGGCGCACCGCGCCGCCGTACGTCTCCGTACGCTCGTACACCACCACCCGGTGGCCCGCGACGGCCAGCCGGGCAGCGGCCGCCATCGCGCCCATCCCGGCGCCGATCACCGCAATCCGTGCCATGCCGGTGACTTTATCGGCGACCGCCGACAGTCCCGCCGGGAGCCCCGGACCGGCGCCATGGCCGCCGATCCGGCCACCGGGTGCGGGGCGGATGGCCGGATCTGAGTATCTGTACCTAGACGCGGAGATGAGTATCTTCGCGGATGGGCTCCGACCTGCGGGAACGAGACAGTGGAGGTACGGAGACGGGGTGTGGCCCGGAACCGCCGTCACGGGGCGGCGGAACGGCTTCCGCGCCCCTGCCCGCTCCTTCCGCCGACCCCGTTCGGCGGAAGCGAGGCACGGGGAGACCCGGGGGAACGACCGCAACGGGGGACACAAGGGAACACGGGGAACGCAAGGGGATACGGGGGAACGGCAGAGCGCCGGTCCGGGCGGCCGCGGGGGACGCGGCCACCCGGACCGGCGCTTTGTTTCTCGGGACCGGCGCTTCGGCGCGCGGAGGCGCTACCGGGCGCCGCTCACGCGCCCCTGGATCAGCCGCGACAGCGCCGCGTGCACATCGTCCAGGGAGCGCTCCGGCTGGAACGACTGCCAGTCCAGGGCCGCCACCAGCACCATGCCGACCAGCGCGGCCGCCGTCAGCGGGATGTCGATCTCCTCGCTGAACTCACCGTTCGCCACGCCTTCCCGCAGCACGTCCTCGATGGCCGCGACCACCTGGCGGCGCACCACCATGAGCGTGGACTGCCAGGCCCGGTTGGTGCGCCACAGCTCGGCCACATACAGCTGGGTGAAGGCCGGATAGCGGCAGATGAAGCCGAGCCCCGCACGGATCATGGCGTCCAGTGCGTCGACCTTGCTGCCGCCCGCCCGGTCCGTCTCCTCGGCCGCCTCCCGCAGCGAGGCGGTGAGCAGGCCCACGCCGTGCCGCAGCAGTTCCTCGAAGAGGACCGACTTGCTGGCGAAGTTGTAGTAGACCGTGCCCTTGGCGACCCCCGCCCGCTCGGCGATCTCGTCGACGGTCGTCGCGGAGAAGCCCTGCTCCGCGATGAGGGTGACCGCCGCCTCGTAGAGCTTCTGCCGGGTCGCCGCGCGGCGACCCGAGCCGCCCGGGGCGGAGGCACTGCTGTGTTCCATGGCTGTAATTCTCACAGGAAAGGCCGCGTCGGAGGGCGCAGCTCCGGCCGTCGGCGTCACAGGGTCAGCTCCGGGTGCAGCCTGCTGAGCGTCCACACCTGCTTGCGGCGGGCCGTCAGAGCGGTCAGCGCGAGGGCGCCCACGGTGAACACCGTCAACACGGCGCACGCCTGCCACACCGGGGTGAGTCCGCCGCCGGTGATCAGCCTGCGCAGGGCCTGCACGACGTAACTCATCGGCAGGAAGGGGTGGATCGCGTTGAAGAAGCCGGGGCTGGTCTGCACCGGGTAGGTGCCGCCCGCGGACGTCAGCTGGAGCATCAGCAGGGCCAGCACCAGGATCCGGCCCGCCGCGCCGAACTGCGCGTTCAGCCACTGCACGATGGCCGCGAAACACACCGCGACCAGGAACAGGAAGCCGACCGTGCCCGCCGCCCGCACCATCTCCAGGCCGATCGCCCAGTGCAGTACGGCCATCAGGGCGCCCGTCTGGAGGATCCCCACGGCGGCCGCGGGCAGCCAGCCCGCCAGCGTGATCCGCCGGGCCGAGGCGCCCGCCGACAGCGCGCGCCGGTTCAGCGGCGGAATCAGCATGTACGCCACCATGGAGCCCACCCACAGGGACAGCGGAATGAAGTACGGGGCGAAGCCGGTGCCGTAGTTCGGCGCGTGGTGCAGGTCCCGGGACGCGAGCTGCACCGGGTCGGCCATGACATCGGTCCGCCGGTCGCGGTCCTGCTTGTCGTAGTCGGGGATCTTCGACGCCCCGTCGTGCAGTCCGCCCGCCAGCTTCCCGGAGCCGTCGGCCAGCTTGTACATGCCTCCGTTGAGGTCCACCGCGCCCGACGCCAGCCGGTCCAGGCCCGCGTTGAGATCGTCGGCGCCCGCCTGGGCGGTGCCCAGTCCGCCGCGCAGCGTGCCCGCTCCCTGGGCGACCCGGGCGGCGCCCTGGTTGAGCGCGTCCACCTTGGCGACCGCGTCGTCGAGGTCCCCGGAGAGGTGCGGCGCCGCCTTGGCGAGGGCCCGCGCCTGCTGCTGGAGCGTCGTCAGATCGCCCTTCAGCGCGGTCATGTCCCCGTGGTAGTCCTGCACCACGGTGTTCACGTCATGGGCCAGCTGCGCCGCCTGGGCCGCCGCGTCCCGGGCCTTCTTCAGGTCGTCGCAGGCGGGGTCGGGCAGCAGCGCGTCGGTGCAGCGCCGGTCGTAGACCTCGTTGAGCGCGTCGGACGCCTTGCGGGTGCCGCTCTCGGCGAGCGGGGCCGTGCTGACGAACGCGTCGAGGTGGTCGCTGATCACTCCCGAGGAGTCGGCCACCAGGGTCGCGGTGTCGGCGATCTGCCGTCCGTTCTCCTTCAGGAACGGCCGCACCTGGTCGGCCGCGCCGTGCACCCGGTCGGCCAGCGCCTGGGTACCGGACGCGATCTGCTGCGCCCCGCTGTGCAGATCGCCCGCGCCCCGGGTGAGCTTCGTCAGGCCGTCCGACAGCTTGCCGCCGCCGTTCCTGGCCTCCGCGAGACCGTCGGCGAGGGCCTTGGAGCCCTGCTCCGCCTTGCCGATCCCGCCGGTGAGCTTGTCGGCGCCCTGCGCGGCCTGCACGGTCTTGCCGTGGATGTCGGAGAAGGAGATGAAGATCCGGTCCAGGAAGGTCCGCGAGGTCTTCGCGGAGGCCGCCGAACGCACCTCGCCGAACACCGTCTTGGAGATCTGCCCGACGATGTAGTTGTTCGCGTCGTTGGTGCGCACTTGGAGGGCACCGGTCTCGGGGGACTTCCCGGAGCTGGTGGCGATCCGCGCGCTGAAGTCGGACGGCATGGTCAGCGACAGGTAGTAGGTGCCGTTCTCCACACCCCGCCTGGCCTCGGCCGCGTCCACCTCGTGCCACTCGAAGGTCTTGCTCTCGCGCAGTCCCTTGACGAGGTCCTCGCCCGCGGTGATCTTCTGACCGTCCGCCGTCGCGCCCTTGTCGTCGTCGACGAGCGCCACGGGTATGCGGTCCAGGCGTCCGTACGGATCCCAGAAGGAGCACAGGTACAGACCGCCGTACAGCAGCGGCAGCAGCAGGAGGGCGACGAGTGCCGCACGGGGCAGCCTTCCCCTGCCGAACCGCTTCAGCTCAAGCGCGGCCAGTTTCGGCGAGCGCATCCGCCGTCTCCTTGTCGTCTTCGGCGCCGTCGCGGGACGGCTGCTCATCGGGGGTGGCGGCCGCGGCGGCCTCCGTGTCCTGGGAGCCCTGGGAGGAGCCCTGAGGGCTCTGGGAGTCCTGTGAGTCCCCGGAGCGCGCGGACTTCACGGATGTCGCGGAGTCCTTGGCGGGCTCGGACTTCTCGGATTCCGTGGAGTCCTTGGCGGGCTCGGAGGGCTCGACGGGCTCGGAAGGCTTGGCGGGCTCGTCGGAGGGGGCGGGGGCCTCGCCCTGTGGTACGCGGTAGCCGGAAGCCGTCGACACCACGGTCACGTCCTGCGGGGCTTCGGCACACACCGCGAAGACGGTGGTCCCGGCCGCGGCGAGAGACCTCAACAGGGCCCAGGTCTCGGTCTGTTCGGCGGGGGAGAGCTTGAGGTCGGTGTCGTCGACCGCGAGCAGCCGCGGCCGGCTGATGAGGGCCAGCGCGATGGACAGCCGCAGGGCCTCCAGCCGCTCCAGATCGCGTACGGCGGTGCGGGGGCCTTTGGGCAGCGCCTCCAGGTCGAGCCCGGCCGCGGTGACGGCCGTGTCGATACGGTGCCGCGCCGCCGCCGAGCGCTCGCTGCGGGGGCGCAGCAGCGCACGCAGGGAGTCCCCGAACCGGCTCTCCAGCAGGGCGCGTTCGCGCAGGTGCTCGGCCACAGTCAGCGCCGGTTCCAGATCGGTGACGCCCGACATGTTCGCGACCGCGCTGATCCGGCGGACCGCGGACATCTCCTTGGGCAGCCGGTGCCCGCCGACCACGGCACTGCCCTCGGTCGGCTTCATCCGTCCGGTGAGCGCCAGCAGCAGACTGGTGCGGCCTGAGCCCGAGGGCCCCTCCACTGCGATGAGCGCGCCGGGCCGGGCCGCCACCCGGATCCCCCGGAACACGGGGCCACGCGGGCCCTTGAGGCCGAGGTCCGTGGCCTCCACGGCGGCCCCGGCCGCTTCCTCCTGCATGTCCATGCCCCCCTGGTTCCCCTGGGCGGAGCGCCCAGTCGTGGGACCCGGTTTTGAACTGACTGGTCAGTTCAAAAGTTACCCCGAACCCCCGAGATCGAGCAAAGCCGCTGGTCAGGCCGGATTGTCAGTGCCGTGCCGCACGATGTGCACATACGGCCACAGCGCCGTCACGCAGACGACAGGAGGTTCGTCATGGCCAGCCACTCCGCAGGTGCCGCACGGCGCCGCGCCACCGGCCCTGCCCCCTCACTGAACGGCCCGGCGAGCGATGTGCACCCCGTGCTGCGCCGGTCCACCGCCCCGCCCGCCGCACTGGACCTGCTCGCCCAGGCCCGCGCCGGACTCGACGAGGCGGCCCGCCTGGACACCCCCAACGAGCGGTATGCGACGGCGCATCTCGCGGCCCTGCGCACGGCCGCGGCGGTGCTCGCCGCCCGCGGACGGCCGGAGCTCAACGCCCGCCGCCGCGCCCGGATCCGCAGCGCCTGGGAGGTGCTGTCCGAGATGGCTCCCGAACTTACCGACTGGAGCGCGTTGTTCGCCTCCGGCGCCGACCGCCGGGCCCGCGCCGAGGCCGGTATCGCGGGCGCCGCCGGGGACCGGGACGCGGACGACCTGATACGCGACGCGGCGATGTTCCTGCGCATCGTCGAACGAATGCTGGTGTTGCAGCCGGTCCTGCCACAGCCACGCCAGCAGACCGGTGAGGGGCCTCGCGGCGGGGGACCTCTGGGCGGAGGGCCTTTGGGGGAGGGGCAGCGGCGGGAGGGGATGCCGGACGCGGGGTGAGGGGCGAGGAGGGGTGGGGCGGGAGGGGGGAGGGGGGAAGGGGCGATGCATACGGGTTGAAGCCACGGTTGCGACCACGGTTGATGCCGCGGCTGGGGTTGCGGATGCCGGGGCGCGGGCCGGGGCCCGGGGCGGTGGCGCCGCGGGGCGGTGCGGTCGGTGTGGGTCGGGGCTCCGTGCACTGTGGCGGAGGCAATAGGGTGGAGGCGCCTGGAGCCTTCCGCCCCGATGCGGGTCGGGAAGGCCGACCGATCGCTCCGCCGTGCAGAAGGCGGTGCCGCGCCGAGGAGTCAACTGCCGTGTCGGACCCGATGCGCCCGCGCGCTTCACTCCGTACCGCCGTGGTCTGGGAGGTCCTCAAGGACGCCCTCGACCGCCGCGTCAAGGCCACGGGGCGGGACGTGCTGGACGTCCTCGACACCGGGGGCGGCAGCGGCAACTTCGCGGTGCCCGCCGCCCGCCTCGGCCACCGGGTCACCGTCGTCGACCCCAGCCCGAACGCGCTGTTCGCGCTGGAGCGGCGGGCCGCCGAGGCCGGCGTCGCCGACCGGGTGCGCGGTGTCCAGGGCGACGCCCACGGCCTCTTCGACGTGGTGGAGCGGGAGGGCTACGACGCCGTGCTGTGCCACGGCGTCCTGGAGTACGTGGACGACCCCGCCGAAGGCGTGCGCAACGTGGTCGCCGCGCTGCGTCCCGGCGGTGTCCTCAGCCTGCTCGCGGCGGGCCTCGGCGGTGCGGTCCTGGCGCGGGCCCTCGCCGGTCACTTCAAGGAGGCCCGGCAGGCGCTCGGGGACCCGGACGGCCGGTGGGGGGAGGGCGACCCCGTTCCCCACCGCTTCACCGCCGCGCAGCTCACCTCGCTCGTCGAGGAGGCGGGCCTCGGTGTCGCCGCCGTGCACGGCGTCCGGGTCTTCGCGGATCTCGTACCCGGAGTGCTGGTGGACACCGAGCCGGGCGCCCTGGACGCGCTGCTCGCCCTGGAGGCCGCGGCCGCCGAGGACCCCGCCTTCCATGCCGTTGCCACCCAGCTCCATGTCCTCGGCGAGAGCCGGGGCGCGGGCGCTGCCTGAGTCGACTGCGGCGCCCCGCCGTTGATCAGCGGCGGGGCGGTGGATGGAGTACGCCACAGGACCTCCGATCGGGCGGTCCCCGCCGTATGATCGAGGGAGACCACCCGGCATGACGGGTCGGCCACTGGGGAATGGAAGCCTCAGTGAGCCGGGACTGCCATGGCGGGTTCCGGTTGGCCAATTGGCGTAGAGGGGCGGGTTTCAAGGGGGCGATTCCCTGCCTATCCTGAAGGGGACCCCCGGTCGCCCCGGCGACTGCACGATGAGGAGGACTCCGTGCCGCTCTCGGAGCACGAGCAGCGAATGCTCGAGCAAATGGAGCGAGCGCTGTACGCCGAAGATCCCAAGTTCGCGACAGCGCTTGAGGGAAGCGGGCTGCGTACGTACACCCGGCGACGGGTCTACCAGGCGGCGGCGGGCTTCCTGGTGGGTATCGCGCTCCTCATGGCCGGAATGGTCGCGAAGCAGATCTGGATCAGCGTGGTGGGCTTCCTCGTCATGCTGGGCTGTGCCGTGCTTGTGGTGACCGGGTGGCGCAAGGTGCCCAAGCCGGGCGAGCAGGGTGCGCCGGGCGCCCGTCGGCAGGCCCGCGCCCGACGCTCCATGATGGACCGCATCGAGCAGCGCTGGCAGCGCCGCCGGGACGAACAGGGCCACTAGCCCCTCCGGGCACCAGCCCGAAGACTTCCGCGAGGGGGCGGCCATCCGACGGGATGGCCGCCCCCTCAGCCATGCCACCGCCCCCGCCGGGGCCGCGAGGTCCTTCCCGCCGCCCCCGCCCGGCCAGCGGAGGGGCCCCGCCAGCCCCGTGGGAAGGCCCCCGCCCAACGTCTCACCAAAGCCCTCGACCGACAGCCCAGCCACGCCACCCGGGGACCGTAGCCCGGCCAGCAGCTCCGGCACCCGCGCCCCGGGCCCGTAGCGCAGGTCCGCCCTGCGCTCGGAGCCCAGGCAGACCCCGGTACCCCCGCCCCGGGCCCGTAAATCCCGCCCCAGCCCGAAGCCAGCCGACCCCGGCGCCCTGGCCAGACCCCGCCGCCACGGCGCGGCGGACCCGGTATCCCCGCCCGAACCCAGGTCTCCCCGCGCGGGCTCGGTACCCCGGGCCGGAACCCAGTCTTCCCGCGCGGACCCGGTATCCCGGCTCGGATCCCGGGCCCCCACGCGGATCCGGTATCCCCCGCTCAGAACCCAGGCCACCGCCCCCGCGCGGACCCGGTACCCCGGTCCGCAACCCAGTCCGCCGCCCCGCCCCAGCGGCCTGCCTCAGACCCCCCGCTCTCCCGGCGCCCCCGGCGTCCCCGGCGTCCCCGGTGTCCGGCGGGCGGTCCAGTGCGCTCGAAAGGCGGCCCAGCGGTCGCCGGCGGTCCAGAGGAGGCGCAGGGCGGAGCGGGGGGCCAGCACTGCGCGTATCCGGGTTCGGGGGCCGACCCCGGAGCGCAGGGCCGTGCGTACCGTGCGCACGTCCTCGGCGAGACCGGGCTCGGGGCATGGCCGTGGTGCGAACAGGACCTGTTCCACCGCACCGGCCAGCCGGTGCACCGCGGCCGCGGCGGGCTCGTCCAGGCGGCCGAGGCGCACGATCCGGGCGGCCGCCCCGCGTGGGGTCAGGGCCTCGTCCGGCGGGATGCCGTAGTCCCAGGCCGTGTCGGTCAGCTCGCGCCACACGGCCAGGGTGTGGCCCGCGGCCGCGTCCGCCGCCCCGTCCGGGGGCACCCCGCCCGGCAGCGTGGCCACCGCGATCTCACCGTCACCGGTGCACGTCCGGGGGCCGGACGAGGCGTGCCGGGCGGAGGCCAGCCGTACCGACCGGCTCCGCAGCCGCCACAGCATCGGCGCCAGCGGCACCGCGAGCAGGGCGAGCCCCAGCAGTGTCCAGGCCAGGACCCGGTACCACGGCGGCCCGTCGTCCCCCGCGGTCGCCAGGGCCCCCGCGGACTGGTCCGGGCACGCCTCCAGCTTCCGCATGGTCGCCGAGCAGCTCTCGCTCGCGGAGGGAGCCGTGGACGGCGCGGACGTGGCCGACCGGGGCGGCTGCGGCACGGCCGGAATCTCCCCGCTGGGCGTGTTCGACTGGGTGTAGGAGGGGGCCGTGCCGCGGGTCGGGGTCGGCTCGAAGCGGGTCCAGCCGACCCCCTCGAAGTACAGCTCGGGCCAGGCGTGCGCATCCCGCAGCCCCACCGACATGGACCCGTCCGCCTGCGGGGAGCCCGGGGTGAATCCCACCGCCACCCGGGCCGGAATCCCGAGGGTCCGGGCCATCGCGGCCATCGCGAACGAGAAGTGCACGCAGAAGCCCTGCTTGTCCCTCAGGAAGCGGGCGATGGCCTTCGAGCCGGTGCCGGCCTGCACCTCGGTGCTGTAGGTGAAGCCGCCGTTGAGCGCGAAGTAGTCCTGGAGCCTGACGGCCTGCTCGTAGTGGTTGGACGCGCCCGCGGTCACCTTGCGGGCCGTCTGCGCCACGATCGCCGGAAGCGAGGCCGGCACCTTGGTGAAGTCGCGCTTCAGCGGCTCCGGCGGCTCCGGCGCCGCCGCCAGCTGCTCCGCGGTCGGCTGCACGATCAGGCTCTTGACGTCGTACTGGAGGCCGCGCGTGGTCTGGCCGTGGTCGCCGACGAGTGTGCGGCCCACCGGCTCGTAGCGCCAGCTGCCCTTGACCTTCGCCCCGGTCGCCGGGTACGGCATCGGCAGCCAGTCCTGTGCGTACCAGTCCGCCGCCGAGATCCGCGTCTCGATCTCGGTCCGGCGCACATCGCCCGCGAGGCCCGTCGGAGTGGGGAGGGTTCCCGGCACGGCGGAGATGCGGCGTTGGGCCGGCCGCCAGGTCGTGCCGTCGAAGTCGTCCAGGGCGACGATCCGCAGATACATGTCCTGGGTGTCGTCCGAGTTGGTGCGGTAGGCCATCACCTGGCGGTCCTGGTCCACATTGAGGCTGTCGCGCAGCGAGACCAGGGGGTTGACCGCGGAGATGGTGTTGCCGTCGCCGAATCCGGCGCCTACCCCGCTTCCGGTGCCGTCCAGCAGGCCGCCCGTGAGCGAGGGCAGCGCGAGCGGCACCACCAGCGCGACGCCCAGCGCCACCGCCCCGATCCGGCGCCCGGCCCGGACGGGGGCCACGGCACCGCCGGTACCCCGCTCCCGTTCGCGCGGCGGGCCGCCGAAGATCCGGCCCCACTGGGAGAGCCGGTCGCGGCTCTCGGCCAGCAGCAGCATCAGATAGCCGCTCGCGGCGACGAGGAACCACAGCCAGTCGGCGGCGCCGTGGGACAGCCCCGCGGCCACCGAGTACAGCGCGAGCAGCGGAAGTCCGGCCGGGGCCGCCGAGCGGAACGTCACGGCGAGCGCGTCCACCAGGAGCCCGATGACCAGCACCCCGCCGACGATCATCAGCCGGATGCCGGGGGTGAGCGGCGCGGGAATGGCATACCGCCCCACGTCCTGTGAGCCCGACTGGAGCAGCTCCCCGAAGTGGCGGATGGCGTCGGGGCCCGGGATGAAGCCCGCGAGGGACTGGTCGTGGGCGAAGACCAGGGTGAGCAGCAGCAGTCCGGTGACCGCCTGGCAGGCGATGGTCAGCGGACGGGCCAGTGGCACCTGTCGGGCCAGCGCGCCGACCCCGGTCTGCGCCGCCACCAGGAACGCCGCCTGGAAGAGCCAGGTCATCGGGGACACCAGGGGCAGCAGCGCGCAGGCCGCGGCCAGCGTCGCCGCCGCGGCGCACAGCGCCAGCCGGGGCCGCCCGCTCATGACCGTCCCTCCGCACCGCTGAGGGTGCCCGCGCCGGAGCGCTGCCGGTCCGCCTCGCGCCACAGCTCCGCGAGCGGAACGCCGCGGGGCACCGCCAGCGCCGTCCAGCCCGACTCGCGCAGCAGCCGCAGCCGGTCCTCGGCGCGGTCCAGGGGGGCCGGCACATCAGCCGGTTCGCGCTCCCAGGCCTCGCTGTCCAGCAGGAAGGCGATCGCGCGGCCGCTGCGTCTGCTCATCTTGGCGGCCACCGCGGCCTGCTCCTCGTCCAGGCCGCCGAAGAAGGCGACCAGCAGTCCCTCGTTCCCGCCGCGCAGCACGTCGTAGGCGCGGGACAGGCCCGTGCCGTCCGAGTGGTCGATCACGGCGAGGGTGTCCATCATCAGTCCGGCCGCGTCCGCGGACTCGGGGCTCGCGCCCGCGAACCCGTCCGCCCCCTCGCCGGGCACCGAGGTGCCGGTGTCGGTCAACAGCCGCACGGAGAAGCCTCGTTCGAGCATGTGTGCGAGGGTGGACGCGGCGCCCGCGACCGCCCACTCGAAGGCCGAGTCCGGGCCCGTGCCCCGGAAGGCGGTCCTGCGGGCGTCGAGCAGCACCGTGCACCTGGCGCGCTGCGGCTGCTCCTCCCGGCGCACCATCAGCTCGCCGTAGCGCGCGGTGGAGCGCCAGTGGACCCGGCGGAGGTCGTCGCCGTGGCGGTAGCCGCGCGGGATCACATCGTCCTCACCGGCCAGGGCCAGCGACCGCTGCCGCCCGTCGCCGTAGCCCCGCGCCTCGCCGGTCAGCCGTATCGGCGGCAGCGGGTCCACCCGTGGGACGACCGTCAGCGTGTCCTGGGCGGAGAAGGAGCGGGTCAGCTCGCACATGCCGAAGGGGTCGGCCAGCCGGAGCTGGAGCGGGCCCAGCGGATAGCGGCCGCGCAGATCGGAGCGGACCCGGTAGGAGACCTCGCGCCGGCCGCCCGGCTCCACCCGGTCCAGGACGAAGCGGGGGCGCGGCCCGAGGACGTAGGGCACCCGGTCCTGGAGCATCAGCAGTCCGGTGGGCAGCCGGGAGACGTTGTCCATCAGCAGATGGACGCGGGCCTCGGAACCGGCGGGGACCCGCTCCGGGGTCAGACGGCGGCTGCCCGCGACCCGGTAGCGCGTGCGGTGGAGCACCGCGGCGCAGACCAGGGGCAGCACCGCGAGCAGCAGTCCCACCCGGAGCAGATCGGCCTGGCCGAGGACGTAGGCGCAGACGACGGCCGCGATCCCGGCGGCCAGGAAGGAGCGCCCCCGGGTGGTCAGCCCGGTGAGCGCGGCGCGCAGTCCGCCCGGCTCGTCCTGGGCGCCGGGCGCCGTCCCCCCGTGGGTCATCAGGGCCTCCGGGGCGGCTGCTGGCCGTAGCCCCGCCCCAGGGGGAGGCCCGAGGCCTGCGGTGCCGCGGGCACCGGGGTGTTCTGAAGGATCTCCTGGACGACCTGCTCGGCGGTGCGGCGGCTCAGCTGGGCCTGTGCGGTGGGCAGCAGACGGTGGGCCAGGACCGCCACGGCGAGGGCCTGGACGTCGTCCGGCAGGGCGAACTCCCGGCCGGACAGGGCCGCGGACGCCTTCGCCGCGCGCAGCAGATGCAGGGTCGCGCGCGGCGAGGCGCCCAGTCTGAGGTCGGGATGGGTGCGGGTGGCGGCGACCAGGTCCACCGCATAGCGCCGGACGGACTCGGCGACATGCACGCCCCGGACGGCCTCGATCAGCTTGAGGATCTCGTGCGCGTGCGCCACCGGCTGGAGGTCGTCCAGCGGATTGACCCCGCCGTGGACGTCGAGCATCTGGAGCTCGGCCTCCGCGCTCGGGTAGCCGATGGAGACACGGGCCATGAAGCGGTCCCGCTGGGCTTCGGGCAGCGGATAGGTGCCCTCCATCTCCACCGGGTTCTGGGTCGCGACCACCATGAAGGGGCTGGGCAGTTCATAGGTCTGGCCGTCGATGGTGACCTGGCGCTCCTCCAGCGACTCCAGCAGCGCCGACTGGGTCTTGGGGGAGGCGCGGTTGATCTCGTCGCCGATCACGATCTGGGCGAAGATCGCGCCCGGCTTGAACTCGAAGTCCCGGCGCTGCTGGTCCCAGATGGACACGCCCGTGATGTCCGAGGGCAGCAGGTCCGGGGTGAACTGGATGCGCCGCACCGAGCAGTCGATGGAGCGCGCCAGGGCCTTCGCCAGCATGGTCTTGCCGACGCCGGGGACATCCTCGATCAGAAGATGCCCCTCGGCGAGCAGCACGGTCAGGGAAAGCCGTACGACCTCGGGCTTGCCCTCGATCACTCCTTCCACCGAACTGCGGACGCGCTCCACAGTGGCGGTCAGATCAGTGAGGCTCGCTCGATCGTCATAGGTCGTCACCCGGCCCTCCTCGGCCCGTACTTTCTCCGGGCCGACGCTCTGCGATGCGGACCGGCCCACCCCGAATACGGACATCACCCCGGAACAGTTCCGAGTGACGCCACATCCGCATTCTTGTAGCCGTTACCGGTTCGTGTCACTCGGCTGTGGATAACTGTCTGCGATATGTCGGCCTTACGGCCTTTTGGCCCACCCGGACCGGGGTGATTGTCCGAAGAAATACGTGTGTAAGGCGTGGTAAAAGGACGGGGTGGACCGGATCGGCCCCTGCGCGGAGCGGACCGGACCGGCCCTTATGCGGGGTCGATCTCCCGCAGCAGACCCGTCTTCACATCGAAGACAAAGCCCCTTATGTCATCGGTGTGCAGCAGGAACGGCGAGGTGCGCACCCGCTGCATCGACTGCCGCACGTCCTGGTCGACATCGCGGAACGCCTCCACCGCCCAGGCGGGCCGCTGCCCGACCTCCATCTCCAGCTCGTGCCGGAATTCCTCGGTCAGGGACTCCAGGCCGCAGCCGGTGTGGTGGATCAGCACTACGCTGCGGGTGCCCAGCGCGCGCTGGCTGATGGTCAGGGAGCGGATCACGTCGTCGGTGACGACGCCGCCCGCGTTGCGGATGGTGTGGCAGTCGCCCAGTTCGAGACCGAGCGCGGCGTGCAGGTCCAGCCGGGCGTCCATGCAGGCCACGACCGCGACCCGGAGCACGGGACGGGCGTCCATCCCGGGGTCCTTGAACGCGGCGGCATAACGCTGGTTGGCCTCCACGAGGCGATCGGTGACGGTGCCCACTATGGCGCCTTCGGGACCGGCGGGTACGGATGCGGAAGTCGTCATACCCATGACGTTACTGGTCACGGCCGATCCCGGCCTGCTGTGAGAGCGAACAAAGAACGACAGTGCGGCTTGTTGTGACGCACTCCACGCCGAGGAGCAGCCACTGCCGGACGGGTGAACCCCGCTCCGCCGTCCACCGCCGCGGGCCGCGCGGCGACGCGCAGGCCGGTTGATTGACCGCATCACGGGGTGGACTAAAGTGACGCGAAGTGGGAGGCGAGACGTTCTCCCCGCGGACTGTCCACCCAGGAGACGCCGGCTGCCCGCCGGATTCTCCCCGCGTGCGCGGCGCGTACGTACGGCTCGGCCTCCTCCCGCTCCCGGTCGGCTGACGCTTCCGGCGCCGGCAGGCCCCCTCGCCGAGCGGGGGCGTCCCCGGCGTCGTCCGGAGGGGGGCGGCCGGCCGTCCGTGCGGACCGGCGCGCCGGATCTGAGAGGCCCCCTTGAGCACAAGTCGACACGTGCCCGTCATGCTCCGGCAGTGTCTGGACATGCTGGCCCCGGCCCTCGCCGAGCCGGGTGCCGTGGTCGTCGACTGCACCCTCGGACTCGGCGGCCACAGCGAGGCCCTGCTGACCCGGTTCCCCGAGGCGCGGCTCGTGGCCCTCGACCGCGACAAGGAGGCACTGCGCCTGTCCGGGGAGCGCCTCGCCCCCTTCGGCGACCGCGCCACCCTGGTGCACGCCGTCTACGACGAACTCCCCGCGGTGCTCGACCGGCTGGGCCTGGCCCGCGTCCAGGGCGTCCTCTTCGACCTCGGCGTGTCCTCCATGCAGCTCGACGAGGCCGACCGCGGCTTCGCCTACGCGCAGGACGCCCCGCTCGACATGCGCATGGACCAGACGACGGGCGTGAGCGCCGCCGAGGTTCTCAACACCTACCCGCCGGGCGAACTCGTCCGGATCCTGCGTGCCTACGGCGAGGAGAAGCAGGCCAAGCGGATCGTGGGGGCGGTCGTGCGGGAGCGCGCGAAGGAGCCCTTCACCAACAGCGCACGGCTCGTCGAACTGATCCGGGACGCGCTGCCGCAGGCCGCCAAGCGGACCGGCGGCAACCCCGCCAAGCGCACCTTCCAGGCGCTGCGCATCGAGGTCAACGGCGAACTCGCCGTCCTGGAGCGGGCGATCCCCGCCGCCGTGAAGGCCCTGGCCGTCGGCGGCCGGATCGCCGTCCTGTCCTACCACTCCCTCGAAGACCGCCTGGTCAAGCAGGTGTTCGCCACCGGGGCCGCGACCACCGCGCCCCCCGGCCTCCCGGTCGTGCCCGAACACCACCAGCCCCGGCTCAAGCTCCTCACACGCGGTGCCGAACTTCCCAGCGAGGAGGAGATCGCCGAGAACCGCCGTGCGGCCCCGGCGCGTCTGCGGGGTGCCGAGCGCATCCGCGAGGACGCCGAGTGAGCCCGACGGAAGCCGAGTGGGCCTGACGAAAGGGGAGGGCGAGTGAACAGAGCGGCCCCGAAACGCCCGGACGCGCCGACCGGCGGCGGACGCCCGCACCGGCCCCGGGGGAACTCCGCGCCGCCCCCCGCCCGCCACCGGCGACGGCAGCGGCGCACAGGCGCCGCACGGCGGGAGGACGGGTGAGCAGAAAACCCGAACTCCGGGGGAGGGCCGCCCGGCTCGCACGCCTCATCCCGGTCGGTGGCCGGGGCGGCGGCGCCGCCCGTACACCCTTTGTGCTGCTCGTCGTCGTGCTGCTCGGCGGCGGCCTCATCGGCCTCCTGGTGCTGAACTCGGCGCTCAGCGAGGGCGCCTTCCGCCTCGACGACCTGCAACGGCAGACCAAGAACCTCACCGACGAGGAACAGGCCCTCCAGCGGGACGTGGACGCCTACTCCGCCCCGGACGCCCTCCAGCGCCGGGCCCACGACCTCGGCATGGTTCCCGGCGGCGACCCCGCCTTCCTCGACCCCGACGGCACCGTCAAGGGCGTCCCCTCGGCCGCCCCCCAGCAGCCCGCGGCGGACACCATGGCAGCGCGTCCGCCCGAGGTGCTCAGCCCGTATCCGAACCCCGCGGCCGGGCCGTCCCCGGGCACCACGGCACCGCTCGCCCCGGCGGTCCCGTCCGCGCCGCCCCCGGCTTCCCCCCCGGCGGCCCCCGCCTCGACCGCGCCGCCCGCCCCGACCGCACCCCCCTCCTCTACCCCCGGCAGGTGACGGAAGTGTCCGACAGGGAACCGCCGCGCCGCCGCGTGCCCGGCCCCGCCCGGCCCGTACGCCCCGACGCCCGGCGCCGCCCGGGCCCCGGAGCCCGCCCGGCGCGCCGCCCGGCCCCGGCCCGCCGCCCCGCCTCCCGCACACCCCGGGCCATCCGGCTCGGCAGCCCCCGCCCCCGGCTGCGCCTGGTCGGGCTCGCCCTGACCCTGGTGCTGCTCGCCTTCGTCGTACGACTGCTCCAAGTGCAGGCCGTGGACGCGAGCGCCTACGCCGCCAAGGCCGACCAGAACCGCTATGTGGGCCGCACCCTGGCCGCCGTACGCGGCGAGATCACCGACCGAAACGGCGTCGAACTGGCGACCAGCGTGGACGCGTACGACATCACCGCCGACCCCACGCTCTTCACCCCGGACGCCACCAAGATCCAGGACGCCCCCCAGCAGGCCGCCACCCTCCTCGCCCCGATCCTCGGCCAGGACACCGCCGATCTCACCGGGAAGCTCAAGACCCCGCACACCCGGTACGTGGTGCTGGCCCACCGGCAGACCCCCCAGGTCTGGAACCAGATCAAGGACCTCAAGAACACCCTCGCGGCCAAGGCCGGAACCGAGCGCAACACGGTCAATGTGCTCGCCGGGGTCCTCGCCGAGCCCACCAGCAAGCGCGTGTACCCCAACGGCGGCCTCGCCGCCGGGATACTGGGCTGGGTCAACGCCGAGGGCAAGGGCGGCGGCGGTGTCGAGCAGCAGCTCAACGGGGAACTGACGGGCAAGGACGGCAAGATCCGCTACGCCCAGTCCGGCGGGCGGCTGGTGCCCACCGCGGGCTCCGCCGAGACCCCCGCGGTGGCCGGTTCCGACGTGGAGCTGACCATCGACCGCGACATCCAGTGGGCCGCCCAGAACGCCATCACCGAGCAGGTGAAGAAGTCCAAGGCGGACCGCGGCTATGTGGTGGTGCAGGACACCCGCACCGGGCAGATCCTGGCCATGGCCGACTCGCCCGGCTTCGACCCCAACGACCTCTCCAAGGCCAGCCCGGCGGCGCTCGGCAACGCGGCCGTCCAGGACGCGTACGAGCCCGGCTCCACCGCCAAGATCATGACCATGTCGGCCGTGCTCCAGGAGAACGCCGCCACCCCGCTGACCCATGTCACGGTGCCCAACCGGCTGCACCGCGGCGACCGGCTCTTCGCGGACGACGTCGACCACGCGACCTGGTACCTCACGCTCAACGGCGTGCTCGCCAAGTCCAGCAACATCGGCACCATCCTGGCGGCCGGCCAGCTCGGCAAGACCCAGGAGGCGGCCAACCAGGTCCTCTACTCGTATCTGCGCAAGTTCGGCATCGGGAGCCCCACCGGACTCGGCTTCCCGGGCGAGACCCGGGGCATCCTGGCACCGCCAGGAAAGTGGTCGACCTCCCAGCAGTACACGATTCCTTTCGGCCAGGGGGTGTCGATCAACGCGATGCAGGCCGCGTCCGTCTACTCGACCATCGCCAACGGCGGGGTCCGCGTCGAACCCACCCTGGTGCGCGGCACCAAGGGCCCGGACGGCCGCTTCACCCCGGCCCCCAAGCCCAAGGAGACCAGAGTCGTCAGCACACAGACGGCGAAGACGGTCGCCCAGATGCTGGAGTCCGTCGTGGACGACGAGCAGGGCACGGGCATCAAGGCGCGCATCCCCGGCTACCGGGTCGCGGGCAAGACGGGTACGGCCAACCGCGTGGATCCGGCCACCGGCAAGTACCGCGGTTACACGTCCTCCTTCGCCGGGTTCGCCCCCGCGGACAACCCCCGCATCACCGTCTACTGCGCCATCCAGAACGCCACCGAGGGCAGCTACTTCGGCGGCCAGATCTGCGGCCCCATCTTCAAGCAGGTCATGGAGTTCTCCCTGAAAACCCTCCAGGTCCCGCCCACCGGGGCCGCGCCCGCCAACCTTCCCGTCACGTTCACCCCGTGATCAGCACCACGGACCAGACCCACCAGGAACCAGCTCGTGACAACGATCACTCCCGACCCGGGGAACCACGCCGGGACCCCGCCCCCGTCCCCGCCCGGCCACGCTGCCCGCGGGCTCCGTTTTAGCCCCGGCGGGGGTACGCCCGGTACGCTCACCGCCGTGCCACACGCTGATCAGTCCCCCACCGCCCAGAAGGCCGCTCCCGTGACCTACCCGGGACCGCCACGACCGGTTCATGTCTCCGCCGTACCCCTCGCGGAGCTGGCCGATCAGCTGGGTGCGACCGCCCCGGAGTCCCCGGCCGGCGCCGTAGACGTCACGGGCATCACCCATGACTCGCGCGCCGTCCGCCCCGGTGACCTGTACGCCGCACTGCCCGGCGCCCGCCTGCACGGCGCCGACTTCGTCACCCAGGCCGCGAGCCTCGGCGCGGTGGCCGTACTGACCGACCCGACGGGCGCCGAGCGCGCCGCCGGAACCGGGCTGCCGGTCCTGGTGGCCGACGACCCGCGCGCCCGGATGGGTGAGCTGGCGGTCACGATCTACGGCAGCCCCGGCCGGGACCTGCTCCAGATCGGCATCACCGGCACCTCCGGCAAGACCACCACCGCGTACCTCGTCGAGGGCGGCCTGCGCACGGCCCGCTCCACCGGGCTGATCGGCACCGTGGAGATGCGCATCGGCGACGAGCGCATCAAGTCCGAGCGCACCACACCCGAGGCGACCGACCTCCAGGCCCTGTTCGCGGTCATGCGCGAGCGCGGGGTGGAGGCCGTGGCCATGGAGGTCTCCAGCCACGCCCTGGTCCTCGGCCGGGTCGACGGCTGCGTCTTCGACATCGCCGTCTTCACCAACCTCAGCCCGGAACACATGGAGTTCCACTCCGACATGGAGGACTACTACCGGGCCAAGGCGCAGCTCTTCACGGAGAAGCGCAGCCGCCGCGGTGTGGTGAACCTCGACGACGAGTACGGCCGCCGACTGGCGAAGGAGGCCGGGGTCCCGGTCGTCACCTACTCGGCCGAGGGCCACCCGGACGCCGACTGGCGTGCCGAGGACGTGCGGGTCGGCCGACTGGACTCCGTCTTCACCGTGGCCGGTCCCGAGGGCCTGCGGATCACGGCGAAGTCGCCGCTGCCCGGCCCCTTCAACGTGGCCAACACCCTCGCCGCGATCGTCGCCCTCGCCGAGGCCGGTCTCGACCCGCAGAGCGCCGCCGACGGCGTGGCCGCCGTGCCGGGCGTCCCCGGGCGGCTGGAGCGCGTGGACGCCGGGCAGCCCTATCTCGCGGTCGTGGACTACGCCCACAAGACCGACGCCGTCGAGTCCGTGCTGCGCGCCCTGCGGAAGGTCACCGAGGGCAGCCTGCACGTGGTGCTCGGCTGCGGCGGCGACCGGGACACCACCAAGCGCGGCCCGATGGGCGCCGCCATCGCCCGGCTCGCCGACACGGCCGTACTGACCTCCGACAACCCCCGCTCGGAGGACCCGCTGGCGATCCTCGCCACCATGCTCCAGGGTGCCGCGTCCGTCCCGGCGCACGAGCGGGGCGAGGTGCAGGTCTTCGAGGACCGGGCCGCCGCCATCGCCGCCGCCGTGGCCCGCGCGCAGCCCGGGGACACGGTCCTGGTCGCAGGCAAGGGCCATGAGCAGGGCCAGGACATCGCCGGGGTGGTCCGTCCCTTCGACGACCGCCAGGTGCTTCGCGAAGCTATCCAGAAGACCCAGGGATGAACTTGTGATCGCCCTCTCCCTCGCCGAGATCGCAGAAGCCGTCGGCGGGCAGACGCATGACATACCGGATCCGTCCGTCCGGGTCACCGGGCCCGTCGTCCGGGACTCCCGCGAAGTGGAGCCCGGGAGCCTGTTCGCCGCCTTCGTCGGCGAACGCGTGGACGGGCACGACTACGCGGACGCGGTCGTCCGGGCGGGTGCCGCCGCCGTGCTGGCGTCCCGCCCCGTCGGCGTGCCCGCGATCGTCGTGGACGACGTCCAGACCGCCCTCGGCGCCCTCGCCCGCCATGTGGTGCGGCGGCTCGGGGCGACCGTGGTCGCGCTGACCGGCTCCGCGGGCAAGACCAGCACCAAGGACCTGATCGCCCAGGTGCTCCAGCACAAGGCGCCGACGGTGTGGACGCCCGGCTCGTTCAACAACGAGATCGGGCTGCCGCTGACCGCCCTCAGCGCCACCGAGGAGACCCGTTTCCTGGTCCTGGAGATGGGCGCCCGGGGCATCGGCCACATCCGCTACCTCACCGGTCTGACCCCGCCGAGGATCGGACTGGTGCTCAACGTGGGCACCGCCCATATCGGCGAGTTCGGCGGCCGCGAGCAGATCGCCCGGGCCAAGGGCGAACTCGTCGAGAGCCTGCCCGCCGCGGACGAGGGCGGCATCGCCGTCCTCAACGCCGACGATCCGCTGGTCCGGGCCATGGCATCCCGTACGAAGGCGAAGGTGACTCTTTTCGGAGAGTCCGGCGAAGCGGACGTTCGCGCCGAGAACGTGCGACTCACGGACACCGGACAGCCCGCCTTCAGCCTTCGCACACCCTCCGGGTGCAGCGATGTGACCATGCGCCTGTACGGTGAGCACCACGTGTCGAACGCGCTCGCCGCGGCCGCCGTCGCCCATGAGCTGGGCATGTCCGCAGCTGAGATCGCCACCGCGCTCTCCGGGGCGGGCTCCCTCTCCCGCTGGCGTATGGAGGTCACCGAGCGCCCGGACGGCGTGACGATCGTCAACGATGCCTACAACGCGAATCCCGAGTCCATGCGGGCGGCCCTGCGCGCGCTGGCGGCCATGGGCAAGGGACGGCGGACCTGGGCGGTGCTCGGACAGATGGCCGAGCTGGGGGACGAGGCGCTCGCCGAGCACGACGCGGTCGGACGGCTCGCCGTCCGGCTCAACGTCAGCAAGCTCGTCGCGGTCGGGGGCAGGGAAGCGTCCTGGCTGCAACTGGGCGCATACAACGAGGGTTCGTGGGGTGAGGAGTCGGTGCACGTGTCCGACGCACAGGCGGCGGTCGACCTGTTGCGCAGCGAGTTGCGCCCGGGAGACGTCGTACTCGTGAAGGCGTCCCGGTCGGTCGGGCTCGAGAGCGTGGCGCAGGCGCTGCTCGAGACCGGTGCCGAGGGTGAGGTTGCCGCCCGATGATGAAGCAGATCCTGTTCGCAGGAGTCATTGGTCTGTTCCTCACCCTGATCGGCACCCCGCTGCTGATCAAGCTGCTCGCCCGCAAGGGCTACGGCCAGTACATCCGGGACGACGGGCCGCGCGAGCACGCCAGCAAGCGCGGTACGCCGACCATGGGTGGCATCGCCTTCATCCTGGCGACGATCGCCGCCTACTTCCTGTCCAAGCTGATCACCACCTGGACCACCGACAAGCCGGCCACGCCGACCTTCTCCGGTGTGCTGGTGCTCGGCCTGATGGGCGGCATGGGCCTGGTCGGCTTCCTGGACGACTACATCAAGATCGTCAAGCGGCGCTCGCTGGGTCTGCGGGCCAAGGCCAAGATGGCCGGCCAGCTGATCGTCGGCATCGCCTTCGCGGTGCTGGCCCTCCAGTTCGCCGACGCCCGCGGCAACACCCCGGCCTCCACCAAGCTGTCCTTCGTCCAGGACTTCGGCTGGACCATCGGACCGGTGCTCTTCGTGGTCTGGGCGATCTTCATGATCCTCGCCATGTCGAACGGCGTGAACCTCACCGACGGTCTGGACGGCCTCGCCACCGGCGCCTCGGTGCTCGTCTTCGGCGCGTACACCTTCATCGGTGTCTGGCAGTTCCAGGAGTCCTGCGCCAACGCGCAGACCCTGACCAACCCGGCCGCCTGCTACGAGGTGCGTGATCCGCTCGACCTGGCGGTCGTCTCCTCCGCGCTGATGGGCGCCTGCCTCGGCTTCCTGTGGTGGAACACCTCGCCCGCCAAGATCTTCATGGGCGACACCGGTTCGCTGGCCCTCGGCGGCGCACTCGCCGGTCTCGCCATCTGCTCCCGCACCGAGCTGCTGCTCGCGCTGCTCGGCGGCCTCTTCGTCCTGATCACCATGTCGGTCGTCATCCAGGTCGGTTCCTTCCGGCTGACCGGCAAGCGGGTCTTCCGCATGGCGCCACTCCAGCACCACTTCGAACTCAAGGGCTGGTCAGAAGTCCTGGTGGTGGTCAGATTCTGGATCATTCAGGGCATTTGCGTCATCGTGGGTCTCGGTATCTTCTACGCGGGATGGGCAGCGGAAAAGTGACCGACTGGCAGGGGAAGCACGTCACCGTCGCCGGGCTCGGGGTCTCCGGGCCCCCGGCGGCCAAGGCTCTGCACGGGCTCGGCGCGCGCGTGACCGTCGTCAACGACGGCGACGACGAGCGGGCCCGGGCCCAGGCCGAGGAGCTGCGGGCGCTGGGCGTCACCGTGCGCCTGGGCGACGGCGCGACCCTGCCCGAGGGCACCGAGCTGATCATCACCGCCCCCGGCTGGAAGCCCGACAAGCCGTTGTTCGCCGCGGCGGCCGAGGCGGGCGTCCCGGTCTGGGGCGATGTCGAGCTGGCCTGGCAGCTGCGCGGCCCGGACGCGGCCCCCTGGCTCGCCGTCACCGGCACCAACGGCAAGACCACCACCGTGCAGATGCTCGCCTCGATCCTGACGGCCGCGGGCCTGCGCACGGCGGCCGTCGGCAACATCGGGGTCTCGCTGCTCGACGCCGTCCTCGGCGAGGAGCAGTACGACGTGCTGGCCGTGGAGTTGTCGAGCTATCAGCTCCACTGGGCGCCCTCGCTGCGCGCCCACTCCGCCGTGGTGCTCAACCTGGCCCCCGACCACCTCGACTGGCACGGCTCGATGGAGGCGTACGCCGCCGACAAGGGCCGTATCTACGAGGGCAATCGGATCGCCTGCGTCTACAACGTCGCGGACAAGGCGACCGAGGACCTGGTGCGCGAGGCGGACGTCGAGGAGGGCTGCCGGGCCGTCGGCTTCACCCTGGGCACCCCCGGCCCCTCCCAACTCGGCGTCGTGGACGGCATCCTGGTCGACCGCGCCTTCGTCGAGAACCGGCAGCACAACGCCCAGGAACTCGCCGAGGTCCTGGACGTGAACCCGCCGGCCCCGCACAACGTCGCCAACGCCCTGGCCGCCGCGGCCCTCGCCCGGGCCTTCGGGGTGCCCGCCCGGGCCGTACGGGACGGACTGCGGTCCTTCACCCCGGACGCGCACCGCATCGCGCATGTGGCGGACGTGGACGGGGTCGCGTACATCGACGACTCCAAGGCCACCAACACCCACGCCGCCGAGGCCTCGTTGGCGGCGTACCCGTCGATCGTGTGGATCGCGGGCGGCCTCGCCAAGGGCGCCACCTTCGACGAGCTGGTCGCGGGAGCGGCGGGGCGGCTCCGGGGCGTGGTGCTCATCGGCGCGGACCGCGCGCTGATCCGGGAAGCCCTCGCGCGACACGCGCCCAAGGTGCCCGTCGTCGACCTCGAACAGACGGACACTGGGGCCATGCGTGCGGCCGTGCGGGAGGCGCGTCGGCTGGCCGCCGCGGGCGACACGGTGCTGCTGGCACCGGCCTGTGCCTCCATGGACATGTTCACCAACTACAACACGCGCGGCGACGCCTTCGCGGAGGCGGTCCGCGAACTCGGCGCCGCCGACGCCTGACGGCGGGCCCCGGCCACGGCCAGAGCCCCGGGACCCTTGGAGGGACGCGTGACGCGGATGCCGCGATGCCCGGAGGGTCCCGCGGGACTCCCGGCGGAACGCGCTCCCGGGGCAGGGAAGTGAGCAGCGATGCCAAGTAGCCGTACCAGCCGTCCGCCCGCCCAGCGCGCCCCCCGGGGCTCCGCGGCCGCCCGCACCGCGCGGGAGAACCCCGTCACCCGGTTCGTCACCCGGGCCCGGCGCGCCTGGGACCGGCCGCTCACCGCCTACTACCTGATCCTCGGCGCCCCGCTGCTGATCACCGTGCTGGGCCTGGTGATGGTCTACTCGGCCTCGCAGATCACCGCCCTCCAGATGTCCCTGCCCGGCTCGTACTTCTTCCGCAAGCAGTTCCTCGCGGCCAGCATCGGTGCCGTGCTGCTGCTCGTCGCCTCTCGGATGCCCGTGCGACTGCACCGCGCGCTGGCCTATCCGATCCTGGCCGGAGCCATCTGCCTGCTGGTCCTGGTGCAGGTGCCGGGGATAGGAGTGGCAGTCAACGGCAATCAGAACTGGATCTCGCTCGGCGGCTCCTTCCAGATCCAGCCCAGCGAGTTCGGCAAGCTCGCCCTGGTGCTGTGGGGGGCCGACCTGATCGCCCGCAAGCAGGACAGGCGGCTGCTCACCCAGTGGAAGCACATGCTGGTCCCGCTGGTGCCCGTGACCTTCATGCTGCTCGGCCTGATCATGCTGGGCGGGGACATGGGTACGACAATCATCCTGACCGCGATCCTGTTCGGGCTGCTGTGGCTGGCCGGGGCGCCGACCCGGCTCTTCGGCGGGGTGCTGACCGTCGCCCTGGTTCTCGCCGCCGTCGCCATCGAGACCAGCCCCCACCGGCTGAACCGGCTCGCCTGCATCGGAGCCACCGACCCCGGCCCGAACGACATCTGCTGGCAGGGCGTGCACGGCATCTACGCGCTCGCCTCGGGCGGGATCTTCGGCTCGGGCCTGGGCGCCAGTGTGGAAAAATGGGGCCAACTGCCGGAAGCGCACACCGACTTCATCTTCGCCGTCACAGGTGAGGAACTGGGCCTCGCGGGCACACTGTCGGTGCTCGCCCTCTTCGCGGCTCTAGGCTATGCGGGTATCCGCGTGGCCGGACGCACGGAGGACCCCTTCGTCAGGTATGCCGCGGGAGGCGTGACGACCTGGATCACCGCACAGGCGGTGATCAACATCGGTGCGGTGCTCGGCCTGCTGCCGATCGCCGGTGTCCCGCTCCCGCTGTTCTCCTACGGAGGATCCGCCCTGTTGCCGACCATGTTCGCCATCGGGCTGCTGATCGCCTTCGCGCGCGACGAACCCGGTGCGCGGGCGGCGCTTGCGCTGCGGCAACCTCGCTTTGGTAGAAAGCGGGCGGGAGGCTCCGGGTCCGGCCGGGAGCCTCGGAGATGGAACACGATGCGACGGCGTGCCTCGGCGGCGCGCTCGTCCGGAGAGCGGTGAATTTCGGTGCATGTCGTACTCGCTGGTGGGGGGACCGCCGGCCACATCGAGCCCGCGCTCGCCCTCGCGGACGCCCTGCGCAGGCAGGACCCGACCGTGGGGATCACGGCCCTGGGCACGGAGCGTGGCCTGGAGACCCGGCTCGTGCCGGAGCGGGGCTATGACCTCGCGCTGATCCCGGCGGTTCCCCTGCCGCGCAAGCCGACCCCCGAACTGATCACCGTACCCGGGCGGCTGCGCGGGACGATCAAGGCGGCCGAGCAGATCCTGGAGCGGACCAAGGCGGACGCCGTCGTCGGCTTCGGCGGCTATGTGGCGCTGCCCGGCTATCTGGCCGCCAAGCGCCTCGGGGTGCCGATCGTGATCCACGAGGCCAACGCCCGGCCCGGCCTGGCCAACAAGATCGGCTCGCGCTACGCGGCCCAGGTCGCCGTCTCCACGCCGGACAGCAAGCTGCGCGGCGCCCGCTACATCGGCATCCCGCTGCGCCGCTCCATCGCCACCCTGGACCGCGCCGCCGTGCGCCCGGAGGCCCGCGCCGCGTTCGGACTGGACCCGAACCTGCCGACGCTGCTGGTCTCCGGCGGTTCGCAGGGCGCCCGTCGGCTCAACGAGGTGGTCCAGCAGGTCGCGCCGTACCTTCAGCAGGCCGGTATCCAGATCCTGCACGCGGTCGGTCCCAAGAACGAACTGCCGCAGGTGCACCAGATGCCGGGGATGCCCCCGTACGTCCCGGTACCGTACGTGGACCGGATGGACCTCGCGTACGCCGCGGCCGACATGATGCTCTGCCGTGCGGGCGCGATGACCGTCGCCGAGCTGTCCGCCGTCGGGCTCCCGGCCGCCTATGTCCCGCTGCCCATCGGCAACGGCGAACAGCGGCTGAACGCCCAGCCGGTGGTCAAGGCGGGCGGCGGACTGCTGGTCGACGACGCGGAGCTGACGTCCGACTGGGTCCAGCAGAACGTGCTGCCCGTGCTCGCCGATCCGCACCGGCTGTACCAGATGTCCCGCGCCGCCAGCGAGTTCGGCCGCCGGGACGCCGACGACCTGCTCGTCGGCATGGTGTACGAGGCGGTCGCCTCGGCGCGGGCCGCCGGCTGACCCGGGCCGTAGCCACGGCGAGCGGGCCGAAGGGGCGCGGACGCGTCCCGGTGGGGGTCCCCCGGCCCGCAGGCCGGGGGAGAACCGAGGCAGGAGAAGGAGGGCGCGTGGCCGGACCCACGACCGCCGAGCGCGGCAGACGGCAGCAGTCGGACTCCGGCCCGCCCCCGCCGCCCCGGCTCGCACGGCTGCGCCGCCTTCGTGTGCTCATCATCCTTTCGCTTGCCCTGATGTTGGCGGGCGGCGGCTCCATCTGGCTGCTGTACGGCTCCTCGTGGCTGCGCGTCCGGCACGTCTCCGTCACCGGGACCCGGGTGCTGACACCGGCCCAGGTGCGCGAGGCGGCCGATGTGCCGCTGGGCGCCCCCCTGGCGTCCCTGGACACCGACGGGATCGAGGCACGGGTGCGCCGCAAGCTGCCCCGCACCGAGACGGTGGACGCCGTCCGCTCCTGGCCCCATGGGATCGGCATCGCGGTCACCGAGCGCACCGCCGTCCTCCTCGTCAAGGACGGCGGGAAGTACGTCGAAGTGGACCGGGAGGGCGTCCGGTTCGCCACCGTGGCACGCCCGCCGGGGAATGTTCCGCTGCTGGACCTGGCGAAGGACCGCCCGGCCGGTGCCCAGCGTTTCGGCACCGACCGGCTGGTGCGCGAGGCGGTCCTGGTGGCGCAGGCCGTCCCGGCCGCCGTCGCCCGGTCCACCCGTACCGTCGAGGTGCGGAGTTTCGACTCCATCTCGCTGGAGTTGGGCGACGGCCGGACCGTGCTGTGGGGCAGCGGCGAGAAGGGGCGGGCGAAGGCGGCGACACTCACCGCACTGATGAAAGCCGCGCCCCGCGCCCGGCACTTCGACGTGAGTGTCCCCACCGCCCCTGCGTCATCAGGGAGTTGACGCACATCCGCGCAGGCCAGCACCCTGGTTGGGCACTGCTACGGCTGATCACATAGGGTGAAAAGAAAAACGGGAGGTTCGGCGTGTTCGTTGAACGCGCGCCACTTGTCGACTTAGTGTCCTGTCCGGAAGAGTCCAAGGAACAGACACACTGGTAACCCTAAACTTCAGGGTGAGGGTTCGGGTCGGCGTTCGGACCGTCCCATTCGGCATCTGCCGTCGGACCGCGGGGCACCCGTGGAGCGACGGCGACGTAATTCGAGGCGAGAGGCCTTCGACGTGGCAGCACCGCAGAACTACCTCGCAGTCATCAAGGTCATCGGTGTCGGCGGCGGTGGTGTCAATGCCATCAACCGGATGATCGAAGTCGGTCTCAAGGGCGTCGAGTTCATCGCCATCAACACCGACGCGCAAGCTCTGTTGATGAGCGACGCCGACGTCAAGCTGGACGTCGGCCGTGAACTCACCCGCGGCCTCGGCGCCGGGGCCAACCCGGCGGTCGGCCGCAAGGCGGCCGAGGACCACCGCGAGGAGATCGAGGAGGTCCTCAAGGGGGCCGACATGGTCTTCGTCACGGCCGGTGAAGGCGGCGGCACCGGCACCGGCGGCGCGCCCGTCGTGGCCAACATCGCGCGTTCCCTCGGGGCCCTCACCATCGGTGTGGTCACGCGCCCCTTCACCTTCGAGGGACGGCGCCGCGCCAACCAGGCCGAGGACGGCATCGCGGAACTCCGCGAAGAGGTCGACACCCTCATCGTCATCCCGAACGACCGCCTGTTGTCCATCTCGGACCGCCAGGTGTCCGTCCTCGACGCCTTCAAGTCGGCCGACCAGGTCCTGCTCTCGGGTGTCCAGGGCATCACCGACCTGATCACCACCCCCGGCCTGATCAACCTGGACTTCGCCGACGTCAAGTCCGTGATGTCGGAGGCCGGGTCGGCGCTCATGGGTATCGGCTCGGCCCGCGGCGACGACCGCGCGGTGGCCGCGGCCGAGATGGCGATCTCCTCGCCGCTGCTGGAGGCGTCCATCGACGGGGCGCGCGGCGTCCTGCTGTCCATCTCCGGCGGCTCCGACCTCGGCCTGTTCGAGATCAACGAGGCCGCCCAGCTGGTGAGCGAGGCCGCGCACCCCGAGGCCAACATCATCTTCGGCGCCGTGATCGACGACGCCCTCGGCGACGAGGTGCGGGTCACCGTGATCGCCGCCGGGTTCGACGGCGGACAGCCGCCGGCCAAGCGGGAGAACGTCCTCGGCTCCTCCTCCTCCTCCTCGTCGCGGCGCGAGGAGCCCGCACCGGCGCGGCCCGCCGAGAACCGTCCGTCCTTCGGCTCGCTCGGCAGCGTCACGCCGAAGGAGGCGCCGGAGCCCGCCCCGGAGCCGGTGAGCGAGCTGCCGGTCACCCCGCCGCCCATCCCGCCGTCGCGGACCTACTCGGACAGCGCGGCCGAGGAGCTGGACGTGCCGGACTTCCTCAAGTGATAGGACAGCGCGACACCGTGAGCGGCGCGCACTTCGCCTTCACCGACCGGTGGGGCGGGGTGAGCGCCGTTCCGTACGAGCAGCTCAATCTGGGCGGCGCGGTCGGTGACGACCCCGAGGCCGTCCGCACCAACCGGGAACTGGCTGCGAAGTCCCTGGGGCTCGAACCCGCCCGGGTGGTCTGGATGAACCAGGTGCATGGCCGGGACGTGGCCGTGGTCGAGGAGCCGTGGGGCGACCGGCCGGTGCCCGAGGTCGACGCGGTCGTCACCGCGCGGCGCGGCCTCGCGCTCGCCGTGCTCACCGCCGACTGCACGCCCGTTCTGCTCGCCGACCCCGTCGCCGGGGTCGTGGCCGCCGCGCACGCGGGGCGGCCCGGCATGGTCGCCGGGGTGGTCCCGGCCGCCGTCCGCGCGATGACGGAACTGGGCGCCGAGCCGTCCCGGATCGTCGCCCGTACCGGACCCGCGGTCTGCGGACGGTGCTACGAGGTGCCGGACGCGATGCGCGCCGAGGTGTCCGCCGTCGAGCCGACGGCGCACGCCGAGACGAGCTGGGGCACGCCCGCGGTCGATGTGACCGCCGGGGTGCACGCGCAGCTCGAACGGCTCGGGGTGTGCGACCGGGCGCAGTCACCGGTGTGCACGCTCGAGTCGGGTGACCACTTCTCGTACCGCCGCGACCGGACCACGGGCCGGCTCGCGGGCTATGTCTGGCTGGACTGATGGGGCATGACGGACCGTAAGCAGTACATCGCCGCAAACCTCGCACAGGTCGAGGAGCGCATCGCGGCCGCCTGCCGGGGGGCGGGGCGCAAGCGGGAAGAGGTGACCCTGATCGTGGTCACCAAGACCTATCCCGCCGACGATGTGCGGATTCTCTCGGAACTCGGGGTGCGCGACGTCGCGGAGAACCGTGACCAGGACGCGGCGCCCAAGGCGGCCGCCTGCGCGGATCTGCCGCTCACCTGGCACTTCGTCGGTCAGTTGCAGACCAATAAGGTGCGATCCGTGGTCGGTTACGCGGGTCTGGTGCAGTCCGTGGACCGCGCCCGGCTGGTCACGGCGCTCTCCAAGGAGGCGGTGCGCGCCGGGCGCGAGCTGGGCTGCCTCCTCCAGGTCGCGCTGGACGCGGACGAGGGCGGCCGCGGGGAGCGGGGCGGTGTGGCCCCGGGGGGAATCGAAGAGTTGGGCGACCTGGTCGCCGAGGCCCCGGGACTGCGGCTGGACGGACTGATGACCGTCGCGCCGCTCACCGGGGAGTACGCGGGGCGTCAACAGGCGGCGTTCGAGCGGTTGGTGGATTTGTCGACCGACCTGCGCCGGGCCCATCCGGCTGCAACCATGGTCTCGGCAGGGATGAGTGCGGACCTCGAGCAGGCCGTGGCGGCCGGGGCGACACATGTGCGCGTCGGCACCGCGGTACTCGGAGTCCGACCCAGGCTCGGGTAACGTCGCCAAGAAGTCGGACCACAGCAGAAAATATGGTCATTACCGCTGATAGGCGGGCTAAACGACCTCGTGGATCGCGGGCACTTGGCGGGCGTCAGCCGATCCACCACAGAGCGGAGGACTCAGAGCATGGCCGGCGCGATGCGCAAGATGGCGGTCTACCTCGGCCTCGTGGAGGACGATGGGTACGACGGCCGGGGATTCGATCCCGACGACGACTTCGAGCCCGAGCTCGACCCGGAACCGGAGCGGGACCACAGGCGGCACGAGCCGTCCCGCTCGCCGCATCAGACGATTCAGCCCCAACGGGAGGAATCGGTACGAGTGGTTCAGCCGCCCGCGCCGCGCGAACCGGTGTCCCATTCCCCTTCGCCCGTCGCTGAATCGGGGCGTCCGGCCCGGATCGCGCCCGTGGCATCCATCACACAAGAACGTCAGAGCCTGGAGAAGAACGCACCGGTGATCATGCCCAAGGTCGTGTCCGAACGAGAGCCGTACCGGATCACCACACTTCACCCACGGACCTACAACGAGGCCCGTACCATCGGGGAACACTTCCGTGAGGGCACTCCGGTGATCATGAATCTGACTGAGATGGACGACACAGATGCGAAGCGACTTGTCGACTTTGCGGCCGGTTTGGTGTTTGGTCTTCACGGCAGCATCGAGCGGGTGACGCAGAAGGTGTTCCTGTTGTCTCCTGCTAACGTCGATGTCACGGCGGAGGACAAGGCCCGCATCGCAGAGGGCGGGTTCTTCAACCAGAGCTGAGACGCACCACCGGACAGAGCACGGAACAGGGGAGAGGGAAGCACGGATCATGGGCGTGTTCCTGGAGGTTGTCTACATCGCGTTGATGTGCTTCCTCGTCGTGCTGATTTTCCGGTTGGTCATGGACTACGTGTTCCAGTTCGCCCGCTCGTGGCAACCCGGCAAGGCGATGGTGGTCGTTCTGGAGGCCACCTACACTGTCACCGATCCACCGTTGAAGCTTCTGCGGCGGTTCATCCCGCCGCTGCGTCTCGGGGGCGTGGCGCTCGACCTGTCCTTCTTCGTACTGATGATCATCGTCTACATCCTGATCGCCGTCGTGGGCAAGCTCGCGAGGTGACTGTGGACGATACGGTCTTGCCGACTGCCGATGACTACGTTGAGGTGAAGAGATGCCGTTGACCCCCGAGGACGTGCGGAACAAGCAGTTCACGACCGTCCGCCTCCGAGAAGGCTATGACGAGGACGAGGTCGATGCCTTCCTCGATGAGGTCGAAGCCGAACTGACCCGTCTGCTCCGCGAGAACGAGGACCTGCGCGCCAAGCTGGCCGCCGCGACGCGTGCCGCCGCGCAGAGCCAGCAGAACATGCGGAAGCCTCCGGAGCCGCAGGACCAGCAGCAGGGGATGCCCCAGCAGGGCATGCCCCAGCAGGGGATGCCGCAGCAGGGCATGCCCCAGCAGGGGATGCCTCAGCAGGGCATGCGCGGTCCCGGGGCTCCCGTGCCCGCCGGGATATCGGGTCCGCCGCAGCAGCAGATGGGTGGCCCCATGGGTGGCCCGCCCCAGCTGCCGAGCGGTGCCCCGCAGCTGCCTGCCGGCCCCGGCGGCGGTCAGGGAGGTCCCCAGGGACCCGGTCCGATGGGCCAGGGTCCGATGGGTCAGGGGCCGATGGGGGGCCAGCCCCCGATGCAGCAGCAGATGGGCGGCCCCATGGGCGGTCCGATGGGTGGCCCCATGGGCGGTCCCGGTATGCCCGGTCAGGGTCCCGGCGGCGACAGCGCCGCGCGTGTCCTCTCGCTGGCCCAGCAGACCGCCGACCAGGCGATCGCCGAGGCCCGCTCCGAGGCCAACAAGATCGTCGGTGAGGCCCGCAGCCGCGCCGAGGGTCTGGAGCGCGACGCCCGTGCCAAGGCCGATGCCCTGGAGCGGGACGCGCAGGAGAAGCACCGCGTCGCGATGGGCTCCCTGGAGTCCGCCCGCGCCACGCTGGAGCGCAAGGTCGAGGACCTGCGCGGCTTCGAGCGCGAGTACCGCACCCGTCTGAAGTCGTACCTGGAGTCGCAGCTGCGTCAGCTGGAGACCCAGGCCGACGACTCGCTGGCCCCGCCGCGCACCCCGGCCGCGGCGTCCCTGCCGTCGCCGTCGGCGCCCTCGATGGCCCCGGCGGGCGCGAGCGCCCCGTCCTACGGCGGCAACCAGACGATGGGCGGCGCCCCGGCCCCGTCCGCTCCGTCCTACGGCGGCCAGCAGCAGATGTCCCCGGCGATGACCCAGCCGATGGCGCCGGTGCGTCCGCAGGGCCCGTCGCAGATGGGCCAGGCGCCCTCGCCGATGCGCGGTTTCCTCATCGACGAGGACGACAACTGACGGCCGTGAGTCAGCCGTAGGTGTCGGCAGCAGTTCAGGGCGGGGCCCCGGATCGAGTGATCCGGGGCCCCGCCCTTGTGCTTCGTGCGGTGGGTGTTCCTGCTCCGTCTGTTCGATCGTGGGAGCGGCTGTGCGTGCGGACACCATGCCGAAGGCCCGGACCCACCGGTGAATTTCCGGTGGGTCCGGGCCTTCGGACGGACCGTTACGCCTTGCGCAGACGGAAGACGAGGCTCAGCGACTCGTCGGTGAACGGCTCACCGTAGGAGCCGTCCGCCTCGCCCTGGGCGAAGGCCGTGGCGAGGACCTCGTCCGCGATCAGCGCGGAGTGCTCGGCCAGGGCCGCGATCACCGCGGGGTCCGTGGAGGTCCAGCGGAGCGCGATGCGGTCGGCGACGTCGAGACCGCTGTTCTTGCGGGCCTCCTGGATCAGCCGGATCGCGTCCCGGGCGAGGCCCGCCTGCCGCAGCTCCTCGGTGATCTCCAGGTCGAGGGCGACCGTCGCACCGGCGTCGGACGCCACCGACCAGCCCTCGCGCGGGGTCTCGGTGATGATGACCTCGTCGGGGGCGAGGGCGACCGTCTCGCCGTCCACCTCCACCGAGGCCGTGCCCTCGCGCAGCGCCAGGGACAGCGCCGCCGCGTCGGCGTTCGCCACCGCCTTGGCCACGTCCTGGACGCGCTTGCCGAAACGCTTGCCGAGCGCCCGGAAGTTGGCCTTCGCTGTCGTGTCGACCAGGCTGCCGCCGACCTCGCTCAGCGAGGCCAGGCCCTCGACGTTCAGCTCCTCGGCGATCTGCGCGTGCAGCTCCCGGTCCAGCGTCTCGAACCCGGCCGCCGCGACCAGGGCACGGGACAGCGGCTGGCGCGTCTTGACGCCCGACTCCGCGCGCGTGGCCCGGCCCAGTTCGACGAGGCGGCGCACCAGCGCCATCTGCCGGGACAGCTCCGGGTCGATCGCGGGCAGGTCCGCCTCGGGCCAGGACGACAGATGCACCGACTCCGGGGCGCCCGGGGTGACCGGCGCGATCAGGTCCTGCCAGACCCGCTCGGTGATGAACGGGGTGATCGGGGCCATCAGCCTGGTGACCGTCTCGATCACCTCGTGCAGGGTGCGCAGCGCGGCCTTGTCGCCCTGCCAGAAGCGGCGGCGGGAGCGGCGCACATACCAGTTCGACAGGTCGTCGACGAACGCCGACAGGAGCTTTCCGGCGCGCTGGGTGTCGTAGGCCTCCAGCGCGCCGGTCACCTGGTCGGTGAGCGCATGCAGCTCGGAGAGCAGCCAGCGGTCCAGCACCGGGCGGTCGGCCGGGGCCGGGTCGGCCCCGCTCGGCGCCCAGCCGGACGTACGGGCGTACAGGGCCTGGAAGGCGACCGTGTTCCAGTACGTCAGCAGGGTCTTGCGGACGACCTCCTGGATCGTGCCGTGGCCCACGCGGCGGGCCGACCAGGGGGAGCCGCCCGCGGCCATGAACCAGCGGACGGCGTCCGCGCCGTGCTGGTCCATCAGCGGGATCGGCTGAAGGATGTTGCCCAGGTGCTTGGACATCTTGCGGCCGTCCTCGGCGAGGATGTGGCCGAGGCACACCACGTTCTCGTACGGGGACCGGTCGAAGACCAGGGTGCCGACCGCCATCAGCGTGTAGAACCAGCCGCGGGTCTGGTCGATGGCCTCGGAGATGAACTGCGCCGGGTACCGGCTCTCGAACAGCTCCTTGTTCTTGTACGGGTAGCCCCACTGCGCGAAGGGCATCGAGCCCGAGTCGTACCAGGCGTCGATGACCTCCGGCACACGGGTGGCCGTGCCGCCGCACTCGGGGCAGTCGAAGGTGACCGCGTCGATGAACGGGCGGTGCGGGTCCAGGCCCGACTGGTCGGTGCCGGTCAGCCCGGTCAGTTCGGCGCGGGAGCCGACACAGGTGAGGTGGTCCTCCTCGCAGCGCCAGATCGGCAGGGGGGTGCCCCAGTAGCGGTTGCGGGAGAGCGCCCAGTCGATGTTGTTGTTCAGCCAGTCGCCGTACCGGCCGTGCTTGACCGAGTCCGGGAACCAGTTGGTCTTCTCGTTCTCCGCGAGGAGGCGGTCCTTGATCGCGGTGGTGCGGATGTACCAGGACGGCTGCGCGTAGTAGAGGAGCGCGGTGTGGCAGCGCCAGCAGTGCGGATAGCTGTGCTCGTAGGGGATGTGCCGGAAGAGCAGGCCGCGCTGCTGGAGGTCCTCGGTGAGCCGCTCGTCGGCCTTCTTGAAGAAGACACCGCCGACCAGCGGGACGTCCTCCTCGAAGGTGCCGTCGGGGCGGACGGGGTTGACCACCGGCAGGCCGTACGCGCGGCACACCTTGAGGTCGTCCTCACCGAAGGCGGGGGACTGGTGGACCAGCCCCGTGCCGTCCTCGGTGGTGACGTAGTCGGCGTTGACCACGTAGTGCGCGGGCTCGGGGAACTCCACCAGCTCGAACGGCCGCTGGTACGTCCAGCGCTCCATCTCGGCGCCCGTGAAGGTCTCCCCGGTGCTCTCCCAGCCCTCGCCGAGCGCCTTGCCGAGCAGCGGCTCGGCGACGACGAGCTGCTCCTCGCCGTTCGTCGCCACCACATAGGTGACGTCGGGGTGCGCGGCGACCGCGGTGTTGGAGACCAGAGTCCAGGGGGTCGTCGTCCACACCACCAGCGCGGCCCGGCCCGCCAGCGGACCGGAGGTGAGCGGGAAGCGGACGTAGACCGAGGGGTCGACGACCGTCTCGTAGCCCTGGGCCAGCTCGTGGTCCGACAGGCCGGTGCCGCAGCGGGGGCACCAGGGGGCGACGCGGTGGTCCTGGACCAGCAGCCCCTTGCCGAAGATCTCCTTCAGGGACCACCAGACGGACTCGATGTACTCGGGCTCCATCGTGACGTAGGCCTCGTCGAGGTCCACCCAGTAGCCCATGCGGGTGGTCAGCTCGGAGAAGGCGTCGGTGTGGCGGAGGACGGACGTGCGGCACTTGTCGTTGAACTCGGCGATGCCGTACGCCTCGATGTCCTTCTTGCCGCTGAAGCCGAGCTCCTTCTCCACCGCCAGCTCCACCGGGAGCCCGTGGCAGTCCCAGCCGGCCTTGCGGCCCACGTGGTACCCGCGCATGGTGCGGAAGCGCGGGAAGACGTCCTTGAAGACGCGGGCCTCGATGTGGTGGGCGCCCGGCATGCCGTTCGCGGTGGGCGGGCCCTCGTAGAACACCCACTCGGGGCGGCCCTCGGACTGCTCCAGGCTCTTGGCAAAGATCTTCTGCTCGCGCCAGAAGTCGAGCACGGCGTGCTCGAGTGCGGGCAGGTCGACCTGGGCGGGCACCTGGCGGTACTGCGTCATGGATCTTCCTCCGGCGGACGTACTGCCTTCCGTCGGAGGGACGAGAGCCGGGAATCCGATGAATTCCTGCTACGCCGTGTGCGGCGCGCTCCCGCGGTACCACCCTCCTTGGCCCTCCGGTGCGCCCTGTGCTCCGGTGAGCCCCCTCATTGGGGTCGCGATACCGGTTCTACCGGCCCTGGGCAGGGCTTTCTTCCGGCGGCTCCGGGGTGATCTTCACGTCGCGCTCACCCCCGGGCTCCCACCGTCCCCGGGTCGCTCTGGGCTGCCTACGCCGCTACTCGTCCCCATCCATGCTTTTCGCTCCGCCCAGTGTACGGCGCCGCTCGCGCGGCGGCCGACCGGTTTTCCTCCCCCGGGGCCGGGGGCGTCGCGGGATTCCGGGTGACCCGAATGGCGCGGTGCGGCCATCGGCACCCCGGCCACCGGGCCGGACGGATTACCGGGCCGGGAGCTGGGCACAACGCATGCAGGCTCGTCCCGTGGCACCTGCGGGGCGGGCGAATCGTGGGCGTGCCCCGTTGCCGCGGACCAGAAGTCGATTTATCGTCCCAGCACGATTCGCGCGCGAAATCACCATCTGTGAAGGGGCCGCGGCATGGTGGCGAAAAAGACCGCCGTACAGCAGCCGGCATCCGGCAGATCCACGGCCGCGGGAGTGCCCAGCGGCCCCCTGGCCAGGGATGTGAACGGCAGGCAGAACACGCACGGCGCAGCGGCGCGGCGTACGGCCAAGCCGGTGAAGGCGCTGCGTGCGGCCGCCGCCGGGAGCGGACGTACAAGGGCCGCCGCGGCCCCGGGAACCTCCGGGAGCGCGACGGCCGCGGGAAAGCCGACGACCGGCAAGACGGTCGTCGGGGTATCGGCTCGCACGGAGGCGGCGGGCATCGCGGAGAGGGCCTCGGCGGCCGGTGCCGCCGCTCTCTCCGGCGGGGCCGCTGCCGGGAAGACCGCAGCCATGGGCACGGGCACGACTGAGCCGGGCGGCACTACGGCCGCCCGTGGGACGGGCACCACGAGAAAGCCCGCCGATTCGACGGCTGCCGGGGGGACGGCCGCCAGGGGAGCGGCTGCCGCGGAGAAGTCTGTCGCGAGGAAGTCTGTCGCGAGGAAGTCTGTCGCGGGGGAAGCGGCGGGGAAGGTGACGGCTGCTGGTAAGGGGACTGCGGCTACGACGGCTGCCGGTAAGGCGGCTGCCGGTAAGGCGGTCGGCAAGACCGCCGCCGGGAAGTCGGCCACCGGCAGAACGGTGACCGGGAAGTCGGCCACCGGTAAGACGGCGACTGGCAACGCGGCGACCGGCAAGGCGGCCACCTCCAAGACGGCCACCGGCAAGGCAGCCGCGGGAGTGAAGAAGGCAGTGGCCAAGAAGGCGGCAGTCGAGGACACGGCCCGGTTGGAAGCCGTCGAGGACATGCCGACCAGGGCCACTGCCGACCCGGCCGCCGCCAGGAAGACGGCCGCCGAGAAGGCCGTCGCCAAGAAGAGCGTCGCCAAGAAGAGCGCTGTCAGGAAACCGGCCGTCGCCAAGACGATCGCCAAGAAGGCGGCCGTGAAGAAGACAGCCGCCGAGAAGACCGGGAAACCCGAGAGAACCGGGAAAGCCGGGAAAGCCGGGAAAGCCGAGGGCGCCGGAAAGACGGCGCCCGCGAAGACCGCCCCGCCCAAGAAGAAGGCCGCGGGGAAGCCCGTCACCACCGGGAAGGCGGCGTCCGCCAAGGCCCCCGCGCGCGCGGCCGAGGAGAAGTCCGGCCCCGGGCGTCCGGCGGCCGGGAAGACCGCGGCCCGCGACAGGACCGCGGCGACCGGCGGGGCGGCGAAGAGGACTGCTGCGGAGAAGGCGGCGACGAGGACCGCCGCGAAGAGCACCCCCACACAGAGTGCGGCCCATCGGAGCACGGCCGAGAAGGCGGGCGCCGGCCGGGCCGCGGAGCAGACGGGAGCCACCAAGGTGGTTGCGAAGAAGACTCCTGGCACGGCCACGGCGGCGACGACCCCCTCCGCGGTGCCCAAGGCACGGCTCGCGGCGGCGACCCCCGGCGAACTGGCGGTACGCCCCGGCGAGGACCCCTGGACTCCCGAGGAGGTCGCCGAGGCACGTGCCGAGCTGGAGGGCGACGCGGTGCGGCTGCGCGGTGAGATCGACGCCTCCGAACAGGCGCTCGTGGGTCTGATGCGCGACTCCGGGGACGGCGCGGGCGACGACCAGGCCGACACCGGCACCAAGAACATCACGCGGGAGCACGAGATGGCGCTCGCCGCCAACGCCCGCGAGATGCTGGAGCAGACCGAGCGGGCGCTCGACCGCCTCGACTCCGGCACCTACGGCCTCTGCGAGAACTGCGGCAATGCCATCGGCAAGGCCCGTATGCAGGCGTTTCCCCGCGCCACCCTGTGCGTGGAATGCAAGCAGAAACAGGAACGCCGCTGAGCGGCTCCTGAGCGACGGGTCCGGCGGGGTCGTGCCGTACTCTCGTCCTCAGTCAGGCACCTAGGTTGAGGGACTCACGTGGCAGAGGCGGAGCGCATCATCGGTACGCCGGATATCCCAGAGGCGGCGGGGGCCGGGCCCGAGGGGGCCCCGGCGGCAGGGACGCCGGACACCGAGCCCGCCGCCCCCCGGGGCGGGCGCCGTATGGCGGTCCTGTTCACCGTCGCCGCCCTGGCCTACCTCCTCGACCTGGTCAGCAAGCTGATCGTGGTCGCGAAACTGGAGCACCACGCCCCGATCCGGATCCTCGGCGACTGGCTGCAACTGGAGGCGATCCGCAACGCGGGCGCGGCCTTCGGCTTCGGCCAGGCCTTCACCGTGATCTTCACGGTGATCGCCGCCGCCGTGATCGTGGTGATCGCCCGGCTCGCCCGCCGCCTCTACAGCCTGCCCTGGGCGATCGCGCTCGGCCTGCTCCTCGGCGGCGCCCTCGGCAACCTCACCGACCGGATCTTCCGCTCGCCGGGCCTCTTCAAGGGCGCGGTGGTGGACTTCGTCGCACCCAAGGGCTTCGCCGTCTTCAACCTGGCGGACTCGGCGATCGTGTGCGGCGGCATCCTGATCGTGCTGCTGTCCTTCCGCGGTCTGGACCCGGACGGAACGGTCCACCGGGACTGACCGCCGGGGGCTCTCGTACGGGGCCCGCCGACCCGTCCGGCATACTCGACGGGTGAGCACCCTTCCCGAGATCCGTACCCTGCCCGTGCCCGACGGCCTGGAGGGCGAGCGCGTCGACGCCGCCATCTCCCGCATGTTCGGCTTCTCCCGCACGAAGGCCGCGGAACTCGCCGCGGCGGGCAAGGTGCAGGTCGACGGCACCGTCGTCGGCAAGTCGGAGCGGGTGAGCGGCGGCGCGTGGCTCGAAGTGGAGATGCCCGGGGCGCCCGCGCCGGTGCAGATCGTGGCCGAGCCGGTCGAGGGCATGGAGATCGTGCACGACGACGAGGACGTGGTCGTCGTCGTCAAGCCGATCGGTGTGGCCGCGCATCCGTCGCCCGGCTGGTCGGGCCCCACCGTGATCGGCGGTCTCGCCGCCGCCGGGTACCGCATCTCGACCTCGGGTGCCGCCGAGCGCCAGGGCATCGTGCACCGCCTCGACGTCGGCACCTCCGGTCTGATGGCGGTGGCCAAGTCGGAGCACGCGTACACCTCGCTCAAGCGCCAGTTCAAGGAGCGCACGGTCGACAAGCGCTACCACACGCTCGTCCAGGGCCACCCCGACCCGACCAGCGGCACCATCGACGCACCCATCGGGCGTCACCCGCACCACGACTACAAGTGGGCCGTCACCGCCGAGGGCAAGCCCTCCGTCACGCACTACGACCTGATCGAGGCCTTCCGCTCGGCCTCCCTGCTCGACGTCAAGCTGGAGACCGGGCGCACCCATCAGATCCGGGTCCACATGGCCGCCCACCGCCACCCCTGCGTCGGCGACCTGACCTACGGCGCCGACCCCACCATCGCCAAGCGGCTCGGCCTGACCCGGCAGTGGCTGCACGCCGTGCGCCTCGGCTTCGAACACCCGGCTGACGGGCGGTGGGTCGAGCTGGAGAGCGCCTACCCCGACGACCTCCAGAAGGCGCTGGACACGGTCCGCGAGGAGAGCTGGGCGTGAGCGCCGGGTTCGTCGTGCGCCCCGCCGAGGACCCCGCCGACCGCGAGGCGTGCTTCGCGGTCCGCGAGGAGGTCTTCGTCCGGGAGCAGGGCGTCCCCGAGGACATCGAGTACGACGCCCATGACGCCGGTGCCGACCATGTGCTCGCGGTGCGCGAGGACGGGGTGCCGCTGGGCACCGGACGGCTGCTGTACGGGGAGGCGGCCGCGGGCAGAACCGGTGGCGATCCCTCGGTCGGCTCCCTGGGACGGCTCGCGGTGACCCGGGAGGCGCGCGGTCTGGGCGTCGGCGCGGCCCTGGTGCGGGCCATCGAGGACGCCGCCCGCGCACGGGGGCTGACCGCGGTGGACCTGCACGCGCAGACCCGGGCACTGGGTTTCTACGAGCGGCTCGGCTACACCGCCTACGGCCCGGAGTTCCCCGACGCCGGAATACCGCACCGGGCGATGCGCCGCCCGGTGTGATCCGGGACGCCGGGGACGGCCGCCGGGAAAGGCATGGCAGGCTGGGGGTCCGCCGTCTGAACGTCGACCTCCCGGAGCGCTGACCGTGGACCAGCTGGCCCTGTTGCTCCTGCTGCTGCTCGGGGCCGTGGTGAGCGTCCCGGTCGGCGCCCGGCTGGGGCTCCCCTCCCCGGTGCTGATGACCCTGCTCGGGATCGCGCTCGCGCTGCCCGACTTCGTGCCCAATGTGAACATCCCGCCGCAGCTGATCCTGCCCGCCCTGCTGCCGCCGCTGCTCTACGCGGCGGTGCGCCGGACCTCCTGGCGGCAGTTCACGGCCAACAGACGGCCGATCTTCCTGCTCGCGGTCGCCCTGGTGTTCGTCACCACCGTGTGTGTGGCGGCCGTGGCGCACGCCGTGGTGCCGGGGTTGTCGCTGGCGGCGGCGGTCGCGCTCGGCGCCGTGGTCGCGCCGCCCGACCCGGTCGCCGCGACCGCCGTGGCCGGCCAACTGGGGCTGCCCCGCCGACTGGTGTCGATCCTGGAGGGCGAGGGCCTCTTCAACGATGTCACCGCGATCGTGCTCTACCACGTCGCGATCGCGGCCGCCGTCACCGGGAGCTTCTCCCTGCCCAGGGCGCTGCTCGAACTGGCGCTCTCCGCGGTCGTCGCGCTGGCCGTCGGACTCGCCCTCGGCTGGGTCGCCAACAAACTGATCGGACTGCTGGAGGAAGCCACCCTCCAGGTCGGGCTGACCCTGCTCGTGCCGTACGCCTCGTACGTCCTGGCCGAGGAGTTGCGCGGCTCCGGTGTGCTGGCCGTGCTGGTCACCGCGCTGTTCCTCGCCGAGTACGCGAGCGATCCCGACGATGTGCTGATGCGGCTGGCCGGACACACGTTCTGGGATGTGGTGGACACCCTGGTCACCGGGGTCGCGTTCGGGCTGATCGGGCTCGAACTGCACCATGCGATCCGCACCGCGGCCGGGCGGTGGACCGAGATGCTCGGCTGGGCCGCCGCGATCGTGGCCGTCGTGGTGTTCGTACGGCTGCTGTGGCTGCTGCCCGCGACCTGGCTCACCAAGCGTCTGCACGCCCGGCGCGACTACGACGAGGAGATCCCCACCTCGTGGCGGGAGACCGTGGTGATGTGGTGGGCCGGGATGCGGGGCGTGGCCTCGGTGGCGCTGGCCCTCGCCGTCCCGCTGGCCATGGACGACGGGTCGCCCTTCCCGGACCGGGACGAGATCATTTTCATCGCCTTCGGGGTGATCATGGCGACCCTGGTGCTCCAGGGGCTGACCCTGCCCTGGCTGGTCAAGCGGCTGGGGGTGCGCGCCGACACGGTGAGCGAGGAGCAGTTCGAACGGAGGCTGGCGGTCCGCGCGGCCAAGGCGGCGAAGCGGCGGCTCAAGGAGATCGAGGAGGTCGAGGAGCTGCCGGAGGAACTGTCCGAGCAGCTGCTGCGCCGGGCCGTCGACATCGGCGTGCGGATCAGCCCGGACCTGGGGGACGAGGAGCGGCGCGAGGCGCATGAGCAGCGGGCGCAGCGCCTGCGGAGACTGCGCAGGATCCAGGGGGAGATGCTGAGCGCGGCGCGGCACGAGGTGCTCGCCGCCCGCAGCGAACCGGGAGCCGACCCGGAGATCGTCGACCGGGTGCTGCGCCATCTGGACGTCCGCAGTCTGCGCTGAGACCGGGCGGGCCGCCCGGCGGAAGGCAACCGTCCTTCCGCTGCCCGCCTTTGTACGATCGGATCATGGCACGCAACGTGGTGATCAGCGGAGGCGGCACGGGGATCGGGCTCGCGGCGGCGCGGGTCTTCGCGGCGGACGGGGACCGGGTGCTGCTGCTCGGCCGCCGCAGAGAGGTGCTGGAGCGGGCGGACGTGCCCGGCGCGCTCGTCCACGCGGCGGATCTGAGCGATCCGGGCGCCGTGCGCCGGGTCGCCGAGTACGCGGCGGCCGAACTCGGCACCGTGGACGTCCTGATCCACAGCGCGGGCGGCGCCGGCCATCTGGAGCCCCCGGCCGAGGCGGACGACCCGCTGGAGGCGGTCGCGCACACCTGGACGGTCAACTTCCGGCTGAATCTGCTCACCGCGGTGCTGCTCACGGAGGCGCTGCGGGACCGGCTCGCCTCACCCGGCGGACGGGTCCTCTTCCTCAGCTCCATCGCCGCCTACCGCGGCTCGGGCAGCGGGGCGTACGCCGCCGCCAAGGCCGCGCTGCACCCGTACGCCTTCGACCTGGCCCGGCAGCTGGGGCCGCGCGGCATCACGGTCAACGCGGTCGCGCCCGGCTATGTCGAGGACACCGGCTTCTTCGGCGACACGATGGACGCCGCGCGGCGCGACCGGCTGATCGCCGAGACGTCGACCGGCCGCGCCGGGACACCGGGGGACGTGGCCCAGACACTGCACTGGCTCGCGTCCCCCGGCGCCGGGCACATCACCGCCCAGGTGATCCAGGTCAACGGCGGTGCCGAGCGCGGCCACTGAGGGGCGGGGCGCTCAGCCCCGGCCCGTCCGCGAGGACTCGGGGGCCTTGCGGAACCGGCCGTCCGGCAGCTCGTAGCTCCCCAGGTCCCCCGTGTCGCGCGACTCGTGGCCGCCCCGGGCCGTGCCGTCGGCCCAGGCATGGCCGTTCCGGCTGGGCGGGGCGACCGCGCCGCCCGTGTTGACCCGGGGCAGCGCGTAGGGGTGCTCCTCGTTGAGCCAGCGGATCATCTGCTCGCGGACGGCCACCCGGGCGGTCCAGAGGTCGTCCGAGTCCTTCGCGGTCATCAGCGCCCGCACCTGGATGGTGTTGGGCGTGGTGTCGGTGACGTTGAGCCCGAAGGCGCGGCCGTCCCAGGCGGAGCACTCGCGCAGGATGTCGCGCAGCTTGTCGCGCATCGCCTCCACCGGCGCCGAGTGGTCGACATGGAAGTAGACGATGCCGGTCATCTGGGCGCCGCCGCGGGACCAGTTCTCGAACGGCTTGGAGGTGAAGTACGACACCGGCATGGTGATCCGGCGCTCGTCCCAGGTCCGTACCGTCAGAAAGGTCAGGGTGATCTCCTCGACGGTGCCCCACTCGCTGTTCACCACGACCGTGTCCCCGATGCGGACCATGTCGCCGAAGGCTATCTGGAGTCCCGCGAACAGATTGGCGAGTGTGGACTGCGCGGCGACACCGGCGACGATGCCGAGGATCCCGGCCGAGGCCAGCAGTGAGGTGCCGGCCGTCCGCATGGTCGGGAACGTCAGCAGCATCGCGCTGGCCGCCACCACCCCGACCACCGCCGCCACCACCCGCATGATCAGCGACACCTGGGTGCGCACCCGCCGGACCCGGGCCGGGTCGCGGTGCATACGGGCGTAGCGCGAGTACGACGTCTCGACGACGGCGCCCGCGATACGGATCACCAGCCAGGCCGCGGAGCCGATGAGGACCAGGGTCAGGATGTGTCCGATCCCGTCCCGGTGGTCCTCCAGCAGCTGTGCCTGGTCGTAGGAGCCTCTCAGCAGAGCGGCGCACAGGACCAGCTGGTAGGGGATGAGGGCCCGGCGGAGCAGGCCCCACAGGGGCGTCTCGGGGTGCCCGGCGCTCGCCTTGCGCAGCAGGAGGTCCGTTGCCCATCCGACCAGCAGCGTGAGCACGACCGAGCCGCCGACGACGATCACCGGGCGCAGTACGTTCTCCATGCCTTCGAACGTAACCGGCTGGCGCCGTCATGAACCTGTGTCCCGCGTCTCCCTGCGAACCCGCTGTTCACAGCGGTGTCGGCGGCGGCTGGCACCATGGGCTCATGAACATCATCCTCTTCCACTCGACATACGGACCGCGGCCCGCGGTCGCGGCCGCCGCCGACCGGCTCCGGGCCGCCGGGCACGAGGTGTGGACCCCCGACCTCTTCGGGGGCCGCACCTTCGAGACGGTCGAGGAGGGCATGGCCTTCAACGACGGGCTCGGCAAGGAGGAGCTGCTCAAGCGGGCCGTCCTGGCCGCCGCCCCGTACTCGGAGCGGGGCGTGGTCTACGCCGGTTTCTCCCTCGGCGCGTCCGTCGCGCAGACCCTGGCGCTGGGCGACAGCAACGCGCGCGGGCTCCTGCTGCTGCACGGCACCTCGGACCTGGCGCCGAGCGCCTCGGTGGACGAGCTGCCGGTCCAGCTGCATGTCGCCGAGCCGGACCCGTTCGAGACGGACGACTGGCTGAGCGCCTGGTATCTCCAGATGGGCCGGGCGGGCGCGGACGTGGAGATCTACCGCTACCCGGGCGCGGGCCACCTCTACACCGACCCCGAATTGCCGGACTACGACGAGGAGGCCGCCGAGGCCACCTGGCGGGTGGCGCTCGGCTTCCTCGAAAGCCTGTAGCCGCTCGGGCGTCCCGCCCTACACCGGGTCGTAGGTCCGCTCGACCTGCTGGGTGCCGCTGCGCGTGCGGTACGAACGCTCCCAGGAGGAGGTGGCGTTCGGGCTGGTGCGGTCCGACAGGACGTAGTAGTCCATCTGCGCGCGGTCGGCGGTGATGTCCAGCACGCCGTAGCCGTGGCGGTCGGTGTCCACCCAGTGCACATGGCGGTTGGCGGCCTCGATGAGCGGTGCGGCGACCGCGGAGACCACGCCCTGGGGGACCTTGACGATGTCGTCCAGGTTGTCGGAGGTGATCGAGGTGATCACGAACTCGGTGCCGGCCGAGGCGGACAGCGGGTAGGTCCCGGCGTCGATCGGCACGTCGTTGGCCCAGGACATGTGGATGTCGCCGGTCAGGAACACCGTGTTCCTGATGGTGTTGTCCCGCAGATGGGCGAGCAGCTCACGGCGGTCGTCCGTGTAGCCGTCCCACTGGTCGGTGTTGACGGATATGCCGTCCTGCGGCAGCCCGAGCAGCTTGGCCAGCGGCTTGAAGAGGTCCGCGGTCAGGGAGCCGACCACAAAGGGCGCGATCATCACGGAGTTGCCGACCAGCCGCCAGGTGGTGTCGGACGCCTTCAGCCCCGCCTTGAGCCAGTCGAGCTGGGCGCGGCCGGTGATCGTGCGGTTGGGGTCGTCGACCGAGCCGCTGGTGCCGGACACCTGCTGGGAGCGGAAGGAGCGCAGGTCCAGCAGGGACAGGTCGGCCAGCTTGCCGAAGCGCAGCCTGCGGTAGGTGGTGCCCTCGATCGCCGGGCGGACCGGCATCCACTCGAAGTAGGCCTGCTTGGCGGCCGCCTTGCGGGCCGTCCAGGTGCCCTCGGCGCCCTCGGTGTGGTTGACCGCGCCGCCGGACCAGGCGTTGTCGGCGAACTCGTGGTCGTCCCAGATCGCGATGACCGGCGCCTTCAGATGCAGTGCCTGGAGGTCGGGGTCGGTCTTGTACTTGCCGTGCCGGATCCGGTAGTCGGCGAGGGTGATGATCTCGTTGGCGGGGGCGTGCGGGCGGACCACCGTGCCCCGGGCCGCGTACTCGCCGGACTTGTACTCGTAGATGTAGTCACCGAGGTGCAGCCAGGCGTCGAGGTCGCTGCGGGCGGCGAGGTGGCGGTAGGCGGAGAAGTAGCCCGCCTCCCAGTTGGCGCAGGTGACCACGCCGAAGCGCAGGCCCGCCACGGAGGCGTCCGCGGCCGGGGCGGTGCGGGTGCGGGCGACCGGGGAGGCGGTGCCTCCGGCCGAGAAGCCGAACCAGTAGTCGGTGGCCGGCGTCAGGCCGCGCACGTCCGCCTTGACGGTGTGGTCGGAGGCGGCGGTCGCGGTGACGGACCCCTTGGCGACCACGCGGGTGAGCGCCTTGTCCGTGGCGACGACCCAGTCCACCCGGGTGTCCGGACCGACCCCGGAGCCGGGCACCGCGTCGGAGGTGGGCGTCACCCGGGTCCACAGCAGGATGCCGTCGGGCAGCGGGTCGCCGGAGGCGACACCGTGCAGGAAGGCGGGGGTGTCGGCGGCGGCCCGGGCGGGCAGGGCGGCGGCGAGCGGGACGCCGAGCACGGCGGTCGCGGCAGCGGCCTTGACGACCGTGCGGCGGCGGGGGGAGAGGGAGCCGGAGCTCTCGGGCGATGTGTATCGACTGGTCACGGCCGATCAGATTACTGACCGGTACGAACAAAGAGCGGGCGAACACGAAATGTTCGCCCGCTCTTCAACATGCGGTCGTCTGCGGCAGGTTTATCGAATCCCGCGCGCGGACGGCACGCCGGGTCAGCCCTTGAGGGCCGCGTTGATCGCCGTGGTGAAGTCGCCCGCCGACATGGGCGCGTTGCCGTCGGGGCCGGTGATCTTCTTGCCGTTCATCATGAGGGTGGGGGTGCCCGTCACGCCGTCCTTGTTGGTGTCGAAGGACTTCGACATGGCCAGCGCCCAGGCGTCGTAGGTCCCGTTCTTGACCGCGTTGTCGAAGGTGGCGTTGTTCTTCAGGGCGGGGACCGTGTTCGCCACCTTGATCAGGTAGTCGTGGGACTTGAACGTGTCCTCGGTCTCGTCCGGGTGGAACTTCTTGGAGTACAGGGCGGTCTTGTACTCCAGGAACGCCTCCGGGCTGACGTTCAGCGCCGCGCCGAGGGCGCTCATCGCGGCCTTGGAGCCCTCGCCCCGCGAGCCGATGGTCCCCTTGCCGAGGGCGTCGCCGTCGATGAAGGTGCCGCCGACGAACTGGATCTTGAACTTGCCGGCGTCGTAGTCCGACTTGACCGTGGGGCCGACGGCCTGCTCGAACTCGCTGCAGATCGGGCAGCGCGGGTCCTCGTACATCTTGAGGACCTTGGTGGCGCTGCTCTTGCCGAGGACGACGGTGGTGCCGTCGGTGCCGGAGGTGTTGGCCGGGGCGACGACCTTGTCCTTCTTCACGGCCTCCCAGTGGCCCGGCTTGTTGTTCTGGACGACGGCGTAGCCTATGCCGCCCGCCGCCGCGAGAACGGCGACGACCGAGGCGGCGACGACCAGCTGCCGCCTGACCTTGGCGCGCTTGGCGTCGCGCTCGCGCTCCTGGCGCAGCCGCTCCCGGGCCGCCGTCTTCGCCGCCTGGCTGTTCCGCTTGCTCATGGGTGTTCTCCTGGGGACGCGCGCACCGGTGGTGCGCGCACTGGATTCGGGGACGTCCGTGCTCGGGGTGGCGCCCCGGCGTCAGCCGAGGGCGGCCGCGACCGGACGCGGCGGGCCCCGCCGTCCCAGGGAGTGCACGAACAGCCGAATGCGGGCGGTGGCGGTGCGCAGGGCCGGGCGCGGTGCCCGGACGGCCGGTTCGAGCCGTACCCGCACCGCGGCGACCGCCAGCAGCAGGGGGCGGAAGCCCGTCGCGACCAGGGCGCCCAGCAGCTGGGTCAGCGCCCGCTCGCCCCGGCGCAGCCAGGCCGCCGCCAGCAGCCCGACGCTCACATGGGCGGCGAGCAGCAGCCAGGCGGTGGCCGGGTCGGCGTGCGCGAGGAGCGCCGCGAGACGGTCCGTGCCGGGTCCGGCGACCCGGGCGAGCGGGGAGCCCATGCTGCCGCCGTCGCACAGGACGTCCAGGCCCACCGAGTGCAGCGGTCCGGTGACCGGGCCGCCCGCGCGTCCGTAGCAGGCGTGCTGGCCCGTGGTGAACACCGTGTCGGCGGCCAGCTCCAGCGGGACGAGCAGGGCGGCGATGTGCGCGAAGCCCCGCTCGCGGCCCGCCAGCGCGTAGGAGACGACGAAGACGGTGGCCGCGACCGCGGCCACCGTCCCCCTCGGCAGGGGGACCTCGGAGAGCACCACGTGCGACGCGCCGCTGAGGGTCACGACCACCGTCGTGAACAGCGCCGCGCGCACGGCTCTGAGCTGGGTCCCGGATATGTCCATGGCGTGGAGAGTTTCCCACGTGCTCCCGTAAGGGGTCCTTAAAGGGGCGTCAGGTGTTACGGGAGCGTTGTGGGAGGTGTGATCGGGGCCGGATCACAGACCCGGGATCCGGCCGTTGCGGAACAGGTCCACGAAGATCTGGTGGTCGGTGCGGGCGCGGGTCCCATAGGCGTGCGCGAAGTCCACCAGCAGCTCCGGGAAGCCCTCCTCGTCGGCGGCGATCGCCGCGTCGATGGCCCGCTCGGTGGAGAAGGGCACCAGGGACTCGCCGGACTGGTCGTCCGCCGCCGCGTGCATCGCGGCCGTGGCGCGGCCGAGGTCGGCGACGACCGCGGCGATCTCCTCCGGGTCGTCGATGTCGCTCCAGTCCAGGTCCACGGCGTAGGGCGAGATCTCGGCGACCAGCTGGCCCGCGCCGTCCAGTTCCGTCCAGCCCAGCCAGGGGTCGGCGTGTGCCTGAAGGGCACGCTGGGAGATCACCGTGCGGTGCCCCTCGTGCTGGAAGTAGCCGCGGATCGCCGGGTCGGTGATGTGGCGGGAGACCGCCGGGGTCTGGGCCTGCTTGATGTAGATCACCACATCGTTCTCCAGGGCGTCGCTGTTGCCCTCCAGGAGGATGTTGTACGAGGGCAGGCCCGCGGAGCCGATGCCGATGCCGCGGCGGCCGACCACGTCCTTCACCCGGTAGGAGTCCGGGCGGGTCAGGGACGACTCCGGAAGGGTCTCCAGATAGCCGTCGAAGGCCGCGAGCACCTTGTAGCGCGTGGCCGCGTCCAGCTCGACGGAGCCGCCGCCGGGGGCGAAGCGCCGCTCGAAGTCGCGGATCTCGGTCATCGAGTCCAGCAGCTCGAAGCGGGTCAGCGAGCGGGCGTCGCGCAGCGCGTCCAGCAGCGGGCCCTGGGCGGTGTCCAGGGTGAAGGGCGGCACCTCGTCGCTCTTGGCGCCGGTCGCCAGGGCGTGGATGCGCTCCCGGTACGCCGTCGCGTAGACCCGGACCAGCTCGGTGATCTGCTCGTCGCCGAGCGCCTTCGCGTACCCGATCAGCGCCACCGAGGCCGCGAAGCGCTTCAGGTCCCAGGTGAAGGGGCCGACGTAGGCCTCGTCGAAGTCGTTCACATTGAAGATCAGGCGGCCCGTGGAGTCCATGTAGGTGCCGAAGTTCTCGGCGTGCAGGTCGCCGTGGATCCAGACCCGCGAGGTGCGGTCGTCCAGATAGGGGCCGCCGCGCTTCTCGGCGGACAGGTCGTGGCAGAAGAGGCACGCCGTGCCGCGGTAGAACGCGAAGGCGGAGGCCGCCATCTTGCGGAACTTCACGCGGAACGCGGCCGGGTCGGCGGCGAGCAGCTCGCCGAAGGCGGTGTCGAAGACGGCGAGGATCTCCTCGCCGCGTTGCTCAGCACTGAGCTGCGGAACCGACATCGCGGGGTGCCTCCAGGTACGGGATGGTGCGTGACGTGTGGGAGCGGATCGCCCGTTCCCTTCCAACGGACGACCGTACGCGGAAAGTGCCCGCCGCCCCGGCACGAGGGCCCGGGAGGCGGAACCGTGTCCATCGCACAAAAGTACGGATGCGGGGTCCGCGTTTTCCTCCGGAGGACGGTACGCGGCCGAGCCCGCCGAGTGTCAGTCCCGAGGCATAGACTTCCAAGCTGTCCCCCCGGACCGTCCGCCGACGGCCGGACGACCGCCGCCTGCGCGCGCCCCCCGGACCACCGCCCCGGGCCGGGCGCTGTACGTCGTATCAGCACTTGGAGGCCGAAACCGTGTCAAAGCCGCCGTTCACGCACCTGCACGTCCACACCCAGTACTCGCTGCTGGACGGTGCCGCGCGGCTGAAGGACATGTTCAATGCGTGCAATGAGATGGGCATGACGCACATCGCCATGTCCGACCACGGCAACCTGCACGGCGCGTACGACTTCTTCCACACCGCGCAGAAGTCCGGCATCACCCCGATCATCGGGATCGAGGCCTATGTCGCCCCCGAGTCCCGGCGCAACAAGCGCAAGATCCAGTGGGGCCAGCCGCACCAGAAGCGGGACGACGTCTCCGGCTCCGGCGGTTACACCCACAAGACGATGTGGGCGGTGAACAGCACCGGTCTGCACAACATCTTCCGCCTCTCCTCGGACGCCTACGCCGAGGGCTGGCTCCAGAAGTGGCCCCGGATGGACAAGGAGACGATCTCCCAGTGGTCCGAGGGCATCGTCGCCTCCACCGGCTGCCCCTCCGGTGAGGTGCAGACCCGGCTGCGCCTCGGCCACTTCGACGAGGCCCTGAAGGCCGCCGCCGACTACCAGGACATCTTCGGCAAGGACCGGTACTTCCTGGAGCTGATGGACCACGGCATCGAGATCGAGAGCCGGGTCCGCGAGGGACTGCTGGAGATCGGCAAGAAGCTCGGCATCCCGCCGCTGGTCACCAACGACTCGCACTACACCTACGCGCACGAGGCCGGCGCCCACGACGCGCTGCTGTGCATCCAGACCGGCAAGAACCTCTCCGACCCGGACCGCTTCAGGTTCGACGGCACCGGCTACTACCTGAAGTCCACGGACGAGATGTACGCCATCGACTCCTCGGACGCCTGGCAGGAGGGCTGCGCCAACACGCTCCTCGTGGCCGAGATGGTGGACACCACCGGCATGTTCGAGAAGCGCGACCTGATGCCGAAGTTCGACATCCCCGAGGGCTACACCGAGGTCACCTGGTTCAAGGAGGAAGTGCGCCGCGGCATGGAGCGCCGCTTCCCCGGCGGCATCCCGGAGGACCGCCAGAAGCAGGCGGACTACGAGATGGACGTCATCATCTCGATGGGCTTCCCCGGGTACTTCCTCGTGGTCGCCGACTTCATCATGTGGGCCAAGAACAACGGCATCGCGGTCGGCCCCGGCCGAGGCTCCGCGGCCGGTTCGATCGTCGCCTACGCCATGGGCATCACCGACCTCGACCCGATCCCGCACGGTCTGATCTTCGAGCGGTTCCTCAACCCCGAGCGCATCTCGATGCCCGACGTCGACATCGACTTCGACGAGCGCAGGCGCGTCGAGGTGATCCGGTATGTGACGGAGAAGTACGGCGCCGACAAGGTCGCCATGATCGGCACCTACGGCACCATCAAGGCCAAGAACGCGATCAAGGACTCCGCGCGCGTGCTGGGCTATCCGTACGCGATGGGCGACCGCATCACCAAGGCCATGCCCGCCGACGTCCTAGGCAAGGGCATCCCGCTCGCCGGCATCACCGACCCGAACCACCCGCGCTACTCGGAGGCGGGCGAGGTGCGCGGGATGTACGAGAACGAGCCGGACGTGAAGAAGGTCATCGACACCGCGCGCGGTGTGGAGGGCCTGGTGCGGCAGATGGGCGTGCACGCGGCCGGTGTGATCATGTCCAGCGAGACCATCACCGAGCACGTCCCCGTCTGGGTCCGGCACACCGACGGGGTGACCATCACCCAGTGGGACTACCCGAGCTGTGAGTCGCTCGGCCTGCTGAAGATGGACTTCCTCGGCCTGCGCAACCTGACGATCATGGACGACGCCGTCAAGATGGTGCAGTCCAACAAGGGGATCGACATCGATCTCCTGAGCCTCCCGCTGGACGACCCCACGACCTTCGAACTGCTCCAGCGCGGTGACACGCTCGGCGTCTTCCAGTTCGACGGCGGCCCCATGCGCTCCCTGCTGCGCCTGATGAAGCCGGACAACTTCGAAGACATCTCCGCCGTGTCGGCCCTGTACCGCCCGGGCCCGATGGGCATGAACTCCCACACCAACTACGCGCTGCGCAAGAACGGCCAGCAGGAGATCACCCCCATCCACAAGGAGCTGGAGGAGCCGCTCAGGGAGGTCCTGGACGTCACCCACGGCCTGATCGTCTACCAGGAGCAGGTGCAGAAGGCCGCCCAGATCATCGCCGGGTACTCGCTCGGCGAGGCCGACATCCTCCGCCGGGTGATGGGCAAGAAGAAGCCCGAGGAACTGGCGAAGAACTTCACCATTTTCCAGGGCGGCGCCCGCAAGAACGGCTACAGCGACGAGGCCATCCAGGCCCTGTGGGACGTGCTGGTCCCGTTCGCCGGATACGCCTTCAACAAGGCCCACTCCGCGGCGTACGGCCTGGTCTCGTACTGGACCGCCTACCTCAAGGCCAACCACCCCGCCGAGTACATGGCGGCGCTGCTCACCTCGGTCAAGGACGACAAGGACAAGTCGGCGATCTACCTCAACGAGTGCCGCCGCATGCGCATCAAGGTGCTCCCGCCGAACGTCAACGAGTCGGTGCACAACTTCGCCGCGCAGGGCGACGACGTGATCCTCTTCGGCCTCGAAGCCGTGCGCAACGTCGGCACGAACGTGGTCGAGTCGATCATCAAGTCCCGCAAGGCCAAGGGGAAGTACGCCTCCTTCCCCGACTACCTCGACAAGGTCGAGGCGGTCGCCTGCAACAAGCGCACCACCGAGTCGCTGATCAAGGCGGGCGCCTTCGACACCATGGGGCACACCCGCAAGGGCCTCACCGCGCAGTACGAGCCGATGATCGACAACGTGGTCGCGGTCAAGCGCAAGGAGGCGGAGGGGCAGTTCGACCTCTTCGGCGGCATGGGGGAGGAGCAGAGCAGCGAGCCCGGCTTCGGACTCGATGTGCAGTTCACCGACGAGGAGTGGGACAAGACCTATCTGCTCGCCCAGGAGCGGGAGATGCTCGGTCTCTATGTCTCCGACCACCCGCTCTTCGGCCTGGAGCATGTGCTGTCCGACAAGGCCGACGCGGGCATCGCCCAGCTCACCGGGGGCGAGCACGCGGACGGCGCGGTCGTCACCATCGGCGGCATCATCTCGGGCCTCCAGCGCAAGATGACCAAGCAGGGCAACGCCTGGGCGATCGCCACGGTCGAGGACCTCGCCGGCTCCATCGAGTGCATGTTCTTCCCGGCGACCTACCAGCTGGTGTCCACCCAACTCGTCGAGGACGCCGTGGTGTTCGTCAAGGGCCGCCTCGACAAGCGCGAGGACGTGCCGCGGCTGGTCGCGATGGAACTCATGGTCCCGGACCTGTCGAACGCGGGCGCCAACGCGCCCGTGGTGCTCACCATCCCCGCGATGAAGGTCACCCCGCCGATGGTGAGCCGCCTCGGCGAGATCCTCAGCCACCACAAGGGCGACAGCGAGGTGCGGATCAAGCTCCAGGGCCCGAGCAAGACCACCGTCCTGCGGCTGGACCGCCATCGCGTCAAGCCGGACCCCGCGCTCTACGGTGACCTGAAGGTCCTGCTCGGACCCTCCTGCCTGACGGGCTGACCGCCCCGGCCGACGGGTCCGCGGCGATACGCGAGGGGCGCACCAGCCACTGGGTGCGCCCCTCGGTGCATATCCGGGCTCCCCTGGCCGCACGAGGCTTCAGGTTCCCTGGAAACGGCTTCAGTTGTGGCCGAAGCTCTTCTGCTTCTTGCGGGCGGCCTCCGAGGGGCTGCCCTGGACGTGGGCTATGGGGGACTCGTGCGACTCCGAGGCGGCATCCCGGCGCGGCTTCTGCTCCTGGGCCTGCTCGGCCTTGGCGGAGCGGTTCTGCGGACCGGACTGCTTGCGGTTCTTGTTCTTGGCCATGGTGATCTGCCTCCTAAGGGGGATCTGAGGGCCAGAGCCGGGACCAGATTCACATAGGCTGACAACAGCCGCATGTCGGATAATTACCGTGTGTGACAACGCCTGTTCGTGCGCAGGCCCTCCGATCCGCCACGCCGAAGATCGAGTTCGGGCCGTTAACCTCCCGGTGGTCGGGCAGACTCGAAGCAAGCCCGAAGCAAACCTCCCGGAAAGAGGGTGGATCGCGTGGACCGCTGCATCGTCCTGGTGGACGCCGGGTATCTGCTGGGGGCTGCCGCCAGCCTGCTTGCCGGGGAGCCCTCGCGGTCCCGGATCACCGTCGACCACGCCGCTCTCATCCAGGGGCTGCGCGAGCGCGCCGAGTCCGACACGGAACGGCCCCTGCTGCGCATCTACTGGTTCGACGGCGCCCCCGACCGGGTCCCGCAGCCCGAGCACCGCAGGCTGCGGGTGATGCCCCGGGTCACCGTGCGGCTGGGCGCGCTGACCCGCAGCGACGGACGCTGGGCGCAGAAGGGCGTGGACGCCGCGATGCACGCCGAGCTGACCGAGCTGGCCCGCAACCGCGCCTGCTCGGACGTCGTGCTGGTCACCGGCGACGGGGACCTGCTGCCGGGGATGATGGCCGCCAAGGAGCACGGGGTCGCCGTACATCTGTGGGCCGTGCAGGCCGCGGACGGCGACTACAACCAGTCCGAGGACCTGGTCGCCGAGGCCGACGAGCGGCGGGTGCTGGACCGGGCCTGGATCACCCGGGCCCTGCGGGCCAAGGAGCAGGGCGGGGTGTGCGCGCCCCCGCCGGACCCGCGCCCGGAGATCACCGCGATCCTCTCCGCGCCGCTGCCCGAGTCGGCGCTCGCGGCGGCGGCCGAGCGCCCCGCGCCCGAGCCGGAGCACGCCGCCGCGGCCGTCTCGCGGAACGGCTCCCCGGAGCGCCTCCCGGCACCCAAGGGCGTCCCCACGCCGAAGGACCTGGCCGCGCTGCGCTCGACCGGGCAGGGGGCCGCGCAGCAGCCCGCCGGGGCCACCCTGCGCTGGTCGTCCGACAAGGGCTGGGTGGAGCGGCCGGTCGCGGCCGAGTCGCCGGAGGCCTCCACCCTGCCCACGCTGGCGCAGCTGACGACCGCGGAACAGCGGTGGGCCGACCGGGAGGAGGACATCACCACGGTCGGCGGTGACCCCTATGAGGTAGGACAGGTGTTCGCCCGACGGTGGATCGAACGTCTGGCCGACCCCGCTCAGCTCCCGAAGCTCTCGGGCATGTACCCGCGGGTGCCGCACCGCATCGACGGGGAACTGCTGCGCTATGCGGCGCGTTTCGGCCTGCTCGCCCACAAGGACGACCAGATCGACGAGCACGACCGGTACGCGATCCGGGCGGGATTCTGGCGGGAGATCGACCAGCGCACCACGGCGGAGACCGCCCCGGCGCGGGAGTAGGCGGCCCGGGGCTCCGACGGGCCCCGAGGGCCGCCCGGCGTCCGCCACCCCTTACCCTCGTCCTTTGTGAACACGCGCACCGGACAGGCACCACGGCAGGACGGCGACGTGGTGTGCGCCGTGCGCGGGCTGACCAAGACCTATCCGGCCGTGCGCGGGCGCCGCGGCGCCCCCGGAACGCCCGAGGTGCGGGCCACCGACGGCGTACGGCTGGACGTCCGGCGCGGGGAGGTCTTCGGACTGCTCGGGCCGAACGGCGCCGGCAAGTCCACCCTCGTACGCCAGCTGACCGGGCTGATGCGGCCCGACCACGGCAGCGTGGAGATCCTCGGCCACGACATCGTGCGCCACCCCGAGCGGGCCGCACGGATCCTCGCCTACCTCGGGCAGGAGTCCACCGCCCTGGACGAACTCACCGTCTCCCTCGCGGCCGAGACGACCGGGCGGCTGCGCGGCCTCGATCTGCGCGAGGCCCGTGCCCGGCGGGACGCGGTGCTCGACGAACTCGGACTGACGCCGATCGCCGGGCGCCCCCTGAAGAAGCTGTCCGGCGGTCAGCGACGGCTCGCCTGCTTCGCCGCCGCCCTGATGGGGGAGCGCCCCCTGCTGGTGCTCGACGAGCCGACCACCGGGATGGACCCCGTCGCCCGGCGTGCCGTCTGGGCGGCCGTGGACCGGCGGCGGGCCGCGTACGGCACGACGGTCCTGCTGGTCACCCACAACGTCATCGAGGCCGAGACCGTCCTCGACCGGGTCGCCGTCCTCGACCGGGGACGGGTCATCGCCTGCGACACCCCCGCCGGGCTCAAGGAGCGGGTCGCGGGGGAGGTGCGGGTCGAGCTCGTCTGGCGCGAACGGGCCCCGCTGGAGGTCCCGGAGGTCGCCGAGCTGCGGACCCGCGCCGTGGAGTCCGGCCGCCGCTGGACGCTGCGGATGGCCCCGGAGGAGGCGCGCGCGGCCGTCGCCACCGTCACCGGGGGTACGGCCTTCGCCGCCCTCGACGACTTCACCCTGGCCACGCCCAGCCTGGAGGACGTCTATCTGGCGCTCGGCGGCAGCACCCAGGGTCTGGTGAAGGCATGAGCACCGAAGGCGCCGGATCCGTATGCAGCGGCAGGGGTGCCGCCCCCGCGGGGGACGGGGTGGCGGCAGGAACGAAGAGGAGCAGCACGAGGTGAGTGTCGTACCCGCCGAGGTTCTGCCCGGCGCGCGGGTGGCCGAGGAAGCCGTCCGGGGCGAGGCCGCCCTCGGGCCCCGGGCCCGGCTGTGGCCGTCGCTCGCCGCCGTCTACCGGGCGCAGCTCTCCCGGGCGCGGGTCGCACGGATCCCGCTGCTGTTCGTGGCGGTCTTCCAGTCGGTCGGCATCATGATCATGATGCGCGGGGTGGTGGACGGCGGGGCGGACGCCCGCTCCGTGGTCGCCGGGTCGTCCGTGCTGGTGGTCGCGTACGTCGGCCTCAACCTGCTGGCCCAGTACTTCGGGCAGCTGCGCGGCAGCGGCGGCCTCGACCACTACGCGACACTGCCGGTGCCGGCCGCCGCGGTGGTCCTGGGAGCGGCGGGCGCCTACGCCTCCTTCACGGTGCCCGGGACGGTGGTCACCGCCGTCTTCGGCTGCGCCCTGTTCGGACTGCCGCTCGGCCATCTCTGGGTGCTGGTGGCGGTGATCCCGCTCGCCGGGGCGGCCCTGTCGGGGCTGGGCGCCGCGCTGGGGCTGCTCGCACCACGCCCCGAACTGGCCACCCTGCTCGGCCAGTTGGGCATGTCCGCGGCGCTGCTCCTCGGGGTGCTGCCCGCCCGGCGGATGCCCGGGGCCATTCAGCTCGTACGGGATCTGCTGCCGTCCACCTACGGGGTCGAGGCGTTTGCGCGGACCTTCGGGGGGCACCCGGACTGGCCGCTGGTCCTCGGCGACCTGGCCGTGTGCGCCGGGGTCGGGGCCGTCTCGCTGGCCATGGCCACCTGGGCGTACCGCCGGGCGGCCGTCCGGTGACACGGCGCACAGATTCGACTGGCAGGATGTGAAGGTGACCGCTCCGTTGACTCCGCCTCCGCCGCCGCACGAACAGCCCTCGCACTCCTCCGGCGACGGGTGGCAAGCCGTCTCCGAGCCTGCCGGGGAGGGACCCGCTCCGCACGGCGCCACGGCCGCGTATCCGGCGGACGGACCCGGGATGAGGACCGAGCTGCGGGAAGCCGCCGTGATCACGGTGGCCGTGGCGGTCGCCGGGGCGCTGCTCGGGGTGCTGTGGTCCTGGCTCGCGCCGCGGGTGCCCCTCGTGGGGGACGTCGTCGACAACGCCTGGGTGGTCTACCTCAAGGACTCCGAGGGGGAGCAGGCCATCGGGGTGGACGGCACGTTCACGCTGCTGGCGGCCGGGTTCGGCCTGATCAGCGCGCTGGCCGTGTTCCTGCTGCGCAGGCGGGGCGGGGTGCCCCTGGTCGCGGCGCTCGCGGTGGGCGGACTGCTCGGCTCACTGCTCGCCTGGCGGGTGGGCGTCTGGCTCGGCCCCTCGGGCGATGTGCTGGCGCACGCCAAGGCCGTGGGCAAGGGCGTGACGTTCTCCGCGCCGCTGAAGCTCGGGGCGAAGGGGGCGCTGCTGGCCTGGTCGGTGGCGACCCTGGTGGTGCACCTCGGCCTCACGGCACTGTTCGGCCCCCGGGACCCGGACCCCTACGCGACCCCGTACGGCCCGGCCGCACCCCCCTCGGCCTAGCCGTCGCTGACCTTCTCGGAGGCGCCGGAACAGCCCCTGCGGGGCCGGCCGGCGCCTGGACGGGTGTCATGCAGGACGGTGGCCGTGATTCGCGTGGCCCTTCTTCATGCGCCATTTGCGCTTGCGTGTCCTCTTCGACATGTTTCCGTAGTAGCGCAGGACGGGCCGTTCGTCGAGCGGTCAGGGTCGCTGGCGGCGGTCTGCGGGGCCGGGTCCCGCCCCCCCCCCCCCCCCCGGGCGGGGGGGGGGGGGCCGCCCCGCCCCAGGGGGGCCCGGTGGCCGCGGGGCGGGGT
>NZ_JBIUBV010000005.1:167835-400305 GCF_044548405.1 Streptomyces sp. NPDC052040 | reverse complement strand
ATGATCGAGATCCGCAAACAGAACCCCGCGTTCGGGCTGGGCTCCTACACCGAACTGCCCTCCACCAACCCCGCCGTCCTGGCCTTCCTGCGGGAATACAAGGACGACCTCGTCATGTGCGTCCACAACTTCTCCCGCTTCGCCCAGCCCACCGAACTCGACCTGCGCCGCTTCACCGGCCGCCACCCCGTCGAACTCATCGGCCAGGTCCGCTTCCCCGCCATCGGCGAACTCCCCTACCTCCTCACCCTCGCAGGCCACGGCTTCTACTGGTTCCGACTCCGCAAGGACGGCGCATAGAAGCCACGGGCGGGGCGGTTTCCGCCGCCTTGCCCGGGGCACCCAGGCTCTACCACCCCGACCGTCCCCCCTGGCAAAGGACGTCCGTCATGTCGGAAGCCGTCGCCCAGCCCTCCACGGTCCAGTCCGAACTGCTCGCCTCCCTCGACCCGCTGCTGCGGGAGTGGCTGCCGCGGCAGCGCTGGTTCGCGGGCAAGGGACGGCCGATCACCGGGTTCTCGCTGGTGGCGGCCACCGATCTGCTGCCCCCCGACGGCACCCTCCGCCTGATCCATCTGCTGGTGCGGGCCCATCAGCCGGAGGTGCCGGTCCAGGGCGCCCAGCCGCACCCCGGGGACTGCTACCAGGTGCTGCTGGGCGTGCGCGAGGCGCTGCCGCCGCGGCTGGCACCCGCGCTCATCGGCCATGTGACGGAAGGACCGCTGGCCGGGCGGACCGTCTACGAGGCGCTCCACGACCCCCGGGCCACCACCGTGCTCCTGGAGGCGCTGCGCACCCGGGCCAGGATCGGGGGGCTCCGCTTCGACGGCGACCCGCGCCGGACCCTGCGGGACGGACTGGTCCCGAGGAGGGTCACCGCGGAGCAGTCCAACTCCTCGGTCATCTACGGAGATACGTTCATTCTGAAGCTTCTGCGGCGGGTCGTGCCCGGCACCAACCCCGATCTCGAACTGCCGCTGCTGCTGTCGCGCGAGCGCTGCTCCCGGGTGCCCGCACCGGTCGGCTGGCTGCTGGCGGGTCCGGACGGCCCGGGCGAGTCCTCTGTGCTGGCCGTGCTCCAGCCCTATCTGCGAGGCGCGTCCGACGGCTGGGAGCTGGCCCTGCACGAGCTGGCCAAGGGCGAGGACTTCACCGCCGAGGCGCGGGAGCTGGGCCGGGCCACCGCCGAGGTGCACACGGCCCTGGCCCGCGCCCTGCCCCCGGTCACCCTGGGCCACCCCCAGATAGGGCCCCTGGTCACCGGCATGGCGGAGCGGCTGGAGGCGACCGCGCAGGCGGTGCCCGTGCTGCGGCCGTACGCGCCCGCGCTGCACTCCGCGTTCGAGGCGCTGGCCTCGCTGGCCGACGAGGGGCAGACCTGGACCGCCCAGCGCATCCACGGGGATCTGCACCTCGGGCAGTGCCTGCGCTCCCCGTCCGGGGCATGGTCGCTGATCGACTTCGAGGGCGAGCCGTCCCGGCCGCTGGCCGAACGCCGGATGCCACAGCCCGTGGTGCGGGACATAGCGGGAATGCTGCGCTCCTTCGACTACGCGGCCCATGCGGCGGGCCCCCCGGCGCCGGAGTGGGCCGCCGGGTGCCGGGCCGCGTACTGCGCGGGCTACGCCGAGGTCACCGGGTCCGACCCGCGCACCGATCCGGTGCTGCTGCGCGCGTACGAGACCGACAAGGCCGTCTACGAGGTCCTCTACGAGGCCCGCCACCGTCCCGACTGGCTGCCGGTGCCCATGGCGGCAGTCCGCCGTCTGGCCGCCGACGCCACCCCCTGATCCGCCACCCGTTGCCCTTTGCCGAGGAGGCTCCGCCCGTGACGCCCCGCCCTCCGTCCGACGACAGTACGCAGAAGAACGGCGACGGCCCGCAGAAGGCCGCAGCGAAGAAGGCGGCCACCGCGAAGCGGACGGCGGCGGACGCCGACAGGCCGACGTCCGGTACGCGGCAGTCTGCGGCCCGCAAGGCGGTGACGCCCGCGAGGACGGCGTCGAAGACAGCGTCCAGGACACAGGCGAAATCACCGGCGAAGAAGGCGGCCGGGACACCGGCGGCGAAGAAACCGGCGGCCGGGAGGGCCGGGGGAAAGCCGGCCCCCGTGCCCGCCGCCCGGGCCGCCGCACCCGAGGAGACCGTCTCCCCCGCCATCGGTGCCGAGGACCGCGCGCGGCTGGCCGACGGAACCCATCACGATCCGCACGGAGTGCTCGGCGCCCATCCGGTCCCCGGCGGTGTCGCCTTCCGTGCCTTCCGCCCGTACGCGCTGTCGGTGGCCGTCGTCGCCGGAGACCTGCGGGCCGAACTCACCGACGACGGGGGCGGGTTCTTCTCGGCGCTGCTGCCGCTGCCGGAGATCCCGGCGTACCGGCTGCTGGTGGCGTACCGGGGGGTGACCCAGGAGACCGAGGACGCCTACCGCTTTCTGCCCACGCTCGGCGAGCTGGATCTGCATCTGATCGGCGAGGGGCGCCACGAGCAGCTGTGGCAGGCGCTCGGCGCCCGTCCGCTCACCCATCAGGGTGTCACCGGCACCGCCTTCTCGGTGTGGGCGCCGAACGCCCGAGGGGTACGCGTGGCGGGCGGCTTCAACCACTGGGACGGCACCGGCCATCCGATGCGGTCGCTCGGCTCCTCCGGGGTGTGGGAGCTGTTCGTGCCCGGCCTCGGCGAGGGCGAGCTGTACAAGTTCGAGATCACCCGCCCGGACGGCTCCCGGACCCTGCGCGCCGACCCGCTGGCCCGCCGTACCGAGGTCCCGCCGCTCACCTCCTCGGTCGTGCACGCCTCCCACCACGAGTGGCAGGACCATGAATGGCTCGCCCGCCGGGCCGCGGCCCCCGCCCACGAGGCGCCGTTCTCGGTGTACGAGGTCCATCTGCCGTCCTGGCGACCGGGCCTGACGTACCGTGAACTGGCCCAGCAACTCCCGGCGTATGTGCGGGACCTCGGCTTCACCCATGTCGAGCTGATGCCGCTGGCCGAGCATCCCTTCGGCGGCTCCTGGGGGTACCAGGTCACCGGCTTCTACGCCCCCACGGCCCGGCTGGGCAGCCCCGACGACTTCAAGTACCTGGTCGACGCCCTGCACCAGGCGGGTATCGGGGTGCTGATGGACTGGGTCCCGGCGCACTTCCCGCGCGACGAGTGGGCCCTTGCCGAGTTCGACGGACGGCCGCTGTACGAGCCCGCGGACCCGCTGCGGGCGGCCCACCCGGACTGGGGCACCCTGGAGTTCGACTACGGGCGCCGCGAGGTGCGCAACTTCCTCGTCGCCAACGCCGTCTACTGGTGCGAGGAGTTCCACATCGACGGCCTGCGCGTGGACGCCGTCGCCTCCATGCTCTACCTCGACTACTCCCGCCCGTACGGCCAGTGGCGGCCCAACGAGCACGGCGGCCGGGAAAACCTGGACGCGGTCGCCTTCCTCCAGGAGATGAACGCCACCGTCTACCGCCGCTGCCCCGGAGTGGTCACGGTCGCCGAGGAGTCCACCGCCTGGGACGGCGTCACCCGGGCCACCCACCACCCGGGGCCGAGCGGTTTCGGCGGCCTGGGCTTCGGACTGAAGTGGAACATGGGCTGGATGCACGACTCGCTCCAGTACATGGCCCATGAGCCGGTGCACCGCTCGTACCACCACCATGAGATGACCTTCTCCATGGTGTACGCCTACAGCGAGAACTATGTACTGCCCATCTCCCACGACGAAGTGGTGCACGGCAAGGGCTCGCTGGTGTCGAAGATGCCGGGCGACTGGTGGCAGCAGCGCGCCAGCCTCCGCGCCTATCTGGCCTTCATGTGGTCCCACCCGGGCAAGCAACTCCTCTTCATGGGCCAGGAGTTCGCCCAGGGCTCGGAGTGGTCCGAGGCGCGGGGTCCGGACTGGTGGCTGCTGGACCCGGCCTATGGCGCCGAGCCCGACCACCGGGGTGTGCTCGACCTGGTCCGCGAGCTGAACACCGTCTACCGCGGGACTCCGGCGCTGTGGCAGCGCGACAGCGAACCGTCCGGTTTCCAGTGGGTGACCGGGGACGCGGCCGACGACAACGTGCTCGCCTTCCTCCGCCGTGATGCCGACGGCACTCCCCTGCTGGCCGTGTGCCACTTCTCGCCGGTCGTCCGGCACGACTACCGGCTGGGCGTCCCGGACGAGGTGCCCGCCTGGCACGAGGTCCTCAACACCGACCTGGCGCGGTACGGCGGCAGCGATGTCCGCAACCCGGACCCGCTGAAGCCGGAACCGGCCCCCTGGCACGGCCGCCCGGCCGGCATCCGGCTGACCCTGCCGCCCCTGGCGACGGTGTGGCTGCGGCCCGCCTGAACCGAGTACGCGTGCTCATGCGCGGCACCGCACGGCCCGGCACTCTGCCACCATGACGAACGCTGCTACGGTGCCCGGACGTTGGCGCCCCTGGTCCCGTCCGGCACGCCGGGGCGTGGACCTGGCCCTCGCGATCCCGGTGGTCGTACTGGGGACCGGGTGGCTCGTGCTCGACTGGATGTTCGGCCTCGGCCTGGCCGTGTGGGCGGCACAGGGCGACCGGAGGCGGATCGACGCGGCCGATCTCGCACACATCGGCCGGGTGCGGGTGCTGCTGGTCGCCGTACTCGCCTCGGCCGTCCTCGCGGCCGCCTTCCGCGCCCGCCGCACGGTGGTCGCACAGCTGCTGGTCGCCCTGCTGGCGGGCGGGGTGCTGATGGCCTCGCAGCACGAGTGGCAGGAGCACCACACCCCGCCCGGCTGCGTCCGCTACAGCGCGAACTGCTGAGGCGGCCGGGCTCCGGGGCTCCCGAAGGGGCATCCCGTCAGGCCGTCGGCGCCCCGGCCAGGGCGGACGGCAGGGGCTCCCGGTGCAGGATGCCCAGCCTCTGGGTGGCCCGGGTCAGGGCCACATAGAGATCGCTCGTGCCGTACCGGCCGGGCTCGACCACCAGCACGGAGTCGAACTCCAGCCCCTTGGACTGGCGCGGATCGAGCAGGACGACGGTCCGGGTGAGGTCGGGCTCGGCGCCCGCCGTCACCCCGTCCAGCCGGGCGGCGAGCGAGCGGTGCAGCTCACGCGGGGCGATCACGGCGAGCCGCCCCTCGGCCGGGGTCAGCTCCTCGACCGCCTCGGCCACCGCGCGGGGCAGATCGTCCGCGGCGCGCACCCAGGGCCGCACTCCCGTGGACCGCACCGAACTCGGCGGCTCGAAGTCCGGGTCCCCGGCCCGTACGACCGCCGCCGCGACCTCCATGATCTCGGCGGGCGTACGGTAGTTGACGCCGAGGCGGGTGTGCTCGTAGCGGTCCTCGACATAGGGGGCGAGGATCCGCGACCAGGAGCCGACCCCGGCGGCCTCGGCCGTCTGCGCCGGGTCGCCGACCAGCGTCATGGAGCGGGTCGGACAGCGCCGCATCAGCAGCCGCCAGGCCATCGGCGACAGCTCCTGCGCCTCGTCGACGATGATGTGGCCGAAGGCCCAGCTGCGGTCGGCCGCCGCGCGTTCGGCGGCGCTGCGGTGGTCCGCCTCCTCGTGCCGCTCGGCGAACCGCTCGGCGTCGATGATGTCGTGCGCGGACAGCACCTCGGAGCCGTCCGGGTCGCCCTCCTCCTTGTCCTCGAACTCATAGGTGCGGGAGGCGTACGACACCTCCAGCACGCCCTGCGCGTACGACACCTGCGCCTCGCGCTCGCGTTCGGCGCGGGCGCGCGCGATCCGGTCGTCCTCGCCGAGGAGTTCGGCGGCCTCGTCGAGCAGCGGTACGTCGGCCGCGGTCCAGGCCCGGGTGACGGGACGGCGGACGGCGGCCGCGTCCTCGTCGGACAGATACTCCTGCGGTGCGGCGAGGAAGTCCGCGACCAGTTGCTCGGGGGTCAGCACGGGCCACAGCCGGTCGATGGCCGACCAGACCTCGGGGTTCTCCGCGAGTTCGTCGCGGATCTGGGTGATGTCGCTCGGGTCGAGCAGGTTCGAGCCGTCGTAGGGGTCGGTGCCGATCCGCTCGGCGACCATGTCCGTCAGGGTGTTGAGGAGATGGCCCTCGAAGTGCTCGCGGGCCGTGTTGTGCGGCAGCCCGGTCGCACGGGTGCGTTCGCGGGCCATGTTCACCAGCCCGTCGTCGAGCAGCAGCACCTCTCGGTCGTGCTCCACGGCGAGGACCGGGTCGGGCAGGGTCTGGCGGTCCCGGACGACCCGGGCGAGGACGTCGGCCATCCCGGCGCGGCCCTTGACGGCGGCGGCCTCGGGGGTGTCGGCGGCGGTGGCCTTCACCCCGGGGAACAGTTCACCGACGGTGGAGAGCAGCACTCCGGTCTCGCCCAGGGAGGGCAGCACCTCGCCGATGTAGCCGAGGAACGCGGGGTTCGGGCCGACGATGAGGACCGCGCGGCGGGCGAGCAGTTCCCGGTGTTCGTAGAGGAGATAGGCGGCCCGGTGCAGGGCGACGGCGGTCTTCCCGGTGCCGGGGCCGCCCTCCACCACCAGCACACCCCGGTGCGGGGCGCGGATGATGCGGTCCTGGTCGGCCTGGATGGTGCGGACGATGTCGCCCATCCGGCCGGTGCGGGCGGAGGTGAGCGCGGCCAGCAGCACGGCGTCCCCGGACGGGTCCTCGTGGCCGGTGCGCTCGTGGTCGGCGAGGTCGAGGATCTCGTCGTGCAGCGAGGTGACGCGGCGCCCGTCGGTGCCGATGTGCCGGCGCCTGCGCAGGCCCAGCGGGGTGTGGCCGGTGGCCAGGTAGAAGGGGCGGGCGACGTCGGCCCGCCAGTCGATGAGGACCGGGGTGTGGTCCGCGTCGGCGGTGCGCAGCCCGATCCGGCCGATGTGGTGGCTCGCCCCGGAGGAGAGGTCGATCCGGCCGAAGCAGAGCGAGCCGTCCACGGCGTTCAGCGCCGCGAGCAGCCCGGAGCGCTCGGCGACGAGGATGTCCCGCTCCAGCCGGGCCTGCATGGGCTTGTCGCCCTGGGCAAGCGCGTCCGCGACGGAGGTCTCGGTGTCGCCGCGCAGCTCGTCCACCCGCGCATACAGCCCGTCGATGAATTCCTGCTCGTGCCGCAATTCATCGTCCGGAAATTCGGCGTTTGACAATTCCGCTCCCGACCCCATATACTGTGCCTACTGAACTTCTTCGCGACTCCATTTCCGGGAGTTGCGAATCATTGAATATACGCAGAGAAATCCCCCGAGCGCAATTGCGCTCGGGGGATTTCTTCGTAGGGGCCTCGTCGGCCTGTGCGCGAACCGTGGTCAGAGCACTCAGAGCATCTCGGACAGCACCTCGGACAACTCCTCCCGCAGCCGCCGCCCGGGCCGGGCCCCGACCATCGCCTTCACCGGCTCACCGCCGCGGAACACCATGAAGGTCGGCATGGACAGCACCCGGTACGCGCGGGTCGTCTCCGGATTGGCATCCACGTCCAGTTGCACCACCTTGAGCCGCCCCTCCTCCTCCGCGGCCAGGGCACCGAGCACCGGCGCCATCCGACGGCACGGCGGACACCAGTCGGCCGTGAACTCCACCAGCACGGGCAGCTCCGACCCGATCACCTCCGCCTCGAAGTCCCCGTCCGTCACCTCGGCCACACCCATTGCCCCGCTCATCGCCGCCGCCCTCCCAGCTCGCACACCGGTTCCGGACCACCCGGAACCCCCGCATCGGCCGCCAGCGCGTCACGGGCCTCCTCCGCCCTCGCCAGCTGCGCCCCGACCTTCGCCCGCACCGCCCCCAACTCCTCGATCAGCGCGTCGAGTTCGTCCAGCTTGCGGCGGTAGACCACGAGCGATGCCGGGCACGAGTCCCCCTCGGGGTGCCCGGCCCGCAGGCACTCCACAAAGGGCCGCGTCTCCTCCAGGTCGAACCCGGAGTCCCGCAGCGTCCGGATCTGCCGCAGCAGCTTCAGATCCCCCTCGTCATAGGTGCGGTGCCCATTGCCCGCCCGCCGCGCGGGCAGCAGCCCCCGCGCCTCGTAGTACCGCAGAGCCCGGGGAGTGGTCCCGGCCCGCACCGCCAGCTCGCCGATTCGCATATCCCGACGCTAGCCCTTGACGCGGACGTCAGGGCAAGGGCGCGGGGCGTGCGGCGACCAGGACCGCCGACTCCTCCACCTCCAGGAGGGAGGCGCTGTGGCGTTCCTCGTCGAAGGCCTTGCGGCCGCCGCGCAGGCCGAACAGGCGCTTGGCGAGGGCGATGTAGAGGACCGCGAGGATGTTGAGGACCAGGGTGGCGATCTTCAGTCCGCTGATGTGCTCGGTGAGTTCGTAGACCTCCAGGGGCAGGAACGCCGCGGTGGCGACCACCGTGAGGTACTCCGCCCAGCGCCTGGCGTACCAGAGCCCGACCGCCTCGACCAGTTCGACCAGGGCGTAGGCCAGCAGCAGCCCGGCGACCAGGAGCAGCGTGGAGTGCCGGTAGCCGAAGGCCTTCTGGACGGAGCCGACCACGGGCGAGTGGTCGAGGTCGTAGTGGAAGTGGCGGAAGACGGGCCGCAGGACGTCGAGATACTCGGTGAAGAGCCGCCGTACCGCGTCCTGGCTGTTGCTGAACTTCCAGACGGCCACCGCCACCAGCACGATGAAGACGCCGCGCACGGCCCGCTCCAGGGCCAGGAAGCGCAGGACGAACAGGTCGCGCAGCACCTTGCCGCGCGGCACCAGCGGTGCGTCGCAGGCCGGTCCGGTGCCGTGCGGCTCACCGAGCGCGAAGTCGCCGCAGCGCAGGCACCGCCAGGCGTCGCCGAGCGCGGTGCGGGCGTGCAGCCGGGTCCGCAGCCGGGGGTCGTCGGGCGCGTAGGTGACATGCCCGCGGCGCGCGCAGGTGCGCCGGTCCCAGTCGATCTTCATGCCCCGTGCCTCCCGAACAACGGTGCCGTGCCGGACGGTCCGGCACGGCACGGTGGCGCATGTACTACGAGACGTGGGGCCCCGGCCCGGGGTTCCCCGGGCCGTCAGCGGGTTCAGGCGTCCACGAGCTCGCGCTCCTCATTGTGCTCCTCGACGGGAGCCGGGGCGGCCTTGCCCGGCAGCAGCACCCCGACCAGGACGGTTCCGACGCCGAGGATCACCGCGCCGACCAGGCTGGTGTGGGCGACCGCATCCGCGAAGGAGGAGCCGACCGCGTCGGCCATCTGCCGGGCGCCGTGGGCGAGCTGCTCGGCCTGGGCCTTGAGCTGCGCGGCCTGCTGGGCGTTGTGGGCGTGCGCGGCCTGCTCGGCGAGCTGCCGTGCCTTGTCGCCGACGCCCTGCGCCACCGCGAGTCCGGCACCGACCGAGTCCTGCGCGGTGGACAGGGCGTGGGCCGGGAGCCGACTGCCGCTCGCCGCGTCCTTGAGGTGCGAGGAGTAGGAGTTGGCCAGCACCGAACCGAGGAGGGCGATGCCGAGCGAACCGCCGAGTTCCAGGGAGGTGTCGTTCACCGCGCCGCCGACGCCCAGCTCGGACTCCGGGAAGGCGCCCATGATCGCGTCCGTGCAGGGGGAGAGCGCCAGGCCGATCGCGAGGCCCAGGATCACCAGGGGCAGGACGAAGTCGCCGTAGGTGGAGGCGGCGTCGATCCGGGTCAGCAGCGCGAGCGCGGCCGTACCGCCGACCATGCCCGCGGTCACCGTGATCCGCATGCCGACGCGAGGGGTGAGGTAGCCGGTCAGCGCCGAGCCGACGAAGACCGCACCCGCGAGCGGCAGCATCCGCACGCCGGTCTGGAGGGCGTCGTAGCCGAGCACGAACTGAAGGTGCTGGGTGAGGAAGTAGAAGGCGCCGAAGACGGACAGGAAGAACAGCGCGACGGCGAGGTTGGAGCCCGCGAAGCGGCGGTTCACGAAACGGCGCACATCGAGGACCGGGCGCGGGTGGCGCAGCTCCCAGACGATGAACAGGGCGAGTCCGAGGCCCGCGACGACGGCCGCGGTGACCGCCTTGGCGCCCCAGCCGAAGTGCGGCCCCTCGATGATCATGTAGACGAGGGCACCGACCCAGACCACCGAGAGCGCCCCGCCGACGTAGTCGATGCGGTCGTGGTGGCCGGCCTTGGAGGGCGGTACGAGGACGAAGGCGGCGACCAGCGCCACCGCCGCGATCGGCACGTTGATCAGGAAGGTGGAGGACCAGCCGTGGTTCTCCAGCAGGGCACCGGCGACCAGCGGACCCGCCGCGATGGCGAGACCGGCGGTGGCGGTCCACAGGACGATCGCCTTGGCCCGCTCGGCGCGCGGGAAGGTCGCGGCGAGGAGGGAGAGGGTGGCGGGCATGATCAGCGCGGCGCCGACGCCCATCACGGCACGGGCCGCGATGACGCCCGTGGCACTGTCGGCGAAGTAGCCGGAGACGGCACCGCCGCCGAAGACGACGAGCCCGAGGACGAGCGCACCGCGGCGGCTGTACTTGTCGCCGATGGCGCCGAGCAGCAGCATCAGGGCCGCGTAGGGGACGGTGTAGCCGTCGATGACCCACTGGAGGTCGGCGCTGGACAGGCCGAGGTCCCGGGTCATGTCGGGTGCGGCGACGGTGAGGGCGGTGTTCGCCATCACGATGATCAGCAGGCTCAGGCAGAGGACCAGCAGGGCCCACCAGCGCCGGGCGTAGGGCCGGTCCATCCTCTCGACCGGTTCGTTCATGACGAGACGCATGGGATGCGGGCCTTCCTCTTCTTCTCCGTTGCCGGTCACGTGGGACGTGTGACGTCTGACGTGCACGGTTGCGCGTAGTTGCACAACCATGTGCAATGTACGTCGTTGCACAGCGCTGTGCAAATAAGGAGGCGAAGACTCTGTGGAGACCCACCCGGACGCCGGGAAGGCGTGCAGAATGACAGCCATGACCACGGGCGCCCCCAGCCGGGCCGACACCAACCGCCGCCGCATCCTCGATGTCGCACTGACCGAGCTGCTGCGCGATCCCGACGCGTCCATGGACCAGATCGCCCGCGCCGCCGGGGTCGTACGGCGCACGGTCTACGGGCACTTCCCGAGCCGCGAGGCGCTGGTCAGCACGCTGGTGGACGGCGCCGTGGAGGCGGTCGCGGCAGCCCATGCGGAAGGCCGGGAGGGAGTGGCGGACCCGGCGGAGGCGGTGGCCCGGGGGACGATCGCGGTGTGGGAGGTCGCCGACCGCTACCGGATCCTGGTCGCGCTGGCTCAGCGCAGTGTGACCATGCAGGGCATCCGGGAACGTCTCACACCGGTCCGCGCGGCCTGTGCCGAGATCCTGGCGCAGGGCCTGGAACAGGGGGTGTTCGTCTCACCGCTGCCGCCCGAGGCGCTGGCGGCCGTCCATGAGCAGATGCTGTTCGCCCTGATGGAGGCGGTGAACGACGGCCTGCTCCCGGCGCGGGACGCGGGCCCCTCGGCCGCGGTCACCCTGCTGGCCGCGGTGGGCGTACCCGCCTCCCGGGCCACCGAACTGGTGGCGAAACTCACGGCCTGACAGCGGGTGCGGGACTTTTCGGGGACGTACGTGATGGACCGGGCGGCCGGTTGACGGGGGAATCGGACCGGCCGCCCGGGGTTCGGGGGATGTGAACAGGAACCTCACTCGGAGGCCTCAGGCCTTGGCCAGCTCCTTGTCGCCGCCGGGCCCGGCCACCGGCGCGGCCTCGGCACCGTCCTCGTCCAGCAGGGTCTCCTCGTCGAAGGGGAACTCGCCCGCGAGCACCCGCCGCACCCGCTCCCGGTCGACCTCCCCGGTCCAGGTGCCGATGAGCAGGGTGGCGACCGCGTTGCCCGCGAAGTTCGTCACGGCACGGGCCTCGCTCATGAACCGGTCGATACCGATGATCAGGCCCACCCCGTCCACCAGGGCGGGCTGGTGCGACTGGAGTCCGCTGGCCAGCACGGCGATACCGGAACCGGACACACCGGCCGCGCCCTTCGAGGCGACCATCATGAACAGCAGCAGTCCGATCTGCTGCCCGATGGCCAGCGGCTGGTCCAGCGCGTCCGCGATGAACAGCGAGGCCATCGTCAGATAGATCATCGTGCCGTCGAGGTTGAAGGAGTAGCCGGTCGGCACGGTGATGCCGACGACCGGACGGCTCACACCCAGATGCTCCATCTTCGCGATGAGCCTCGGCAGCGCCGACTCCGACGAGGAGGTCGACACGATCAGCAGGAACTCACGGCCGAGGTACTTCAGCAGGTGCCAGATATTGACCTTGGCCACCACGCGCACCAGGGCCCCGAGCACGATCCCGACGAACAGCAGACAGGTGACGTAGAACCCGATCATGATCGTGGCCAGTGCCTTCAGCGCGTCCACACCGGTCTCGCCGACCACGGCCGCCATGGCGCCGAAGGCACCGACCGGGGCCGCCCACATGATCATCGCGAGCACCCGGAAGACCAGCCGCTGGATGTGCTGCACCCCGCGCAGGACCGGCTCGCCGGAGCGCCCCATGGCCTGGAGCCCGAAGCCCACCAGCAGCGCGACCAGCAGGGTCTGGAGCACCTCGCCCTCGGTGAAGGCCGACACCAGGGTGGTCGGGATGATCCCGAGCAGGAAGTCCACCGGGCCCTCGGCGGCCGCCTTGGCCTGCTCGTGCCCGACGCCCTTGAGGGCCTCGGTCAGATGCATCCCGCTGCCGGGGTGGATCACATTGCCGACCACCAGGCCGATGGCGAGCGCCACGACCGACATCACCAGGAAGTAGCCGAGCGCGAGCCCGCCCACCCTGCCGACCTTGGCGGCCTTCCGTACGGAGCCGACACCCAGCACGATCGTGCAGAAGATGATGGGCGAGATCATCATCTTGATCAGCGCCACGAAGCCCGTACCGAGCGGCTTCAGCTGCTTGGCGGCATCGGGTGCGGCGAAGCCCACGGCGATGCCGAGGGCCACCGCGGCGATCACCGCGAGATAGAGATAGTGGGTGCGGTCCCGCCTGGCGGCGGGCGCGGCAGGGGTGGTGCGGGATGTGCTGGCCACGGCTGCCCTCCTCGACGTCGTCGTCGGATCGTCCGGCGTGCGGCTCACGTCCGGGGAAAGCGGGGGCACACCCCCCGGCGTCCGGGAAGCGTCCCCCGGTGACCGGGAGGCGGCACGCTCCCGGGGATGCGGTGACTATCTCCCGCCGTGTGAGGGCGGTCACCCTTCCGTTCATTGAGTTCACGCGGAGGGGGCGGGTCACTGAGTTCATACGGAGGGGCGGGTCGTCGAGTCCACGCGAAGGGAGGCAGCCGCGCGTCCGCTCCGTTCCCCTCCGCATGCTGAACCCCTGGACCGCAGGACGGAACCGCGAGGCAGACTGAACGCATGCGCGTGCCCAGACTCCCGAGACCCCGCAGCCTGGCCGGCCAGCTCTTCGCGATGCAGGCCGTGCTGATCGCGGTGCTCGTCGCCGGGTACGCCCTCTTCTCCTACGTCAGCGACCGCGACCAGGCGCAGCAGGCGGCCGGGCGGCAGGCCATGGCGGTGGCCCGCTCGGTGGCGGACTCCCCCTCGGTGCGGGCGGCGATCCGCACCCCCGACCCGACGCGGACGCTCCAGCCGTACGCGACCCAGGTGCAGCGGCACACGGGCGTCGACTTCGTCACGATCATGAACCCGGGGGGCGTCCGCTGGACCCACCCCAACCCGGCGCTGATCGGCGAGCGCTTCCTCGGACACACCGCCCGCGCGCTCAGGGGCGAGTCGTTCACCGAGACCTACACCGGCACCCTGGGCCCGTCCGTGCGGGCGGTGACCCCGGTCCGCGACGGGGGCCGGATCACCGGCCTGGTGAGCGCGGGCATCACGGTCGAGACCGTCTCGGCCCGGCTCCGGGAGCAGGTGACCACGCTGGCCGGGGTGGCGGGCGGGGCCCTGGTCCTGGGCGCCGTAGGCACCTATGTGATCAACGCCCGGCTGCGCCGCTCCACGCACGGCATGAACGCCACCGAGCTGAGCCGGATGCACGACTACCACCAGGCCGCGCTGCACGCGGTGCGCGAGGGGCTGCTGATGCTGGACGGCCGGTTCCGGGTGGCGCTGATCAACGACGGCGGCCGGGAACTGCTCGGGGTGGGCGGCGAGGTGGTGGGCCGCTCGGTGGCCGACCTGGGGCTGCCCGCGCCGCTGACCGGTGCGCTGCTGTCCTCCGAGCCCCGGGTCGACGAGGTCCATCTGACGGCGTCCCGCGTCCTCGTCGTCAACACCTCCCCGGTCTCCGGCGGCGAACACCGGGGCACGGTGGCCACCCTGCGCGATGTCACCGAACTCCAGTCGCTGACCGGCGAGTTGGACTCGGAGCGCGGTTTCACCCAGGCGCTGCGCGCCCAGGCGCACGAGGCGGCCAACCGGCTGCACACGGTGGTCTCGCTGATCGAACTGGGCCGTGCGGAGGAGGCCGTGGACTTCGCCACGGCCGAACTGGAGCTGGCGCAGGCCCTCACCGACCAGGTGGTCGCCGCGGTGAACGAACCGGTGCTCGCCGCCCTGCTGCTCGGCAAGGCGGCCCAGGCGAACGAGCGGGGCGTGGAGCTGGTGGTGGCGGAGGACAGCCGCATCGACGACGGGCTGCTGCCGCCGTCGCTCCCGGCCCGGGACCTGGTCACCGTCCTCGGCAATCTGATCGACAACGCGGTGGACGCCGCCCAGGGTTCGGAGGGCGGCCGGGTGACGGTGACCGCCTGCGCGGAGGGGGCGGAGCTGGTCCTGCGGGTGTCCGACACCGGCGCCGGAGTCGACCCGGCGCACACCGAGGAGGTGTTCCGGCGCGGCTGGTCCACCAAGACGGCCGCCGCGCCCGGCGGCCGGGGCCTGGGACTGGCCCTGGTCCGCCAGACGGTGCGCCGCCACGAGGGCACACTGACGGTGTCCGGGGCGCCGGGCGGCGGGGCCCGCTTCGAGGCGCGGATCCCGCTGCCCACCGCACGGACGGCCCCGGGGACGGAACCGGCGGGCACGGAACGGGCAGGGACAGAACCGGCGGGGACAGAACTGGCGGGGACGGGCCCGGCCGGGGCGGACCGGGCGGGGACGGCCCTGCCCGGAGGCGGCGCATGACCGGGCAGCCCATCCGCGTCCTGGTCGTGGAGGACGACCCGGTGGCCGCCGACGCCCATGTCCTCTACGTGGGGCGGGTACCGGGCTTCACCGCGGTGGGCACCGCGCACACGGGCGCCGAGGCGCGGCGCCTGCTCGACCGCACCCCGGTCGACCTGCTGCTCCTCGATCTGCATCTGCCGGATGTGCACGGCCTTCAGCTGGCCCGCTCCCTGCGCGCCGCGGGGCATCACGCGGATGTGATCGCGGTGACCTCGGCACGGGACCTGGCGGTGGTGCGGGAGGGGGTGTCGCTGGGGGTGGTCCAGTACGTACTGAAGCCGTTCACCTTCGCCACCCTGCGGGACCGGCTGGTGCGGTACGCGGAGTTCCGGGGCGCGGCGGGCGAGGCGAGCGGCCAGGAGGAGGTGGACCGGGCGCTGGCGGCGCTGCGGGCGCCGGGACCGGCCGCCCTGCCCAAGGGGCTGAGCGCACCGACCCTGGAACGGGTGACCGGCGCCCTGCGCGCCCACGAGGAGGGACTGACGGCCGCGGGCCTCGGCGAGACCGTCGGCATCTCCCGCATCACGGCCCGCCGCTATCTGGAACACCTGGTGGACACGGGCCGGGCGGCCCGCCGCCCGCTGTACGGCCAGATCGGCCGACCGGAGCTGGTGTACCGCTGGAGACGGGAGACCGGCCGGACACCCTGAGGCGACCGGCCGACGGTCGCCACCGCGGGGTGCCGACCGCACCACCCCGGGGCGACCGGCCGTTTCAGCACGGCGACCAGCCGTTCCAGAACAGCGGTCGGCCGTTCTGAAACGGCGACCGACCCTTCTAGAACACCGACTCCGCCTCGTCCATCCGGTCCGTGGGCACCGTCTTCAGCTCGGTCACCGCGTCCGCCAGCGGCACCATCACCACGTCCGTGCCGCGCAGCGCCGTCATCATGCCGAATTCGCCGCGGTGCGCCGCCTCCACCGCGTGCCAGCCGAAGCGGGTGGCGAGCACCCTGTCGTAGGCGGTCGGGGTGCCGCCGCGCTGGACGTGGCCCAGGATGACCGGCTTGGCCTCCTTGCCGAGGCGCCGCTCCAGCTCGTAGGCCAGTGCCGTGCCGATGCCCAGGAAGCGTTCGTGGCCGTACTGGTCGATCTCGCCCTTGCCGTAGTCCATCGTGCCCTCGGCGGGGTGCGCGCCCTCGGCGACGCAGATCACGGCGAACTTCTTGCCGCGGGAGAAGCGCTCCTCGACCATCTTGACCAGGTCCGCGGGGTCGAAGGGGCGCTCGGGCAGGCAGATGCCGTGGGCGCCGGCCGACATGCCCGACTCCAGCGCGATCCACCCGGCGTGGCGGCCCATGACCTCCACCACCATCACACGCTGGTGGGACTCGGCCGTGGTCTTCAGGCGGTCCATGGCCTCGGTGGCCACGGTCACCGCGGTGTCGAAGCCGAAGGTGCGGTCGGTGGACGAGATGTCGTTGTCGATCGTCTTGGGCACGCCGACCACCGGCAGTCCCGCGTCCGAGAGCATCCGCGCCGCGGTCAGGGTGCCCTCGCCGCCGATCGGGATGAGCGCGTCGATCCCGAAGTCGCGGATCATGTCCGAGGCGTTCTCGCACGCCTCGCGCAGCCGGTCGCGCTCCAGGCGGGACGAGCCGAGAATGGTGCCGCCGAGCGCCAGGATGCCGCTGACGCCGTCCAGGTCGAGGGCGCGGTAGTGACTTTCGAGCAGACCCCGGTAGCCGTCCTCGAAGCCGATGACCTCGTCGCCGTACTGCGCCACCGCCCGGTGGACGACGGACCGGATCACTGCGTTCAGCCCAGGACAGTCGCCGCCCGCGGTGAGGATTCCGATGCGCATCGTGCTGTGTCTCCTGCTCGCTTTGGTACCGGTGAGCCAATCCGATTCTTTCACGCTCCCCACACCGGTGCCGCGCCCGCCCCGGCGGCCCCCAGCCTCCGTGAGCCCCTTGACCTGACGGGCGTCTTATCCAGCGCCGGGGGTATTGTCAAGAGGGTTCTGCTCACCCTCGCGGATGATTTTCGCGCGCCGCAGAACCCCCTAGATGTGCCCGAAAACGGTCAAGAACCCCACCTGAGAGACGAAACGGAGAGCCCACGTGACGCCCAGCGTGTACGTGACCGGGATCGACCGCGGCGACGGCCGTCAGGTCATCGAGCTGGGAGTGATGGAGCTCCTGACCCGGCAGGTCGACCGGGTCGGAGTGTTCCGCCCGCTCGTCCACGACGGCCCCGACCGCCTCTTCGAGCTGCTGCGCGCCCGGTACCGGCTGTCCCAGGATCCGACGACCGTGTACGGCCTCACCTACGAGGAGGCGTCCGCGCTCCAGGCCGAGCGGGGCACCGACGAGCTGGTGTCGACCCTGGTCGACCGCTACCACGCGGTGGCGCGTGACTACGACGTCGTGCTCGTCCTCGGCTCCGACTTCGCCGACACCCAGCTCCCCGACGAGCTGTCCCTCAACGCCCGGCTCGCCAACGAGTTCGGCGCGTCGGTGATCCCCGTGGTGGGCGGCCGCAAGCAGAGCCCGGAGTCGGTGCGGGCCGAGGTGCGCAACGCCTACCGCGCCTACCACGGACTGGGCTGCGACGTGCTCGCCATGGTCGCCAACCGGGTCGTGCGCGAGGACCGGGACGAGCTGGCCGAGCGGCTCGACTCCCGGCTCCCGGTGCCCTGTTACGTCCTCCCCGACGAGGCCGCGCTGTCCGCCCCGACGGTCTCTCAGATCGCCCACGCCCTCGGCGCGCGGGTGCTGCTCGGCGACGACTCCGGGCTGGCCCGCGACGTGCTCGACTTCGTCTTCGGCGGCGCCATGCTGCCGAACCTCCTCGGCGCGCTGACCCCCGGCTGCCTGGTGGTGACCCCCGGTGACCGCGCCGATCTGGTCGTCGGCTCGCTCGCCGCGCACAGCGCGGGCACCCCGCCGATCGCGGGCGTGCTGCTCACCCTGGACGAGGTGCCCAGCGAGGAGATCCTCACGCTGGCCGCGCGCCTGGCTCCCGGCACCCCGGTGCTCTCGGTGCCCGGCAACAGCTTCCCCACCGCCGCCCGGCTCTTCACCCTGGAGGGCAAGCTGAACGCGGCCACCCCGCGCAAGGCGGAGCGGGCGCTCGGCCTCTTCGAGCGGTATGTCGACACCGCCGGTCTCCTGGACCGGGTGTCCGCGCCGAGCAGCGACCGGGTCACCCCGATGATGTTCGAGCACAAGCTCCTGGAGCAGGCCCGCGCCGACCGGCGCCGGGTGGTGCTCCCGGAGGGCACCGAGGAGCGGGTGCTGCACGCCGCCGAGGTGCTGCTGCGCCGGGGCGTGTGCGACCTCACCCTGCTCGGGCCCGTCGACCTGATCCGCAAGAAGGCCGCCGACCTCGGGATCGACCTCGGGGACACCCAGCTGATCGACCCGGCCGCCTCGGAGCTGCGCGACACCTTCGCCGAGCGGTACGCCCAGCTGCGCGCCCACAAGGGTGTCACCGTCGAGCTGGCGTACGACGTGGTCACCGACGTCAACTACTTCGGCACCCTGATGGTCCAGGAGGGCCTGGCCGACGGCATGGTCTCCGGCTCGGTGCACTCCACGGCCGCCACCATCCGGCCCGCGTTCGAGATCATCAAGACCAAGCCCGACGCGAAGATCGTCAGCTCGGTCTTCTTCATGTGCCTGGCCGACAAGGTCCTCGTCTACGGCGACTGCGCGGTCAACCCCGACCCGAACGCCGAGCAGCTCGCCGACATCGCCATCCAGTCGGCGGCCACCGCCGGGCAGTTCGGCGTGGAGCCGCGGATCGCGATGCTGTCGTACTCCACCGGCACCTCCGGCTCGGGTGCCGACGTGGACAAGGTGCGCGAGGCCACCGAGCTGGTCCGGTCGCGCCGCAGCGATCTGAAGATCGAGGGTCCCATCCAGTACGACGCCGCGGTCGAGCCGACCGTGGCGGCGACCAAGCTGCCGGGCTCGGAGGTCGCCGGACAGGCGTCCGTGCTGATCTTCCCGGACCTCAACACCGGCAACAACACCTACAAGGCCGTACAGCGCTCGGCCGGCGCCATCGCCGTCGGCCCGGTCCTCCAGGGCCTGCGCAAGCCCGTCAACGACCTGTCCCGGGGCGCCCTCGTCCAGGACATCGTGAACACCGTCGCCATCACGGCGATCCAGGCCCAGACCCCGCACGAGAAGGCAACCGCCCAGTGAGTCCCTCCCGCGTCCTCGTCCTCAACTCCGGCTCGTCGTCGCTGAAGTACCAGCTGCTGGACATGCGTGACAGCAGCCGTCTGGCCGCGGGCCTCGTCGAGCGCATCGGCGAGCAGACGTCCCGGCTCCGGCACACGGCCCTCACCAACGGCGACACCCGCGAGCAGAACGGCCCGATCGCCGACCACCAGGCCGCACTGAAGGCCGTGGCCGAGGAACTGTCCCGGGACGGGATGGGGCTCGACTCGCCCGAGCTGGCCGCCATCGGCCACCGGGTGGTGCACGGCGGGCTGTTCTTCACCGAGCCCACCGTCGTCGACGACAGCGTGCTCACCGAGATCGAGCGGCTGATCCCGGTCGCGCCGCTGCACAACCCGGCCAACCTCACCGGCATCCGCACCGCCATGGCGCTGCGGCCGGACCTGCCGCAGGTGGCCGTCTTCGACACCGCCTTCCACACGACGATGCCGGAGTCGGCGGCGCGCTACGCGATCGACACCAAGATCGCCGACCGGCACCGGGTGCGGCGCTACGGGTTCCACGGGACCTCGCACGCGTATGTGTCCCGGGCGACCGCACAGCTGCTGGGCAAGGCTCCGGAGGAGGTCAATGTCATCGTGCTGCACCTGGGCAACGGGGCGTCCGCCTCGGCGGTCCGGGGCGGCCGGTGCGTGGACACCTCCATGGGGCTGACCCCGCTGGAGGGGCTGGTCATGGGGACCCGCTCCGGTGATCTGGACCCCGCCGTCATCTTCCATTTGGAACGGGTTGGCGGAATGTCCATGGACGAGATCGACACTCTTCTCAACAAAAGAAGCGGTCTGTTCGGCCTCTGCGGCGACAACGACATGCGGGAGATTCAGCGCCGGATCGACGAGGGCGACCAGGAGGCACAGCTCGCCTTCGACATCTACATCCATCGGCTGAAGAAGTACATCGGCGCCTACTACGCGGTACTCGGCCGGGTGGACGCGGTCGCCTTCACCGCGGGTGTGGGCGAGAACGCGGCCGCGGTGCGCCGGGCCGCCGTGGCGGGCCTGGCGGAGCTGGGCCTCGCGGTGGACGACGAGCGCAACGCCGTACGCGGCGACGCGCCGCGGCTGATCTCGCCCGACTCCGCGCGGGTGGCGGTCGCCGTGGTGCCGACGGACGAGGAACTGGAGATCGCCCGGCAGACCTTCGACCTGGTCGGAATGGACAAGTGAACTATTCGAGCCGTCTCGCCTGAGCAGCGTCCTGCCCATTTGTATATTCCGTCGGCCGGAATATTCCGCGCCGAAACAAACCGATAGGATCGCCCCATGCGCCGTTCGAAAATCGTCTGTACTCTCGGCCCCGCGGTCGACTCCCACGAGAAGCTCGTTGCGCTGATCGAAGCCGGCATGAATGTCGCCCGCTTCAACTTCAGCCACGGCACCCACGCAGAGCACCAGGGGCGGTACGACCGTGTCCGCGCCGCGTCCGCCGAGACCGGCAGGGCCATCGGCGTCCTCGCCGACCTCCAGGGCCCGAAGATCCGCCTGGAGACCTTCGCGGAGGGCCCGGTCGAGCTGGTCCGCGGCGACGAGTTCACCATCACCACCGAGGACGTACCGGGCGACAAGTCGGTCTGCGGCACCACCTACAAGGGCCTGCCGGGCGATGTCTCCAAGGGCGACCAGATCCTGATCAACGACGGCAACGTCGAGCTGAAGGTCCTGGACGTCGAGGGCCCCCGGGTCCGGACGATGGTCATCGAGGGCGGCGTCATCTCCGACCACAAGGGCATCAACCTGCCCGGCGCGGCGGTGAACGTCCCGGCGCTGTCCGAGAAGGACATCGAGGACCTGCGGTTCGCGCTGCGCATGGGCTGCGACATGGTCGCGCTGTCCTTCGTGCGGGACGCCAGCGACGTCAAGGACGTCCACCGCGTCATGGACGAGGAGGGCCGCCGCGTCCCGGTCATCGCCAAGGTGGAGAAGCCGCAGGCGGTGGCGAACATGGAGGCCGTCGTGATGGCGTTCGACGGTGTCATGGTCGCCCGCGGCGACCTGGCCGTCGAGTACCCCCTCGAAAAGGTCCCCATGGTGCAGAAGCGGCTCATCGAGCTGTGCCGCCGCAACGCCAAGCCGGTGATCGTGGCGACCCAGATGATGGAGTCGATGATCACCAACTCCCGTCCCACCCGCGCCGAGGCCTCGGACGTCGCCAACGCCATCCTGGACGGCACCGACGCGGTCATGCTGTCGGCCGAGTCCAGCGTCGGCGCCTACCCGGTCGAGACGGTCAAGACGATGTCGAAGATCGTCCAGGCCGCCGAGGAGGAGCTGCTCTCCAAGGGCCTCCAGCCGCTGGTCCCGGGCAAGAAGCCGCGGACGCAGGGTGGTTCGGTGGCCCGCGCGGCGGCCGAGATCGCGGACTTCCTGGGCGGCAAGGGCCTGGTGGCCTTCACCCAGTCCGGCGACACGGCCCGCCGCCTCTCCCGCTACCGCGCCTGCCAGCCGATCCTGGCGTTCACCACGGACGAGTCCACCCGCAACCAGCTGGCGCTGAGCTGGGGCGTGGAGTCGCACGTCGTGCCGTTCGTGAACAGCACCGACGAGATGGTCGACCTGGTCGACCAGCACCTGGTCCGGCTCAAGCGCTTCAACGACGGCGACATCGTGGTCATCACCGCCGGCTCCCCGCCCGGCGTCCCCGGCTCCACCAACATGGTCCGCGTCCACCACCTGGGCGAGGGCAGCCGCAACTGACCCTCCCCCAGAGGACGTACGACACCGAGGGCGCCCCCTGCCGACAGGGGGCGCCCTCGGGCGTGGCGGCACGGAGGGACGTGCACCCGCCCGGCACACGGACGTCTTCCGACGGAGACGCCGGCAAGAGGTTCGGCTACCGCGGCGTCCGGACCCCCGCTGCGGTGGCACCCCCTTGTGCCGGATCGGACCGCGAGAGAGCCGGCGCATTGCGGCACCAGCCGGCCGGATCGGGGGCCGAGTCGCCGCACCGTCCCACCAGCCTGGGCGGACGGCCATGAGCCACGGTCAGGACCGCGACCATCTTGCGGGCCGGTACGTGGTCCTGGCCGATCGTGACGGGCGCGCTGGCGGACCCGTCGATCCGCAGGCCGCCGAGCGCCCGCACCAGCCCGGCTCGAGTCGGCTTCGGGCCGAGGTTCTCGGTCGCCGTGAGCATGGCGAGCATCGCCTCGTAGCCCAGCGCTGCGTGCCCGTCCAGCGAACGCCCCTCGCTGTTGTCGCATTCAAAGGGAAAGAGGGTGTCGAGCGTCGCGTAGAAGGTGTTGCCCGTGCCCTGCGTGCAGGTCTCCGGTGCGATGGCGAACGACGTGTAGGCGAAGGGGACCGAGCGGTACATGCCGCGGAGTCGAGGGTCGGCGACGTAGCGCGTGACATCGTCGTCGGCCAGGATGCGGGGCGGGGTATTCCCGCAGGTGGAGTAGATGCCGTTCAGGAAGTCACCGAAGTCTTCGGCCCGGCCCGCGTAATAGACACTCCCGGGGTAGCCACATGCCGACGCGCCCGCGCGGTCGGCGGAGGGCCGGCCGGTGAGCCGGCTGAGCCCGGGCCTGAACGCCGACTCCTCGGCGGTCACCCCCTTGGCTGCGAGGGCGGAACGCAGGTCGGTGGACAGATTGTGGCTGTAGAGGTCGTCGGGGTCGGCGGAGTCGTAGATCCGGACGGCCCGCGCCCGGGTCTGTCCGCCCTGCCCATTCCGCATGGTGATGAACGCGGTGTCGACCGCGGCTGCCCAGCGGTCCTGTGGTGACACCTGGAAGTACATCGGCGACGCGGTGGCGAACTCGTCGGTGGAGAGCGCCGCCGCCATCATGGGCATGGCCTCGGCGCCGAGCGCGCGGATGGTGCGCAGGGTGTTGGTGCGGCTCTGGTCCAGACCGACCGCGCCGATCACCGGAGGCCCCGACACGCCTGTGCCCCGGGGCCATCGGGCCAGCATCCCCGCCGCCTCGACGCCATGGGCCATCCCCGCCGCGCCGTTGACCACCAGCACGTTCACCAGTGGCGCCCCGGGCGTGTCACGCTCCAGCGACAGCTGTTGGGCCGCGGCTATCCCCTCCAGCGTCTCCCGCTCGGCGACCAGGGTGGTGGGGAAGGAGTCCCGTGAGGTGAGGGCGCCCACATAGGCGAGGGTGACGTAAGGCCGCTCGGGCTGCCGCACATGGTCGGCGGCGCTGATCCGGTTCTGCTGGTCGATCACCTTGATGACCGCGGCCAGGAGCCGGGACGACGGCGAGAAGGACCCCGCCTTGGTGCTGATGCCCCAGCACTCGCCCGTGGTGGTGTCCAGACGCAGGTCGGCGGCCCGGCAGAAATCTTTGGCCGAGTCGGCGTGTGATGCGTGCTTGCCGGGGAAGATTCCCGGCACCGTCAGAATGATCATGACTGCCATCGCAGTCAGGACGGTCACCCCGGTGACCACGCTCCGCGCCGACAGACATGCGCCCAGGACGCGCGGAGAGCGCAGAGCGCGAGGGAGGATTCCGGTGCGCCCGTCTTCGGTGGCGCCCGGTGCGTTCTCGCCCTCCGGTGCCTGGTGTGCCGTCGTCCCGGCCGGCCCGGTGACCGCCGGTTCCTGCGACGGCATCCCCCGCGCCAGGCGTCTTCGGGTGGTGACCCAGTCCGTCACGTCCGCCCCGCAGGCCCGGACGAACGCGGTCAGCAGATCCTCACGCGGCAGCGTCCCCCGGTTGAGGGCGGTCGCGAGGGTGCTGGCCGGAAGTACGTCCCCGTTCCGGGTCGCCACCCTCTCCAACTGTCGGTAGGACAGAGCCGATTGTTCCTTGAGCTTTCTGAGCTGTGCCATGAAATCCGCTGGTGAGGCGGCGCCGAGCGGGTCGGCAGGCAGGATCCCCGTATCCATCAGTTTTCTGTTTTCTCCGCTGGTCAAACGGTGTTCAGGGGCTGTTCTACTCCTCCGTACGAGACGCCCGCAAGGCGTACGGGACACAAGTCGAACACGGTCGAACGCGTTCGACCTTGACCGTTCCGGACGTCCGATCGCTAGCTTCCTCAAGGGCGCCCAAAGGTATGGATCAGCCAAATAACGGAGGAAGAAGAACGTGGCGATGAACAAGACCGTCGCCGGTCTGCTGGTGGCTGCTCTCGCTGCCGGCGCCGTCGGCATGTCGATGGCCGGTACCGCGTCCGCGTCGACCCTGCCCACACAGAAGGCCGCCGCGGCACAGTCCCTCGCGGCTCCGACCGTGTTGTCGGGCGGTGCGCAGCCGGAGTTCCTCAGTGCCCTGGCGCACGACGCGGTCAGCGTGGCCGCCACCGTCAATGCGGCCAAGGCCACCTATCACGCGACCAAGAAGGTTGCCGAGGTCAGCAAGAAGGTCTCCAAGAAGGCGGCCCCGGTCGCCGAGGACGCGGCGGTGGTCACCGCGGAGGAGTCCTCGTCCTCGTCCAGCGGCATCCCGGCGACGAGCCCGGCGTCGCAGCACGGCGTGATCGCCGGGGATGAGCAGTTCGACGCTCAGAACTGATCACCGCCTGCCGTGACCAAACGGTTCACGGCAGTTGTCCGACGCACTCGCGCCCGGCGGTGGAGACACCGCCGGGCGCTCCGTGAAGTGTGCGACCGAGTCCGAGGGACAGTCTCATGAAGGAAATACCAGGCGTGGGCGGACCACCCTCCCTCCCCTGGCGTGTGCGTGTGTTCGTCATGGCGGCGCTGTTGCCGGTGGCGCTGTTCACCGTGGCCTGCCTGCTGTACAACGCACCCGCCTCGCCGGTCCAGGTGCGGCTGGCGGGACGGGTGAACGAGGTGATGGCGCCCTACTTCAGCCAGGACTGGGAACTGTTCGCTCCCACCCCGGGAACCAGCAACGACCTGCTCTACCTGGACGTGACACTGCGCCGTGCGGGCTCCGGTACAACCGTCCAGACCAAGCCGCTGGAGATCGAGGGAGCCATCGACCGCACCCCGCGCGACCGGCGCTGGAACCCCACCAAACTCCCCGGCGTCGTCCTGGCGTTCCAGGAGAACGCCGCCGACTACGCCCGTCAGTCCAGCCAGATCGACGAGAACTACCCGGCCGACGAGCGCGCGGCGCAGAAGAAGGCCCTGTTGAAACGCTACACCCCGACCTTTCAGGAGTTGCAGCGCTTCCTTTCGGTACGGGCGGCCTCGCTGTACCCGGGCGCAAAGATCATCGCAGTGCGCGGCACCTTCAAGCAGCAGCCGATCGTCCCGTTCTCGCAGCGCTACGAGAAGCCCGTGCCACGGCAGCCCGTCACCGGCATCCTGAAGACCGCGTGGATGCCCTACGTTCCGGGGGTGGCAAACTGATGCACGACGTGACACCCGGCCCGCTGGCGGCCGTCAACGCGCGGCTGGACCGGGCGATCGCCCGTCTGGCCTGCCGTGAGCACCGGCTCATCGGCATCGCGCTCCTGCGGATCGCCATCGGCATCGGCACGGTGATGTACTGCCTGGCCGACTACGGCAACCGCCAGTTCTTCTGGGGGCCGAACTCCTACAACTCCCCTCAGCTCGCCGCCAAGGCCATCCCCCACCTGGGATTCTCGCTCTTCCTCGTCAGCCACTCCCAGTGGTGGTTCGAGTTGCTCTTCCATGCCACCATCCTGGTCTCCGCCGCGTTCGCGGTCTTCGGCGGCCGGGCGCTCACCATGGCCATGGCAGTCCTGATGTGGTCGTTGTACTACCGCAACCAGGACATTCTCGAAGGCGGCAACAACCTCGTCGAGATCCTCATCATCTTCATGATGTTCACCGTCTCGAACGCCTACTTCGCCCCCGGTGCCGAACGCCGCCGCGAGCGACTGCGCGCGTCGGCTCGGCAGCCCACGATCCGCACCGCCGTACACAATCTGGCCGCCTACCTGATCGTCTTCCAGACCGCGGTCCTCTACCTCACCGCCGGGTACTGGAAGATCGCCGGCAAGGTGTGGCAGGACGGTGTGGCGATGTACTACGTCAGCCGCATCACGGGCTTCCAGATGTCCGCCACGTATGCGCACTTGATGAGCAACGCCACACTCACCACGGCGATCTGCTACTTCACCATCTTCATCGAGCTGGCTTTCCCGTTCGCGATCCTCTCCAGCCGGGGCTGGGTCCGTAAGTCGATCACCCTGTCCGTCGAGGCGATGCACCTGGGGATCATGGCCTTCATGGGCCTGGTCCCGTTCGCCCTGTTGATGATCGGCGCCGACTTCGTCTGCCTGCGCGACGAGGACTACGGGGCGATGTGGATCCGTGCCCGGCGGGTGGCAGGGGCTGTCAACGGCCGCTTGCGCGGCGTCCGGACGCCGTCCCCGGTGGTCTCCGCCCCCTTCTCCGAAGCGGAGCAACAGCATGCCTGAATCTGTCGGTGTCCCTCGGGCAACCTCCGCCCCGGCGTCCGTCGTCCTCTTCGACGGTGAGTGCGGCTTCTGCCGGGCCGCGACCGGCTACCTGGTGCGGCGTCTGCATCTCCAGGGTGAGCTGCGGCCCTGGCAGTCCGCCGACCTCGCCTCATACCGGCTGACCCGCTCCCAGGCGGAGCAGCGCCTGTGGTTCATCACGGCCGAGCGCCGCACCGGCGGTGCTGCGGCCTTCGCGGACTGGTTCTCCACCGGCGACCGTACGGCCCGCACCGCCGGACGCCTCATCGCCCTCCCCGGCGTACGGCATCTGGCACAGGCCGTCTACGGTCTGGTGGCCCGCAACCGGCATCGCATACCTGGGCCTTGGGAGCACACATGCAGGATCTGAACCGGCACGGCGCCGCCGGCATATCTCCGGCCGACGCCCTCCACCGCTTCCTCACCTCGGACCCCAGCACCTGGGACCACCTCGCCCCGCGCGTCGTACGCGGAGTCGGCCAGGAGCGGCTGGAAGGTGTCGTCGCCGCCACCCGCGAGCTGACCGGTGACATCACGGACGTCGTCGACGGGCCGGACGGTCTGGTGGTCCGCGGCACGACCGGCCAGGTGCTGGCGTGGGCGACGACCGACGACGACGGTGTGCTGATCGGGCTGCTCATCGACGGCGATCCGTACAAGACGCCCGCCTTCCGTGTCCCACCCCGTGTTCAGCCGGTACTGAGCACGATGGTCTGGACCGTCTTGATCGCCTGGGGCGTCGCGGAGTGCTGGACGGCGGGCACGGGCTCGTCCTGGCTCACCGACCTCTTCGGCGCCGCCACCGGCTACGCCCTCTTCGAGGGGTACGGCGAACCCGGCTCGATGCGCCGCTGGGTTCGGCGCTCACTGGAAGCCGGGGCTCTGCCCATGCTGGCCGCCGGATACCGTGTGGCGCACCTGCCGTTCGGCCACTCGCTGCCGAGCACGGTCCTCGCGGCGGCCGTGTGTGCCGGCGTCGTCTGGACGCTGATCAGGCAGCGCAGGTACCGCTGGGGCACGCCGCTGTCCGCGCCGCTGAACTTCCCTCTCAGGGGCGGTACTTGGTACGTGGGGCAGGGTGGCGGCAAAGGCCTCAACCACCATGTCGCCCTCGCCGAGCAGCGCGGCGCGCTCGACATCCTCGCTCTCGACGGCCCGCACGGCCGCAAGCGCCCGGGCGGCGGCGTGGAGTCCTATGTCATCTACGGGGCGAGGCTCTACGCGCCGTGCGACGGCATCGTGGTCTCCGCCGCCGACGGACTGCCCGACCAGGAACCCGGCCGTATCCGCTTCGGCCCCCTCTACGGCAACCACGTGTTCATCGACAGCGGTCGAGAACTGGTCAAGATGGCTCATCTGCGGCCGGGCAGCGTGGCGGTCTCCACCGGCCAGACGGTCCGGGCGGGCCAACTCATCGGCGAGGTCGGCAACTCGGGCAACACCACCGAGCCCCACCTGCATCTGCACGCCGAACGGGACGGCGTCGGGCTGGACCTGGCGTTCACCGACGTGGGCGGCTACTTCCACCGCGGCCGTGTGATCCGCAACTGACCGCAGGCCCCCCCGCTCCTCACCCGAGCACCAGGCCCTTCGCGCCGCTGACCCAGCGACGAGGGGAGCCTCGGCATGCCCGCGTCCCATGGCGCGCAACCGGACCGAACCGTCGACGACTTGAGCTGTCAGAAGGCAGGAAACCACCGTGATACCACGCCGTCCCGCGCTTGCGGCGGCAGCCGTCGCCGTGGCCGCGTCGGCCCTGATCGCCCCCGCGGCAGTGCCCGCGTCGGCGGCGGTCCCGGCCGAGACCACGACCTCGAACCGGACCGTACTCCCGGGCTCCCGGCCCGGTTACGCGGGCACCGCCGCCGACCTCGGCGCCGTCCCGTCCGACCAGGTGATGTCCGCGCGGCTCTACCTCGGTTCACGTGACCCCCGCGCGCTGGAGAACTTCCTGAGGTCGGTGAGTGACCCGGCAAGTCGCCTCTACCGGCACTTTCTCACCTCCGGCGAGTACCGGCGGCGCTTCGCTCTCACCGCCGTGCAGCACAGCGAGGTCGTTCACTGGCTCACCACGAGCGGCCTGCGCGTCGCCTCCGGCACACCGCACTACATCCAGGTCAGCGGTTCGGAAGCGGCGCTGGCCAAGGCTCTGGGCACCAGTTTCCACCGCTACGACACCGCCTGGGGCCCGCTCCAGGCACCGACCCGGGACGCCAGTGTGCCGACGGCAGTGGCGAGCGATGTGATCGGCTTCGCCGCCCCTTCGGCACCGGACGCCGAACGTCCGGCGTCCGTGCGCACCACCGCGCCCCTGCCCCTTCCCGGGCCCGGCCCGACCACCAGGTCCGTCCGACGCCCGGTGTCCGGCTCGCAGGCCCACGACACAGCCGTCTGCTCGACGTACTTCGGCCGGCTTCCCGCCACCGGTCAGCCGCCGGCGTACGGCCGGCCTGTGCCGTACGCCACCTGCCCCTACGCCCCGGCGCAGTTGCGCCGTGCCTACGGTGCCGCTCCGGCCGGCGCGACGGGACGCGGGCGGACCATCGCGATCGTCGGCGCGTACGGCTCGGCCACGATGCCCGCCGACGCCGACACCTACGCCACCGACACGGGGAGCCGGCCGTTCCGGACCGGCCAGTACCGGCAACTGGTCGACCCCGCCCGGTGGAACATCAACAGCAAGGCCTGCGCCGGCCCCGAGTCGTGGGCCGGTGAGCAGGCGCTGGACATCGAGATGGCACATGGCTACGCCCCGGATGCCGACGTCCTCTATGTGGGCGCCGACTCCTGTCTGGACGGCGATCTGATGGACGCCGAAGCATCCGTGGTCGACAGCCACTCCGCAGATGTGATCTCCAACTCCTGGGCAGAGATCACGCATTCGCAGCCCGAGCACCTCACGACCGGTCTGATCGCGGCCTGGAACATGCTGTTCGAGCAGGCCGCAGCAGAAGGCATCGGTGTGTACTTCGCGTCCGGGGACTGCGGCGACTCCTCACCAGGAGCCGCGAGCCACGGCCTCAACTGCGACCCGGCCACCACCCAGGCACAAGCCGACTTCCCCAGCGGTTCGCCCTGGGTCACCTCGGTCGGCGCCACGACTCTGGCCACGACCCGCTCCGGCGACTACGCCTGGGAAACCAGCATGGGCGACGCTCTGTCCGTGCGCCCTGGCGGCACCGGGCCCTGGGCACCTGTACCAGGTGTGTTCGCCTTCGGGGGCGGCGGGGGACGCAGCGACTTCCCGCAGCCCTGGTACCAGAAACCAGTCGTTCCGGCCCGGCTGTCCCTGAACCACGGTACCGCCCACCGGGTCACTCCCGATGTCTCTCTCGAGGGTGACGGCGCGATGCCGGTCCTCGTCGGCTACACCACGGGCGGCGCGTTCCATCTCCTCGGCTACGGTGGCTCGTCCGCGGCGTGCCCCGGTTTCGCCGCCATGCAGGCCGACGCCGAGCAGGAGGCCGGTCACGCCTTCGGTTTCGCCAACCCACTCCTGTATTCGCTGGCAGGGGCCGGGGTCTTCCACGACGTCACCGACCACCCGAAGCACGCGGGCACGGGCCCGATCGCCACGGTCCGCGACATGGGCCCGGACGGCGGCAGCCTGCGGTACCTCCTCTACACCCTGGGGCAGGACTACGGCCTGAAGGCCTCCCCCGGCTACGACCCGGCCACGGGGCTGGGATCTCCCGGTGCGGGCTTCCTGCGCTGGTTCCGGACCCACCGCTGAGGGAGGGCCCAGCCGGTGCACCGCCTCGGTCGCGGCACCGAGTCGGCACGCACGCCCGGGCCCCCACCGGTGGTACCGGTGGGGGCCCGGGTTTCTGCGGCTCCCGGAAGGGTTCTGAAGGGGCCTGAGGGGTGCTCAGCTCGCGCCGGTGATGTACTGGTGCATGCCCGGGATGGTCAGCGTTCCGCCGAACTGACCGGCCTGGATGACGTTCACATGGGTGAAGTAGATCCAGGGGATATTCAGCGGCGGCGGGTTGTCCGGGCTGAACGTCACCGGGATCAGCCCCAGCAGATTGCCGGAGATGCTCTCGGTGTACATCACCGTCTTGCCGTCGGTGATGGTGGAGTGGGAGCCCTGGGCGGCCTGGACGTGGTACGTCTCGCCCCCCTGGCCCTGGACGATCTGGTGCAGATCGCCGATGTCGGTGCCGTTGGAGATCACGTACTTCAGGACCCGCTTGACCGTCCCGTTGGCGGTGCGCACCTTGACGATGCCCTGGTAGTCGGCGCCCTTGAGGGTGAGCGAGCTGGCCTGAAGGTGCCAGGGCGCGTCGGGCAACGCGAGGATCTTCTCCACGCCGCCCTCGTCGTCGGTGGCCGCCTTGCAGTCCGCCGGCGGCGCGGTGGCGCTGTCGGACGGGCTGGGCGTCGCGGACTCCGCGGCCTTGGTGGCGTCGTCGGCCGCCTTGGTCGCGTGGTCGGCCGCTTTCGTGGCCGTGTCCGTCGTGTCCTTCACGGTGTCCTTGACCGCGTCGGTGAGCTTCTTGGCCGTCCCGGTCGTCGTGGAGGCGGAGGACGACGAGGCCGTACCGCCGCTGTCCTTGCTGCCCGTCTCCTTGCTTTCCCCGGCGGCCTCGGTGTCCTGGGCCGCCTTGGTGTCCTTGGTCGCGGACGGCGACGGCGACGGCGTGGCGCTCGCGTCCGTGTTCCCGGCCGAACCGCCGCCGGGCGTGAAGATGTTCTTGAGCGCGTCGCCGAGGTCGTCCAGCACCCCGCCATGACCCGCCGAGGGTGACGGGGCGGCCGCGGAGCCGCTCGCGGAGGACGCGGACGGCGCGGGCGCGGCCTTGTCGTCGGAACCTGAATCCGACGAAGAGGAGGTGCCCGATGCGGTGTCCGCCGCCCTGTCCGAAGCCTTGTCCGGAGCCTTGTCCGGCTTGGGGTCCGAGGAGGCGGACGGCTCGGACGCCGAAGTGCTCGGCGAGGCGGACGGCGACGGCGTGGCCGACGCGTCCTTGGAGTCCTTGTCCTTGGACTTGCCGTCGTCGGTCCTGGCGTCGTCGGTCTTGCCGTCCTTGGACTTGCCCAGGACCTCGACGCACTTCTGGTATTCGTCGGCCGTCATGGACTTCGACGACGCGTGGTCGTCCGCCCGTGCGAGGGTCGGCGTCAGCCCCATCCCCATGAGGACCGCCGTCGGCATCGCCGCCAGGGCGATCGCCTTGCCGGCCGGCACGTGGAACCTGGTGAACAGCGGCTTCCTCGGGGCCGCGTGGCGCGGCCCGGTTCTCGCACGGGACGCGTCCACGTCCGTCCCGTGGGTCACCTCGTCAGCCGGCACTGTGCCTCCCGTTCATCCCGTTGACCGGGGTCGTGTTGGTCAGGTCCTGCGGCTCGTTCACCCCGCCCGGGCCCGCGTCGGGGGCACCGGCGCCGCCCGCCCCGGCAGGCTGTTCCGCGGCCGGGGCGCCCGGCGCCCAGGACACGGCCATCGCTCCACCGAGCAGGGAGAACAGGAAACCCACCACAAAGCCACCGAAGTTGGACACCGGAATGGACACCAGTGCCAGCAGGATCGCCGCCACGCCCGCGAAGGTGCGGATGTGCTTCTGGAACCAGAGGCTTATGCCCAGCACCATGAGCAGGACGCCGATGATCAGGGAGCCCGCGCCCGCGGTGGTGGCCATGGCCAGCGTCAGATGCCCGATCCGAAGGTGCGCGTACGGGAAGTAGACGATCGGGAAGCCGCCGAGCAGGACGAACAGTCCGGCCCAGAAAGGCCGTGTGCCCCGCCAGGCGCGGAACTGCAGCCGTCGGCGGGTGAACTGGCCGGTTGCGGCAGGAGATTCGGCGCTCATGGAAAACAGCTCCCTGGTACAGCAATGCTCTGGGTGGTGGTGCGCGTGTGTGGGGTGTGTGAAGGAGCGGAGGGAAGGTGGAACGGGCGGGGTCGCCGTCGGCTCCCCCGCCCGTTACCGAGTGCTCAGTGCTTGAGCTGACACTCGTTGTTGCCCTTCGAGAAGCCCATGTTGAGCCCGCTCAGGGTGAAGGTGCCGGCCGTGGTCGCCCAGGCGTGCTGCTCCACGCCGGTGAGCACCGCGTGCGAGGCCTGCTGCGCGAAGCCGCCGGGGTCCGCCTTCTCCCCGCCGCCCTTCATGCCCGGTCCCTTGCCACCCTTGTCGGCACCCGTGTTACCGGCCGCCACGCCGATGTCGATGTTGGTGAACTTGGCATCGGCCTTGAGGTCGTTGACATCGATGTAGATGTTGTGGGCCTGGACCTTCTTGTGGCCCGCCCCACCGGCCGTCAGCGTCAGCGTGAAGTCGCCGAGCCCCGGAATCGGGGTGACCACGGACTGGCACAGGTCGGTGATCTCGGCGTCCTTGAACGCCGAGACGGCAACCGGGTGAGCCGTGTTGCCGGCACCGCCGTCAACCGCGCCGTACTGCTCGAAGCCCCAGCCCTCGAGCTGGGTGGCGGTCACCTTGAACTCCTGGCCCGACACACTGAACGAAGCAGCCAGCGCGCCCTGTGCCAGAGCCACGCCTATCGCTGCCGTCGCGGCGACGCTGGGCACCATGACCACAGCGAACCGCTTCCATCTGGTCCCGCCACGCACCTGGGACTCCATATTTCCTCCTTCTCGGACGTACATCTCCTGACCCCAGCTCGCTACCGGTCGGCGGCTCAGCCGGGCAGGGATGGGAGAAGTGCTACGTCCTCGGAAAGAGAGCGCCCGCGCTCAGAGGCGCAACCGCGCCTGAAACCACCGGCGATCACCCCCGAGCGACAACCACTGGTCGCGCCTGACACACATCACGCACAACCTGCCGGAACAGGCTCCGCCGAGGCGAAGACCCCCCTGTCCCAGGAGCCGACGCCACTGCCGTCGGCTCCTGCCCGGTGGGGACCCATGGAAAGCCGTTGTCCCGGCTGGGTGTCGGGTACGGCGATGGACCGAGCGTGGCCGATCGTGGTGCATTCTCGCCGCCCCCGCAAGGGGGTTCGTTACTCGCTAGTAACGGCCGGATAACCGAACGACGACCTCGCGGTCTCGTTCGGCAACTCTTAGTGGCACAGAAGGAGATGATGAAACGGTTGAAGTGCGGACAGATCACCGCAGAACCAGAGGCGCGACTTACTCCCAGTAACAGCGGCCGCGATTACCAAGATTTGGTAAAGCGCGGCCGCGATGCACCCCTGGCGGTAAACCTTCACCCGGGCACCACATGCCCGGGTGTTTAGCGACTGGTCAGAACAGCGCCCTGGCGAGCGCCCGGCGCGCCGCCGTCACTCGCGGGTCGTCCGCCCCGACCACCTCGAAGAGTTCCAGCAGTCGCAGCCGTGCCGCGTCCCGGTCCTCCCCGGCGGTGCGGGCCACGGTGCCGACAAGTCGGCCGAAGGCGTCCTCCACATGACCGCCCACCAGGTCCAGATCCGCCGCGGCGATCTGCGCCGCCACGTCACCGGGCTTCTCCGCGGCCTCCTTGCGCACCCGCTGCGGGTCCAGGTCACCCACCCGCTGGAGCAACTCGGCCTGGGCGAGGCCGAGTTTCGCCTCTGTGTTCCCCGGGTCGTCGCTCAGTACGTTCTTGTACGCCTGGACCGCGCCGCCCAGGTCGCCCGCGTCCAGGGCCCGCACCGCCGCTTCGAGAAGGACGTCGTAGGGGCCCGCCGGGACCTCGGCGGCCGCCGGGGCGCCGCCCTGCTCGGCATCGGGGTCGACGGTCAGGCCGGTCAGCCCGAAACGCTGCTCGGCGACCTGGACGAGCTGGTCGAGGGTCTCGCGGACCTGCTGCTCGGGGGCGACTCCCTGGAAGAGCGGGAGCGCCTGACCGGCGACGACGGCGAAGACGGCGGGGATTCCCTGGACGCCGAACTGCTGCATCAGCATCTGGTTGGCGTCGACGTCGATCTTGGCGAGGACGAAACGGCCGTTGTACTCCTCGGCCAGCCGCTCCAGGAGCGGGCTCAGCTGCTTGCAGGGCTGGCACCACTCGGCCCAGAAGTCGATGACGACCGGTACCTCGGTGGAGCGCTGGAGGACGTCGAGCTCGAAGCCCGCCTCGTCGACATCGATGACGAGGTCGGCCGGGGAGACCGCCCCTCCCCCGCCCTGCCGGGCCGCTTCGGCGCGCGCCTGCTCCGCCTTCGCCTTGGCCTCCTGGGCCGCCTTCACCGCGGAGAGGTCGACGACTCCGCTCATGGACATGTTCCGTGGCTGCATGAGTACATCCTCCCCCCTCCGAAACGGCGCTGTGAAAAGCGCTGCGGAAGCCGTGCCCGTCGGTCGTGATCCGGCGCCGGGTCCCCACCCGGCGCATGTGGTCGTCGCCGCGCCCGCGCGCCGCTTGGACGCGCTTTCGCTACGAGTCGTAGCGTAACTGTCCGCGGGGGTCGCCGTACCCCCGGTACAGGTGATCTCCCTCACCACTTCACACAACGTACGGATACGGCCGAAGCAGAGTGCCGGATAAGGTCGGGAACATGCAGCGCAGCCCATCCGCCGCCCGCCCCGGGCGGCCCCGCAGCACCACCGCGGACGCCGCGATCCTGGCGGCCACCCGGGAGGCGCTGGTCGACCTGGGCTGGTCGAAGCTCACACTGGGGGACGTGGCGATGCGCGCGGGCGTCGCCAAGACGACCCTGTACCGCCGCTGGGCGGGCAAGAACGAGCTGGTCGTGGACGCCGTGGCGGCCCTCTTCGACGAGCTGGAGCTTCCCGACCGGGGCAGTCTCGCCGCGGACATCGAGGGTGTGGTGCTCCAGTTCGCGACGATCCTGGCCCGTCCTGAGGCGAAGAGCGGCCTGATGGCCGTGGTGACGGAGTCGACGCGGGACGACGCCCTGCGCACCCGTATCCGCGAGTCCATCGTCGACCGCCAGAAGCGCCTGGTGCTGGAGGGCCGCGCCCGGGCCACGGTCCGCGGCGAGCTGCCCCCGGAGACCGACCCCGACGACGCGTCCCGCACCGCCGACCTGATCTTCGACATGGTGGCGGGCGCGGTGGTGCACCGCACCCTGGTCAGCGCGGAACCCGCGGACGAGGAGTGGGTACGGGGCTTCACCCGTGTCCTGCTGCAAGGACTGGAGGGAGCGGCGGGGACCCTCTAGGGCCTCTCGTTCGGATCATGCCGGGCTCGCGGGGTCCGGCACCCGTACCGGCCGCTGGACTCCCCTCAGAACGCCGCCGGTTCGGTGTACTCCCCCCACTCCTCCCGCAGCGTCCCGCAGAGCTCGCCGAGGGTGGCCTCCGCCCGGGCCGCCGCCAGCATGGGCGCGATCAGGTTGGAGCCGTCGCGGGCTGCCGTGCGCAGGGCGTCGAGTGCCGTGCGGACCGCCGTGCCGTCCCGGGCGGCCCTGCGTTCTCGCACCAGCCGCACCTGCTCGCGCTCCACCTCGTGGCCGACCCGGAGGATCTCCAGGTCGCCGGTGACCGACCCGGTGTGGCAGTTGACGCCCACCACCCTCTTGTCGCCCTTCTCCAGCGCCTGCTGGTAACGGAAGGCGGACTCGGCGATCTCGCCCGTGAACCAGCCGTCCTCGATGCCCCGCAGGATCCCGGAGGTCATCGGCCCGACGGGGTGCTGCCCGTCGGGGTGCGCCCGCCGCCCCAGCTCCCCGATCCGGTCGAAGGTCCGCTCCGCCTCCGCCTCGATCCGGTCGGTCAGCTGCTCCACGTACCAGGAGCCGCCCAGCGGGTCCGCGACCCGGTCCACGCCGGTCTCCTCCATCAGCACCTGCTGGGTCCGCAGCGCGATCTCCGCGGCCTGCTCGCCGGGCAGGGCCAGCGTCTCGTCCAGCGCATTGGTGTGCAGCGAGCTGGTGCCGCCCAGCACCGCCGCCAGCGCCTCCACCGCCGTACGGACGACGTTGTTGTACGGCTGCTGCGCGGTCAGCGAGACCCCGGCGGTCTGGGTGTGGAAGCGCAGCCACTGCGCCCGGTCGGTCCTGGCCCCGTAGACGTCGCGCAACCGGCGGGCCCAGATGCGGCGCGCCGCGCGGAACTTGGCGATCTCCTCGAAGAAGTCGACATGGGCGTCGAAGAAGAAGGACAGGCCGGAGGCGAAGACATCGAGGTCGAGGCCGCGGCTGAGCCCCAGCTCCACATAGCCGAACCCGTCGGCCAGGGTGTAGGCCAGCTCCTGCGCGGCCGTCGCGCCCGCCTCGCGGATGTGGTAGCCGGAGACGGACAGCGGCTTGTACGCGGGGACCGCGGCCGCGCAGTGCTCCATCAGATCGCCGATGAGGCGCAGATGCGGCTCGGGCGGGAAGAGCCACTCCTTCTGCGCGATGTACTCCTTGAAGATGTCGGTCTGGAGGGTGCCGTTCAGCACGGACGGGTCGACGCCCTGGCGCTCGGCGGCCACCAGATACATGCAGAAGACCGGGACGGCGGGACCGCTGATCGTCAGGGAGGTCGTGACCTCGCCCAGCGGAATGCCCCGGAACAGGACCTCCAGGTCCGCCGCCGAGTCCACGGCGACCCCGCAGTGCCCCACCTCCCCGAGGGAGCGCGGGTCGTCGGAGTCGCGGCCCATCAGGGTGGGCATGTCGAAGGCGACGCTCAGACCTCCCCCACCGGCCGCCAGGATCATCCGGTAGCGCTCATTGGTCTGCTCGGCGCTGCCGAAGCCGGCGAACTGCCGGATGGTCCAGGTCCGCCCCCGGTAGCCGGTGGAGTACAGACCCCGGGTGAAGGGGTACTCCCCGGGCCAGCCGATCCGCTCGAAACCCTCGTAGGTGTCCTGGGGGCGCGGCCCGTACACCGGTTCCACGGGGTCGCCGGAGAGCGTGGTGAAGTCGGCCTCCCGGACGCGGGAGGCGTCATAGCGGGCCTGCCAGCGTCGGCGGCCCGCCTCGATGGCGTCGGGGTCCATACCGCAAATTTACTCGGACGTCCAAGTAAATGCCGGAGAGAGACCGCCGTACGGGTGCCGTACGGCGGTTCCGGGGCCCGCTACGCCTCGGCGACCGCGGGGGTGTCCTCCGCGATCCGCGCCTCCAGCTCGTGGGTGATCCTGCGCTCCACGAAGAAGGCGGCGGTGGGGATGGTGCCCGCGAGCAGGACCCACAGCTGCTTGCCGACCGGCCACTTCGCCTTGGAGCCCAGGTCGAAGGCGAAGACGAGGTAGATGACGTAGAGCCAGCCGTGGGCGATGCCGACGACACGGGTGAAGTCCGCCGCGCCGTTCATGTCGAGCACGTACTTGGCGATCACGCCGAGGGTCAGCAGGACCAGCAGCACGCCGGTGACATAGGCCATGACGCGGTAGCGGGTCAGGACGCTCTTTTTCATGGCTACGAGCGTAACGGCCCGATTCGGGGGATCTTCCGGCGCCCCCGGAACCGGCGACGGCCCCCGGAACCGGGCCGCAGACCCGGGCGGACCCGCCGGAAGCCGGGCACCGGCCGCCCGGTGCCTGGCGGCTACTCGCCGGTGAAGTCCCCCGCGGCGATCCGCAGCGGGCGCAGCACCGCGAAGATCTCGGCGCACTCCTCCGCGTCGTAGGCGCCGAGTCCGAAGTCCATCGCCATCAGGTCCCGGGTGGCGGCGTCGCAGACCTCGCGGCCCTTGTCGGTGATGGAGGCGAGGGTGCCGCGTCCGTCGTCGGGATTGGGCCGCTTGGCGACCAGCCCTGACCGCACCAGGCGGTCGACGGTGTTGGTGACCGAGGTGGGGTGCACCATGAGCCGCTCGCCGATCTTGGACATGGGCAGCTCGCCCGCCTTGGAGAAGGTGAGCAGCACCAGCGCCTCGTACCGCGCGAAGGTCAGTCCGTACGGCTTCACGACCGCGTCCAGTTCGGCGAGCAGGATCTGCTGCGCCCGCATGATCGAGGTGATGGCGGCCATGGACGGCACGCTGCCCCAGCGCTGCTGCCAGTGTTCGTCGGCGCGGGCGATGGGGTCGAAGGACAGACTGAGCGGCTTCGGCACGGCATCGACCTTACCGGCCGGTCATATGCTGGTCAGCCCTGTCTCGCCTTTCGGTCTCCTCCGGCCCCGGGCGCACACTGGAGGCAGCGGCACCCGCGAAGGCCGGAACACGGAGGTGGGCCACCATGAGCACCCTTGAGGAACATGTCGACGTCGCCGTCCCGATCGACACCGCCTGGGACCGCCTGCACGCCGCCGAGAGCTATCCGCACTTCCTGGACGGGGTGCGGGCCGCCCACGCGGAGGAGGGCGGCCGTACGCAGCTGGACATCGAGGCGGGCGACCGGTCCCGGTCGTTCGAGGCCGAGGTCTCCGACCACGGCGACCGGCGCGTGATGGAGTGGCGCACCACGGGCGACCCGCGGCTGACGGGATCGTTCGCGCTCCAGCCGATCGACCGGGACCACACCCGGGTCCAGGCCCGGGTGGAGTACGACCCCGGCACCCTCCGGGAGTCCTTCGGCGGCCCGAAGGGCTTCGCCCAGGCCAACGCGATCGAGCGGCTGGTACGCGGCGACCTGGAGCACTTCAGGGAGTACCTGGAACGGGGGCGGTGAGCGGACCCGCGCGCCTACGTCCGGGAGGCCCGCCGCAGCGCATGCCGTACCGCCCGCTGGGCCACCGGCCCCAGGTCGTCCAGAGCGGCGACCAGAGAGGCCAGCTGGTCCAGCGCGGCCAGGGCGTCGCGGGCCCCCGCGCCGTCGACCCCCTCGTACAGCTCGATGCCGACGAAGGACGCGGACACCGCGCGGGCGAGGCCCGCCGGATCCGCGAACTCCCCCGCCGGGGTCGCCGCCAGGACCCGCCGCAGGACCCGCTCGATCTCGGTGATCCACAGTTCCAGCCCGGCCGCGGTGGCCGGGGCGAGCCGGGGGTGGGTCTGGGCACCGGCCAGCAGCTGGCCCAGCACCGCCACATGCCCGGCGGCCTTCTCCTCCTCGTGCATCTCCCGGCCGAAGGCGAGGAGTTCGCCGAGGGTGGCGATCGCCTCCAGGCGTTCCCGGTAGTGCGCCACCCGCTGTTCCGTGCCGTAGCGGCAGGCGGCCGCCAGCAGCTCGTCCACCGATCCGAAGTGGTAGAAGACCAGTGCCTGATTGACGCCCGCCGTCGCCGCGATCGTACGGGCCGAGGTCTTGGCGATCCCCCGCTCGGTGAGCGTCCGCAGCGCGCCCTCCAGCAGCTTCACCCTGGTCGCCCCGCTCATGTTCGCGGTCATGACAGCCGCTCCAGGGCGGCGAGGAGGCGGGGTGCGCGCACCCGGGTGGTGGGCGGGGTGCGCAGACAGCGGCGGGCCGCGGGGGTGGCGGCCAGCGGAGCCTTGAAGAGGGCCACGGAAATGGCGAGGGTCAGCAGCAGCGGGCACAGATACGCCATGGCCGCCGCGAACGGGCCGAGCAGCCGCAGCGGGGAGCCCAGCCCGAGCCCGGCGCAGGCGGCGGCGACGACCAGGCTCCGGACGGCGAGTTCCGCGCACCAGTTCGCGAGCGCCCGCTCCGGGGTCACGCCCCGCTCCACCCAGAGGCGCAGGCGGTCGAAGGACCAGGCGGTCGCCCAGCCCATCAGGGGCCGCAGGACCAGCCGGTCGGCGAGGCCGCCGAAGGCGCCCCAGCGGGGCCGGTAGTCGTACCCGGTGAGGAAGCGGACGCCGTCGCCGTCGGGAACGTAGCGCCAGTAGCCGCTGCCCTCGGCGATCAGCGACAGGGGGTGCCCGGAGGAGAAGCGCAGTGCGGAGGTGCGGGTGCCGTCGGGGCGGGTCTTCTCCCCGGCCGACACCCCGGTCCCGGCGACCGTCAGGAAGGGCAGGACGCGGGTGGCGTAGCGGAAGCGGCGCGGTTCGCCCTCCGCACCCGGCAGCAGGTCGATCTCGCTGAAGCGGAAGTCCCAGCGCCGGTGGAGGGCGGGGTCCTGGGTGTGTGCCCACAGCTCGTCGAGGCCGCCCCGTATATGCGTCTCCACATAGAGCCCCATGACCGAACCCCCATGTCAGCAGCGCTATTTGAGCGGATGCTCAAACCAACTGCGCTGACAGTACAGGGGTTTGAGCGACTGCTCAAACCCCTGGAACGGGAAAACCCCGGCCGCCGGGCCGGGGTCGTCTCCTCGATCGTGCGCCGACGGGGGCGCGTCACCCGCCGGACAGATGCCTCTCCACGGTGTCCACCTTGGAGGTGAGGCCGTCGGTCACGCCCGGGCGGATGTCCGCCTTCAGCACCACGGAGACCCGCGGCGCATGCTCCTCGACCGCCGCCACGGCGCGCTTCACCACGGCCATCACCTCGTCCCAGTCGCCCTCGACCGAGGTGAACATCGCGTCGGTGCGGTTCGGCAGACCGGACTCGCGCACCACCCGTACGGCGTCGGCGACGTACTCCCCCACGTCCTCACCCACGCCCAGGGGGGTGACGGAGAAGGCGACGATCATGCGTTCACGACACCTTCCTTGCGGGCACGGGCCGCGATCACCGCGTTCTCCGCCTCGCGGCGCAGCTTGCGCTCGGCGAAGAAGCCGCCGGTCGGCAGCACGGAGAGGACGAAGTAGAGGGCCGCGGTGCCCAGGGACCAGCGGGCGCGGTTCCAGGCGTCGGCCCAGAAGATCACGTAGAGGATGAAGAGCACGCCGTGGATCGCGCCCATGACGGGCACCGCGTTGAAGTCCGTGGTGCGCTTCAGCACCGAGCAGACGAGCAGCAGCAGGAAGGAGACGGCCTCGGGGGCCGAGACCAGGCGGAGCCGGCGGAGGGCAGTGGCGGTCTTTATGTCCACGGGTCACCTTCGGTGGGAGAGTCGCTGACGACGCAGTCGCTTTGTGAACGCATGCACAAGCGCCCCCATTGTGACATCCGGGACGAGGCACCCCGGGAACGGGGGTGCGGGGTGTCGGTGGAGCGGGGCGGGACGCGGCCGGAATCCACCCCGGCGGGAAGCGGACGGCCGACGCCGGTGGCGGGTCCGGCTTCGGCTCTGTCCGTCGCCGCCGTCCGGCGGCTACCGTCGCCCTGTGGCGATGTTCCGACTCCAAGGCAGCAAGGTGCTGGCCGTCGACATGACCGGGGACGCCGTGAAGGCGAAGAACGGCTCCATGGTCGCGTACGACGGGCAGATGGCCTTCAAGAAGCTCAGCGGCGGCGGTGAGGGGATCCGGGGAATGGTGACCCGGAGAATCACCGGCGAGCAGATGACGGTGATGGAGGTGAAAGGGCACGGGACGTGCTGGTTCGCGGACCGCGCTGCCGAGATCAATCTCGTGGATCTGCGCGGGGACACGCTCTACGTCGAGGCGGGCAACCTCCTCGCGACGGACGCGGGCCTGCGCACGGGCACGACCTTCACCGGACTGCGCGGCGCCTCCCAGGGCAACGGCCTGTTCACCACGACCGTCGAGGGGCACGGCCGGGCCGCGGTCATGTCGGACGGACCGGCGGTGGTGCTGCGGGTCAGCGCGCAGTACCCGCTGACCGTCGACCCGGGCGCCTATGTGGCGCACCAGGGGAAGCTGAAGCAGTCGTTCCAGTCGGGCGCGACCTTCCGCACCTTCCTCGGCGAGGGCGGCGGCGAGGCCTTCCAGATCCGCTTCGAGGGGGACGGACTGGTCTATGTCCAGCCCAGTGAGCGCAACACGATCGCGGGGGACGTCTGACATGGGCTTCCGCGAGGTGAACTCCAAGATGATCGAGGCGACGGTCGTACCGGGGCAGCGCCTGTACAGCCAGCGGGGCGCGATGCTCGCCTACCGCGGCGACGTCTCCTTCACCCCGAACATCCAGGGCGGCCAGGGCGGGGTCATGTCGATGATCGGCCGCCGCATCGCGAACGAGGCGACCCCGCTGATGACGGTCGAGGGCAGCGGCACGGTCCTCTTCGGGCACGGCGGCCACCACATCCAGGTGATCGGGCTCACCGGGGACACCCTCTACGTCGAGGCGGACCGGCTGCTCGCCTTCGAGGGCACGCTCCAGCAGGGCACGGTCTTCCTCGGCGCGCAGGGCGGGGTGATGGGCATGGTCCGCGGCCAGGTCAGCGGGCAGGGCCTCTTCACCACCACCCTCACGGGCCACGGCGCGGTCGCCGTGATGGCGCACGGCGGCGTCTTCGAGGTGCCGGTCACCCCCGGGCGCCCGGTCCATGTCGACCCGCAGGCGTATGTCGCGCACCACGGCGAGGTGCGCAACAAGCTGTCCACGGCGCTCGGCTGGCGCGAGATGGTGGGCCGCGGCTCCGGGGAGGCGTTCCAGCTGGAGCTGAGCGGCAGCGGGACGGTGTACGTACAGGCGTCGGAGGAGAAGCTGTGACCACCCACCCGGACACCGGGCCCGTCGTGTACGACCCGATGACCCTGCCGGTCGACGACAACGTCGACAAGTACACCTTCTGCGTGGAGCTCAAAGGGAGCCAGTGGTTCCTGCAGAAGGGGAAGATGATCGCGTACTACGGGTCGATCGGGTTCAACGGCGTAGGGCACGGCCGTCTCGACCGCCTGGTGCGCACTTCCTTCCATTCGCCACTGCATGCGAGCGACTGGGTGGTGGCCGACGGCTCCGGCAAGATGCTCCTCGCCGACCGGGCCTTCGATGTGAATTCCTACGACCTGGACGAGGGCAACCTGACCATTCGCTCGGGCAACCTGCTCGCTTTTCAGCCAAGTCTCTCGCTCAAGCAGTCGATCATTCCCGGCTTCCTCACCCTGCTCGGAACCGGGAAGTTCGTGGCCGCGTCCAACGGTCCGGTGGTGTTCATGGAACCCCCGCTCCGGGTGGACCCCCAGGCCCTGGTCGGCTGGGCCGACTGCCCCTCTCCGTGCCATCACTACGACCATGGGTATCTGACCGGAGTGTGGGGCGGTCTACGTGCGATGACGGGCCTTGGCGGGGCTTCCGGAGAGGAGCACCAGTTCGAGTTCGCGGGGGCGGGCACGGTGCTGCTCCAGTCCTCGGAGACACTGATGGCGGAGCAGGAAACGGGAGCGGTTCCACACGAGCCCGGCGTACCGGGCGGTGACGGGGTACCCGGTCACCAGGGGCAGCCGGGGGCACCGCGCCTTCCCGGACAGCTGGGGGACCTCCAGCGTCGCTTCGGGCTGTGAGCGGTAGTCTGCGGAGTGTGACGTCGAACGCGTGCGCACTGTCACACCGCCCTGACTAGTTCGCCTTTCAACCTTTTAGGTAGACTTCATTCATGGAGACCGAGACGGCCACGCGCTGGCTGACCGATGCGGAGCAGTGCGCCTGGCGCACCCACCTGGAGGTCAACAGGCTGTTGACGTACCAGCTCGAAAAGGATCTGCAACCGTTCGGCCTGACGATGAACGACTACGAGATTCTGGTGAACCTCTCGGAGTCGGAGGGCATGCGGATGCGGATGAGCGATCTCGCGTCCGCCACCCTCCAGTCCAAGAGCCGCCTCTCGCACCAGATCACCCGTATGGAGAACGCGAATCTGGTCCGCCGGGAGAACTGCGAGTCCGACCGGCGGGGCCTCTTCGCCGTCCTGACGGACCACGGCCTGGAGACGATGCGCAAGGTCGCGCCCTACCACGTGGCCTCGGTGCGGAGGCACTTCATCGATCTGCTCCCCCCGGACGACCTGGAACAGCTCCACAAGTCCCTGCGCCCGATCGCAGAACACCTGAGAGGCCAGCGGGGCAAGCCCTGACGCTCCGCGGGGCGGCCGCCACGGCCGCCCCGCCCTCAACAGGCCCGGGCCGGGCCTGTTGAGGGCGGCGAGAGCCGCGTGCAGATGCTCGGCCTCGACCGGGGTGAGCCTCAGCTCGGCATCCACCGCGGGCTCCCCATCATGGGAAAGCCGCAGGGGGACAGCCAGGCGGTTGTCGTCGGTACGGTGCACCGGGCGCCCGGGGGGCGTTCGACGGCTCGGCTCAGGAGGCACCCTCGATCCTCGCCAGGCGGTACGCGCCCCATAATTCCCGCCCGTCCGCGCAGCCGTCCTGGGCCTTGTTCACCCGCTTGCAGCCATCACACCTGCGGGCGTGCTCGAACCACAGACGGTAGGCCCGGAGCATAGGGAGTTCGGCACTCCGCGCCGCCTGCCCCGCCCCGTCGGCCGTCACCGGCCCATCCCTGTCGTTTCCCGTGCGGAGAGCGCGAGTCGGCGTTCCGATGACGGGACCGTCTGGCAGGCGGGACTCTGCTGGCACCGTTCGGGGTCGGCATGCCCCGCCTGGGAGCGGCGGCTGCCGGGGTTCCCGGGCCCGGGCCGCAGGGCTCTCATTCGTTCGGGCGCGTGTGTGAGGAGGGGCATCGTCGGCGCTCCTTGTCGGTGTGGACCGCGCCCGGGGACCCTGCCGGGCCCGCCGGGGTTCTCGTAGCCACACGACCGTAGAAGCGCCTACCGCGATGCGGGGGCACAGTCTGTGCCCCCGTGATCACGCGGCCAGGAGTCCCAGTTTCACAGCGAGTTCGGACGCGCGGCGGCGTCGGGCGGGGCTCTTGGCCTCGGCTTCCTCAAGGACGATCCGCTTCGCGTAGCCGTTGTACCTGATCGTCTCCGGGGCGGCTTCGTGCGCCCGGTTCAGCGTGGCGAGCGCGGCGTCGGGCTGTCCGTCGAGGTGGTAGCCGCGCGCTTCCTCGATGCGGTGCCGGGCCCTGCGGGGACGGGACGGGATCATGACCGCGTCGGCGGCTGCCGCCTGCCGTACGGACTCGCCGCCCTGGCGCAGCTCCACCGCGACGGTCACGGCATGGGCGCCCATGATGGCGCGCGAGAACGACGTCACGGGGTGGTAGTAGTCCACAGGCAACTGGTCCGCCATGACGCGTGCGCGGTCCCAGTACCGCCATGCGGTGCCGGTCTCGCCGCGTCGGGCCGCGGTGTACCCGGCCTCGAAGGTCAGTGCGCCCGCGATGGCCGTGACGTCGTCCGGGGCATCGGGCAGAAGCGGTTCGAGGAAGGCCAGCGTTTCGAGGTTCACCGCGTCCGCCGCGTCGAAATGCGCGAGTCCGGCGTCGCGGTGCGCCTGTGCGGCCAGCCATGCCGCGACCCCGATGGCATGCGGGTCCTCGGACTCCTGCGCGGCGACCAGCCCCCGCTCGGCCACGCGCCACAGCAGGGCCGGGTCCGGCTGGTACGCGACGAAGAACTGGCACAGCGAGTAGACCTCGGCTAGTACCGCCTGCGCCGCCCTGCGGTGCGGGGCTCCATCGGCCTGCCGCACGGCGAGTTGCGCGTCCCGGATCAGGTCCGGCAGCAGTGCGCCGATCACCTCGCGGTGGTGGGGCGCCGAGTGCCGCGCTGCCCACGCATGGGCAAGCCGGGCCCGCAGGTGCGCGGGCGGAGGCGCCTCGTGCCGTGCGGACGGCGGGAAGGCGTCGACCGCGGCCTTGACCGCCGCGAGCCGGGGATGGCCGGGCCCGTCGAACAGTTCGACACGCACGGACTGATCCCCGGTCAGCTCCGACAGCTCCCGGACACGCAGGAGTTCGGCGATGCGGAGGATCACCTCGAGCCTGGGTGTCTTCAGACGCCCGGTCTCGATGCTCTTGACCCATGACCCGGATCTGCCCAGCAGCCCGCCCAGTTGGTCCCGGGTCATGCCCCTGCGGACACGCAGGATCTGTAGCCGCTGGCCGAAGACCAGCGGATCTGCATACGGGTCCGGGGTAGCGTCTCGGGACATCACGGCCTCGCCCTCCTGACAGCTTCGTCACTGCCAGAGTAGAGGGCACGGGCGGCTTCCCGGGCGGCTCCGGAGATACTCCACAGCCGCCTGGAGGGCCCCGACTCGCGCGCGAACGGACAGCCGTCCGCAGGACCCGGCGTCAGCCGTTCGTCAGTCCCGACACCAGGTCGTCCGCCGCGCGGTAGGGGTCCAGTTCGCCCGTCACGATCCGTTCGGCCAGGGTGGTGAGGCGGTGGTTGCCGTGGAGGTCGGCGATGCGTTCGCGCAGGGCGGTGACCGCGATGGTCTCGACCTCGTGGGCGGCGCGGGCCAGGCGGCGTTCGGCGAGCACCCCGTGCTCCTCCATCCAGGCCCGGTGCTTCTCCAGCGCCTGGACGACCTCCTCGACGCCCTCGGCGCGCGCCGCGACGGTCTTCACGATCGGGGGGCGCCAGTCGCCCGGGGCGCGCGACGCGCCGAGGCCCAGCATGTGGTTCAGCTCGCGCGCGGTGGCGTCCGCGCCCTCGCGGTCGGCCTTGTTGACCACGAACACATCGCCGATCTCCAGGATGCCCGCCTTCGCGGCCTGGATGCCGTCGCCCATCCCGGGGGCCAGCAGCACGACCGAGGTGTCCGCCAGGGAGGCGATCTCCACCTCGGACTGGCCGACGCCGACCGTCTCCACCAGGACCACGTCGCAGCCCGCCGCGTCCAGCACCCGGATCGCCTGCGGGGCCGCCCAGGCGAGCCCGCCCAGATGACCGCGGGTGGCCATGGAGCGGATGTACACCCCGGGGTCCGAGGCGTGCTCGGACATCCGGACCCGGTCGCCGAGCAGCGCGCCGCCCGAGAAGGGCGAGGAGGGGTCCACGGCCAGGACGCCGACCCGCCTGCCCTGTCTGCGGTACGCAGTGACCAGCGCCGACACGGACGTGGACTTGCCGACGCCCGGGGAGCCCGTGAGCCCCACCACATAGGCGTTGCCGGTCAGCGGGGCCAGTGCCGCCATGACCTCCCTGAGCTGCGGGGACGCCCCCTCCACCAGGGAGATCAGCCGGGCCACCGCCCGCGGCCGCCCGTCCCTGGCCTGGGCCACCAGCGAGGTGACGTCCTGCATCACAGCTCCGTTCCCGCGTTCACGTGTTCATGACGTACCCGGGGGCCCGCCTCAGGCCCGCGGCACCCGCACGATCAGCGCGTCGCCCTGGCCGCCGCCCCCGCACAGCGCCGCCGCGCCGACGCCTCCGCCGCGCCGCCGCAGCTCCAGCGCGAGGTGGAGGACGATCCGGGCGCCGGACATGCCGATCGGGTGCCCCAGGGCAATCGCACCGCCATGCACATTCACCTTTTCGGGTGAAACGCCCAGGTCCTTCATTGACTGGACGGCGACCGCCGCGAAGGCCTCGTTGATCTCGATCAGATCGAGGTCCGAGACCTCCAGACCCTCCTTCTTCAGCGCGTGCAGGATCGCGTTCGACGGCTGCGACTGGAGCGAGTTGTCCGGGCCCGCCACATTGCCGTGGGCGCCGATCTCGGCGATCCAGTCCAGGCCCAGTTCCAGCGCCTTGGTCTTGCTCATCACGACCACGGCCGCCGCGCCGTCCGAGATCTGCGAGGAGGAGCCGGCCGTGATGGTGCCGTCCTTGCTGAAGGCCGGGCGCAGCTTCGCCAGCGACTCCGCCGTGGTGTCGGCGCGGATGCCCTCGTCCTTGCTGAAGACGACTGGCTCGCCCTTGCGCTGGGGTACCTCCACCGGAGTGATCTCGGCCTCGAAGATGCCGTTCTTCTGGGCGGCGGCGGCCCGCTGGTGGGAGAGCGCGGCGATCTCGTCCTGCTCCGTGCGGCCGATGCCCAGCCGGGTGTTGTGACGCTCCGTGGACTCACCCATGGCCACATCGTCGAAGGCGTCGGTCAGGCCGTCGTGGGCCATCGCGTCGAGCATCTGGACGGCGCCGTACTTGAAGCCCTCACGGGACTTCGGCAGCAGATGGGGGGCGTTGGTCATGGACTCCTGGCCGCCGGCCACGACCACGTCGAACTCGCCCGCGCGGATCAGCTGGTCGGCGAGCGCGATCGCGTCCAGGCCGGACAGGCACACCTTGTTGACGGTCAGGGCCGGGACGTTCATCGGGATGCCCGCCTTGACCGCGGCCTGGCGCGCCGGGATCTGCCCCGCCCCGGCCTGGAGCACCTGCCCCATGATCACGTACTGCACCTGGTCGCCGCCGATCCCCGCACGGTCCAGGGCGGCTTTGATCGCGAAGCCGCCGAGGTCGGCCCCGGAGAAGGACTTCAGCGAGCCGAGCAGCCGTCCCATCGGGGTGCGGGCACCCGAGACGATCACGGAGGTCGTGCTGTTCGTTGCAGACATGAGCGGCGATCCCCTTCCGGCCTGCACGGCCGAGGAGTGAACGAGGGTTTACTTCGAATGTACTGAGCGCCGCCGCACCCCGTCATCGGGCTGTCGGTGTGATCGCGCGCACGTTGCGTAACCACCGCCGGAGCGCTGCACTGAATCCATGCTGACGCGAATCGACCACATCGGGATCGCCTGCTTCGACCTGGAGCGGACCGTCGAGTTCTACACCTCGACCTACGGTTTCACGGTGTTCCACACCGAGGTCAACGAGGAGCAGGGGGTGCGCGAGGCCATGTTGAAGATCAACAACACGGACGACGGCGGCGCCTCCTACCTCCAGCTCCTGGAACCCGTCCGCGAGGACTCCGCCGTGGCCAAGTGGCTGGCGAAGAACGGCGAGGGCGTGCATCACATCGCCTTCGGCACGGCGGACGTCGACCAGGACTCCTCCGCCATCCGGGAGAAGGGCGTACGCGTCCTGTACGAGGAGCCCCGGCATGGTTCCATGGGGTCGCGGATCACCTTCCTGCACCCCAAGGATTGCCATGGCGTCCTCACAGAACTCGTCACATCGGCGGCTGTTGAGTCACCTGAGCACTGACTCCCGTACATAAGGGCCGGTAGGGTTGGGGGCGGTCGCCGCTCCAGCAGGGCGACCGCGTCCCGCCGTGACCGGCGGGGCGACAGGCCGGGGTCCGGGTTTTCGGGGGACGAGCGTCGGGGCGGCAGCCCGTGCTCCGCCGCTGATCTGACACCATTCCCCGGGGGCACCGTTCGGCGGATGGACGGAGCTCGTTTGGAGAGACTTGCGACCAGGGGACGGATGGGACCGCGCAGTGCGGGGCTACGAACGCCAGGAGCGAGAGCCGGCGGCTGACGTCGACCACCTCTCTCGGTTCGAGGCCGAGATGGAGCGGCTGAAGACCGAGCGGGAAAAGGCGATCCAGCACGCCGAAGACCTCGGCTACCAGGTCGAGGTGCTGCGCGCCAAGCTGCACGAGGCGCGGCGCACGCTCATGACCCGTCCCGCCTACGACGGGGGCGACCTCGGGTATCAGGCCGAGCAGATGCTCCGCACTGCCCAGATGCAGGCGGACCAGCTGCGGGCGGACGCCGAACGCGAGCTGAGCCAGGCCCGCGCCCAGACGCAGCGCATCCTCCAGGAGCACGCCGAGCAGGTCGCCCGCCTCCAGGCCGAGCTGCACTCCGAGGCGGTCTCCCGCCGCCAGCAGCTGGACCAGGAGCTGGCGGAGCGCCGGCAGACCGTCGAGTCGCACGTCAACGAGAACGTGGCCTGGGCCGAGCAGCTGCGCGCCCGCTCCGAGTCGCAGGCCCGCCGCCTGGTCGAGGAGTCGCGCGCCGAGGCCGAGCAGGCCCTGAACGCCGCCCGCGCCGAGGCCGAGCGGCTGACCTCCGAGGCCCGCCAGCGGCTCCAGAGCGATGCCGAGGCCGCCCGCGCGGAGGCCGACCAGATCCTGCGCCGTGCCCGCACGGACGCCGAGCGCCTCCTGACCGCCGCGTCCACCCAGGCCCAGGAGGCCACCGACCACGCCGAGCAGCTGCGCTCCTCCACCGCCACCGAGACGGACAGCGCCCGCCGCCAGGCGACGGAGCTGAGCCGGGCCGCCGAGCAGCGGATGGCCGAGGCCGAGACCGCCCTGCGCGAGGCGCGCGCCGAGGCCGACAAGGTCGTCACCGAGGCGAAGGACGCCGCCGCGAAGGCCCTCGCCGGGGCCGAGTCGACCAACGAGCAGCGCACCCGCACCGCGAAGGAGCAGGTGGCGCGGCTGGTCAGCGAGGCCACCAAGGACGCCGAGGCCACCAGGTCCGAGGCCGAGCAGGTCGTGGCGGACGCCCGCGCCGAGGCCGAGAAGATCGTCGCCGAGGCCTCCGAGAAGGCCCGCAGCATCACCGCCGAGGAGACCGCCTCCCAGCTCGCCAAGACCGCCCGTACCGCCGAGGACGTGCTCACCAAGGCCTCGGAGGACGCCAAGGCGACCACCAGGGCCGCCGCAGAGGAGGCCGAGCGGATCCGCCGGGAGGCCGAGTCCGAGGCGGACCGGCTGCGCGCCGAGGCGCACGACATCGCCGAGCAGCTCAAGGGCGCGGCGAAGGACGACACCAAGGAGTACCGGGCCAAGACCGTCGAGCTCCAGGAGGAGGCGCGGCGGCTGCGCGGCGAGGCCGAGCAGCTGCGCTCCGAGGCGCTCGCCGAGGGCGAGAAGATCCGCTCCGAGGCCCGGCGCGAGGCGGTCCAGCAGATCGAGGAGGCGGCCAAGACCGCCGAGGAGCTGCTCGCCAAGGCGAAGGCCGACGCGGACGAGCTGCGCCAGAGCGCCGCCACCGACAGCGAGAAGGTCCGCGCCGAGGCCGTCGAGCGCGCCACCACGCTGCGCCGCCAGGCCGAGGAGACCCTGGAGCGCACCCGCGAGGAGGCCGAGACCCAGCGCGCCGAGGCCGTGGAGCTGTCGGAGGCGATCAAGGAGCAGGCAGAGAAGTCCGCGCGCGAGCTGCGCGAGGAGACCGAGCGGGCCGTCGAGGCGCGCCGCACGGAGGCCGCCGAGGAGCTGGCCCGGCTCCGGACCGAGGCCGAGCAGCGGCTCGCCTCCGCCGAGGAGGCGCTCACCGACGCGCGTACGGAGGCCGAGCGGATCCGCCGCGAGGCCGTCGACGAGGCCGACCGGCTGCGCACCGAGGCCACCGAGCGCATCCGTACGCTCCAGTCGCAGGCCGAGGCCGAGGCGGAGCGGCTGCGCGACGAGGCCGCCGCCGACGCCTCCGCCTCCCGCGCGGAGGGCGAGGCCGTCGCCGTACGGCTGCGTTCGGAGGCCGCGGCCGAGGCCGAGCGTCTGAAGACGGAGGCCCAGGACACCGCCGACCGGGTGCGCGCCGAGGCCCAGGCCGCCGCCGAACGGCTGGCCGCCGAGGCCACCGAGACGCTGGCCGCCGCCCAGGAGGAGGCCGCCCGGCGCCGCCGCGAGGCCGAGGAACTGCTCGGCTCCGCCCGCCAGGAGGCCGACCAGGAGCGCGAGCGGGCCCGCGAGCAGAGCGAGGAGCTGCTCGCGGTGGCGCGCGCCCGGGTCGAGGAGGCCCAGGCCGAGGCCGTGCGCCTGGTGGAGGAGGCCGACCGGCGCGCCACCGACCTGGTGTCGGCCGCCGAGCTCCACGCCCAGCAGGTGCGGGAGTCCGTGGCGGGGCTGCACGAGCAGGCCCAGGAGGAGATCACCGGACTGCGCTCGGCCGCCGAGCACGCCGCGGAGCGTACGCGCACCGAGGCGCAGGAGGAGGCCGACCGGGTCCGCTCCGACGCCTACGCGGAGCGGGAGCGGGCCACCGAGGACGCGAGCCGTATCCGCAGGGAGGCCGCCGAGGAGACCGACGCCGCCAAGGCGCTGGCCGAGCGGACCGTCTCGGAGGCGATCGCGGAGTCCGAGCGGGTCCGCACGGAGGCGTCCGAGCACGCCCAGCGCGCCCGTACGGAGGCGTCCGACGCCATCGCCACCGCCGAGCAGGACGCGGCGCGCACCCGTGCGGACGCGCGCGAGGACGCCAACCGGATCCGTTCGGACGCGGCCACGCAGGCGGACACCCTGATCACCGAGGCGGCGGCGGAGGCCGAGCGGCTCACCACGGAGACCGCGGCCGAGACCGAGCGGGTCCGCGCCGAGGCCGTCGCCGCGGCCGACGCGCTGCTGGCGGACGCCACCGGCGAGGCGGAGCGACTGCGGGCGGAGGCCGCCGAGACCGTCGGTTCCGCGCAGGCGCAGGCCGACCGGATCCGCAAGGAGTCGGAGCGGCTGCGGGCCGAGGCACGGGCGGAGGCCGAGCGGGTCACCGCGGCCGCCCGCGAGGAGGCCGACCGGACGCTGGACGAGGCCCGCAAGGAGGCCAACAAGCGGCGCTCCGAGGCGGCCGAGCAGGTGGACACGCTCATCTCGGAGACCGCCGCGGAGGCCGACAAGCTGCTCGCGGAGGCCCAGCAGGGCGCGCACCGGACGACGGCGGAGGCCGAGTCGCAGGCGGACACCATGGTGGGCGCCGCGCGCACGGAGGCCGAGCGCCTGGTCGCCGAGGCCACGGTCGAGGGCAACACCCTGGTGGAGCGGGCCCGGTCGGACGCGGACGAACTGCTGGTCGGTGCGCGCCGGGACGCCACCTCGGTCCGGGAGCGCGCGGAGGAGCTGCGCGAGCGCATCACGGCGGAGATCGAGGAGTTGCACGAGCGGGCGCGGCGCGAGTCGGCCGAGGCGATGAAGTCGGCGGGCGAGCGGTGCGACGCTCTGGTCAAGGCCGCCGAGGAACAGCTCGACAAGGCCAAGGCGCAGGCGAAGGAGACCCTCTCGGAGGCCAACTCCGAGGCGGGCAAGGTCCGTATCGCCGCCGTCAAGAAGGCGGAGGGCCTGCTGAAGGAGGCCGAGCAGAAGAAGTCCACGCTGGTCGCCGAGGCCGAGCAGATCAAGGCCGAGGCCATCCGCGAGGCCCGGCAGGCGGTCGAGGAGGGCAAGCGGGAGCTGGAGATCCTGGTCCGCAGGCGCGAGGACATCAACGCGGAGATCTCCCGTGTCCAGGACGTCCTGGAGGCGTTGGAGTCCTTCGAGACCCCGTCCGGCGGCAAGGACGGCGGGGTCAAGGCGGGAGCCGCGGTGGGTGCGCCACGTTCGGGTGGCAAGGCGTCAGAAGGCTAGGCAGAAGCGCAGATTCCGTGCTTGCCGGGACGTTTTCACAGGTCCTGGCAAGACCACGGGCGGTCAGCCACTCAAAAGGAGTGTCATTCTCCAGATCAAACACGCATCCGCTCGATGACACGCCGCATCGACCCCTAGGATTCCCTTATCACCTCACTGGTCTCATTCGACAGGAACCCCATGAGCGACACTTCCCCCTACGGCTTCGAGCTTGTGCGGCGTGGGTACGACCGCGCTCAGGTGGACGAACGTATCTCCAAGCTCGTCTCCGACCGTGACAGTGCTCTCGCCCGCATCACCGCTCTGGAAAAGCGCATCGAGGAACTCCACCTCGAGACGCAGAACGCCCAGGCCCAGGTCAGCGACGCGGAACCGTCGTATGCCGGTCTCGGCGCGCGCGTCGAGAAGATCCTCCGTCTCGCCGAGGAGGAGGCAAAGGACCTGCGCGAGGAGGCCCGGCGCGCCGCCGAGCAGCACCGCGAGCTGGCCGAGTCGGCCGCCCAGCAGGTGCGCAACGACGCGGAGTCGTTCGCCGCGGAGCGCAAGGCCAAGGCCGAGGACGAAGGCGTCCGGATCGTCGAGAAGGCCAAGAGCGACGCCTCCCAGCTGCGCACCGATGCACAGAAGGACGCGCAGTCCAAGCGCGAGGAGGCGGACGCCCTCTTCGAGGAGACCCGCGCCAAGGCCGCCCAGGCCGCGGCCGACTTCGAGACGAACCTCGCCAAGCGGCGGGAGCAGTCCGAGCGCGACCTGGCCTCCCGTCAGGCCAAGGCCGAGAAGCGGCTCGCCGAGATCGAGCACCGGGCGGAGCAGCTCCGTCTGGAGGCCGAGAAGCTGCGCACGGACGCCGACCGCCGGGCCCGCCAGACGGTGGAGACGGCCCAGCGCCAGGCCGAGGACATCGTGGCCGACGCCAACGCCAAGGCCGACCGCATCCGCTCGGAATCCGAGCGTGAGCTGGCCGCGCTGACGAACCGTCGCGACTCCATCAACGCCCAGCTGACGAACGTGCGCGAGATGCTCGCCACGCTCACCGGCGCCGCGGTGGCCGCCGCTGGTTCGCCCGCCGAGGACGAGCCGGTCTCCCGCGGGGTTCCGGCCCAGCAGACCCGGTAACGCCCGACCGCACCGCACAGGGCAGGGCCCGCACCCCTCGGGTGCGGGCCCTGCCCTGTGCGGTGCGCCGGACGAACGGCTCGGGTGGCAGGCCCCGAACGCCCGTCTTACGGTGGCCGCATGATCGAGCTGGAGGGGCTGACCAAGCGGTACGGCGGGAAACTGGCGGTCGACGGCCTCACGTTCACCGTCAGGCCCGGCATCGTGACCGGCTTCCTCGGGCCGAACGGCGCGGGCAAGTCGACCACCATGCGGATGGTGCTCGGTCTCGACCACCCCACGGCGGGCGACGTCCGCATCGACGGGCTGCACTACGCCGAGCTGACGGACCCCCTGACCCGGATCGGCGCACTGCTCGACGCGGGGGCCGTGCACGGCGGGCGCAGCGCCTTCCACCATCTGCTGTGCCTCGCGCAGAGCAACGGGATCCCCTCCTCCCGGGTGCACGAGGTCCTCGACACCGTCGGACTGGCCTCCGTGGCGCGCAAGAAGGCCAAGGGCTTCTCGCTCGGCATGGGCCAGCGCCTCGGGATCGCGGCCGCGCTGCTCGGCGACCCGCGCATCCTGATGTTCGACGAGCCCGCCAACGGCCTGGACCCGGAGGGCATCCACTGGATCCGTACCCTGATGAAGTCCCTGGCGGCGCAGGGGCGGACGGTGTTCGTCTCCAGCCATGTGATGAGCGAGATGGCGCTGACCGCCGACCATCTCGTGGTCATCGGCCGGGGCCGGCTGCTCGCCGACACCTCGATGGCCGACTTCATCCGGCAGAACTCCCGCTCCTACGTCCGGGTCCGCACCCCGCAGCGCGAACGGCTGCTCGATGTGCTGCACCAGGCGGGGGTCACGGTCGTCGAGTGCGGCGGGGGCGCGCTGGAAGTGGACGACGGCGCGGCGGAGCTGATCGGTGAACTGGCCGCCCGCCACCAGATCGTGCTGCACGAGCTGAGTCCCCGGCAGGCCTCCCTGGAGGAGGCGTTCATGCGGCTGACCGCGGGCACCGTGGAGTACCACGCGCACGGCGACCCCCGCACCGGCGGGCCGCCGCGGCAGGCGTCGCCCGTGGGCTGGGGGGCCGGACGGCCCGATCCCGGGAAGGGGAGCTGAGCCATGGTGCCGACCCGGGTGCTGCGCTCGGAGTGGACCAAGATCAGATCGGTGGCGTCCACGGTGTGGACCCTGTCCCTGGCCCTGGTCGTCACGGTGGTCCTCGGCATGCTGGTCTCGGCGCTGACCCGGGGCGAGTCCGAGCGGACCAGTCCGGACCAGCGGCTCGCCTTCGACCCGACCTATGTGAGCTTCGCCGGGATGAGTCTCGGCCAGCTGGCGATGATCGTGTTCGGGGTGCTGGTGGTGTCGAACGAGTACAGCACCGGCATGATCCGCACCTCCCTCACCGCGGTCCCGCGGCGCGGGACGTTCCTGTTCGGCAAGGTCGCGGTGGCGGCCGCGCTCGCCCTGGCCGTCGGGACGGTCACCAGCTTCGCCGCCTTCTTCCTCGGGCAGGCGATGCTCGGCCCCTACCGGGCCTCGCTCGGCGATCCCGGGGTGCTGCGGGCGGTCTTCGGCGGCGGGCTCTACATGACCCTCATCGCGGTGTTCTCGATGGGGGTGGCGGCGATGCTGCGCTCGCCACTGCTGTCGCTGGGGATCCTGATGCCGTTCTTCTTCCTGATCTCCAGCATCCTCGGGAACGTCTCCGCGACGAAGGCGGCCGGCCGCTATCTGCCCGACCAGGCCGGCAGCCGGATCCTCCAGGTCGTGCCGAGCCCCGGCGACGGCACCCCGTACGGGCCCTGGGGCGGTCTCGGGATCATGCTGCTGTGGGCGGCCGCGGCGCTGGCGGGCGGATATCTCCTGCTGCGCCGACGGGACGCCTGACCCCCGGCCCTCCCCGGTCCGCGCAGGGCCGGTGCCCGCTCCGGGTGAGGATCGGATCACCCCGCGTGACCTGCGTGCCTTTACCTGTTCTTGAGTGGAACCGTCAGCGCCTGGATATCCTCCTAACCCTTACGGGGGCAGTGTGCGCCCCGACGTCCTGATCCTTTCGATGGGTGCGGAGCATGATCGAGGCAGTCGGCCTGACGAAGCGCTACGGCGACAAGACGGCCGTGTACAACCTTTCCTTCCAGGTGCGGCCGGGTGCCGTCACCGGCTTCCTGGGGCCCAACGGCTCGGGGAAGTCGACGACCATGCGCATGATCCTCGGCCTGGACAACCCCACCTCGGGGCAGGTGACGATCGGCGGCTACCCGTACCGCAGGCTGCCCAACGCGGCCCGCCAGGTCGGCGCCCTGCTCGACGCCAAGGCCGTGCACGGCGGCCGCTCCGCCCGCAGCCATCTGCTCAGCCTGGCCCAGCTGTCCGGCATCCCGCCCCGCCGGGTCGACGAGGTGCTCGGGGTCGTCGGCCTCCAGGACGTGGCCAAGCGGCGCTCCAAGGGCTTCTCGCTCGGCATGGGCCAGCGCCTCGGGATCGCGGCCGCGCTGCTCGGCGACCCCCAGGTGCTGCTGTTCGACGAGCCGATCAACGGCCTGGACCCGGAGGGCATCCTCTGGGTGCGCAATCTGATGAAGGCGCTCGCGGCGGAGGGCCGCACGGTCTTCGTCTCCTCGCACCTGATGAGCGAGATGGCGCTCACCGCCGACCATCTGATCGTGATCGGCCGCGGCCAGCTGCTGGCCGACATGAGCGTCGAGGACTTCATCGCGGCCAACTCCGCCGGTTTCGCCCGGGTGCGCACGCCCGACACCGAGCCGCAGCAGCGCGAGAAGCTGACCTCGGCGCTCACCGAGGCGGGTGGCCATGTGCTGCCCGAGCAGGACGGCGCCCTGCGGGTGACCGGGCTGCCGCTGCCGCGCATCAGCGACCTCGCGCACGGCAGCGACGTACGCCTGTGGGAGCTGTCGCCGCACCAGGCGTCGCTGGAAGAGGCGTACATGCGGATGACCCAGGGCGCGGTCGACTTCCGCTCCACCACCGACCAGAAGGCCGCGCTGATGCAGCCGCTGCCGCCCGGGGCACAGCCGCCCGCGCCGGTCCCGGGACAGGGCCAGCCCGGCTGGTACGCCCCGCCGCCGCCCCGGCAGGGCGACCGGCCCGCGCCCGGGGCGGACGAGCAGCCGGTGGCCCCCCGGGAGCAGCCGTCGGCCGCGCCCGCCGCCGCGGCCCCCGCGGACGCCGTGTCCGCTCCCCCGGCCGCCCCGGCTCCCGCGCCCGTCTCCCCCGCCGCCGAACCGACCGAGTCCGAGGACGTCCGATGAGCACGCCCCAGCCCCCGATGCCGCAGGCCGCGCCCGCCTGGCGGGCGGAGACCGGCTCCGCGTACCCCACCTACACCTCGCCGATCCCCGTCGTCCGCACCCGCCTGGGGCATGCCGTCGCCTCGGAGTGGACGAAGATCAGATCGGTGCGTTCCACGATGTGGACGCTGGGCGTGTTCGTCCTGCTCGTCGTCGGTATCGGTCTGCTGGTGGCCGGGGTGATGGCGGCCCACGCCCCGTCCGGCGACCTGAACGGGCAGAACCCGCTGTCCTTCGGTGTCTTCGGACTGCTGCTCGGCAGCATCTGCATGATGACGCTCGGGGTGCTGACCACGGCCTCGGAGTACGCCACCGGCATGATCAGGACCACCACGGTCGCCTGCCCCTCCCGCGGACGGGTGCTGGCCGCGAAGGCGGTGGTGTTCTTCGCGGTGGCGTTCACGGTGACCCTGGTCTCCGTCGGGCTGGTCGCGCTCGCCGATGTCGCCGTGCTCGACGGCGCCCGGAATCCCACCGCCGGGGAATGGCTGAGGGGCACGCTCGGCGTCTCGCTCTATCTCGCGCTGCTCGGGCTGTTCGCGCTCGCGGTCGGCTCGATCCTCCGCCACTCGGCGGGCGCCATCACCATCATGATCGGCCTGGTGCTGGCCCCGCTGGTCATCGCGCTGTTCATGTTCTCGGACTCGCTCGACGGCGTGCGCAAGGCCCTGTTCGAGTACTCGATCCCGAACCAGCTCAGCGTCTTCTACTCCAACTCCCTGACCTCCGCGGGCCCGTCCGGCTGGGAGCCGCTGTGGATCATCGCGGGCGTCACCGCGGCGACCTTCGGGGCCGCCTGGCTGCTGCTGGAGCGGCGGGACGTGTAGTCCGGCCTCAGTACCTCGGCGCGTTACGGGACCGCTGCACCCTCGTGGTGCGGCGGTCCTTCGCGTTCCAGCACGCCCGGTGCCAGTGGCGGCGGTCCTCCACGCCCGCGTGCTCGGGCCAGGCCACCACATGCGGGACGCCCGAGGGGATCACCTGGTCGCAGCCCGGGCAGCGGTAGGTCTTGCCCTGGGCCGCGGCCCCCGCCACCTGGCACACGCTCCACTCCTCGCCCTGCCAGCTCTCCGTGGTCCGGCGGCCGCCGAAGCGGGGGCCGTCGTCGTCCTCCGCACTCCGGCCGAGCGAGCCTGAGCCCTTGGGGCGGTTGCGACGCGGGGACACGGGACACCTCACGGGCCATACAGGGGGCAGGTACCGCATCCAGCCTACGCGGGACGTGCAGGGGTACGCGGACGGATCGACCCCGCCGGATCCCCGCCGGATGCCCCTCCGGGCGGCCGATTCTGAAGACAATCCGCAAATCTCTCCGTGAGGCCGTGACTTCGGCATGTGTCAGGCAGTTATGCCGGGCGGGGGAGCTCCGCGTCGGAGCCAGGAAAGCAGGAAATGCCATGCACGTGGGAAGTTTTGTTCTGGCGGCCCAGTTTCCGGGCCAGGGACAGGGGGAGGCGCTGCACCGGGCGGTGCGGTCGGCGGAAGTGGCCGAGGAGGCGGGCCTGGAGGCCGTGTGGCTGGCCGAGCACCACTTCGTGCCGTACGGCACCTGCCCCTCCGCGACGACCCTCGCGGCCCTCCTGCTGGGCCGCACCCGCCGGATCCGGGTCGGCACCGCGGTGAGCGTCCTGTCCACCTCCCACCCGGTGGTGCTCGGCGAGCAGGCCGCACTGCTGCACATCACCTCGGGCGGCCGCTTCTCCCTCGGGGTGGGGCGCGGCGGCCCCTGGGTCGATCTGGAGGTCTTCGGCACCGGACTCCCGGCCTACGAGAGGGACTTCCCCGAATCACTCGATCTGCTGGTGCGCTGGCTGCGCGAACCGTCCGTCGCGGGCACGGGGGAACGATTCACCTTCCGTGAGGTCCCGGTCGTCCCGCGCCCCTCGGAGTCGCTCACCGACACCGACGGCCCCGAGGTCGTCGTCGCCTGCACCTCTCCGGCGAGCGTACGGCTGGCGGCCGAGCGGGGGCTGCCGATGCTCCTCGGCATGCATGTCGGGGACGAGGAGAAGGCGGACATGGTCGCGCTGTGGCGGAGCTGCGCGCTCACGGCCGGGGTCGACGGGGACACGGTCGCCCGCGCCGGGCATGTCTCGGCCGGGGTCTGCCAGATCGCCGACCGGCGCACCGACGCGGTCGAGACGCTGACGAAGGCGATGCCGGGCTGGCTGAAGCAGGGGCTCGAGGCGCATATGACGGTCGACGGCCGGGCCCGGAGCATGCGGGACCCGCTGGCGTACACCGAACTGCTCTGCGGGCTGCACCCGGTGGGCACCCCGCGGCTGTGCGCCGACCGGCTCGCGGCGACCTCGGAGCGGACGGGCATCCGCCGCTTCGCCCTGCTGCTCGAAGGCTCGGGCGATCTCGCGGCGACGGAGGAGAACGTGCGCAGGCTGGGTTCCGAGGTCCTCCCCCAGCTGCGTTGAGCCCGCCGGGCCGGGCCCGTCAGCCGGGCCCGGCGGGAGCTTGCCGCTCCGGTACAGATGCACCTCCCACGTACCGAGCGGCAAGCCTGACGGCTTGGGTGGCTCAGCAGTCGCGCAGTTCCGGTGACTGGTTGAGCAGTTGGCTGCGGACGGAGGTGAAGCGGGCCAAGGTGTCGTCCACCGTGGAGTCCAGCGGGAACACCGCCACCCGGTGGCAGTTCTGGAAGGCCAGGCGCACTCCGAAGTGCCGCTGCAACGCACCGCGTATCGCGTCACTCGCGAGCGCACGCAGCAGCTGTCCACGTGCCTGCTCGTCCGGCGGGGGCGTCTGGTTGTCGGCGAATGCTCCGCCGTCCACCTTCAGCTGGGCCACCAGGGAGCTGATCATCTCCCACGCAAAGGGCAGGGAGGTCCGGACGCAGTCGACGAAATCGGCTTCGTCGACCTCGCCTCGCTCGGCCTGTTCGAGTAGGGCCGGTGAGACGTCGAGCGACATGGGTACTCCTCTCGCACCCCGAGACAACAGGGGTTCACGGACAGGGACGGGAGTTCGCACCGTTGGACACGCTGCGTACACACCGCGCGACCTCCCGTTTACTACGGTAGGCAACCGACCATGGCGGCACCAGGAGAATGCGCACAGAGCCGACTCTCATTAGGCACACAACAAGCCATTGGCGAACGGGGGCATCCCGGGTGAAACGGAGGATGCGGCGGGGCCGCCCCTTCCGGGACCGAGGAGGGCGAATCGCGTCCGGGCCCCGCGGTCGAGTAGCGTTGCCGACCATGCGTCTCGTCATTGCCCGGTGCTCGGTCGACTATGCGGGCCGGCTCACCGCCCACCTCCCGACCGCCCCCCGTCTGATCCTGGTGAAGGCCGACGGCAGCGTCTCGATCCACGCGGACGACCGGGCCTACAAGCCCCTCAACTGGATGTCGCCGCCCTGCACTCTGAAGGAGGGGACGGGCGACGAGGAAGGCGTCTGGACCGTCATCAACAAGACGGGCGAGAAACTGATCATCACGATGGAGGAAATCCTCCACGATTCCTCGCACGAACTCGGTGTGGACCCCGGTCTGATCAAGGACGGCGTGGAAGCACACCTCCAGGAACTGCTCGCCGACCGCATCGAGACGCTCGGCGAGGGCTACACGCTCATCCGCCGCGAGTACATGACGGCGATCGGCCCGGTGGACATCCTGTGCCGGGACGCCGACGGCTCGACCGTGGCGGTCGAGATCAAGCGGCGCGGCGAGATCGACGGCGTGGAGCAGCTCACCCGCTATCTGGAACTGCTGAACCGCGACCCGCACCTCGCGCCGGTCCGCGGCATCTTCGCGGCCCAGGAGATCAAGCCCCAGGCCCGCGTCCTCGCCACCGACCGCGGCATCGGCTGCGCGGTCCTGGACTACAACGCGCTCCGCGGCATCGAGGACGACAAGCTGCGGCTGTTCTGACCCGGCCCGCGCCGCCGCGGACCGGACAGCGTGAGGGCCGGGCCCCCGGACAGGGGCCCGGCCCTCACGCGTACCGCGGGATCGCGTACCGCGGGAGCCGTCAGACGACCGCTCCCGTGCCGCTGGGCGCCCCGGGGCCGCCGCCCGTCGGCGCGCCCGCGGAGCGGGTCGTCGGGGCCGGTGCGCCGGAGGACACCCGCCCGCTGGCGGAGTCGGAGACGGGGGGCGTGGGAGGCGTCGAGTCCGACGGGCTCGGCGAGGGGGACGTCTGCGGAGAACTCGGCGAACCGGACGGCTCCGACGACTTCGACGGCGTGGGCGTCGGCCTGGTCGGCCGGGTCGTCGGACCGGACGTCGGCTTCGAGGACGACGTGGACGGGCTCCCCGGCCGACTGCCCGTCGGGGCGTCGGAGGGCGAGTCGCCGGTGGGGCGCGGCGCCGGGTCGTCCGAGGTGCCGTAGGAGCCGTCCGGGCCCGGGTCGGTCGGAGCCGGGACCGCGGCCCCGACCGCGCCGCCCGTACCGCCCGTGCCGTCGCCGCCCGAGGTGTCCGCGCCCGAGCCGCCGTCGTCGGGTCCCTGTGTCACCGAGGGGCCCACCGGGACGTTCCGGGCCGGGTCGGTGCCCTTGTTGTCGGAGGTCATGCCGAGGGTCACCACGGTGCCGAGCACGGCGACCAGGGCGGCTCCGGCACCCGCGGCCACCAGATTGCGCCGGGTGCCCCGCACCGTCCCGCGCACGCCGCCCGGCCGGGGCGCGGGCGTGGGCGCGGACGTGGCCCGGTGGGTGACCAGGGTGGCGGTGTCACCGGCCGTCAGGGGCGGCCCGAGAACGGCCGGTACCCCGCCGAGCGGGGACGGCTGCTCCTGCGGCCCCGCCTGGGGGACCTCGTCGCCCGCGGCGGCGGCCAGGGCGAGCGGTGCGGTGCCCGCGCGGTCGGCGGCGAGGGCGAGGGCGCGCCGTCCGGCGACCGTGCCGCGTTTGTCGGCGAGGGCGCCGCGCAGCGCGATGGACGCCTCCAGCTCGGCGCGGGCCCGGTCGGCCCGGCCCCCGCAGAGCGCGAGTATGCCCAACTCATGGTGGAAATAGGCCTGTTCGCCGACCGCACCGGCGAGCCGGGCGGCCTCCGCGCCGGAGCGCAGCGCCCGCTCCCAGGCCCCCCAGTCGAGCCCCGCAGCGAAGGCGGGCGCGGCCTGCCGGGCCAGCCGCACGGCGGGGTCCTCCGGCTCGTCCTCGCCGGGCGCCGCCGGGGCGTCCCCCGGTGCGGGCGCGGGCCCGGAGGCGAGCGGCACCAGGACGGCCAGCGCGGCCAGGACGGCGTCCGCCTCGGCCACGACCCTGTCCGCGGTCACCGAGGGGTGTCCGGCCCACCAGGAGAAGTGCTGGGCGGCCTTGAGCGCGTACTCCGGGGCGCCGCCCGGGTATCCGGCCGCCTCCAGCTGGGCCGCGACCCCGGACGCGAGGCGGTAGCGGGGGCCTGCCGGGGAGACCAGGGCGCAGTCGACCAGTTCGGCAAGGGCCGCGTCCGCATGGGTGTCGTCGACCAGGGCCGGCAGATGTGTCTGGTGGGGCACCTCGCCGCCCAGCGCGACCGCGAACCTGAGCGTCTCGCGGGCCGAGGGGCTGAGCCGGGAGGCGAGCAGCGGGGCGGCAGCGGCGGCCTCGGCGAGCGAGGGCAGGGGGACCTCGGGGGTGGTGTCCCCCGCGTCGCGGGAGGGGCCGCCCCCGGCGGACTCGGGTGCGGCGGCGGGGGCGTCCTGGAAGACGCCGTACTCGTCGACGGCCTCCGTCTCGGCGCGCTGCCGGTCCCGCTGCCGCAGCAGCGCCCCGGCCTGCATGAAGCGCAGCGGCAGGCCCTCGGACTCGAACCACAGGTCGCCCGCCCAGTTGGCCTCCTCCTCGGTGAGGTCGCGGCCCACCGCGCGCGCCAGGAGTTCCAGGCCGGCCGCCCGGTCGAGTCCGCCGAGGAATACCTCCTCCACCTGTGCGTCGGACGAGGGGGCGGGCACCTCGGGGGTGGCGGAGAACAGGAAGGCGCACTCGGGTGTGGCGTCGAGCAGCTCGTCGAGCGCGCTGCCGCCGAACTCCAGGTCGTCCAGGACGACGACGGCGCCGATCTCCCTGAGGTGGCGCGGCAGTTCGTCCCGGTCGGGGCGGAAGCCGGGCGCGTCGTGGACGGCGGCGAAGAGGTCGTACAGCAGGTCGCCGGTGGTGCGGCGGCAGCCGGTGAGCCGGATCACGCCGTCCGGGGCCAGGTCGGCGCAGTCCTCCGCGACGATGTCCAGGAGCGCGGAGCGGCCGGAGCCGGCCGGGCCGGTGAGCCGGACCGAGCGGCCGCGCGCGAGCAGCCGCACCAGCCGTTGCCGCTCGTCCTGGCGTTCCAGCAGGGGCTGCGGGGGCCGGGCCGGGCCCGCCGGTACGGGCGGCTGCGCGGCGCGGGCCCGCTCGGCCCGCCGGGCGGCGGTGTACTTGGCGGGTTCCGCGGGCCGCTGTCCGGGCGGGCAGAGTTCTATCTCGCTGCCGTCGACGGGGTTGACGGTGACCAGGAAGTCGCCCGTCACCAGGTGCACGGTGCGGGCGAGCGCCGGTGCCGGCTGTGCGAAGTCGGATGTGCTGGGGTCCCGCCGCTGGCGCGGTGTGGCGTGGGCGCCGTCGTGACCGTAGTCCTCGGGTCCCGGCTGGTTCGGGTCCATAAGGTCCAAGCCCCCCAAAAGCGTCGTGTGCTGAGCCCCTCCCGGCCTTGCCGCACACTGCGCTGTCGCTTCTGGTCCGGTGCCCGCGCGAGGGATACGGGCCGCGGGCAGCCGAACCCTAAACGTTCGCACAGTATCCCCGACAAGCCGGGGTACCGCCCCGCCCGAGACATCACGGTCTTGTGAGGATTGCACGTGAGGGGCGTTTCGTCGGCGTTCACTCCTGTGACGCCGGGCGCTTCCGTCCCCGGCTCTCCGCCGGGCACACGCCGTTCGCCGGGACCGCTCCCCGGGGCGCCCGCCTCCCCGTCGGGGGCGCGTGCCCCGGCGCTCACACCCGGGGGAGCGACTCCACGCCGATGCCACCCTCGATGGCCAGGATCCGGTGCAGCCGGGTGGCCACCAGCAGGCGTTGCATCTGCGGCGGGACCGCGCGCAGCACCAGCCGCCGTCCGCAGCGCCCGGCCCGCCGGTGGACGCCCATGATCACCCCGAGGCCGGTGGCGTCCCAGGAGTCCAGTTCGGACAGGTCGAGCACCAGGTCGCCGATCCCGTCGTCGACGGCCGAGTGCAGGACCGTACGGGCGTCCGCCGCGCTGCGGACGTCGAGGCGGCCCCCGACGACCAGCTCGGCGTGGTCGCCCCTGATGTGCATATGCGCTCCCCGAGAGTGCGTCGTGCGTACTCCGTGATGAGTGGTGTGCAACGTCTGACTGCGTGAGACGCCCTCAGGTTGCCGTCTGTAAGCGAACCGATACCGAATTCACCCGATGAGGTGAGCCCTCAGGAGTGCGTGCGGATTCAGTACGTGTAGAAGCCCTGCCCGCTCTTGCGCCCGAAGTCACCGGCGTCAACCATCCGGCGCATCAGTTCCGGTGCGGCGAACTTCTCGTCCTGGGACTCGGTGTAGATGTTGTTGGCGGCGTGCAGCAGGATGTCGACCCCGGTGAGGTCGGCGGTGGCCAGCGGCCCCATGGCGTGGCCGAAGCCCAGCTTGCAGGCGAGGTCGATGTCCTCGGCGGTGGCCACGCCGGACTCGTAGAGCTTGGCGGCCTCGACGATCAGCGCCGAGATCAGACGGGTCGTCACAAAGCCCGCCACGTCCCGGTTGACGACGATGCAGGTCTTGCCGACGGACTCGGCGTACTCGCGCGCGGTGGCCAGGGCGGCGTCGCTGGTCTTGTGGCCGCGGACCAGTTCGACGAGCTGCATCATCGGCACCGGCGAGAAGAAGTGCACACCGACGACCCGCTCCGGGTGAGCGGTGGCGGCCGCGATCTTGGTGATCGGGATGGCGGAGGTGTTGGACGCCAGCACGGTGTCCTCGCGGACGAGCTTGTCGAGCGTCCGGAAGATCTCGTGCTTGACCTCCAGCTTCTCGAAGACGGCCTCGACCACGATGTCCGCGTCGGCGGCGGCGTCCAGTTCGGTGGTCGTCGTGATGCGGCCGAGCGCCGCCTCCGCGTCCTCGGCCGCCAGCTTGCCCTTGCTCACGAACTTGTCGTAGGAGGCCTTGATGGCGTCCGTGCCGCGGGTCAGCGCCTCGTCCGTGACATCGCGCAGTACGACGTCCCAGCCGGCCTGGGCGGATACCTGGGCAATGCCGGAACCCATGAGTCCGGCTCCGATGACGGCAAGCTTCCGTGCCACTGTGCGACTCCCCTGACGCGTCTCCGTATAAGGCTCTCGGCCGGACCCTAGCGCTCTGGAGGCGCTGTGTGACCGGTTAGTAACGCGCGTCACGTCTCACATGACGGACTTCACACCGCCACCTGTCAGGACGCCGCCCGGACGGCCTACTTGGGCACCGGACCGCCCCGCGGCGGCCGCTCGGCTCTTCCCTGCGGCCCGGGTCTCACTACGCTGGTGGCATGGTCAATCTGACGCGCATCTACACGCGGACCGGCGACAAGGGCAGCACCCATCTCGGGGACATGAGCCGGGTGCCGAAGACCGATCTGCGCATCGCCGCCTACGCGGACGCCAACGAGGCGAACGCGGTGATCGGCACCGCGATCGCGCTGGGCGGCCTCGGCGAGGAGGTCGTCACGGTCCTGACCCGCGTCCAGAACGACCTGTTCGACGTGGGCGCGGACCTGTCGACGCCGGTCACGGAGAACCCGGAGTTCCCGCCCCTGCGGGTCGAGCAGTTCTACGTCGACCGGCTGGAGGCCGACTGCGACCGCTTCCTCGCCGAGGTGGAGAAGCTGCGCTCGTTCATCCTGCCCGGCGGCACCCCGGGCGCGGCCCTGCTGCACCAGGCGTGCACGGTCGTCCGCCGGGCGGAACGCTCCACCTGGGCCGCGCTGGAGGTCCACGCCGAGGTGATGAACCCGCTGACCGCGACCTACCTCAACCGCCTGTCGGACCTGCTGTTCATCCTGGCCCGCTACGCCAACAAGGAGACCGGGGACGTCCTGTGGGTCCCGGGCGGCGAGCGCTGACCGACGCGGGGCGGGGGGGCCGGTCGCCCGGCGGGCGCGGCAACCGTCCCCACCAGGCACACGACCGGCCCGCGCGCACCGGATTCGGTGCACGCGGGCCGGTCGCCCACGCCGCGCTCGCCGGACGTCGTCCCGGGCTGACCCGGCGGACGTCGTCCCGGGCTGACCCGGCGGACGCCGTACCCGGCTCACCTCGCGGACGCTCTCCCGCGCTCGCTCAGCCGTTGTCCTGGGCCGCGTCCCGGTCCGCCGCGGCGGCCGCGGACTCCGCGTCGGACACCTTCTTCTCCATGTCCTGCTGGGACCCCTGCCCCGCCGCGGCGGAGCCGGAGGGCGTCGCGGCCGGGGCGGGCGGGGCGGCCGAGCCGTGGTCCCGTGCGCAGCCCGCGGTGAGGCCCACGAGCAGGACCACCGCGGGGGCCGCGATCCGCAGCGTCCGCCGCCCCCGCATCAGCCCGCCGCCTTTCCGTTCTCGTTGGCCGAGCACCAGCTCTTGACCCCGGCGAGGTCCTTCTGCCGCTGTTCGAGCGTCGGGACCAGGGACTTGCGGAAGTCCAGCCGGTGCTGGAGGTAGATGGCGATCTGGCCGTGGTCCGCCTTCTTGGCGTTGTCCACGCGCTGCTGGAGCCGGGCGACCGAACCCCGGACGCCCACGCCCCCGTCGAGCCGCTTGAGCGCCCGCTCGATCCGCCGGTCGATCTTCGGCACCCGCTTGCACAGCGCCTTCGCCCCGTCGCCGGTCGGGGCGGGCGCGGTGGACTCGGCCGTCGCCGCGCCGGTGCCGCTGACCAGCAGCACGGCCGTGGCCAGCCCCGTGAGCAGGGTGCGCCGCCGTCGTGCGTTCATCGTCGCCTCCGTTTCCGGACGGGACCGTCGCCCGTCCGTCGCACCGGAAGGCTAGGAGCCGTCTTTGTGGGAACTCTGTGACCGGTTTGCCCCTGCTGTACCGATCAGCCAGTCCCGCCGCTCGGGCAGCGCCCCGAACGCCCGCGGCAGCCGTACGAGGAACCGCGCACCGGCCCCCCGCGGACCGTCCTGCACCATGACGCTCCCCCGGTGCAGGGCCGCCTGCTGGGCGACCAGGGTCAGTCCGAGCCCGGAACCCGCGCTGTCCGGCCCCCGCCGGAACCGCTCGAAGATCCGGCCGCGGTCCTCGGGCGCCACCCCCGGACCGCGGTCGTCCACCGTGATCACGGCCTCGCCCCCGGCCCCCGCCACACCGACCGCCACCGACGCCCGCCCCTCCGGATCCCGGCCGTGCGCCAGCGCGTTGGCCAGCAGGTTGTCCAGCAGCAGCCGCAGTCCGGGCTCCCAGCCGGGCACGGTGAGCCCCGGCTCGGCGCGCAGCGTGATCCGGGCGTCCGGGGCGCGCCGCCGGGCGTCGGCGACCGCCGCGTCCGCGGCCTCCGCCAGGTCCACCGCGGCGAAGGCCTCCGCCTCCACCAGATCGCCGCGTCCCAGCTCGCGCAGCATGACCAGCAGGCCGAGCAGCCGGGCGTGCTCGCGGTGGAGGTCGTCGAGGACCTCCGTGCGGTCGGGTCCGGGCAGGGCGGGATGGGCGGTGAGGATGTCGAGGTTGGTGCCCATGCTCATCAGCGGGGTGCGCAGTTCGTGCGAGGCCGCGGCGGAGAAGGAGCGGGCCGTCTCCAGGGCCTCGGCGGTGCGGGCGGCCTGCTCGTCGTAGCGGGCGAGGACCGTCCGCAGGGTGGCCGCGAGGTCGTCGACCTCCCGCACCCCGGTCGGCTCGTGGCGCAGCCGGGCGCTGCTGGTGCGCGGGTCGAGTCCCGCGGTACGGCGGCCGAGGCGGCGCAGCGGGCCGGTGGCGCCGGTGGCGACGCCCCAGGCGAGCAGTCCGGACAGCGGTGCGGCGAGCAGTGCGGTCAGCACCACGCGCCGCCGTACCAGCCGGAGTTGGGTGCGGTCGGCGGTATCGGGCCGGAACACCCAGAGGGTGCCCTTGGCGCGGGGGCCCTGGACCGGTACGGCCAGCGCCCGCCAGCTGTGCCCGGCGTCCCGCACGGTGACCGGTCCGGCGGCACGGGCGGGCAGGGGGACGGAGGCGTCGGGCTGGGGTCCGCCGGTGAAGACCGAGGCGGGTCCGACGACCCGGACGCCGACGTCGAGGGCGGCGCTGTAGAGCTGGCGCTCCCTGGTGTCGGCGGCCCGGGTCCGGTCGGCGGCGGCCGCGCGGAGCAGGGCGCGGGCGTCCGGGGCCACGGCGGTGGCCCGCTCCCGCAGATGGGTGTCCTCCTCGGTGCGCAGGTCCTTGGCGACCAGCCGCAGCAGCAGCCAGCCGGAGGCGAGGACGAGCAGCGGAACGGTGAGCCCGACAGCGAGTCCGATGCGGGTGGACAGTCTCATGCGGTCTCCTCCCGCAGGACGAAGCCCACGCCCCGCACGGTGTGCACCAGCCGCCCGCCGCCGTCGGCCTCCAGCTTGCGGCGCAGATAGCTGACGAAGGTGTCGACGGCGTCGGTGCGCACCTCGAAGTCGTAGCCCCACACCCGGTCCAGGAGCTGGTCGCGGGTGAGGACGAGACCGGCGTTGCGGGCGAGCACCTCCAGGAGTTCGAACTCGCGCCGGGTCAGCTCCAGCCGCCGGCCGGCCCGCTGCGCGGTGCGGGCCGCCGGGTCGATCACCAGGTCCGCGACCCGCAGCAGGTCCCGGTCGGTCTCGTGGGCGGGGCCCGGGTCCACCGGCGGGCGGCGGCGCAGCAGGGCGCCGAGGCGCAGGACCAGTTCCTGGAGGGCGAACGGCTTGACCAGGTAGTCGTCCCCGCCCGCCTGGAGTCCGGCGATGCGGTCGGCGGTCTCGTCCAGCGCGGAGAGCATCAGCACGGGCAGGTCCCGGCCCTCGTCCCGGAGCCGGGTGCACACCTCGATCCCGCTGATGCCGGGCATGGAGACATCGAGGACGAGCACATCGGGCGGGCTGTCCCGGACCGCGGCGAGCGCCTCGGCCCCGCTCCCGGCGGTGCGCACCCGGAAGCCGCCGAGCCGCAGCCCCCGCTCCAGTGACCGGCGGATGGCCGGGTCGTCGTCGACCACCAGCACCTCGCCGGGCCGCATCGCGTCGCTCATCCGTCCTCCCCGGGCCGCCCGCTGCCGGGTCAGGGTACGGAACGCCCCTGAGAAGGCGGGGCGGCGGCCCCGTCCCACTCTGGTCCAGACCTATTGACCTATGGTCCAGACCTTTCTATTCTCGCGGCACCGTGGGCTGGAGGCTCAGTCATGCCCACGACACCGGCTGTGACGCCCCCGGGCGCACAACGACATAAGGAGGCGCCGCATGCGCTTCGCTCACAGAGCCGCGGCAGGGTTCGCGACCCTGTTGCTGCCGCTGGCCGGACTGGTCGGCCTGGCAAGCCCCGCCCCGGCCGCCGCGGACGCCGCGACGGCCACCGCCACCTACGCCAAGACTCAGGACTGGGGCACCGGCTTCGAGGGCAGGTGGACCGTCAAGAACACCGGGACCACCTCCCTCACCGCATGGACGATCGAGTGGGACTTCCCCTCCGGCACGTCCGTGACCTCCGCCTGGGACGCCGACGTCACCGGCTCCGGCACCCACTGGACCGCCAGGAACAAGTCCTACAACGGCACCCTCGCCCCGGGCGCCTCCGTCTCCTTCGGCTTCAACGGCGCGGGCTCCGGCGCCCCCGCCAACTGCAAGCTGAACGGCGGCAGCTGCGACGGCGGCCCCACCGCACCCGGCGACAACCCGCCCTCCGCCCCGGGCACCCCCACCGCCTCGGCCGTCACCGACACCTCGGCGAAGCTGTCCTGGACGGCGGCCAGCGACGACAAGGGCGTCAAGAACTACGACGTCCTGCGCGACGGCGCCAAGGTCGCCACCGTGACCACCACCTCGTACACGGACACCGGTCTGACCGCGGGCACCGACTACGCGTACACCGTCCAGGCCCGTGACACCGCTGACCAGACCGGCCCGGTCAGCGGCGCGGTCACCGTGCACACCACCGGCGGCGGAGGCACCACCCCGCCCCCGTCGGGCGGCTCCGCGGTCAAGCTCGGCTACTTCACCGAGTGGGGCATCTACGGCCGCAACTACAACGTCAAGAACCTGGTGACCTCGGGCTCCGCCGCGAAGATCACCCACATCAACTACGCCTTCGGCAACGTCACCGGCGGCAAGTGCGCGATCGGCGACTCCTACGCCGACTACGACAAGGCCTTCACCGCCGACCAGTCCGTCAGCGGGACCGCCGACACCTGGGACCAGCCGCTGCGCGGCAACTTCAACCAGCTGCGCGAACTCAAGGCCAAGTACCCGAACCTCAAGGTCCTGTGGTCCTTCGGCGGCTGGACCTGGTCCGGCGGCTTCGCGGACGCCGCCAAGGACCCCGCGGGCTTCGCCCAGTCCTGCTACGACCTGGTCCACGACTCCCGCTGGGCCGATGTCTTCGACGGCATCGACATCGACTGGGAGTACCCCAACGCCTGCGGGCTGACCTGCGACTCCAGCGGGGCCGCGGCCTTCAGGAACGTGATGGCCGCGCTGCGCGCCAAGTTCGGCTCCTCCGCCCTGGTCACCGCGGCGGTCACCGCCGACGGCTCCTCCGGCGGCAAGATCGAGGCGGCCGACTACGCCGGGGCGTCGAGCTACGTCAACTGGTACAACGTGATGACGTACGACTTCTTCGGCGCCTGGGACGCCCAGGGCCCCACGGCCCCGCACTCCCCGCTCACCCCGTACAGCGGCATCCCGAAGGCCGGCTTCACCACGGCCGACGCGATCGCCAAGTACAAGGCGGCCGGGGTGCCCGCGAACAAGCTGCTGCTCGGCATCGGCTTCTACGGCCGCGGCTGGACCGGCGTCACCCAGGACGCCCCGGGCGGCACGGCCACCGGACCGGCAGCGGGCACCTACGAACAGGGCATCGAGGACTACAAGGTGCTCAAGACGTCCTGCCCGGTCACCGGCACCGTCGCGGGCACGGCCTACGCGCACTGCGGCAGCAACTGGTGGTCCTACGACACCCCGGCCACCATCGGCTCCAAGATGGCCTGGGCCAAGTCCCAGGGCCTGGGCGGCGCCTTCTTCTGGGAGTTCAGCGGTGACACCACGAACGGCGAACTGGTGTCCGCGCTGAGCAGCGGCCTGTCGTGACCGGCCTGGCGTAACCCCTCGGGGGGTCAGGCCACATTGACGCGCTGACCGGGCGGAGCGGCTTCCAGCCACGCCAGGAACCCGGTCAGCGCGTCCTCGCTCATCGCCAGCTCCAGCCGGGTGCCCCGGTGGCGGCAGGCGAGGATCACCGCGTCGGAGAGCAGCGCCAGCTCCTCCTCGCCGTCGGGGGCGCGGCGGCCGGCCACCTCGATCGCCGAGCGCTCAAGGACCCGGCGGGGGCGCGGCGCGTAGGAGAACACCCGGAACCACTCGACCCGGTCGCCGTTGTAGCGGGCGATGCCGTAGCCCCAGCCCTTGCCGCTGGTGTCGGTCTCCTCCGGGACGTTCCAACGCAGGCTGCAATCGAAGGTGCCACCGGACCGCTGGATGAGGCGGCGCCTGAGGCCGAAGACGAACAGCCCCACCAGCACGAGTGCCACAACCAATCCGCACGCGCTCAGAGCGAGGACCATCGACACCGACCTCCTCGTCTCCTAGGTAACGGAACGGAAAAAACACCCGGATTCGCCTCAGCCGCGGCTGGGTCCGGATCGCTCCGGTCCCAGCCGCGGCTGAGTCATGTCGTCACGCGGCGCGCTGTGTCAGTTCCCCGACACCGCACGCAGTCGGACCTCCGCGCGGCGCTCGGCGGAGGCGTCCGCCTCCGTCTTCGCCCGCTCCAGGGCCCGCTCCGCACGCTGGACATCGATCTCGTCCGACAGCTCGGCGATCTCGGCCAGCAGCGACAGCTTGTTGTCCGCGAACGAGATGAAACCGCCGTGCGCCGCGGCGACGACCGTTCCACCATCACTCGTACGGATGGTCACCGGGCCCGACTCCAGCACACCGAGCAGCGGCTGGTGACCGGGCATGACGCCGATGTCGCCGGACGTGGTGCGCGCGACGACCAGGGTGGCCTCGCCGGACCAGACCTGGCGGTCGGCGGCGACCAGCTCGACGTGCAGCTCAGCAGCCAAGAGAGGCTCCTCGGGTCACCACCCGGCGGTACTGCCGGGTGTTGGGATGAATTCTAGTAGGCGTACGGAGGGGGACGGGACGCGGCCCGGGGTCCGGGTCGGTCTCGTCCCCCTCTGTCACAGGCGCGGGGTCAGGAGACGCCCAGCTCCTTCGCGTTCTGCTTCAGGTCCTCGATGCCACCGCACATGAAGAACGCCTGCTCCGGGAAGTGGTCGTACTCGCCGTCGATGATCGCGTTGAAGGCCGCGATCGACTCGTCCAGCGGGACGTCCGACCCGTCGACGCCGGTGAACTGCTTGGCGACGTGGGTGTTCTGGGACAGGAAGCGCTCCACACGACGGGCACGGTGGACAACGAGCTTGTCCTCCTCGCCCAGCTCGTCGATACCGAGGATCGCGATGATGTCCTGGAGGTCCTTGTACTTCTGGAGGATCGTCTTGACGCGCATGGCGGCGTCGTAGTGATCCTGCGCGATGTACCGGGGGTCCAGGATCCGGGACGTGGAGTCCAGCGGGTCCACGGCCGGGTAGATGCCCTTCTCCGAGATCGGACGGGAGAGCACCGTCGTCGCGTCGAGGTGGGCGAAGGTGGTGGCCGGGGCCGGGTCGGTCAGGTCGTCCGCGGGGACGTAGATCGCCTGCATCGAGGTGATCGAGTGACCACGGGTCGAGGTGATGCGCTCCTGGAGGAGACCCATCTCGTCGGCCAGGTTCGGCTGGTAGCCCACCGCGGAGGGCATACGGCCGAGCAGCGTGGAGACCTCGGAACCGGCCTGCGTGAAGCGGAAGATGTTGTCGATGAAGAACAGCACGTCCTGCTTCTGGACGTCACGGAAGTACTCCGCCATCGTCAGACCCGCGAGGGCCACGCGCAGACGGGTGCCCGGCGGCTCGTCCATCTGGCCGAAGACCAGGGCGGTCTTGTCGATGACGCCCGAGTCCGACATCTCCTCGATGAGGTCGTTGCCCTCACGGGTGCGCTCGCCGACACCGGCGAACACGGAGACACCGTCGTGGTTGTTGGCGACACGGTAGATCATCTCCTGGATGAGCACCGTCTTGCCGACACCGGCACCACCGAACAGACCGATCTTGCCGCCCTTGACGTACGGGGTCAGCAGGTCGATGACCTTGACGCCGGTCTCGAACATCTCGGTCTTCGACTCGAGCTCGTCGAAGTTCGGCGCCTTGCGGTGGATGGACCAGCGCTCGCCGTCGTACTTCTCGTCGACGTTCAGCACCTCGCCAAGGGTGTTGAACACCTTGCCCTTGGTGAAGTCGCCGACCGGGACGGTGATGCCGTCGCCGGTGTCGACCACCGAGGCCTGGCGGACCAGACCATCGGTGGGCTGCATGGAGATGGTGCGGACCAGGCCGTCACCCAGGTGCTGGGCGACCTCCAGGGTCAGCGTCTTCTTCTCGCCCGCGTTCGCCGGGTCGGAGACCTCGACGTGCAGGGCGTTGTAGATGTCCGGCATCGCGTCGACGGGGAACTCCACGTCGACGACCGGGCCGATGACCCGGGCGACGCGGCCCGTGGCCGCCGCGGTCTCAACAGTGGTGGTCATTATCGGTCACTCCCCGCGGTCGCGTCGGCCAGGGCGCTGGCGCCACCGACGATCTCGCTGATTTCCTGGGTGATTTCGGCCTGGCGGGCCGCGTTGGCAAGACGGGAGAGCGTGTTGATCAGCTCGCCCGCGTTGTCGGTGGCCGACTTCATCGCGCGCCGCGTGGCGGCGTGCTTCGAAGCCGCCGACTGGAGCAGCGCGTTGTAGATACGGCTCTCGACATAGCGCGGCAGCAGGGCGTCGAGGACGTCCTCCGCCGACGGCTCGAACTCGTACAGCGGGAGGATCTCGCCCGTGGGCGCCGCCTCCTGGGCCACCTCTTCGAGGCTGAGCGGCAGCAGCCGGGCGCCGAGCGCCGTCTGCGTCATCATCGAGACGAACTCGGTGTAGACGATGTGGAGTTCGTCCACGCCGCCGTCCGCCGTCTCCTTCTCGATGGCCTCGATCAGCGGCGCCGCGACCTTCTTGGCGTCCGCGTAGGTGGGCTCGTCCGTGAAGCCCGTCCACGACTCCGCGATCCTGCGCTCACGGAAGTTGTAGTGGGCGACACCGCGACGGCCGACGATGTAGGTGTCGACCTGCTTGCCCTCGCGCTCCAGCCGCTCGGTCAGCTGCTCCGCCGCCTTGATGGCGTTGGAGTTGAACGCGCCGGCCAGACCGCGGTCGCTCGTCAGGAGCAGCACCGCGGACCGCGTCACCGTCTCGGCCTGGGTGGTCAGCGGGTGCTTGGTGTTCGAGCCGGTACCGACCGCCGTGACCGCGCGGGTGAGCTCGGTCGCGTACGGCGTGGAGGCCGCCACCTTGCGCTGCGCCTTGACGACGCGCGAGGCGGCGATCATCTCCATCGCCTTCGTGATCTTCTTGGTCGCGCTGACGGATCGGATGCGACGCTTGTAGACCCGGAGCTGGGCTCCCATGAGTCAGGTCCCTTCCTTACGTCACTTGGCGGCAGCGGCAGGAACGTCCTCGCCGAGCAGCTTGCCGTCCGAGGTCTCGAACTGCTTCTTGAACTCGGCGACGGAGTCGTCGATGGCCTGGATCGTGTCGTTGGACATCTTGGCGCCCTCCTTGATGGAGGTCATCAGGCCCTGGTGCTTGCGGTGCAGGAACTCGAGGAGCTCCTTCTCGAAGCGGCGGATGTCGACGACCGGCACCTCGTCCATCTTGCCGTTGGTACCGGCCCAGACGGAGACGACCTGGTCCTCGGTGGCCATCGGCTGGTACTGGGCCTGCTTCAGCAGCTCGACCATGCGCTGACCGCGCTCCAGCTGCGACTTGGAGGCCGCGTCCAGGTCGGAACCGAAGGCGGCGAACGCCTCCAGCTCACGGAACTGGGCGAGGTCCACACGCAGACGGCCGGACACCTGGCGCATCGCCTTGTGCTGGGCGGAGCCACCGACACGGGAGACCGAGATACCGACGTTCAGAGCCGGGCGCTGACCGGCGTTGAACAGGTCCGACTCCAGGAAGCACTGGCCGTCGGTGATGGAGATGACGTTGGTCGGGATGAACGCCGAGACGTCGTTGGCCTTGGTCTCGACGATCGGCAGACCGGTCATCGAGCCCGCGCCCATGTCGTCGGAGAGCTTGGCGCAGCGCTCCAGCAGACGGGAGTGCAGGTAGAAGACGTCACCCGGGTAGGCCTCACGGCCCGGCGGACGGCGCAGCAGCAGGGACACGGCGCGGTAGGCGTCGGCCTGCTTCGAGAGGTCGTCGAAGATGATGAGGACGTGCTTGCCCTCGTACATCCACTGCTGACCGATGGCCGAACCGGTGTACGGCGCCAGGTACTTGAAGCCGGCCGGGTCGGACGCCGGGGCGGCGACGATGGTCGTGTACTCCAGCGCGCCGTTCTCCTCCAGCGCGCGGCGGACCGACGCGATGGTGGAACCCTTCTGGCCGACGGCGACGTAGATGCAGCGGACCTGCTTCTTCGGGTCGCCGGTGCGCCAGTTGTCGCGCTGGTTGATGATCGTGTCGACGGCCAGGGCGGTCTTGCCGGTCTGGCGGTCACCGATGATCAGCTGACGCTGGCCACGGCCGATCGGGGTCATCGCGTCGACGGCCTTGTAGCCCGTCTCCATCGGCTCGTGCACCGACTTGCGCTGCATGACCGTGGGGGCCTGCAACTCGAGGGCGCGGCGGCCGGACGTCTCGATCTCGCCGAGGCCGTCGATCGGGTTGCCGAGCGGGTCGACGACACGGCCGAGGTAGCCCTCGCCGACAGCCACGGAGAGCACCTCACCGGTGCGGTGCACCGGCTGCCCCTCCTCGATGCCGCTGAACTCACCGAGGACGATGGCACCGATCTCGCGCTCCTCGAGGTTGAGGGCGAGGCCGAGGGTGCCGTCCTCGAACTTCAGCAGTTCGTTGGCCATGGCCGAGGGAAGACCCTCGACCTTCGCGATGCCGTCGCCGGCAAGGGTGACCGTACCGACCTCCTCGCGCGAGGCCGCGTCCGGCTTGTACGACTGGACAAAGTTCTCCAGCGCGTCCCGGATCTCCTCCGGCCGGATCGTGAGCTCCGCCATCTGGGTTCCCTGCTCTCCTTGTTGGGCCCGAAGTTTCTGTGGGGGTCTGGGGGCGACCCCCAGGAATCCTCTGCACGGCCCAACTCGGGCCGTAGTACTGCGTATGGAGTTGGTGCTAGCTCGCCATGCGGCGGCGGGCGTCCTCGAGGCGGTCCACGACCGACCCGTTGATCACCTCGTCGCCGACCTGCACCCGCATCCCGCCGACGACCTCGGGGTCGACGTCCAGGTTGAGGTGCATCTGACGGCCGTAGAGCCTGGCCAGCGCGGCACCGAGGCGCCGCTTCTGCGTGTCACTCAGCGGGACCGCCGAGGTGACGACGGCGACCATGCGGTTGCGGCGCGCGGCCGCCAGCCTGGACAGGGACTCGATTCCCGATTCCAGGCTACGTCCCCGCGGCACCGTCACAAGGCGCTGCACCAGCCGCTCGGTGGTGACGTTGGCACGGCCCCCGAGCAGCCGGTGGAGCAGCTCGGACTTGGCCGTGGCACCGGCCGCACGGTCCGTGAGCGCGGCGCGCAGCCCGGTGCTGGAGGAGACGATCCGGCCGAACCGGAACAGCTCGTCCTCGACGTCGTCCAGCGCGCCCGCCTTCTCGGCGGCGGTGAGGTCGGCGAGGTTCGCCAGCTCCTCCAGCACGTCCACCAGGTCGCGGGGCTGCGACCAGCGCGAGCGCGCCATTCCGGCCACCAGGTCCACGGCCGGGCCGCCGACCTGGCCGCCCAGCAGACGCTGGACCAGCTCGGCCTTGGCCTCGCCGGCCTTGGCCGGGTCGGTGAGGACCCGGCGCAGACCGGCCTCGCGGTCGAGCAGCGCGGTGACGGCGGCCAGCTCGTCGGCGAGCTGCGCCGCGTCCACGGACGTGGTGTCCGTCAGCGCGTCGAGACGCTCACGTGCGGCGGCCAGTGCCTCGCGGCTCGCTCCGTTCATCGTGCGGCCTCGGCCTTCGAAGCGGCCTCGTCGAGCCCGTCGAGGAAGCGGTCGATCACACGGCTCTGCCGGGCGTGGTCCTCGAGGGACTCGCCGACGAGCTTGCCGGCCAGCTCGGTGGCCAGCGTGCCGACGTCCTGCCGCAGCGTCTGAGCGGCGGCCTTGCGGTCCGCCTCGATCTGCGCGTGACCGGCGGCGACGATCTCCTCACGCTGCCGCTGGCCTTCCGCGCGCATCTCGGCGATGAGCACGGCGCCCTGCTCCTGCGCCTCCTGGCGCAGCCGCGCAGCCTCGTGCCGGGCTTCGGCGAGCTGAGCCTTGTACTGCTCAAGGACGCTCTGGGCCTCGACCTTCATGGCGTCGGCCTCTTCGATGCCGCCTTCGATCGCCGCGCGACGCTCCTCCAGAACCTTGTTGATGTTCGGAAGCAGCTTCTTCCAGAAGAAGAAGAACACGATGGCGAAGGCGACGGTGCCGACGAGCAGCTCGGGGCCGGCCGGAACGAGCGGGTTCTGCTCGGTCTCCTCGGCCGCCAGCTGCACCAGGTTGGCGATCACATCAGTGCCTTTCGTCGATTCGTGCCAGTAAGACGGTGATTACTTACCGAACACGAACGGCATAACGATGCCGATGAGGGCGAGCGCCTCACAGAAGGCGAAGCCCAGGATCTGGTTGGCACGGATCAGACCGGCGGCCTCGGGCTGGCGGGCCAGGGCCTGGGTGCCGTTGCCGAAGATGATGCCGACGCCGACGCCGGGGCCGATGGCGGCAAGGCCGTAACCGATGGAGCCGACGGAGCCGTGGACACCGGTGGCAGCGGCGAGGGTCTCAAGAGCGGACATGCCGGTTCTTCCTTCTCTTTCCATGGACCGGTGGGGGTTGGCCACCGGACGATCGGGGGGTGGGTACGGGTGCGACTCAGTGGTGCTCGGCGAGAGCGCCCTGGATGTACGAGCAGGTCAGCAGCACGAAGACGTACGCCTGGACGGCCTGCACGAAAAGCTCGAAGAGGATCATGATCAGGGTCATCACGAACGAGACGCCCGCGGCCGGGATCATGTAGCTGTTCATCAGGTACCAGGAGGCGACGGTGAACATCACCAGCATCAGGTGACCGGCGAACATGTTGGCGAACAGTCGCACCGCGTGCGTGAAGGGCCGGACGAACAGGTTCGAGAAGAACTCGATGACCATGACGAGCGGCAGCACCGCGCCGAGCGACTTGTCGTAGCCCGTGATGTTCTTGAAGAAGCCGACGAAGCCGTGGCGCTTGAAGGTCAGCGAGACCCACAGGACCCAGACGATCGCGGCCAGGACCGCCGGGAAGGCGATGACCGACGACACCGGGAACTGGGCCAGCGGGATCACGGACCAGATGTTCATGATCCAGATGAAGAAGAACAGCGAGACCGCGAGCGGGACGTACTTCTCGCCCTCCTTCTTGCCCAGGGTCTCGTACACGATGCCGCGGCGTACGAAGTCGTAGCCGGCCTCGGCGGCGAGCTGGAGCTTGCCGGGCACCACCTTGGCGTTGCCGAAGGCGGCCCAGAAGAAGGCGACGACCAGCGCGGTGGTGACGAGCGCGAGCAGCATCACCTTGTTGAACTCGAAGCCGCCCGCCGTGAACAGGGGCTTGAAGAGGAAGGAGTTCAGGCCCGGTGCCGGAAAGCCACAGCCGTTGTCGGACAGGATGCGGCAGCTCCAGTCAAAGGCGAGCTGGGTCTGGTCAGCACTCACCGCGGGCTCCTTCGGCGTGACGCATGGGTACGGCAACCTCGTTGTGTCGGCGCGGCGCGCAGCCGCGGATCGGCACCGGACTGGTGTTACGGATGTGGGGGCGGCCTTCGGGGATCAAGCCTCGCGTGTGAGCAGGCGTCAGCTCAGATGCCCGCGCCCGCAATGCCGCAGTTGGCACCGGACGATAGCAGGATCTCTCGCACGTCTTTATCCCGGCCCTACCCCTCACGTCGTGGACCCTGTCTTCAGGGGCTTCTCGCTCTTCTCGGAATCCGGGTCGATGTAGAAGATCTTGGCCTTCATATGCGCGCGCGCTTGCGCCGCCATCCACACCACCGTCGCGACCACGAGTGCGATCGCAAAGGCTTTCGGATCGAAGAGGGAGGTGCCCTTGAAGAGAGCCACGAAGATCAGGAGCAGGAGAAGCTGGGCGACATAGAGCATCAGCCCCATGGCCTGGAACAACTGGGGCAGCTTGCGTGCCGTCCATTGCAGGACGTACAGCCCGACCCCCATGAAGACGAGGGCGAGCACCGTGCCGACGGCCGCACCGAGCGCCCCCTTGCCCCCCGCGACCGCACCACTGACGGCGACGGCGATCACGCCGACGGCCGCTGTGGGCGCAGCGGTCAGGAGAAGGTTCCGGGCGTCATTGGACGGCATGGCGGCAACTCCGCTTGCTGAAGTGGGCAGGGTGTCGTCATGGACGAGCGTAGTCCCGGGGCGGGTGAGGACCCTCACGCCGGGGACCGCCCTGGAGGGGCGCTCCGGCTCTATCCCGGGGTTCTCGTGAACCGTATCACAAACTATTTGATGTGGTCTTTACCAAGCCAGTGTGCCGGCTGTCACACATGAGAGTGAACCCGCCCGTCTGTGCAAGCGGGGCATCCACTTGTCTGGTATTGGGGCACTATGCACCCCCATGCATGGGCAACGCATTAGTCAGATTCTTACCTTGTTCGTCGGCGTTCGTCGGCGCGCGCAGCGGCGTTCGTCAGCGCGAGGACTCGGTTTCGCGGCGCCCGGAGCGCGCACCGACGCCCAGCGCGGTGGCTCCGTTGGGGCTCGCGACCCCGACCGCGACCGGCACGGCCCCCGCCTCCCCGGCAGGCTCCTCCCTGCTTTCCGCGGCCGCCCCGCCCTCCCCGGGCCCGGCTTCGGCGCGGTGTCCGCGGCGGTAGCGGGGCGGCACGAAGGACTCGGCCCAGCGCGGTGCGCGCGGGGTGAACCGCGGCAGCAGAAGCAGCACCAGACCGACCGCGCTCAGCGCGATGATGCCGAACACGATCCACAGGGAAGCCGAGTTGACGGAGTACGCCAGAGCGCCGAAGGAGATGATCGCCGCCCAGAAGTACATGATCAGCACCGCCCGGCTGTGCGAGTGCCCGATGTCCAGCAGCCGGTGGTGCAGATGCCCGCGGTCCGCGGCGAACGGCGACTGGCCGCGCCAGGTGCGGCGCACGATCGCCAGGAAGAAGTCGGCGACCGGGACGGCGATGATCGTCAGCGGGAGCAGCAGCGGGATGTAGACCGGGACGGTCTGGTGCACCGTCGCCCGCTCGGATCCGGAGAAGAGGTTCATCGCGTCGGGGTCCACCTGGCCGGTGACCGAGATCGCGCCGGCCGCGAGCACCAGCCCGATCAGCATCGAGCCCGAGTCGCCCATGAAGATCCGCGCCGGGTGCATGTTGTGCGGCAGGAAGCCCAGGCACATGCCCATCAGGACGGCCGCGAACAGGGTCGCCGGGGCGGCGGCCTCCAGGCCGTAGCCGTACCAGATGCGGTACGCGTACATGAAGAACGCGGCGGCCGCGATGCACACCATGCCGGCGGCGAGGCCGTCGAGGCCGTCGACGAAGTTCACCGCGTTGATCGTGATGACGACCAGCGCCACCGTCAGCAGGGTCCCCTGCCACTGGGTGAGCGCGACCAGGCCGACGCCCGGCACGGGCAGCCACAGGATCGTCAGACCCTGCATGACCATCACGCCCGCGGCGATCATCTGGCCGCCCAGCTTGATCAGGGCGTCGATCTCGAACTTGTCGTCCAGCACACCGATCAGCCAGATCAGCGCGGCACCCGACAGCAGGGCCCGGGGCTCGTTGGACTTGGCGAAGACCTCGTTGAGGTTCTTGAGGTGGTCGGCGACCAGCAGGCCCGCGCACAGGCCGAAGAACATGGCGATACCGCCGAGCCGGGGAGTCGGTTCCCGGTGCACGTCCCGGGCCCGGATCTCCGGCATGGCTCCTGCCACGATCGCGAACTTGCGTACCGGCCCTGTCAGCAGATACGTCACCGCGGCCGTGATGCAGAGCGTCAGCAGGTATTCACGCACGGGCTTCCCCACAGATCTCGCTGGACGTCCTCAGCCCCACACCCTAGCTCCGCGTGCATATGGTTGAGGACTCACGGGTAGCCACGATGGTTGCATGTGCGGCTGTGTCCCCCCGCGCGTCCGCCCCTCAGCTGCCGGGATACGGCGGAAATCCGTCGGTCAGCTCCCGCACTTCTTCACGGACCTTCCGGGGATCCGCCTCCTCCCGCAGCACGGCCCCGAACAGGGCCGCGATCCGCGCCATCTCCGCCTCCCGCATCCCCTGCGTGGTCACCGCCGCGGTGCCCAGGCGCAGCCCCCGGGTGTCGCTGTGCGGCAGCGCACAGGTGTCCAGGACCATTCCGGCGGCCGCCAGCCGCCCCCGGGCCGCGGCGCCGTCCACGCCCAGCGGCGCGGGGTCGGCGGTCAGCAGATGGGTGTCGGTGCCGCCGGTGGTCATCCGGAGCCCCTCGGCGGTCAGCGCCGCCGCGAGCGTCCGGGCGTTGGCGACCACCTGGTGGACGTACCCCCCGAAGTCCGTGGTCGCCGCCTCCCCGAACGCGACGGCCTTCGCGGCGACGCTGTTCATCTGGGCGCCGCCCTGGGTGAAGGGGAAGACGGCCCGGTCCACGCGTTCGGCCAGCTCGGCGCCGCACAGGATCATGCCGCCGCGCGGACCCCGCAGCACCTTGTGGGTGGTGGCGCAGACGATGTCGGCGAACGGCACCGGGCTCGGCGCCGCCCCCCCGGCGACCAGCCCGATCGGGTGCGAGGCATCGGCGATGAGATACGCCCCCACCTCGTCGGCGACCTCCCGGAAGAAGGCGTAGTCGACATGGCGCGGATAGGAGATGGAGCCGCACACGATGGCCTTCGGCCGGTGCGCCCGGGCCAGGGTGCGCACCTGCACATGGTCCATCAGCCCGGACTCCGCCTCCACCCCGTAGCCGACGAAGTCGAACCAGCGGCCGGAGAAGTTGGCGGGCGAGCCGTGGGTGAGATGGCCCCCGTACGGCAGTCCGAGGGCGAGCACGGTGTCGCCGGGCCGGAGCAGGGCGGCGTAGGCGGCGAGCACCGCGGAGGATCCCGAGTGCGACTGCACATTCGCGTGCTCGGCCCGGAACAGCGCCTTGGCCCGCTCCACGGCGACCCGCTCGGCCACGTCCACCAGCTCGCAGCCGCCGTGGTACCGGGCGCCCGGATAGCCCTCGGCGTACTTGTTGGCGAGCGGGGAGCCCAGCGCGGCCAGCACCGCCGGGGAGGCGAAGTTCTCGGCCGCGTTGAGCTGGAGGGTCGTCGACTGCCGGGCGAGTTCCCCGAGGAGGATCTCGGCCAGCTCGGGGTCCTGCCGGTGCAGGACGTCGGCCTCGGGGGTACGGGTGACCGCCATGGTGGGCTCCGGGGCTCCGGGCGTCGGGGTGTACGTCCAATGTAGGCCCGCGCTCCCCGGTGCGCCCGGCCGCCGCGTCCGGCGCCGCCGGAACGGCCCCCGCGGGCGGCCCGCCGGTGCCGGGTCAGGCCCGGGCGGGCACTCCGGTCAGGGCCGTCACCACGGGGTCCAGAGCCTGGTGGATCTCGTCGCCGATCGAGCGGAAGAACGTCAGCGGCGCCCCGTACGGGTCGAACACCTCGTCGGCCTCCGCGGTCGGTGCCAGCAGCCAGCCGCGCAGCGCCGCCGCGGCCCGCACCAGGGCGCGGGCCCGGTCCGCCACGCCGTCCTCCACGGGCGGCAGCGTCGTCGGGTCTATCGCCCGGACGAGACGGGTGAACTCCTTCAGCGTGAAGGTGCGCAGCCCCGCCGAGTGCCCCATGGAGATGACCTGGGCCCGGTGGTCCCGGGTCGCGGTCAGCACCAGGTCGGCGAAGATGACGTGCTCGTCCAGGAGTTCGCGGCCGACGAAGCCGGAGGCGTCCGCGCCGAAGTCCGCGAGGACCGCCTCCGCGTTCGCCTCCATCGGCGCGCCCTCATGGCCCCAGGTGCCCGCGCTCTCCACGAGCAGCCCGCCCACGGCGCTCCCCCCGGCGGGGCCGGGCGCGGTGCAGCCGAGCCGGTCCGCGAGGAAATGCCGGGTCAGCCGCTCGGTGATGGGCGAGCGGCACACGTTGCCGGTGCTGACATGGAGGATGCGGAAGGTGCCGTCCGCGGGCACCGGCACGGCCCGGCCCGGCACCCCGTCCCCGTTGCCTATGCCGCGCCCCGCCTCAGGGGCTGTCAATTCGCCACCTCGAGGTCGGGTACGACCTTGCGCAGCTCCTCCGGGGACAGTGCGCCCTGGCGCAGCAGCACCGGCACCTTGCCGGTGACGTCGACGATCGAGGAGGGGATGTTGCCCGGCGTGGGGCCGCCGTCGAGGTAGACGGAGACCGAGTCGCCGAGCATCTCCTGGGCGGCGCCGCAGTCCTCCGGTGCGGGGTGGCCGGTGAGGTTCGCGGAGGACACGGCCATCGGGCCGACCTCCGTGAGCAGTTCGATGGCGACGGGGTGCAGCGGCATGCGCACCGCGACGGTGCCACGGGTGTCCCCGAGGTCCCACTGCAACGACGGCTGGTGCCGCGCGACCAGGGTGAGCGCGCCCGGCCAGAACGCGTCGACCAGCTCCCAGGCCATCTCGGAGAAGTCCGTGACCAGGCCGTGCAGGGTGTTCGGGGAGCCGATCAGGACGGGCGTGGGCATGTTGCGGCCCCGGCCCTTGGCCTGGAGCAGGTCGGCCACGGCCTCCGAGGAGAACGCGTCGGCGCCGATGCCGTAGACGGTGTCGGTCGGCAGCACCACGAGTTCGCCTCGGCGGACGGCGGACGCGGCCTCGCGCAGACCCGTCGCGCGGTCGGTCGCGTCATTGGTGTCGTATCGCCGTGCCATGTCTAGTGGGCCTCCTCGTACATGTGCTGCTGAGGGAAGAGATGCGGGGTCGCGCTCACGGCAGGGCCTTGCGGGCCGTCGCGAAGCGCGGGCGGTTGTTGAGGTCCGGGTGGTCGGCCGCGTCGGCCCAGCCCCGCTCCTCGGTGAAGATCCACGGCACCTGGCCGCCCTGGGTGTCGGCGTGCTCGACGACGACGACGCCGCCGGGACGCAGCAGGCGGTGCGCGGTGCGCTCCAGGCCGCGGATGAGGTCGAGTCCGTCCTCGCCCGAGAAGAGGGCCAGGTCCGGGTCGTGGTCCCGGGCCTCCGGGGCGACGTACTCCCACTCGGTCAGCGGGATGTACGGCGGGTTGGAGATCACCAGGTCGACCTGTCCGTCGAGGTCGGGGAAGGCCGCGCGGGCGTCGCCCTGGCGCAGTTCGACCCTGGACCCCTCCATGTTCTTGCGGGTCCACTCCAGGGCGTCCTCGGACAGCTCCACGGCGTGCACCCGCGAGCGCGGCACCTCCTGCGCCAGGGCGAGCGCGATGGCGCCCGAGCCGGTGCACAGGTCCACGATGAGCGGCTCCACGACATCCATCGCCCGGACGGCGTCTATGGCCCAGCCGACGACCGACTCGGTCTCCGGGCGGGGCACGAACACGCCGGGGCCCACCTGGAGTTCCAGGTAGCGGAAGTAGGCGAGCCCGGTGATGTGCTGGAGCGGCTCGCGGGCCTCGCGGCGGGCGACGGCCTCCCAGTAGCGGGCGTCGAAGTCCGCGTCCTTGACGGAGTGCAGCTCGCCCCGCTTGACGCCGTGCACGAACGCGGCGAGCTCCTCCGCGTCGTTGCGCGGCGAGGGCACGCCGGCGTCGGCCAGCCGCTGGGTGGCCTGGGCCACCTCTGCGAGCAGCAGGTTCACGCTGGTCCTCCGGGGCTGTGCGGGTACGGGTACGGGGGCTTACGCGGCCGCGAGCCTGGCGGCCGAGTCCGCGTCGACGCACGCCTGGATCACCGCGTCGAGGTCGCCGTCCAGGACCTGGTCCAGGTTGTACGCCTTGAAGCCGACCCGGTGGTCCGAGATGCGGTTCTCGGGGAAGTTGTACGTGCGGATCTTCTCGGAGCGGTCGACGGTGCGGACCTGGCTGCGGCGGGCCGCTGCGGCCTCCTTCTCCGCCTCCTCCTGTGCCGCGGCGAGCAGCCTGGAGCGCAGGATACGCATCGCCTGCTGCTTGTTCTGGAGCTGGCTCTTCTCGTTCTGGCAGGAGGCGACGACACCGGTCGGCAGGTGGGTGATGCGCACCGCGGAGTCGGTGGTGTTGACGGACTGGCCGCCGGGGCCCGAGGAGCGGTAGACGTCGATGCGGATGTCGTTCGGGTTGATCTCGACGTCGACCTCCTCCGCCTCCGGGGTGACCAGCACACCGGCCGCGGAGGTGTGGATACGTCCCTGGGACTCGGTCGCGGGCACGCGCTGCACCCGGTGCACCCCGCCCTCGTACTTCAGGCGGGCCCACACGCCCTGGCCGGGCTCGGTCTGGCCGCGGGTCTTCACGGCGACCTGGACGTCCTTGTAGCCGCCGAGCTCGGACTCGGTGGAGTCGATGATCTCGGTCTTCCAGCCGATGCGCTCGGCGTAGCGCAGATACATGCGCAGCAGGTCGCCGGCGAACAGGGCGGACTCGTCACCGCCCGCGCCCGCCTTGATCTCGAGGATCACGTCCTTGTCGTCGCTGGGGTCGCGCGGGACGAGGAGGAGGCGCAGCTTCTCCGTCAGCCCCTCGCGCTCCTGCTCCAGCTCCTTGACCTCGTCGGCGAAGTCCGGGTCGTCGGCGGCGAGTTCGCGGGCGGTGTCGATGTCGTCACCGGCCTGCTTCCAGGAGCGGTACGTGGCGATGATCGGGCTCAGCTCGGCATAGCGCTTGTTGAGCTTGCGCGCGTTCGCCTGGTCCGCGTGGACCGACGGATCGGCGAGCTTCTTCTCCAGGTCGGCGTGTTCCCCGACCAGTTCCTCGACCGCCTCGAACATCTCCGGCTCCCTGAGCTGTCCCCCGCCCGGCGGGGCCTGGGGACGTACGTACGACATGGAATGGGCTGCACCGCAAAGCGCCGGTCCCGGTGCTCCCGTGCCGGTGCACGGGAGCACCGGGGACCGGCGCTGTGGGCTCGCTACTTCTTGGCAGCGGCAGCCTTGCCGAAGCGGGCCTCGAAGCGGGCCACACGGCCACCGGTGTCGAGGATCTTCTGCTTGCCCGTGTAGAACGGGTGGCACTCGGAGCAGACCTCGGCACGGATGGTGCCGGAGTCGATGGTGCTGCGAGTGGTGAACGACGCGCCGCAGGTGCAGCTGACCTGCGTCTCGACGTACTCGGGGTGGATGTCGCGCTTCAAGGTGTCTCCTAGATTTCCGGGAGGGCGCCGGGTCGCAGCCGCGGGATGCGGAGGCGTGAACCGGGGCCGACGTACCAGTCTGCCAGGACTGGCCGCATCCCCCAAAACCGGGGGCAGAGGTGATCTATTCCCCAAGGTGGCGGGCGGCGGTCCGGAGCCGGGTCAGGAGGTGACCACGCCCTTGGCCTGACCGCTCGCGGAGCCCTTGGTGGCACTCCCCGGGACGGGCTTGTCCTTCTTGAGCGCGTCCCAGATCAGCTGCGCCTTGTCCTTCTCCAGCAGGACCCGGTTGGGGTCCGTGGTGTCGTACTGGACGGGCACCGTGACCATGTTCATGTGGGACGAGCTGATGCCCTTGAGGCCGCCCGCGAAGGACGCGAGGCTCTTCACGGAGCCCAGGTCGGAGTCGGTGGTGACGGTCTTGGTCGCGGTGTCGGCGAGGTCGACCAGCTTGGTGGGGCTGGTGAGGATGCCGATCTGCTTGACCTGGGCGACCAGGGCCTTGATGAAGGCCTGCTGGAGCTGGATGCGGCCGAGGTCGGAGCCGTCGCCGACGCCGTGCCGGGTGCGGACGAGCCCCAGGGCCTGCTGGCCGTCCAGGGTGTGCGGGCCGGCCTTGAGGTCGAGGTGGCTGTTGGTGTCGGTGATGTTCTTGGTGGTGGTCACCTTGACGCCGCCGAGGTCGTCGATCAGCTTCTGGAAGCCGGAGAAGTCCACCTCCAGGTAGTGGTCCATCCTCAGGCCGCTGATCGACTCCACGGTCTTCACGGCGCAAGTCGCGCCCCCGGTGGAGTACGCGGAGTTGAACATCACCGAGGAGGCGGCCGGGTGCTGGGTGCCCTTGGTGTCCGTGCACTCGGGGCGGTCCACCAGGGTGTCGCGCGGGATCGAGACCACGGCCGCCTTCTTGTGGCCCTTGTAGAGGTGCACGATCATCGCCGTGTCGGAGCGGGCGCTGCCGTCGTCGGTGCCGCCGCCCAGCTTCTTGTTGCCCCCGGCGCGGGTGTCCGAGCCGAGGACCAGGATGTTCTCGGAACCGTTGTCGGCCTTGGCGGGCCGGTGGGTGCCGAGGGCGTCGTTGATGTCGACGGACTTCAGATTGCCGTTGAGCTTGAAGTACAGGTAGCCGACGCCGGTCCCGCCCAGCAGGAGCACGCCTCCCGCGGTCCAGGCGGTGACGAGCAGGGCCGTGCGTCCCTTTGCGCGCGGCTTGCGTCGGCGGCCCTTCGCCCTGCGGCGACGCGGGTCCGTCGCGGTGTCCTCGCCGGCTATGCCGACATCCGGTGTGCTCTCGGCGGGCATGTGCTCCTCAGTCCTCGTCCGTTCGGGTACCCCCTGCGATCAGGCCAAGCCTCGTGGAGCGACCCGTTCCCCGCCTCCGGCTCACCCGAGCGGGGGACCCCCGTCGCTCCATCGTCACTCCGTTCGGTCAGACGGAGAAACCGGGGACAGGGTTGCACAACACGGCTTTCTCGGTACGTACAGGGGCGAACACCCAGAGTCACGGATATTCCCGATGGAAACGCGCTCACCTGCACGTTCAACCGGAGGACCGGCCTCCGGGGAGACCGCGGCGGCACCCGCGGCCTGTGGCGAAGGTCTCGGGCCGCGGGCCTTCTCGCGGCGCATGCGAAAAGGGCCGCTCCCCCGTATACCGGGGAAGCGGCCCTTACACCGGTTGCAGCGGTGTCAGTCGCCGTTCGGCGTCGGCGTCGTCTTCTGGATCTGCATCAGGAACTCGCCGTTCGACTTCGTCTGCTTCATCTTGTCGAGGAGCAGCTCGATCGCCTGCTGCTGGTCGAGCGCGTGCAGCACCCGGCGCAGCTTCCAGACGACCGCCAGCTCCTCGGCGCCGAGCAGGATCTCTTCCTTACGGGTGCCGGACGCGTCGACGTCCACCGCGGGGAAGATGCGCTTGTCGGCGAGCTTCCGGTCGAGCTTGAGCTCCATGTTGCCGGTGCCCTTGAACTCCTCGAAGATGACCTCGTCCATGCGCGAGCCGGTGTCGACCAGCGCGGTGGCGAGGATCGTCAGGGAGCCGCCGTCCTCGATGTTGCGCGCCGCACCGAAGAACCGCTTCGGCGGGTAGAGCGCGGTCGAGTCGACACCACCGGACAGGATGCGGCCCGAGGCCGGGGCGGCCAGGTTGTAGGCACGGCCCAGACGCGTGATCGAGTCCAGCAGGACGACCACGTCGTGGCCCAGCTCCACCAGGCGCTTGGCCCGCTCGATGGCCAGCTCGGCGACCGTGGTGTGGTCCTCGGCCGGGCGGTCGAAGGTCGAGGAGATGACCTCGCCCTTGACCGACCGCTGCATGTCGGTGACCTCTTCCGGACGCTCGTCGACCAGGACGACCATCAGGTGGCACTCGGGGTTGTTGTGCGTGATCGCGTTGGCGATCGCCTGCATGATCATGGTCTTGCCGGTCTTCGGCGGGGCCACGATCAGACCGCGCTGGCCCTTGCCGATCGGCGACACGAGGTCGATGATCCGGGTCGTCAGCACGCCCGGGTCCGTCTCCAGGCGGAGGCGGTCCTGCGGGTAGAGCGGGGTCAGCTTGTTGAACTCCGGGCGGCCGCGGCCGTGTTCGGGCGCCATGCCGTTGACGGAGTCCAGGCGGACCAGCGCGTTGAACTTCTCGCGCCGCTCGCCGTCCTTGGGCTGGCGGACCGCTCCGGTGATGTGGTCGCCCTTGCGCAGGCCGTTCTTGCGGACCTGGGCGAGGGAGACGTACACGTCGTTCGGACCCGGCAGGTAGCCCGAGGTGCGGATGAACGCGTAGTTGTCGAGGATGTCCAGGATGCCCGCGACGGGGATCAGCACGTCGTCGTCGGTGACCTGCGGCTCGGCGATGTCGTCGCGGCCACGGCGGCCACGGCGGTCGCGGTAGCGCCCGCGGCGGCCGCGGCGGCCGTCGAAGTCGTCGCCGTCCTCGTCGGGCCGCTGGCGGTCCTGGCGGCCGCCGCCCTGCTGCTGGCCCTGCTGACGCTGCTGGCCGCCCTGGCCCTGCTGCTGCTCGTCGCCCTTGCCGCGGCGGTCGCGGTCGCGGCCGCGCTCACGGCGGTCGCGGCGGCGGCCCTCGCCGCCGTCGGCGCCCTGCTGCTCGGAGGAGGACTCGGCGGACCCGCCCTGCGACTGCTGGGCGGAGGTCTCACCCTTCGGCTCGCTCTTCGCCTCGGCGGCGGCCGTCTCGGGGCTGCCGGCCTCGGCGGTGGCGCGGCGCCGGCGGCGCTCGGGCGCGCCGTCACCGGCACCCTGGCCGGGAATCTCGATCTGCTGCTGGGCCGCGGACTGCTCGGCGGGCTTGTCGGCCTTCTGGTCGGCAGCCGCGCCCTCGTCGCCGGTACGGGTCCGGGAGGTGGCCCGGCGCTTCGGCTTGGTCTCGGCGGCGGCCTCGGCCTTGGCCGGGGCACCCCCACCGGCCTGCGCCTCCTTGATGACCTCGATCAGCTGGCTCTTGCGCATCCGCGCAGTGCCCCTGATGCCGAGGCCGGATGCGACCTGCTGAAGCTCGGCCAGCACCATGCCCTCGAGGCCGGTACCGCGGCGCCGCCGGGAGCCGGCACCGGAGGCAGGCGCGGAAGCGTCCGTGGCGGGCGCGGCAGCGGTCTCCTCGACACGTGCGCCCATCAGATCGGTGGTGTCGCTCACGAAGGGTCCTTCCCTGGAGCGGACGTCGGCCTGTCTGGCTCGGCGACCGGTTGTGCTGTCCGGCTTCGGCCCTTGAGTGGGTGGGCCGTGCCGGGGCGGTGGTCCGCCACAGCGGCGGAGGAAATTTCTGGTGACTGGCGATTCCTGCGCGCCGTGGCACCCGGATTTGTGTCACGCGGCTCGGTCACGCCGGATTCCGGAGCGTGCTCGGCAAACAGCTCAGTGTTCACGTACGACATACCGCTCACGTACGCGATACGGAACACAGTGCGGCTTGGGAAGCTCCCGGAAGAGGGGTTGTCCCGGACGGGGACACGAAGCACCTCGCCATGGCTGGGTCAGGTGCAGACTTGAGATTAACACTACCGGATCCAACAAACATTCCCCCTCTCGAAATCCGGCGACCGAGTGTCAGGGCGCAAGCGGCAGCACGCTCGCTCCCCGGCCGTCGAGCGCCAGCGGGTTGGCGGCCCAGCCGTCGCCCGCCAGGTCGGCCACCTTGTCGGCGCTCGCCCGGTCCGCCAGCGCCAGGACCGTGGGCCCCGCGCCGGAGATCACCGCGGGGATCCCGTCGGCCCGCAGCCGCTCCACCAGGGCGGCGCTCTCGGGCATCGCCGGGGCGCGGTACTCCTGGTGGAGGCGGTCCTCGGTGGCGGGCAGCAGCAGCTCGGGGCGCCTGGTCAGCGCCTCGACGAGCAGGGCGGCGCGGCCCGCGTTGGCGGCCGCGTCGACATGCGGCACGGTGCGCGGGAGCAGCCCGCGCGCGGTCTCCGTCAATACCGGTTTCCCGGGCACGAAAACCACCGGAACGATGGAATCTGCGGGGTCCATGCGGATCGCCCGGGCGCCGCCGCGCTCCATCCAGGAAAGGGTGAAACCGCCGAGAAGGCAGGCCGCGACATTGTCCGGATGGCCCTCGATCTCGGTGGCCAGTTCCAGCAGCGCGGTGTCGTCGAGCCGACTGTCCCCGCCTATGGTCACGGCGCGGGCGGCGACGATTCCGGCGCAGATGGCGGCGGAGGAGGAACCGAGTCCGCGGCCGTGCGGAATGCGGTTGGCGCAGACGATTTCCAGCCCCCGGGGCTGTCCGCCGAGGATGTCGAAGGCGGCACGCAAGGACCGTACGAGCAGGTGGCTCTCGTCCCGCGGGAGCGTGTCGCCGCCCTCGCCCGCGATGTCGATGTGCAGTCCGGAATCGGCCACCCGGACGACGACGTCGTCGTAGAGCCCCAGCGCGAGGCCGAGGGCGTCGAAGCCCGGGCCGAGGTTGGCGCTGGTGGCGGGGACGCGCACCCGTACGGCGGCGGCGCGGAACGCTGGACCGGCCATCGCTCGATGACTCTCCTTGAGCTGCGTGATGGTCGAACGAATTCGAATGAGTACGTAATGAGTGAGTGAGGAGTACGGAACACCCGGAGGCCGCACGGAGGGCGCGGCACCGCGGCATATGCGGCGGGCGGGTTCGGTACAGCCTATCGAAGGAAGGTTCTGTGGCGACATAGGGCGCACGGGCGGCGCACGATGCGTGTCGTAAGCCCCCCGTGCCCCCTCCTCCGTGCGCGCCCGCGGGGGGTTGTCCCCCCGCGGGCGACGGAGTTACGCCAGTCCGAGCCGCTCGGCCGCCGTCGCCGCGTCGACCGGCACGGTGACCGGCTGCGGCGCGCCCGCGACGGCCCAGTCGGGGTCCTTGAGCCCATTGCCGGTGACCGTGCAGACGATCCGCTGGCCGGGGTCGACCCGGCCCTGCTCGGCGGCCTTCAGCAGACCGGCGACGGACGCGGCGGACGCGGGCTCCACGAACACACCCTCCTGCGCCGCCAACAGCCGGTAGGCGCGCAGGATCTCACGGTCCGTCACCTCGTCGATGAAGCCGCCCGACTCGTCCCGCGCGGCCAGGGCGTACTGCCAGGAGGCGGGGTTGCCGATCCGGATCGCGGTGGCGATCGTCGAGGGATCCTTGACGACCTCGCCGCGCACGATCGGGGCCGAACCGGCGGCCTGGAAGCCCCACATCCGGGGGGTGCGCCCGGCGACGCCGTCGGCCGCGTACTCCCGGTAGCCCTTCCAGTAGGCGGTGATGTTGCCGGCGTTGCCGACCGGCAGCACATGGATGTCGGGGGCGTCGCCCAGCATGTCCACCACCTCGAAGGCCGCGGTCTTCTGGCCCTCGATACGCACCGGGTTGACCGAATTGACCAGCGCCACCGGGTAGTTGTCCGACAGCTCCCGCGCCAGCGTGAGGCAGTCGTCGAAGTTGCCGTCGACCTGGAGGATCTTCGCGCCGTGCACCAGCGCCTGGCCCATCTTGCCGAGCGCGATCTTGCCCTGCGGCACCAGCACGGCCGACACCATCCCGGCCCGTACGGCGTAGGCGGCGGCGGAGGCGGAGGTGTTGCCGGTGGAGGCGCAGATGACCGCCTTGGCCCCCTCCTCCTTGGCCTTGGTGATGGCCATGGTCATCCCGCGGTCCTTGAAGGACCCGGTGGGGTTGGCGCCCTCCACCTTGAGGTGGACCTCGCAGCCCGTGCGCTCGGAGAGCAGCTGCGCGGGCACGAGCGGCGTACCGCCCTCACGGAGCGTGACGACTGGCGTCGTGTCCGACACGGGCAGCCGGTCCCGGTACTCCTCGATGATTCCGCGCCACTGGTGGGTCATTGCTCGTTACTCTCCTTCAACCCGCATGATGCTGGCGACACCCCGCACGGTGTCGAGCTTGCGCAGCGCCTCGACGACCCCGCTGAGCGAGGCGTCGGACGCCCGGTGGGTGACGACGACCAGGGAGGCCTCGCCGTCCTTGCCCTGCTGGCGCACCGTGTCGATCGACACGTCGTGCTCGGCGAACACGGTGGCCACCTGGGCGAGGACACCCGGCTTGTCGGCCACATCGAGGCTGATGTGGTACCGCGTGACCACGTCGCCCATCCCCGACACGGGCAGGGCGGCATAGGCGGACTCGCCGGGTCCGGTGGTCCCGTTCAGCCGGTTGCGGCAGACGGCCACCAGGTCGCCCAGCACGGCGGACGCGGTCGGCGCACCGCCCGCGCCGGGCCCGTAGAACATCAGCTGGCCCGCGGCGTCCGACTCGACGAACACGGCGTTGTACGCGCCGCGCACGGAGGCGAGCGGATGGGTCAGCGGAATCATGGCGGGGTGCACGCGCGCGGTGACCGAGCCCCCGTCGGCGGCCCGCTCGCAGATGGCGAGCAGCTTGATGGTGCAGCCCATCTCCTTCGCCGAGGCGAAGTCGGAGGCGGTGACCTCGGTCATGCCCTCGCGGTAGACGTCGTCGAGCCGCACCCGCGTGTGGAAGGCGATCCCGGCGAGGATGGCCGCCTTGGCTGCCGCGTCGAAGCCCTCGACATCGGCGGTGGGGTCGGCCTCCGCGTATCCCAGCGCGGTGGCCTCGTCCAGGGCCTCCTGATAGCCGGCCCCCGTGGTGTCCATCTTGTCGAGGATGAAGTTGGTCGTCCCGTTGACGATGCCCAGCACCCGGTTGACCTTGTCCCCGGCGAGCGACTCGCGCAGCGGCCGGATCAGCGGAATGGCACCGGCGACGGCGGCCTCGTAGTAGAGGTCGCGGCCGTGCTCCTCCGCCGCCGCGTGCAGTGCCGCACCGTCCTGGGCGAGCAGCGCCTTGTTCGCCGACACCACCGACGCGCCGTGCTCGAAGGCGGTGGTGATGAGGGTCCGGGCGGGCTCGATCCCGCCGATCACCTCGACGACGACATCGAGGTCGCCCCTCTTGACCAGCGCGGTGGCGTCCGTGGTGACCAGCTCGGCGGGGATGCCCTCCCGCACCTTGGCGGGGCGGCGGACCGCGACCCCGGCCAGCTCGACGGGGGCTCCGATGCGGGCCGCGAGGTCGTCGGCGTGCGTCGTCATGATGCGCGCCACCTCTGAGCCGACAACCCCACAGCCCAGTAGCGCCACCTTCAGCGGACGCGTACGCATCATCCGACCTCGTTTCCTCATCCGGTCCACGGTGGGACCAGTCTCACTCACCGGACGGGCCTTTCTGCCCTTCGTCCGGATCCTGAGACATCGATTTCCTCTTGTCACCGGCGGGGAACAGGAGATCTTCCGCCGGGTTCCGGGCGGCGCCCGGACTCTTCCGCATCCGCCCTCAGCCGACGTCGAGCCGGAGCAGATCCTCCTCCGTCTCCCGGCGGACGATCACCCGGGCCCGGCCGTCGTGCACGGCGACGACGGGCGGCCGGAGAGCGTGGTTGTAGTTGCTGGCCATGGAACGGCAGTACGCGCCCGTGGCCGGCACCGCGATCAGGTCGCCCGGCGCCAGGTCGGCGGGCAGGAAGGCGTCCTTCACCACGATGTCCCCGCTCTCGCAGTGCTTGCCGACAACCCGGGACGCCATCGGCCCGGCGTCCGAGGTGCGGGACACCAGCGCGACGCTGTACTCGGCGTCGTAGAGAGCGGTACGGATATTGTCGGACATGCCGCCGTCGACGGAGACGTAGGTGCGCAGCCCGTCGAGCGGCTTGACGGTGCCGACCTCGTAGAGCGTGAAGGCGGTCGGGCCGACGATGGCGCGCCCGGGCTCCACCGAGATACGGGGGGTGGACAGCCGGGCCGAGTCGCACTCGCGGGAGACGATCTCGGTCAGCGCCTTGGCGATCTCGTGCGGCTCCCGGGGGTCGTCGTCACTCGTGTACGCGATCCCGAGGCCGCCTCCGAGGTCGATCTCGGGCAGCTCCACCCCGTGCTCGTCCCGGATGTCCTTCAGCAGCCCGACGACCCGGTGGGCGGCGACCTCGAAGCCGGACATGTCGAAGATCTGCGACCCGATGTGGCTGTGGATGCCAATGACCTCCAGGCCGTCGAGCTGGAGCGCGCGCCGCACCGCCTCCGCGGCCTGGCCGCCCGCCAGCGGGATCCCGAACTTCTGGTCCTCGTGGGCGGTCGCGATGAACTCGTGGGTGTGCGCCTCCACCCCCACGGTGACCCGGATCTGCACCCGCTGCCGCCTGCCGAGCGAGGAGGCGATGTGCGCGACCCGCACGATCTCCTGGAAGGAGTCGAGCACGATCCGCCCGACCCCGCACTCGACGGCCCGGGTGATCTCCTCGGTGGACTTGTTGTTCCCGTGGAAGGCGATCCGCTCGGCGGGCATGCCCCCGGCGAGCGCGGTGGCCAGCTCGCCCCCGGAGCACACGTCCAGGTTCAGCCCCTCCTCGTGCAGCCAGCGCACCACGGCACGGGACAGAAACGCCTTCCCCGCGTAGAAGACGTCGGCGTCCGGCCCGAAGGCGGTGCGCCAGGCCCGCGCCCGGGCCCGGAAGTCGGCCTCGTCCAGGATGTAGGCGGGGGTGCCGAACTCCTCGGCGAGTGTCTTCACATCGATCCCGCCGACCGTGACGGCACCGCGGTCGTCGCGGGTGACGGTCCCCGCCCACACCTTGGGGTCGAGGGCGTTGAGGTCGGCGGGGGGCGCGGAGTAGTGGCCCTCGGTCAGGACGTCGGCGTGGCGGGGCCCGGCGGGATGTGCGGAACGGCTCATGTCGGTCTGGGCTCTCGTCTCAGAGGTAGTCGGGTGCGCTGATGCCGAGCAGGGACAGGCCGCCGGCCAGCACCGTCCCGGCGGCTTCGGCGAGCGCGAGCCGGGCACGGTGGGCGGCCGAGGGTTTCTCGTCGCCGAGCGGGAGCACGGTGTGCTGGAAGGCGAGCAGCCCGTCGGCCACAAGCACGAGCTGCCGGGCGAGCCGGTCGGGCGCGCGGTGGGCGGCCGCCCGGGTGAGGGCGTGCGGATACTCCACGAGGGCACGCGTCAGCGGCACCGCCTCGGCCACCTCCCCCGGCTCCGCCCCGAACCCGAGCCGGGCGGCGTTGCGGCCGAGGGCACGGGCGCGCGCATGGGCGTAGCGGACACGGAAGAGGGGATTGCTCTCCCGCTGCAACAGATGATCGGCGGTGATCCGCGGCCGGTCGTGCGCGGCCGGGTGCAACAGCGCCCAGCGGGCCGCGTCGGCCCCGAGCGGCGCGGGATCCTCCGGCGCCGGCACCGGCCGGAGGTCCACCTCTCCCCCGGCCCGCACATGCTGCACCTCGGCCCGGCCCCCCTGAGTGGCAATGATCCGCACCAGACTGTCGGCCACCACCTCGGCCCGCACGTCATACGGAACACGCAACGTGACGACCTGGTTGAGGAGGGTGGGGGTGTGGCCGTAGGGGGTGGTGCTTCCGGGGCTGGGGCCGCGGCAGGGGCTGGGGCTGGTGGTGCTGCTTGCGTCGGACGGCGGCTCGTCGGACGACTGCCGGCCGGACGGTGGCTCGTCGGACGACTGCCGGCCGGACAGTGACCCGATGGACGACTGCCGGTCGGACGGCCGCTCGTCGCACGGTGGCCCGACGGACGGCCGCTCGTCGCACGGTGGCCCGACGGACGACTGCCCGCTGGACGACCGCTGAAGAATCTCCCGGACCAGGGCGGCGGTGGCGGTGGCCCGCTCAAGGTGGATGTTGAGGAACCCCGGCCCGGTGATCTCGACATCGGCGACCCCGGCCGTACCCCGGAGATGCCTCCGCAGGATCTCGGCGACATCGCGGGGCTCCCGCCCCGCAGGACGTGCCATCTGAAGCGCGATGTTGGTCGCGTAGTCCCCGCGCCCCCCGGGCCCCGGCGGAGCGACCACGGCCCGCGCGGGCACGGCCACCCTCAGCTCCCCACCCTCCACAGCACGACGCACCGCGCCCAGCACGGTACGGGAGAGCTCTACGGGAGTCACGGGACAAGGGTATGGGAGGAGGGGGGTGGTGAGGCGAACGGGTTTGGGGACAGGGTCCGGGATGTGGGACGGGCCGGAAGCCTTCCCCCCTCAGAAGCCGCTGCCGCTTCTGTTACCGCCGGTGCTGTTACTACTGCTTACTACTGCTGTTGCTGCGCTTACCGGTGGTGTCACTGGTCTTGCCGGTGCTGTTGCGGGTGCTGCCCTTGCTCTTGCCGATACCGCTGTTGCCGCTGTGGCCGAAGTCGCTGTCGAGCCCGACATCGAGAGCGGGGTCGAGGGCGAGGTCGAGGGCGGCGCCCAGGGCCTCCCCGTCACCCCGCTGCCCACTCCCCGACGGGTGCCCGCCCCGCACCCCCTGCTCCATCAACTCCTTGACGAGCCGCACCAGTTCGGACGGCTCGAAGGGCTTGGCAAGAAACGCGTCCACTCCGACATCGAGCCCGCTCTCGACCTCGCGCTGCGTGCAGGCGCTGACGATGGCAACCGGCAGGGAACGGGTCCGGGGGTCCGCACGGAGCCGGGCGGCGGTGCGCAGCCCGTCGAGCCGCGGCATGACGACATCCAGGGTGACCACGTCGGGCCGTACCCGATGGACGACGTCCAGACACTCGGCACCATCGGCCGCGGTCACGACCTCGAGACCCTCCAGCTCGAGGTTGACCCTGATCAGCTGCCGGATGACCTTGTTGTCGTCCACAACAAGAACCCGGCCGGTCGCGCCTGGCACAACTCGAGAGTAGGTCCGCCCGAGCGACCGCGTCCGGGTTTTCCCCACTTCCACCCCGTCCGGGGGACCCACCCCCCTCGACCTCCAGGGAAACCGTTCATGGCGACCCCAAAAGAGCTGGTAGGGTTCTACCCGTCGCCGCGAACACCGCGAGACACGCCCCCGTAGCTCAGGGGATAGAGCAACGGCCTCCGGAGCCGTGTGCGCAGGTTCGAATCCTGCCGGGGGCACCCTGTATGAGGTGCCCAAAGACCCCGTCACCAGCGGAAACGCTGAGGCCGGGGTCTTCGCGTATGTGCAGGCGTATGCGGCACGGAGCGTGCGTATGCCGGGGTCCGTGGACGAGGCGTGGACGGGATCTTGGGGCGTCGCCGCAGGTCGCTGGCTGCTTTCTGGCCCTAGGCTCGGCTTGCCTCAAGGTCGGGCGACCGAACGGCCCCAGCCATGAGGTCCGGCGCAGCCGACTGCTTAGATCGCTGGCATGACGGACTGGTCCCAGCTCCACCACGCCTACGGCACGGCAGAAGACATTCCCGGCCTGCTCGACGCAGTGAGCCCGGCCCCGAAGGACTCAGGCTGGACCGACCTTTGGTCCCGGCTGTGCCATCAAGGGACCGTCTACTCAGCGAGCTACGCGGCCCTGCCCGCCTTGCGCGACATGGCACGCCAGTGGTCGCCCGCGGACAGGCAGATGCCACTCACGCTCGCCGGCGCCATCGCAGCCAGCACTGATCGGCCATACGACGAGCAAGATCCCCACGTGGCCTACGCCTCGGAGATGTCGGACCTGGTGCAACTGACCGAGGAAGCTCTTCGGGATCCCGTCCTCGCCAACGACCCCGCCACTTACGTCTATCTGCTGGCTGCGCTCCTCAGCTTCGAGGGGGTCGAGGTCTGGGGTGAACAGCTCGACGGACTGAACGACGGTGAGTTCGAAGTCCCGTGCCTATCGTGCACCACAGAGAACTTCGTAGCTTTCGGCGAGTACGGCTTCTTCTCGACCACGGACAGCATGTACATGAACGAGACCACGGCAAGGAAGATGCCGCTGCGGCCTGCGGACATCTCAGCCCTGGAGGGGCTGGCCCAAAGATTGCACAGTCGCGCACTCGCAGACGGCCAGACGGATGTCGCGCATAAGTTGACCTACGTTTTCGGCAAAGCACAGTGCGCCCAGTGCGACGAGGTCTTCAGCGTCGCGGAAGCCATCACCACTCGCTGGGACGCGTGAAACACGTGGCCGAGGCAAACTGAGCCTCTCACGGAGGCCCACCGAATCAGGCCGTGCTCCAAGCTTGCCGATGGCGAGCCACGCTGTAGACCTCCTCCACCTGATCGGCCGTGAGCACGCCTGAGAGCGGAGCGAGTGCAGATAACTGGCGCTCCTGGTACACCCGGACATCGAGCTGCGTAGCCACCACCTTCAGCTCGGTGACACCGACGAAGACGAGGACGGGCTCCACCGGCACCGGGTAGTCGCAATAGCGCTCAAGCACTCGGGCGACACGCTTGGCCTCCGCCCGGCTCTTGCGTGCGTAGGGTGCCGGTTTCCCGTGATCGACTTTCACGGAATCGTCCCCGACCCACACGGCCCTCTTGTCGTGGTGCTTCGTATTGATGCTGAACACTCCACCAGGCCCGATCAATAAATGATCGATATCCACTTTGTTAGCCAAGGGGATGGAGTGCAGGACGCGCCAGCCGTGGCGCCCCAAGCGGTTCAGCTCGGCTCCTACTCGCCGCTCCCCCGCCAATCCCTTTCGCCAGGAATCCCATTCCGAAGGCCGCCGCAGAAGCCGTGAGACGACTCGCTCCATCAGCCCGGGGCCGGATTCGGCGAGCAGATCACGCAAGGACCGCCCAGGAGGGTTGACGGCCAGGTCGTCGGCCGGCGCCAGAGGGGGCAGCGTCGGACGCGCCTGAGCCTCCGGCGCCCTGCCTGGCGAGACAGGCTCGGTGAGGCTCTGTAAGTGCTTTGTGAGCACGGCGATCACGTCGTCACGGCACTCGGCCCGCAAGACCGTGATGTCCCCCGTCGTGACGTCCGCCCAACCGACCGCGGTCCCATCAGGCAGGTTGGCGTACAGACGATCATGCCCGTACCGCTTCCAGCGCGTGACGTGCAGCTCCACAAGGCCCCCCTGTGCTTTGCGTTGGCGTTGCCGACATGCCAGCAGCAAGCGAGAGGAGGCCACAAGACCGCAGGGCACGTAACGCGACCCAGCTCGTCCTTCCCGGAAGCAGGATCAGTGCAGGTAGAGCACAAGACAAGACGAAGGAGGCCCCAGGCGACATGCCTGAGGCCTCAGTGTGGGTGCAGGTTGTCTCACTCGTACTCGCGGAGCAGGTCCTCGATGCGCCGGTTGGCCACGTCCTGCCGTCCGTCGAGGCACTTCGCGTACCGGGTCAGCAGGACCTCAACGCTGTTGCCGGCGCGCTCGGCAACCTCGGTGGGGTCCACGCCCGCATTGAGCCACGTCGACAGCGCCGAGTGTCGAAGGTCGTACGGCCTACTGGCGAGCGGAGAGGCCGCGACAGCCGTCGGAAGCGCCAGGAACCGAGCTTCCTGCCACACGCGGTAGTAGGTAGAGGACGGGACAACCGAACCTTTCTCACTGAAGAAAAGCCGCCCGTCTTCCGCCGTGCCGAAAGTGGCGAGGTGATCGCGCAACATCGCGACGAGCTGAGGCGGAATGGGCACACGCCGAACGTCCTCAGTCGGTCGATTCTTGAGCCCGCGGTCGTCGTGGGTCTCCCCCGAGTCTGTCCACTGCTTGCCAACCGAAGGACGGGTTCGATGGAGCAGCGCCGATCCCCAACCCTGCTCAGGGAGGACAAGGTCAGTCTCGACCAGGCCGACCGCCTCAGCGGGCCGGAGGCCACCGAAGTACATCGCCGCGAACAGTCCGCCGAGGCGCCGGCCGCGAGCACGCCGGTAGCCACCCACGTAGGACACCGCCGGGGTCTGCTGCAGGTTTGGGTGACAGGTTCGGTCACGCGGCCTGGAGGGCCGGTGTGGTCATGACGGTCTCGAATTCGACGGGGGTCAGCCGGCCGAGTGAGGCTTGTCGGCGGCGCCGGTGACAGGTCCGCTCGATCCAGGACACGATCGCGATCCGCAGTTCCTCGCGGGTGGCCCAGGTCCGGCGGTCGAGGACGTTCTTCTGCAGCAGGCTGAAGAAGGACTCCATGGCCGCGTTGTCGCCGACTGCCCCGACCCTCCCTATCGATCCGGCCATCCGGTGGCGGTCGAGTGCCCGGACGAACTTCCGGGAGCGGAACTGCGATCCGCGATCGCTGTGCAGAATGCAGCCGTCGACGTCTCCACGCCGGGCCACCGCGTTGTCCAGGGCGGTCACGGCCAGGCGGGACTTCATCCGCTCGTCGATGGAGTAGCCCACGATCCTGTTGCTGAAGACATCCTTGATCGCGCAGAGATAGAGCTTGCCTTCGCCGGTGGCGTGCTCGGTGATGTCGGCAAGCCACAGCCGGTTCGCACAGGTCGCGGTGAAGTCACGGCGGACCAGGTCGTCGTGCACGGGCGGCCCGCCCTTCCTGCCCTTGCCGCGCTTCTTGCCGAACACGCTCCACCAGCGGTTGTCCCGGCAGATCCGCCATGCAGTCCGGTCCGCCATCACCGCCCCGGCGCCGCGCGCTTCGTCGGCCAGGAAGCGGTAGCCGAACTCCGGGTCGTCGCGGTGAGCGTCTAACAGCGCGTTCGCGCGATACGCCTCCTCCAGCACGGCGTCGGTCACCGGCTGGTCCAGCCAGCGGTAGTAGGGCTGTCTGGCGAGCTTCAGCACCCGGCACGCAACCGTGACGGGCACCCCCTCCACGGCCAGCTCCTTCACGAGCGGGTAGATCCTTTTCCCGGCAGATGCGCCTGCGACAGATAGGCCGCAGCCCGCCGCAGGACCTCGTTCTCCTGCTCCAGCAGCTTGATCCGCCGACGCGCTTGCCGAAGCTCTGCGCTCTCCTGGCTGGTCGCTCCCGGCTTGGTCCCATCGTCGATGTCCGCGCGACGCATCCACTTCCACAACGTCATCGGATGGACTCCGAAGTCGGTGGCCACCTGCTCGACCGTCACGCCCGGCCCGCGGTTCCTCGCGACCCGCACAACGTCCTGACGGAACTCCTCCGGATAAGGCTTGGGCACGGCGACATCCTTCCCACCCGCCCCACAGGGCAAGCCAGTTCAGATGTCACCCGATCGTGCAGCAGACCCTGTGCCCACATCTTCTAAGCGCCGGGCCGCAGTGTGCTGGCCCTGTGGGCGAGCATGTCAATCCCTGGTTGCGTAGAGACAGTGGTTATGCGGCTCGCCTTCCTGATCGGTCCGGGCTCGCACTTCCTGGATGCTCTCCCCAGCTCCAACGTCGATCCACCGGCGGCGGTAGGGGTCGGGCGCTGGCGCGTCGCAACTCGATGGTGACGGGAGTCAGGTCACGCCAGCGGGAGCTGCAGTGCCGAAGACCAGCGCAGAAGACCGGCCGCCGGTTAGGCTCGACGGGCGATCACGCTGCACACACATCGACGACCATTGCACTCCCGGAGAGGCGGTACCACCCCATGAGCAGCGCAGACGGGGCGTCCCAGGCACCAGACCCCCGACTCGTACGCCTGGCCACGCAGTCTCGCAACTTCGGGTTCCTGCTGCCGCATCTTCCGCTCCTCGTCGCGTACGGGACCGCTGCCGAGAGTCATGTCTTCAGTGACCCGAACACGTCGCTCATCAAATCCCGTCAGTTCGCGGAGGCCATGGCGGCCGACCTAGTCAGCAGGGGCCGGGTCCGGGTGGAGGGCACTACCCAGTTCGACCGGCTGCGGGCGCTGGACAGGGAGGGGTACCTCCACGGTGACGTGGGCACCGCCTTTCATGAAGTGCGCGCCCTCGGCAACGAGGCGAACCATGCAGGGCTCGACAGGGCCGACGACGCCTTCCGCGCCCTGCGCACCTGCTTCCGCCTCGGAGTCTGGTACTACCGGCTGTTCACCGGCTCGCGCGAGCAATTGCCGTTCGTGCCGCCAAGCCCTGACCGCACACCGGCCACTGAGAACGAGCAGCTGCTTCAGGAGGTCGCCCGCGCCCGCAAGGATCTGGAAGAAGCCCGCGTCAGCTACCGCGACCAGACCTCCCAAGCCCAAGCCGAGCAGGCCGCCCGGAGCGCTGTCGAGCGCGAGTTGGCCCAGGCGCAGGCCGAGCGCGAGGATCTGGGCCGTGCGGTCGCGGCCATGCAGGACCAGCTCAAGGAGTTCCAGGCCGCCGCCGAGGCGACGCAGCTCGGTCGTCGGCGCGCCGACACCACCGACCGGGCCGCCGCGTCGACCGCCGTAGCCGAGCGCGCCCGCCTCCTCGACAACGCGGAGCAGGCCTCCCGCGAACCCCTGACCGAGGTCCAGGTCCGCAAGCGACTCGACGCGATGCTCAGGGCGGCCGGCTGGGACGTCCAGAACGGCGGCGCGAACCTCAACCTCCACGTCATGGGCGACCGGCGGGGCAACGGCATCGCCGTCCGCGAGGTCACCACCGCCCGGGGTCGCGCCGACTACGCCCTCTACGTCGACCGCAAGCTCGTCGGTGTCATCGAGGCCAAGCGCGAAGGCGCCGACCTGTCCGCTGCCGAGGCCCAGGCCGACGGCTACGCCGACCACCTCACCGACGCCCAGCAGCGCCTCAACGCCTGGCGCACGCCGCTTCCGTTCCGGTACGTGAGCGACGGCGGCGAGACCCGCTTCCGGTCCGTCCTGGACCCGGACTCCCGTACCCGCCGCATCTTCTCCTTCCACCAGCCGCGAACCCTCGCCCGCTGGATCCGCCAGGCCGAGGAGGACGAGCAGGCTCCCAGCTACCGGGCCCGGCTGCGCTGGCGCATGCCCGACCTCGACGAACGCCCACTGCGCCCGGCGCAGATCAAGGCGGTGCGCGGCGTGGAGGACTCGGTGGCGCTCGGCAAGGGCCAGCAGGGGATGGGGCAGTCCCGTTCCCTCGTCCAGATGGCCACCGGTGCCGGCAAGACGTTCACGGCGGTGACGTTCTCGTATCGGATGCTCAAGCACGCGCGTGCCGAGCGCGTCCTGTTCCTGGTCGACCGCAACAACCTCGGTGTGCAGGCCTTCGCCGAGTTCGAGAACTTCAAGACCCCCGACACCGACCGCAAGTTCGCCGACCTCTACAACGTCCAGCGCCTCGGCGCGGAGGGCATGTTCGCCTCCTCCAAGATCGTCATCTCCACCGTCCAGCGCCTCTACATGGAACTCACCGGCGCGAGCCTGCCAGGCAGCGAACGGAGCGATGGTGAGATCGACTACGACGTCGACGTGCCGGGCGGCATCGAGGTCGGCTACAACGCGGACATCCCCCCGGAGGCCTTCGACCTCATCGTCGTCGACGAGTGCCACCGCTCCATCTACGGCAAGTGGCGCTCCGTCCTCGAGTACTTCGACGCCCCCGTCGTCGGCCTCACCGCCACCCCCGTCGCCCAGACCTTCGGCTACTTCAACGGCAACCTGGTCAGCGAGTACTCCAACCAGGAGGCGGTGGCCGACCGCGTCAACGTCGACTTCTCCGTCTACGAGATCGAGACGCGGATAACGGCTGAGGGCGGACTCATTGCGCACGGCACCATCCCGGTCCGTGACCGCCGCACCCGCCGCCAGCGCTACGAGGACATCGACGAGGACATCGAGTACGGCGCCAACCAGGTCGGTGTCGGAGTCATCAGCAAAGATCAGTTGCGCACGGTCGTCCAGACCTTCCGCGACCGACTGTTCACGGAGATCTTCCCCGATCGCGCCAAACACGACCCGGCCACGGGCGCACTGCGGTGGGACGAGATGTACGTGCCCAAGACGCTGGTCTTCGCCAAGAACGACAACCACGCGGAGGAGATCGTCGAGGTCGTCCGCGACGTCTTCGGCAAGGGCAACGACTTCTGCGCGAAGATCACCAGCGCGGCCCGCAACGCCTCCGAGCGCCTCGCCGCCTTCCGTAACCTCCCGGAGCTGCGCATCGCCGTCACCGTCGACATGATCGCCACGGGCACGGACGTCAAGCCGCTGGAATGCCTGCTGTTCCTGAGGGACGTCAAGAGCTGGGCGTACTTCGAGCAGATGAAGGGCCGCGGCGCCCGGACCCTCTCCCTCACCGACTTCGAGAAGGTCACCCCCGGCGTCGGCCCCAAGACTCGGTTCGTGATCGTCGACGCGGTCGGCGTGACGAAGAAGCCGAAGGTCGACGCGGCACCACTGGAACGCCACACCGAGAAGCAGATCAGCCTGGAGAAGCTGCTCCGCAAGACCGCCGCGAACACCATCGAGGAAGAAGAGGTCTCCACCCTCGCGGCCCGCCTCGCCAAACTCGACATCCAGATGACGGACGAGGAGCGTGCCGAGATCCAGCGCCTAAGCGGCGGGCTGGAACTGACAAAGATCGTTCACGGGATGGTCGACGCCGTCTCGGCGGACCGGCAGCTGGAAGTCAGGGAGGCCGCCGAACACGCGGGCCGCGACCCCGGGCGCGCGGTACGCGACCTCATCGAGCAGGCCGTCCGCCCCCTCGCCGCCACGCCGCCGCTGCGCGCCCGCCTGCTGGAGATGCGGCGCGCGAAGGACATCCTCTACGACGAGAACGGCACGGACGAGCTGCTCCGCGCGGGGGCCGCCGCTGACGACGAGGACGCGGCGGCGGAGACGGTCCGCGACTGGCGCCGGTACATCGCGGAGAACCGCGACGAGATCGCGGCGATGTCCGTCGCGTTCAGCGCCAGCTCCGACGTGCCGCCCGGCGTCGCCATGGACAGGCTCAAGGACGTGGCCCGCAGCATCGCCCGCCCGCCGCGCACCTGGACCCCGGACAGACTATGGAAGGCGTACGAGAAGGTCGGCGAGGCGGCGACCAACGGAGCCCACCGCAAGCACACGGCCTCGGATCTGCTGGCCCTGCTCCGTTACGAACTCGCGGGCGGCGCCGCACAGGGTGCCCCGGCACCACGCCCGCACGAGGAGCTTGTGCGCGAGCGCTACGAGGCTTGGATCACCCGCCAGGAACAGGCGGGCGCGCAGTTCACCGAACGTCAGCGCTGGTGGCTCGACCGCATCGCCGCGGCGATGGCCGAGCGTGTACGCTTCGACACCGCTGACCTCGACTACGCCCCTTTCACCTCCCGCAACGGTACGGACGGATTCCTCGCGGAATTCGGGGGGACGCGGGCGGAGCACATCATCAATGAGCTGGACAGGGAGCTGAGCGCGTGACGACCGACTCGGGTGTGGAGCCGGGGAGTTCGGGCTCCGAGGAGGATGTCACGGAGGGGCTTCCTGCGGGGTGGGTTCGGGCGACTATCGGCGAATTGTGTGATGTGAATCCCCGAGGGTTTGACGAAGAACCCGGCGATGATGAATTCGTCTCACAGGTGCCTATGGCTTCCGTCGAGGCGGAGACGGGACGCATGGATGCGTCGATGCAGGTTCGGTATGGCGATCTCAAGAAGAAATCGCTGACCAGGTTTCAGGAAGACGATGTACTGTTCGCGAAGATCACGCCCTGCATGGAGAACGGGAAGATCGCGAAGGCGCAAGGGCTGGCAGGCGGCCGAGCTCTGGGGAGCACTGAGTTCCATGTGCTGCGAAGTCGAGGTGCTATTCTCTCTGAATACCTGATGCACTTTCTGCTGCAACGGCATGTCCGACGCACGGCGGAGCATCACATGACCGGTGCTGTAGGCCAACGCCGTGTACCGCGCCTCTATCTGGCCGAGCTGGAGATCCCGGTACCGCCCCTCGCCGAACAGCACCGAATTGTCGCCAAGCTAGAGGAGCAGCTGGCTTATGTGGAGGCGGGGGAGGTAGCGGTCCAGGCTGCACTAGTCGGCTTCCTAGCCCTGAAGAACCAGATCACTGGCGGTGGCGCGTGCGGCGGCCTGGATGGAATTGAGCGGTTCCCCGCCCCGATCGAAGCCGCGGATGTCGATGACGGGACGCTTCCCGATCTTCCGAACGGATGGCGGTGGGTGCGTCTCGGGGAGATCGCAGACGTAGTCGGGGGAGTTACGAAAGACAGTAAGAAGCAAAGTAACCCTGCATATGTCGAGGTTCCATACCTTCGGGTCGCTAATGTTCAGCGCGGACAAATCCTGCTCGATCGAGTTGAAAATATTCGAGTTCCTGCAAGGAAGGCTGAATCGCTGAGGCTTAAAGTCGGGGACGTCCTTCTCAACGAAGGGGGAGACCGCGATAAGCTGGGTCGCGGATGGATTTGGGAAGGCCAGATAGAGAACTGCATCCATCAGAATCACGTATTTCGTGCGCGCGTGATCGGGGGTGCTCTGGAACCTCGATTGCTCGCGTGGCATGCAAATTCATTCGGCAAGAACTGGTGTGACCGCAATGGGAAGCAGACAGTGAACCTTGCGTCCATCAGTCTCCGACGTATCAAGCTGTTGCCTGTCCCGGTTCCGCCGAGATCTGTACAAGAAGACCTGGTCAAGTCAATTGAAAGCCGTTTGGCGGAAGTCGAGACCGCTCAGCACGCGGCTCAGGAAGTAGCCAGGCAAGGGGCGGACTTGCGGGGTGCCCTTCTTCACGCAGCCTTCACCGGAGCCCTCGTCCCGCAGGACCCCGACGACGAGCCCGCCTCCGTCGTCCTCGACAGGATCGACACTCGGCGGGCTACCAACGTCACGCCGACCAGGCGCAAGCGCCCATCTCTCGGGGCTACCCGGCCAGCCGCCCCCCAGACCTCCGGCCGACCGGTTCCCTCCGGCACCCAAGAAGCACTTCCCCTGTGAGCACCGTCATGAGCAGCAGCATTGACACGCCGGCCCCCGAGGATTCCGCCAAGGCGGCCTCTCCGGCGCCCGGCGCCCCTCCCGCCCCTCGCGCGGCGGAAGCGAAGACCAGGACTGCCCCCGCAGCCCCGGCCTCGACGTCCACCCTCGTCAATCGCCTCTGGTCGTACTGCGAGCTGCTGCGCCACTCCGGTGTCTCCACCCTCGACTACGTCGAGCAGCTCACGTACCTCCTCTTCCTGAAGATGGCCGACGAGCGCGCCAACCGCCCGGCCGCCTTTCGACGCAACGCCCCCGAAGAGCCTCTCGTCCCCGAGGGTCGGGACTGGAAGAGCCTGATGACCCGGTCCGCCGAGGCACTGCTTGACCACTACGAGTTCATCCTCAAGGATCTCGGTCAGCGCGGCGGCACCATGCTCGGTGAGGTCTTCACCAAGGCGCAGAACAAGATCCACGAACCGGCCGTCCTCGACCGCCTGATCAGGGACCTGATCGACCCCTACACCTGGACCACCGAGAACCAGGACCTCAAGGGCGACGCCTACGAAGGTCTCCTCCAGCGCGGCGCCGAGGACCGCAAGACCGGCGCCGGCCAGTACTTCACGCCCCGGCCACTCATCGATGCCATGGTCGACTGCGTCCAGCCACGGCCCGGCGAGCACATCACCGACCCGGCCTGCGGCACCGGCGGCTTCCTCATCGCAGCGCATGCCCACCTCGTCCAGAACTACGAGGACGAGCTGTACGGAGACAAGGGCCGCGCCCTCCAGAGCGGCGCGATTACCGGTTACGAACTCGTCCGCGAGACCGGCCGCCTGGCCTTGATGAACATGCTGTTGCACGGCATCGGAAGCTCCGAGGCCAAGCCGCTCATCACCATCCAGGACTCCCTGGCCCGCCCCCCGAAGCGGCACTACGACATCGTGCTCGCGAACCCGCCCTTCGGCGTCGGCTCGGTGACCGGCGAGTCCTACACCTCCCGCACCGACTTCTGGGCACCGACGACGAACAAGCAGCTCAACTTCGTCCAGCACATCTACAACCTGCTGAAGACCAACGGCCGAGCCGCCCTCGTCCTCCCCGACAACGTCCTCTTCGAAGGCGGTGCCGGCGAGACCATCCGCAGGAACCTCCTCAACCTCTGCGACGTCCACACCCTCCTGCGCCTGCCCACCGGCATCTTCTACGCCAACGGCGTCAAGGCCAACGTCCTGTTCTTCGACAAGTCCGGCCAACGCTCCGGAGGCCGCCCCGGCACGCGCGAGCTCTGGGTCTACGACTTCCGCACGGACCAGCGTTTCACGCTCAAGCAGCGTCAGTTGGGCCGCCAGCACCTAGACGACTTCGTAGCCGCGTACCACTCCGGCGGCACGGACTTCACCAAGCGCACCCCAAGTGACCGCTTCCGCGCGTACGACTACGACGAGCTGATCGCACGGGACAAGGTCAATCTGGACCTCACGGTGCTCAAGTCCGATGCCGCCGCGACCAAGGAGTACGCGTCACCGGACGTGATCGCCCAGGAGATCGTCGACGAACTCGAAGTGGCACTGGCCCAGTTCACGGCCGTGGCCCGCGCCTTGAAGAAGGATGTGCCGCCGCCGGCCGACGACAAGTAGAGCGAGCAGACGGGCCGGGGGTTCACCGAGAACCACCGGGCCGCCGCTGTTCGCCTTTCTTCGTGCTCAGGGCTCGCCCGCGATGACACCCGCCCGGGACGTGGCCCACTCCGACGTGGTGAACCGCAGCGGTTCTCGCTCCGGGTTCTTCCAATCATGTACGGCCCTCGCACCGTACGGCAGTTCGGCGACCTCCACGCAGTCGTTCTCGCCCGGGTGCGGTGATGACGCGGGACGAGGCGTCCGGGTCAGCTTGCACGACCCGTACCGTCGGATGCTGCCTGTGCGGGGCGGTGTACGGCTGGACGACCCCGAGGCGGAGTCGGGGCGCGGGCTGCCGTTGGTCGATCTGCTCGCACCGGGGTAGCGGGTCACACGGACGCCGGTCGGAAAGCAGTGCGCTGCTGGATTCCGGCTCAGCAGGAGAGCAGGGTCTGACAAACCTAAAAAAGTACTGCTCGGGACCCCGGATGCCGACCTTGCGCCTACCCTGTAAGGGAGTTGATCGCCTGCGGCCCGATCGGCCGGTTTTGATGTGTTCCCGGAGCGCTACGTCACCGGTTCCGACGCTGCCGGAACAGGGGGGTGGCCCGTCGGCGTATCCACTCGGACAGGGACGTTCGAGAACGGGTGGGGCATGGCGACGGAGCACGAAACTCTCGGGGCGAGAGGGCCGGAGGCACACTGGACGGCAGACGGGATATTCCGCCGCTGGCAGCGGTTCTTCGAACAGAAGCCGAGCCTCAAAGGTCTGACGCGGCTGGAGTTCACCGAGCACATCGCCTATCTGCTCTTCCTCAAGCTCGACCATGAGCGCGCCCAGCGGATGGGGATGTTCGCGAGCCCACCGACCGCGCCGGCGGGCAGCTGGCCGAGCCTCGTGCTTGCCGGCGGTGAGGATCTGCACCGTGCCCTGACCGGGCTGATGGCCGAACTCGGCAAGCCGAACCCGCAGGATCCCCGCCGGGCCATCGCAAGTGTCCTCTTCCACGACTCGCGCCCCTGGCCGGCCGACAAGATGGCGGATCTCGGTCGGCTAATCGTCGAGGAGTTCGACCCATACCGGTGGTCGGACGTGCCCCGGGACGAACTCGGCTCCGCGTTCTCCCTGTTGATAGCCGACTGCCGGGACGACATCCGGGCCAAGCGGGAGACGGGCCAGTTCCTCACCCCCCCTCACCTGCTCACCGTCATAGCCAAGGCGCTCGCTCTCACCCCCCGGGACCGGGTGGTCGACGCGGCCGTCGGGGTCGGCACCAGTCTCATCGCCGCCCACCGTGAGATGGCCGCACAGGGGGGCCGCGTCGACGCCGCCGCCATCGCGGGAGCGGACATCGACGTACAGATGTGCCGCCTGGCGACGATGAACGTGCTCCTCAACACCGGCCGTCAGTTCCACGACGTACCGCCGATACTGCGCGCGGACTCGCTTGATACGAAGGAACGCCTGGTGCGCCGGTACGAGCGGGACGTGGCCGCCACCGTCGCCATCTGCAACCCGCCGTTCAAGAGCAACGTCGAGGCGAACACCGAGCAACGGAACGACTTCTGGGCGCAGAACGCCACGCTCCCGGCCAACTTCCTCCAGCATCTGGCCATCACCCTCCCGCAGGGGGCCAGGGCCGCCGTCTTCGTCCCAGACGGTGTGCTGTTTCACGGTGGAGCGGCGGCCACCATCCGCAGGGCGCTCCTGAGGAACTGCGACGTGCATACCCTGCTGCGGCTGCCGACCGGCATGTTCCACGACACCGGTTCCAAGTCGAACGTCTTGTTCTTCACCAAGTCCGTCCTGCGCCCTAACGGCGATCCGGCCACCGACGAGCTGTGGGTGTACGACGCCCGCGACCTGCACCACACGGACACCGAGAACCCGCTCACGGAGGAGGACTTTGCGGAGTTTCTGGCCGCGTACCGGCCCGGAGAGGAGGGGTGCGCGGGGCGCACAGAATCGTCGCGCTTCAAGCGATATGGCCGCGACGACGTGCGCAAGATACTGGACAGCCGCACTACCAGCCTTGATCTGAAAGCGCACCTTGCCGACGTGCCCGATGACTTCGGTGATCCGCGCGAGATAGCCCAGTCGATCGTGGACCACCTCGGCGACGCGCAGAGGAGCTTCCAGGTGGTACTGGACTCCCTCAGCTGACGCTTCCGTGCCATTCCCGCGCCCACTTCGTCGCTCGCAGCCAGCCCGACAGGAACCCATGAACGCCACTCCCCAGCAGCCCGACATCCCCACCCAGGTCCGCCAGGTCGAGCGCGCCTTCGACGAGACGTACACCGGCCTCATCGACATCAGTGACTTCGGCAACCGGCCGCCGGAGCAGACCCAGCCCGCCTTCCGCTCCCGCGCCCTGGCCGCGCACGCCGTGCGCATCATGACGGGGTGGCCCCCGGAGCAGGCGGCCGACTGCGTCATCGACGGCGGCCAGGACCAGGGCATCGACGCCATCGCCATAGACGAGACGGCCGCACACATCTACCTCATACAGGCCAAGTGGAGCCCGACCGGAAAGGCCAAGGCAGACGAGACCGCGGTGCACAAACTCTTCGCGGGACTGACCCTCATCGACTCCGGAGAGGCCGCTCAGTTCAACCCCCGCGGCCAGATCCTCGCCAAGCGGGCACACGACCTCATCAGTGAGAAAACCACCGAGATCACGCAAGTGATCGTCCTCATGGGCACAGAGCCCCCGTCGCCGGGCGTACTGCAGGTCATCAAGAACGGCGAGGGGGAGTTCAACTCCCACGGGGACTACGTCGATCATCGCTTTCTGCACGCCAAGGAGATCCACGCTCTGGTCCGGAAGGACCAGCAAAGTGAACCCGTCACGCTGACGGCGACGCTTCACCCCTGGTTCAGCGTGCCCTCGCCCTACCTCTCCTACGAGGGAGTCGTACAGGCCGAAGAGGTGGCGACCTGGGCCGACCACGGCAACGAGCTGTTCGTCCGCAACATCCGCAACCCGCTGGGGCTCACCCCCATCAACAAGGAGCTGCTGGACACCCTCACCGGCGAGCCGTCCCACTTCTGGTACTTCAACAACGGAGTCACCGTCCTGTGCGACTCCCTGGAAGCGGTGCCCGGATCGCAGAAGTTCCCCGAGCGCCACCCCGTCCGCCTCACCGCCAAGGGCGCCAGTGTCGTGAACGGCGCACAGACCGTACGCTCCGTCATCGACGCCGCCCAGCAGTCCGAGGAAGCCGGACTCGCCCAGGTCACCGTCCGGTTCATCGTCACCGGCGGCGACACCGAGTTCGCCAACCGCACCACCCAGGCCACTAACCGTCAGAACCACATTACCGAGCGTGACCGCATCGCCCTCGACCCCGTCCAGGCGGTGCTCATCGACGAGTTCCGTGCCGAACTGGGCCTCGTGTACAGCGTGCGCCGCAGCGAACTTGAACCCCAGGACGACGAGGGCTGCTCCGTGGTGGAAGCCGCATGCGCGCTCGCCTGCGCCCACAGCGGCAGCCGGTTCGCGGCCCGGCTCGTCGCGTCCGGCTCCACCGACGTGCTGTGGGAACGGGGCGGTAGCGGCATCTATGACCCGCTCTTCCGCTCCGTGCCCAACGTGTATGAGACCTGGAACGCCGTGAACGTCCTGCGGGCGGTGCGTACGGCTCTGCGTACGGAACGCGAACAGTACGCCGGGCGCGCGGCCGCCGTCATCGACGACGGCACGTTCCTCATCACCCACCTGGTGTTCCGGCAGCTCCTCGCCCAGGACGCCGGCATGGGCGAGCCGGACCAGTCGCTCACGTGGGCCGCCGAGGCTAAGGAGCAGGTGCCAGACCTGGTCAAGCGTGTTGTCCCGGCGGTCGTACAGGCTCTGGACGGCGGGGGAACCCGGTCGAGTCTCCAGCGGGTGTGCGCCGATCCGGGGCAGGCCGCCGACCTCGTGACCGCGGCCCTGGCAGCCCTCGAAGGCGGCGGAAGCGAAGACGCCGCCGCGCAGTACCGGCGCGAGGAGAACAAGCCGCGTAAGCGCCGCAGGCCCAACGCCGTGCACGTCATCGTCGACAAGGGCGCCCTGGAGGAGGGGGCACCGCTGCACCTGGCCCTGTACCTACAGCCGGAGAAGGACGCGCTCGCCGCATGGCTCGACGCGAACCCGCGCCGGGCACTCGCGAAGTGGACCAACAGCAATCGGGCGCGCCCGATCGTCTGGGCCGCCGACGGCAACGCGTACTCGCCGAGCGGTCTCATCGCACGGATGTGGGAGCTGGCCGAGTGGGAAGGTCGTCCGGTCGCAAACCAGGGCACCGCCCGCTGGGCTACGCAGGACGGAGAGACGCTCGCCGTCCTCGCCCGGCGGCTCCTCGACGGCATGGAGGACTCGGGGCAGGCTGTAGTCGCGCCCCAGTCCTCGGGCCAGGCTGACGGATAGGCCGTTGAGCCGTACCGCATGCTCCTCCGACAGCACTGTGCCGTTTGACGCCGACGCTGTGGAATCGTGGACGACCCGTGGACAGATTACGTCCGCCCGATCGCGAACGTGCCTCGGACCTGCTGCTTTGTCTGAGTGCTAAGCGCCCTCCGGAGCCGTGTGCGCAGGTTCGAAACCTGCCGGGGGCACTCCAGCTCGGACAGCCCAATCAGGTCGCTGACCAGCAAGAGTGCCAAGCACGAAGGGTCGGACTCAGCCTTGGTCCGTTGGCTGTCGGCGATCCCTGCAGAGCTGGAACCGTCCACGCTGGGCCGCCTTGGACCATCCGAGGCGGCTCGGCAGTGGCCAAAGACGACCACCAGGCACACGTACCCACCGCCTCAACAGCAACCAAGCAGGTTGCCAAGATCCCCGGCGAGACTCAGGGCAAGAAGAAGTGAGCGCCCGCGAGCCACCCCTGCCCGCGACGACCCTCACCTGGCGAGTGGAATCATTCATGGATGGCAGACATACGACTCCCCTGCGGTTGGACTCTTCAGCAGATCCGCAATGTCTCGGGGGACCGAGAATCTGCCGCCCTGGATCTCGATCGGCCAGTGAAATGGGTCGGCGTCGACGAGGCCCACGAGATGTCACGCCCGGAGATCGTTCTCGGGTTCCACAGCCTGTGTCTCGTGAAGCCTGTCGATGACGATGACTGGTACATGGGCAGCCTGCACGACGACGGCAGCATCGACTGCTGGGCCGCCTACGGCGACCTGTACGAGGCGCTACGGGGCCTTTAGAAGCCTGCTCCGTAATGCAAGGCCGGGCTGAGTGTCCAACTGCGTGAGAACCGCGGCGCACAACCGCGAACACCCGCGTGCGTCAGCGCACCATCAGAGCAGGTGAGGCGCAACAGCCCAAGACAGCATCTCCGACCCAGTTGCTTCGGGACGAAGAGGTCGCTCAGTTAAGGTGCGCCTCATGCCCAACGGAGCCTCGGCTTGCCCAGAGTGTCGCCACCCTATGGAGTCCGGCGGTCTGGTGCTCTCCGCGCGAGACGGCGGCCGGCGGACCTGTCGGTCGCTGTGGAGGTGTGCCGATGGGCATATTGGTGGAGCTGGGCAGACCGACCGAACGAACCGTTGGAGATCTGCCCGGTGCCAGGGCTGTTCCGCTGATATCCACAGTTGGCGTCCCTCCGGGCCCACCCCGCGGCCGGAATGGCCGTCACTGACCGATCCGGCTAGAACTACGGATCAGAAGGGGTTCAGCGTCACCCAAGTACTGTCGTCGAGGCCTTTAGCGGATGCGTCTCGTTGCGATGAGATGTACGGCTTCGACCGTGTCGGAAGGGTGGCGAACCAGGTGCTGGAGGTCCTCGACGGCAGCGCTTTCGTTTTCGAGGACGTCGTGTGCTGACCGGAGACGTGCGGGGGTGCGAAGCGGCGCTCACGGCAGCGACTCGGGCGCTGGAGAGCCGGAACGCGGATGACGAGTCGGAATGGATCACGTACTTCGACGCCGCCGAGTTGGCCGCTGAAGCGGCGCACTGCTTCCGCGATGTGAACGGCGCCCGCCAGGCCGTAGCCCACGCCAAGAATGCGATGAGTGGCAGCCACGTCCGCAGCGACTTCTTCGCCACGATGGTGCTCGCCGACGCCCACCTTCGCGCCGACGATGCCGAAGAGGCGTGCCGGGTGGCAGCGGATGCGCTCGATCCGTATTGCCACTACGTCCAGCAGCGGGGGTGAGGCAGCGCGAAGAATCCTCAAGTTCTCCTCAGAACATGCATCATTCAGCTGTCGCGGACATGCCCTGCACATAGTGTCCAAGTGCTTGATCGCCAGGGGGGCGGTCCACCAGAAAAGGTGTCACATGGGCATCAGCTCACGGCACGCACTGACCAGCGCTGCCACTGCATTGCTTCTTTGCCTCGTCACGGCGGGCACCGCATCCGCCGAGGAGGTACCAGCCGACAATGTGACGCCGAACGGCTCGGTGTCCGACAGTGCAGCGATATCAGCCAGTCAGACGACCGACATGAACGACAGGGCCGGCTGGGACGACGCCGAAGGCCGGCCGCTCAGCGACAACGTGCCAGCCATGTGCGACACACCGTCCACCTGGTACAGCATCACGTCAAAGCAGGCCATCCACATTCCTTCGTGGTGGAACGGAACCAAATACAAGGACGGCCCGGGCGGCACCATGACCGTGGTGGTGACGAAGGGGGGCACTATCTCTGCCGATGTAACGGGTACAGGCGAGTATGAGATCGGCGGCGTCATCTGGAAGGCCAAGGGCAGCGTCAGCGTCAAGATCGGCGGTAGTGTGACCGTCACCACCGGACACACCTACTCTCGCACCATTGCCAAGAACAGGTACGGCCATCTGCAATACGGTTCTTGGGGTTACAAAGTGACCTGGAAGAAGTACCGTTCCGGCGGTGGCGCGAACTGTGGTGGCGTCGAGATCGGTCACGGATCAGCGACGCTGCCCACGTCCGAGACCGGCTGGAAGTATTGGGAAACGGCCTCATGACCCAATCGGGAGCGCGAACTCTGTTCGCTGGATGCACTGCCGTGGCGTCGGTACTGCTGCTTGCTTCCTGCACTTCCGGTGCTGGTGACGGTAAGACCGCACACTCCACTACCTCTGCTCCCACGGCAAGCGCATCTCAGGCTGCCGCCAAGGCACAGGAAGAGAAGCTCAAAAACCAGGCACAGGCGGCCTTGGGCGCCGTGCACAGCGGCACGCTGGTCGAGGGTGGCGCGGAACGCGTGACCGACGGCATCCATACAGAGCCCACCCTGAGCCAGGGCAGGACATACAGGCTCATCCTGGCGTGTGCGGGAAGCGGCAGCGCGCAGTTGACACTGACGCCGGCGAACGCTGGCTCCAAGTCCACAGTGCCGTGCGATCAGACAATCGTGCAGCAACGCATCACCGCGCACCGTCAAGTACGTATCGATGTCGATGGCGCCAAGGGCTCGACCGGCGTGATCGCCTGGCAGATCGACACCGTCTGATCGGTCCGAAAGCTGCACCGTCACGAGGCGGCTCGGCCCGGGCCGGGCCGAGCCGCGATCGACGGGCCCACCGTGGCAACCAACTTCCCTCTCGCGCCATCTTCTTGGGCGACTGATGGATGCGATGGAGCCAGTCGGCCATCTGTGGCCAAGGGGGAATCGTTGTTCCGCAATGCGGTGGGGGCTGTGGGTGCCGCGGGGCTTGCCGTGGCGGCCTTGCTGGGTGGGGTGGCAGCGGCATCGGCATCGGCATCGGCATCGGCATCGGCATCGGCATCGGCATCGGCATCGGCCGAGGATGTCGGCCCGGCTTCCGGCAGCGGCTCGTCGGCGAGGGTCCGCCTGGCGTACCACGTGCCTCAGGGCACCACCCTGGAGGTGGGTGACACGCTCTGGTTCAGCGTTGAGGGAATGCCGGCGGGGTGGGACAAGGTGGAGGTCGCTTCCCCGGCCTTGCAGGAGCCGATCACTCTGATTCCCGTGAAGGAGGGATCGACGCAGTCGGCCCAGGTGGACGGGCCGGGAACAGAGCACCGCGTCCGCTCGGGGCTTCGCCCTGGCACCTATCCGGTCACTGCGACGAGTCATGGTCGTACCGTCGCCACCACGCAACTCAAGGTCGCGGCCGAGGACTCAGCGCAGATCGGCCGGTTCGTCATCGGCCCCAGAGACGCGTTCCCCGGCAGCGACAAGCCCGCCTCCCTGCGGCCGGGCAGTGACGTCCGGGTGGTCCTGACCGATCTGCGGGCCGCACCGGGGGAAGACTCCCTGACTGTCACCTCGCCCATCCTCAAAGGGCCGTTGACCATCATGACAGGCAGCCCGGACGACCCCGGCTGCAAGTGCGACGACGGCGGCACAGTCTACGCGGGCCACGCACGGCTGCGAGACGACGTCCCCGACGGGCGCTACACGGTGACCGTGGTCAGCCACCATGGACAGCAGACCACCCGACAGCACGTCACCGTCGTCGGTCAGCCCATCACGGATGACCACCCCTCCTGGGCTGTCACCGGTGGAGTCGTCGCCGTGGGACTGGCCCTGGCCTCCGGTGGTGTGTTCGCGGTGCGACGCCGCCGCTCACAGAAGGCCGAGCCCTCCGAGTAGCGGACAGCCCTGCTGTAGGGGCAAGCCCGACGGCCGCAGCCCGCTCCTGGCCTTCCTTCGCTCTTCTCTTTTCTTCTCCCCTTGCTTCCTCGGGCCTTTCGGTCCGGAAGCAGTTGTTCCATGACCCAGAAAGCATTCCTTGCATACCTCACACAGACGAATAGTGCGTCTTGCGGTCCTCGCGGCCGGTACTGCTCTGTCCCTGACGGGCGGGGCCGTACTCGCCCAAGCCCAGACCCAGGACGGCACACCAGCGCCCCGCCTGTCTGCGACGACGGCGCCAACCGCCGCACCGTCCTCGGTTCCGGCGCCTTCGCTTCCCGCCGGCCCCGCGCTGGAGAACGCCACAGGGGAAGCCCCGGCCTCCCCGTCGGCGAGCGGTGGTGGAGCCACCGGGACACAGAGCGGCGACGGCGACTGGTCGGACGCGGACGCCATCCGCTTCTGGACGCCTGAACGCATGGCCTCGGCCACCGACCCGGCACTGCCCGTGCAGCAGGGCGACCCGAGCACCAAGGTGCGTTTGCGGCGGGCGGCTTCAGCCGGTCCGTCAGTGGCAGCGGACATGCCGACGGCGGAGCACATCCTCGGTCTGAAGTCCGTCGGGACGATCTTCACCTACAGCGCGGACCCGACCACCGAACAGATGCACGCGCACAAGTGCTCCGCCAGCGTGGTGGCGAGCCCCGGACACAATCTGATCCTGACCGCAGGTCACTGCTCCGGAGGCAAGGCCGTCTTCGTTCCCCTGTACGCCGCCGAGAACACGCTGGACAAGCAGACGCTCGGCTTCTACCGGATCTCCGACTGGTTCGTCGACGACCGGTATGTGCACAACACCAAGAAGCCCATCTCCGACCTGGACTTCGCCTTCGGCCGGCTTGAGCCCGCCAAAAGCGGCAAGCAGGCGCAGGACGTGGTGGGCGCGAACACGTTGGTGCGCACGCCGGGTTATCTGAACAAGGTCACAATGCTGGGCTACCCCTCCAGCCACGACCCCGAGGACCATCCCGTCCGGTGTCCTACGCAGACGGAGGCTCTGCCCGGCTTCTACCAGATCCAGGCCAAGTGCCGTGGCATGTGGGGCGGTGTCTCCGGCGGTCCCTGGTTCTCCCAGGTGGACTGGGCGAAGGGCACCGGTGAAATCATCGGCAACGTCGGCGGGTACAACGGCGGCGGCAACGACGCAGACGTGGACTGGCTCACGTACAGCCCCATGCACGGTGACTGGTTCTTCCGCCTGTACGACGAGGCGAAGAGGAACCAGCACGTCTCGCACGGCAGCTCCTACGACCAGCCGCCGCTGCCGTACTCCATGGGCGGCGGGGAGACCTGGTCGCATGCCAAGTTGCTGGCCTCGGGTGAGTACACCGGTGACGGCAAGGGCGATCTGATCGTGGTATGGACCGACGGCGAGGTCACCCTGTACACCGGCGACGGCAACGGCGGCTTCACCGGCGAGCGCCAGCTGGCCGCACCCCACGGCATCTGGAAGGACGCCAAGTCCCTCACCGACGGGGACTTCTCCGGCGGCAACGGCTCGGACCTGCTGGTTGTGTTCGACTCCGGCGAGGTCAGACTCCTCCCGGACGTCGGCACCCGGGGCGTGGACGGCGGGATCAAGCTGGCCGGCGCCGGATCCATCTGGAGCCACGCCGACCAGATCACCGGGGGCAGTTTCGGAACCGCGAAGTATGTGAGCGACCTGCTGGTGCGCTGGAGTGACGGTGAAGTCACCGACTACACCGCCGTCGGCGACAAGGGCTTCGGCACCGAACACCAGCTGATGAAGCCGAAGAGCGCCTGGCAGGACGCCACCCTGGTGACCGCGGGCGATTTCACCGGCGGCGACAACTGGGACACCTTGGTGCGCTGGTCCGATGGAAGGGTCTCCCAGTTCCAGGAGACCGGCCCCGGCGGTATCGGCAAGGAGGTTCAGATGGCTTCGTCCGGCAGCATCTGGTCCCACGATTCCGTGATGACGGCGGGCAGCTACGACTCCAATGGCTGGCCGGACGACCTGGTAGTCCGCTGGTCCGACGGTGAGACCACCATGTACACCCATACCGGCACCACCTTCGGCACCGAACACATGCTCGTTGCCCCGAGGTAGCTCCCCCGCGCCTGCCCCCGTCACTGTAGCGGCGCAGGGGCGGCGGTCGGCTCACGGGTTGGGAAATCCACCTTATCTGACTGTCTGTCATTTATAGTGACGCCGTCACACAGAGTGAGGGGCTATGTGATCAGCGTGAACGAAACCTATCGAAGGCCGCGCCGTCATCTCGTGCTCGGCGGAGCACTCATCGCCGCGCTCGTCGTGCAGTCGGTCGCGCTCATCTCCGAGCAGATGCAGATCGACGATCTGCAGGCTCATGAGATCGACGTCGGCCCCTCCGGGCCGCCCGGGCCCGCCGGTCCTGCTGGCTTGCAGGGCAGGGACGGGAGAGACGGCAAGGACGGGAAGGACGGCAAGGACGGGAGCCAGGGCCAGGACGGGCAGGACGGTCAGGACGGGACGGACGGCAGGGAAGGCAGGGACGGGACGGACGGGACGGACGGGAAGGAGGGGAAGGACGGGGAGAACGGGCAGAACGCCACCTCCAGTCCCACCAAGAAGGCGTCGCACGACCACCATGGGATGCGCCCCATGGACCGGGCCCTCCCGGGCGGCTCTCCGTCTCCAGAGGTGCCACCCCTTCTCCGCTCGGTGGTTCCTACGTCCACGCCTGCGCCCGCGCCTGTGCCGGTTCCTGTCCCGGGTGACGGAGCCGGTCTTCAGGGGCCCGCCTCCCCCTCGCCCGCCTCCCCGTCGCCCGCGTTGACACCCTCGGGTGAGTGAGCGGTCTGCCGTGTGGCCTGCTGTCCGGTTTTCGGGGTCGGCCGGGTCGCTGAGAGGTTAACCGGGGCCGGAAAGCGGACAGATGGTTCTTACCGGGCTGCTGCGGTTGCGGGCGGTGCCGTGGAGACGTGGGTGCGTTGATACGCGGTGCCGTGGTGCGCGTAGTGAGCGTAGTGATGTGTGTGGCGGGTGGTCCGGTCCGTTTTAGAGAGCAGGCGGTTCGGCATGGGCTCCTCCTTCGGTTCCTCCTTGTCTTTGGCTACTTCGTCTTCTTCGTCTTCTCCGGCTTCGGTCATATCGGCTTCTTCGGCTTCGCTGGATCGCAGGGCGGTCGGTGCCGGGGAGGTGCCTCGGCGGGTGGTGGTCACCGGGCTGGGGGCAGTGACCCCGTTGGGCGTCGGGGTGGCGGAGTTGTGGCAGGGACTGCTGGACGGGCGGTGCGGGATACGGGAGTTGACGGGAGAGGAGTTCGCGGGGCTGCCGGTCCGGGTGGCCGGAGTGGTGCCGGTGGATGTCGCCGGGCTGCTGCCCCGGCCGCAGGCGCGGCGGATGAACCGGGCCGCTCGGTTCGGTGTGCTCGCGGCGCGGGAGGCGTGGCAAGACGCGGGGTTCGATGCCGCCGGGGCCGAGGGGGCCGGACTTGATCCGGCGCGTGTGGGTGTGTCGGTCGGTTCGATCCTGGGCGACGCGTCGGTGCTGGTCAGCGCCGATCGCGCGTTGCGGGAACGGGGACCGCGGGCCGTCCCTCCGCTCACCACGCCCATGACGGTCCCGTCCCAGGCCGCCTCGCAGATCTCGCTCGACCTGGGGATCACCGGGGAGGCCCGTACGGTGACGAGCGCGTGTGCGTCGGGGACGGAGGCGATCGGGCAGGCCGTCGACCGGATCCGGTACGGGTATGTGGACGTGGTGGTGGCGGGCGGCGCAGAGGCCGTGGTCACCCCGGCGATCATGGCGGCGTTCGCCGCGATGCGTGCGCTGTCCTCCCGCGGGGTGGGCGAGGTCTCCCCATCCCGCCCCTTCGCCAAGGACCGCGACGGCTTTGTGAACGGTGAGGGCGCGGGATTTCTGCTGCTGGAGGCGGAGGAGCACGCCCGGGCGCGGGGTGCTCGGATCTACTGCGAGGCCGCGGGCTGGGGGCTGTCCGCCGACGCCCACCATATGGCGGCCCCGGACCCTTCGGGCAAGGGGATCGCCCTCGCGCTGCGGCGGGCGCTGCGGGACGCGGGGGCGCAGGCCTCGGATGTCGTCCATGTCAACGCGCATGCCACGGCCACCGTCGAGGGCGACCTGGCGGAGGCGCTCGCCGTACGGGCGGTGCTGGGCGGCGGGGTCCCGGTCACGGCGCTCAAGGGCCATCTGGGGCATCTTCAGGGGGCGGCGGGGGGTGTGGAGGCGGTGGCCACGGCGCTGACTCTGTGCCATGGGGTTGTTCCGCCGACCATCGGCGGTACGGAACGGGACCAGGACCCGGACATCCGTCTGGATGTGGTCCGGGGGTCACCTCGCCCGTTGCCCGACACGGGGGATCTGGCGCTCAGCAACTCCTTCGGCTTCGGCGGGCACAATGCCGTCCTCGCCCTGCGAAGGGTGCGGGAGAGGGCGTAGAGGAGAGGGGGCGGGGCGCGAGCGGGGGGGCTCAGCTTGTCTGCTTTCGGGCGGCTGTCGGCTTCCGGGCGGCTGTTTTCTTCGCTCCTGCTGTCTTCTTCGCCGCTGTCTGCTTCGTGGACGTTTTCTTCCCAGTCGTTTTCTTCGCGGTCTCCTTCTTCGCGGTCGCCTTCTTCGTGGTTCGGCTGTCGGCGGTCGGTACGTCGGCGGTTGCTTTGCTGGTGCTTGCTTTTCCGGCCGTTGCCCTCTTTGTCGGCGCCGTGGTCTTCCTCGTCGATGTGGACTTCTTGCCGCCGACCTCCTTCGGTGTCGTACGGGCCGGCTTCCTGGCCGGGAGCTGTCTCACCTCTGCCTCCCGGTCCGGTTCGCCGCCCCGGGACTGCCGGGCGGCACGCACGCTCTTCTCCAGGGCCGCCATCAGGTCCAGGACCTTGCCGCCCTCGTCGGGCTCGGGGAGCGGCGGGGGCTCCTTGCCCTCGGCCTTCGCGGCGATCAGCTCCTCCACCGCCGCGCGGTACTCGTCGTGCAGTTCGTCCAGGTCGACTTCCCCCAGCGTGTCCATCAAGGTGTCCGCCAGGTCCAGTTCCTTGTCGCGGATGGAGACGTCGGTGCCCGGCGCCATGTCCTCCGGCTCCCTGATCTCGTCCGGCCACAGCAGCGCGTGCAGGGCGAGCACGTCGTCGACGGTGCGCAGCATGGCCAGCCGCTCCCGGCCCCGTAGCGCGAACTTCGCGACGGCCACCTTGCCACTGCGCCGGAGGGCCTCCCGCAGCAGGGCGTAGGGCTTGGCGGCCGGGGTGCCGTTCGCCGACAGGTAGTAGGCCGAGTCCATCTGGAGCGGGTCGATCCGGTCGTCCGGTACGAAGGCCACGATCTCGATGGTCCTCGCGGTGGGGAGGGGCAGCTGCGCGAGGTCCTCGTCCGTGATCGGTACGACGGAGCCGTCCGCGTCCTCGTAGCCCTTGCCGATCTCCGAGGACGCCACCTCGTGGTCGTCCAGCTCGCAGAACTTCCGGTAGCGGATGCGGCCCCCGTCCTCCAGATGGATCTGGCGGAAGGAGATCGAGTGGTTCTCCGTGGCGTTCATCAGCTTGACGGGGATGGTGACCAGGCCGAACGAGATGGCCCCGTTCCAGATGGATCGCACGCGCCGCACCTCTTCGCTCGACAACGGGTTCGCTCGACAACGGGTTCACTTGATGACCGGTTCACTTGATGACCGGTTCACTTGATGACGGTTTCACCAGATAACGGGACAACAGGTGATTCCATGGGATTCTCATCGTATGACGCCGATCACCGAGGTGGAGGGGCGGCGGCTCGCGCTCAGCAATCTGGACAAGGTGCTCCATCCCGCGACCGGCTTCACCAAGGGCGAGCTGCTGCACTACTACGCGGTCACCGCGGAGGTGCTGCTGCCCCATCTGCACGACCGCCCGCTGTCCTTCCTGCGCTATCCGGACGGACCCGAAGGGCAGACCTTCTTCGTCAAGAACGTGCCGCCGGGTACGCCCGACTGGGTCACCACGGCCGAGGTGCCGCGCGCGGAGGGTCCCGCGCGCATGGTGCTGGTCCAGGACCTGCCGAGCCTGATGTGGGCGGCCAACCTGGTCACCGAGTTCCACACCCCGCAGTGGCAGGCGGACAGCCCCGATGTGGCGGACCGGCTGGTGTTCGATCTGGACCCCGGTCCGCCCGCCACCGTCGTGGAGTGCTGCCGGGTGGCCCTGTGGCTGCGGGAGCGGCTCGCGGCGGACGGGATCCAGGCGTACGCGAAGACGTCCGGTTCCAAGGGGCTTCATCTGCTGGCGCCGGTGGAGCCCACCCCCTCGCAGCGGACGACCGACTACGCCAAGCAGCTCGCCATGGAGGCGGAGCGGGGCATGCCGCGTCTGGTGCTGCACCGGATGACGCGGAGCCTGCGTCCGGGGAAGGTCTTCGTGGACTGGAGCCAGAACGCGGCCCGCAAGACCACGGCCGCGCCCTACACCCTGCGGGCCCGGGCCGAGCCGACCGTGTCCGCGCCGGTGACCTGGGAGGAGGTGGCGGACTGCGAGGCCCCGGACGCCCTGGTCCTCCGGGCTCCGGACATGGCGCCCCGTATCCAGGCGTACGGGGATCTGATGGCACCGCTGTTCGATCCCGCCGTGGCCCGGCCGCTGCCCCCGGCGCCCGCCTGACCCCGCCCGGCCACTACCCCCCGCCGCCTACATGACCCCGCCCGACCGCTACCCCCGGCACCTACCTGACCCCGCCAGTCCCGGCGGCCTCACCCGACGTTTCCGGCCCCGGCCCTACCCCCAGCCCCAGCCCCAGCCCCAGCCCCAGCCCCAGTCAGACCCTCCCCCAGGTGTGCCGGTCGCGGGCCGTCGCGTACAGGGCCTCCACCTCGGCCGGTTTGAGAATGCCGCCCAGGCGGGCCAGGCCGGGCAGGTCGGCGTCCGTCAGGACCCGGACCCCGCGGGGCCGAGGCCCGACCTCCAGGCGGGCTGGTTCCGTCACCACCAGGAGGGGGCGCACCTCGGCGGTGAGGGCGTACGACGCCCGGTCCGCGTCGGCGCGCATCCGGCGCAGCAGCGGGCGGGGGCCGCCCCGGCCGACCGTGACCTCCGGGTCGGCCACCCGGACCCGCTGCCTGCGGGCGGGCAGCGCGTGCACGGCGAAGAGGCCGCCCGGGCCGATCACCAGGTGGTGGACGCGGTCCCCACCGGGCAGCGACAGCGAGTGCAGGGTGCGCCAGCCCGCGTCCTCCAGGCGGTCCAGCGCCTCCCCCACTGTCTGCTCCGCGGCCAGCGCCCGCCGGCGCGGGTCGGGGCGCAGCCGGTGCGCGGGCGCGGGGTCGCGGTCCAGGGCGATCAGCAGGGCCTCGCCGGGGCGGTTCGGCGCCAGGTCGTCGTCCGGGTGGAGGGAGAGCCGTGCCAGCTCGGCGGGGGTGGGGACGGGCGGCGGTCCGACGGTGACCGGGCCGGTCAGGAACGGGGCGAGCGCCTGGAGGACGTCCTGCCTGCGGTCCTCGCCGAGCAGGGCGACGCGGCCGGTCCCGCGGTCGTACCAGGCCACGTTCCTGCCGTCGGCGCCGCAGACGTAGAGGCGTTCCCGGCCGTGCCGCCGGGTCGGTACGACGCGCAGTCCGTCCATGCACCCTCACCCCATGCCCCCGTGCGCCTTCACCCCATGACCATGGGAACAGGCGGGGTGCTCCGGGGGCAAGAACCCGGCTACCTTGGTGAGCAGTTGGGACTCGGTGGGAGGCGCCGGTGCGGACCCGCGGTATGCAGCCCGAGGTTCCCGCCCCGGATGTTCCGTGGAGCGAGATCGTGCCCGGCCTGTGGATGGGCGGCCACGAGTTCGCGGGGCGTTCCGGGCGGCGGGAGTTCGCGGTCGTCAGGGACGAGTTCGAGGTGGTGCTGAGCCTGCTGCGGCTGCCTGGACACGGGCCGGACGCGGGGGTCGAGCACCATGTGTGGGCGATTCCGGACGGGCCGCTGGACGGGACGCAGATCGCGGGGGTGATACGGCTCGCGCAGACGGCGGACGACGCCCTGGAGGACGGCCGCCGGGTCCTCGTCCGCTGCTACCACGGCTACAACCGCTCGGGCCTGGTGGTCGCCCAGGCGCTGGTCCGGGCCGGGCACGGCGTCGACGAGGCGATCCGGATGATCCGGGCCCGCCGCGGCCCCTGGGCGCTGCACAACCGGCTGTTCGTGGAGTATCTGCGGACCGGCCTGGACACCGCCCGGCTCCTGGAGGACCTCGACGACCTCGCGGACTGACCCGGCCCGGCCCCCACGCACACACGTCCCCACGCCCCGCAAGCCCCGCACGCTCCCCACGCCCCACCACACCCCCCCCCACGCCCCGCCAGAGCCCGATTGACCCCCTAAAACGGGACATGCCGCCCGCCCCCTTGCTACGTTCCGCTCATGATCGAGCCCGGAACGCGAGGACCGCAGGGCCCGCGGGGACCCCGGGAACCGGGGGCGGCGCGCACGGTCGCGGCGGCGCCGGACACGCTCGTCTCCGCCCCTCCCCTGCCCCGGCGCCGCGGCATCGAGTGCGCGCTGATCGTCCTCGCCGTCCTGCTCTCCGTCTACGGCTACTGCGCGGTCGGTCTCGCCGACCGCGGCACGGTCCCGCCGGGCACCCTCGGCTACGGCGCCGGGCTCGGGCTCCTCGCGCTGCTGGCGCACGGCGCGGTGCGGCTGCGGGCCCCGTACGCCGATCCGCTGCTGCTGCCGATCGCCGTGCTGCTCAACGGGGTGGGTCTGGTGCTGATCTACCGCCTGGACCTGGCGACCCCCGGCGACCCGGCCGCCCCCGCCCAGCTGTACTGGTCGACGGTGGGCGTGGCCCTGTTCATCGCGGTGATCCTGCTGCTCCCCCACCACCGGGTGCTCCAGCGCTACACCTATGTCTGCGTGGTCGCCGCGCTGGTGCTGCTCATCCTGCCGATCCTCTTCCCGGCGGTGAACGGCGCCCGGATCTGGCTGCGGATCGCCGGGTTCTCCATCCAGCCCGGGGAGTTCGCCAAGGTGCTGCTGGCGGTGTTCTTCGCCGGATATCTGGCCGCCAACCGCCATGCGCTGGCGTTGACCGGGCGGCGCGCGGGCCCGCTGCGGCTGCCCGCCGGGCGGGTTCTCGGGCCGGTGGTGGCGGTGTGGCTGCTGAGTGTCGGGGTGCTGGTGCTGGAGCGGGACCTCGGCACCTCGCTGCTGTTCTTCGGGCTGTTCGTGGTGCTGCTGTACGTCGCCACGGACCGTACCGGCTGGATCGCCGTGGGGCTGGTGCTCGCGGTGCTCGGCGCGCTCGCCGTGGGCCGCCTCGAACCGCATGTGCACGGCCGGGTCACGGACTGGCTGCACCCCTTCGCCTCGATCGAGGCGGGGCAGGGCGCGGGCCAGCTCGCCCAGTCGCTGTTCGCGTTCGCCGCCGGGGGCGCGCTGGGCACCGGGCTCGGGCTCGGCCACTCGGTCCTCATCGGCTTCGCCGTGAAGTCGGACTTCATCCTGGCCACGGCGGGCGAGGAACTGGGGCTCGCGGGCCTGTCCGCGCTCTTCCTGGTCTACGCGCTGCTGGTGGAGCGCGGCTACCGGGCGGGGCTCGCGCTGCGGGACACGTTCGGGCGGCTGCTCGCCGTGGGGCTCGCGTCGATCGTCGCCCTCCAGGTGTTCGTGATCGCGGGCGGGGTGACCGGGCTGATCCCGCTCACCGGTATGGCGATGCCCTTTCTGGCGCAGGGCGGCTCCTCGGTGGTGACCAACTGGATCATCGTGGCGCTGCTGATCCGGATCAGCGACTCGGCGCGCGGCCCCCTCGGCGGGGCGGCGATGCCATGAGCCTGCCCCGGGACCTGGACTCCGCGGGGGGCACCCGCTCCATCCGCAGGGCGGCGGCGCTGTGCGCGGTGCTGCTGGTCGCCCTGCTGGCGAACGCGACCCGGGTGCAGATCTTCGAGTCCGGGCGCTACGGCGACAACCCCGCCAACCACCGGAAGGGGATCGAGCGCTACGGCCGGCCGCGCGGCGACATCCTGGTCGGCGGCCGTCCGGTGACCGGCTCCCGGGACACGGGCGGCACCTTCCGCTACGAACGCACCTACACGGACGGCCCGCTGTACGCGCCGGTCACCGGCTTCGCCTCACAGCGGTACGGGACGACCCTGCTGGAGCACGCGCAGGACCCGGTGCTGGCGGGCACCGATCCGACGCTCTCCCTCTTCCCGCTCTGGAACGACCTGGTGCACCGGCGCTCGCCGGGCGGCCGCGTCGTCACCACCCTGGACGAGGCGGCGCAGCGGGCCGCGTTCGAGCACCTGGCCGGGAGGAGGGGTGCGGTGGCCGCGGTCGAGCCGTCCACCGGCCGGATCCTGGCGTTGGTCTCGACGCCGTCGTACGACCCCGGGGAGCTGTCGGGGACCTCGGCGACCGCCTCCCGGGCCTGGGCGAAGCTGACCGGGGACGCGGCGCAGCCCATGCTCAACCGGGCGATCCGGCAGACCTATCCGCCCGGCTCCACCTTCAAGGTGGTGACGGCCGCGGCGGCACTGGACTCGGGGCTGGTGTGGGACCCGGACGACTCGACCCCCTCCCCGGACCCCTACCTGCTGCCGGGTACGAGGACCCGGCTGACCAATGAGTCGGACGGCTGCGCCGACGCCTCCCTGCGGTACGCCTTCGAGTGGTCGTGCAACACGGTGTTCGCGAAGCTGGGGGTGGCGCTGGGGCAGCGGACGATGACGGCCGCCGCGGAGAGCTTCGGCTTCAACGATCCCACGCTGCGGATCCCCTTCGCGGTGGCGCCGAGCACCTTCGAACGGAAGCTGGACCAGGCGCAGTTGGCGATGTCGTCGATCGGGCAGTTCGACACGAGGGCGACACCGCTACAGATGGCGATGATCGCGGCGGCGGTCGCGGACGGGGGCACGGTGAAGGCGCCGTACCTCGTGGAGAAGACGACGACCAGCGCCGGGTGGACGGTCGGCACGGCGTCCCCGCACACCCGGTACCGGGCGATGAGCCCGGCGACGGCGGCGCTGCTGCGGGAGATGATGACGGGCGTGGTCGAGGAGGGGACGGGCCGGACCGCGGCGATCCCGGGTGCCATGGTGGGCGGCAAGACGGGCACCGCGCAGCACGGCGTGGACAACTCGGGCAATCCCTACGCGTGGTTCATCTCCTGGGCCCAGGCGGAGGGCGCGGCGGAGCCCGCGGTGGCGGTCGCGGTGGTGGTGGAGGACGCGGCGGGCGAGCGCGGGGAGATCAGCGGCGCCGGGTACGCGGCACCGATCGCGAAGGCGGTGATGGAGGCCGTGCTCGACTCCCGGCCGGGGCCCGGGCAGGACTCCGGACCGGCAGCCGGACGCGGCGCAGGACCGGGTTCCCGTACGTCGGGTACGTCCTCGGGATCCAACGGGCTCTCCCCCGCCGCGCGCTGACCACTGACCGCACGACGACACCCAGTACGGCCCGGCGCCGTACAACTCACCCGCCCATCCCCGTGGTAGACGAGATGTCAACAAGTCCCGCCCAAGGGATTGACGTCCTTGCTGACACGCAGTCTCATAAGACCTGATCGCCGGTAACGGCGGCCCGTACGACGACGTGGTGGGGACTGCGATGACGACCGTGACCGAGGCGGAAGTGCTGCGCGATGCGCTCGGCCTGCTCAAGGACCGGGAACAGGTGGCCGAGCGGCTGCTCGCCTCCGCCGCGAAGCACTCCTTCGACCCGGACAGCGAACTGGACTGGGACACCCCCTTCGAGGACGGCAAGTGGTTCTGGCCGCCGGAGCTGGTGTCCCTCTACGACACGCCGCTGTGGCGGCAGATGGGCGAGGAGCAGCGGATCCTGCTCTCCCGGCACGAGGCCGCCTCCCTCGCCTCGCTCGGCATCTGGTTCGAGATCATCCTGATGCAGCTGCTGGTGCGGCACATCTACGACAAGGCGGCCACCAGCGCGCATGTGCGCTACGCGCTGACCGAGATCGAGGACGAGTGCCGCCACTCGAAGATGTTCGCCCGGCTGATCACCCACGGCGACACCCCCTGGTACCCGGTCAGCAGGCTCCACCAGGGACTCGGACGCCTGTTCAAGACCGTCTCGACCACCCCCGGCTCCTTCACCGCCACCCTGCTCGGCGAGGAGATCCTGGACTGGATGCAGCGGCTGACCTTCCCCGACGAGCGGGTGCAGCCGCTGATCCGCGGGGTCACCCGCATCCATGTCGTGGAGGAGGCCCGGCATGTGCGCTACGCCCGCGAGGAGCTGCGCCGCCAGATGCTGACCGCCCCGCGGTGGTCCAGGGAGTTCACCCGGGTCACCTCCGGCGAGTTCGCCCGCGTGTTTTCGGTCGCCTTCGTGAACCCCGATGTGTTCACCAACGTGGGTCTGGACCGGCGGGAGGCCCTGGCGCAGGTGCGGGCCAGTGGCCACCGCCGGGAGGTCATGCAGACCGGTGCCGGGCGGCTGACCGGCTTCCTCGACGACATCGGGGTGCTGCGGGGAGTCGGCAGGCGGCTGTGGAAGTCCTCGGGGCTGCTGGCGTGAAAGCGACGCGGGGCGGGCGACAACCGGACGGCCGCCCCGGAGCCCGGCCCCCGTTCCCCGGGTGACGCGATTACGCTGCGGGACATGACCTCCGAGGCCACGACCCGCGCGTACCGCAGGCTCAGTGTCGAAGAGCGCCGGACCCAGCTCCTCGGCGCCGCGCTGGCCCTGTTCGCGCATCGCGCGCCCGAGGAGGTCTCGCTGGACGACGTGGCGGAGGCGGCCGGGGTCTCCCGCCCGCTGGTGTACCGCTACTTCCCGGGCGGCAAGCAGCAGCTCTACGAGGCTGCCCTGCGCTCCGCGGCCGAGGAGCTCCAGCTGTGCTTCGCCGAGCCCCAGGAGGGCCCGCTCACCCGCCGTCTGAGCCGCGCCCTGGACCGCTATCTGGCCTTCGTCGGCCGTCACGACGCCGGTTTCAGCGCCCTGCTCCAGGGCGGCAGTGTCGTGGAGACCTCCCGCACCACCGCCATCGTGGACGGGGTGCGGCGGGCCGCCGCCGAGCACATTCTCAGCCATATGGGCGCCGAGGACCCGGGACCGCGGCTGCGGATGACGGTACGGATGTGGATCACGGCCGTCGAGGCCGCCTCCCTGATCTGGCTGGACGAGGACAAGGAGCCGCCTGCCGAGGAGCTGCGGGACTGGCTCGTGGAGCAGTTCGTGGCGTGCCTGGTGGCCACCGCGGGACGCGACCCCCAGACCGCCGCCGTCATGCGGGCCGCACTGGCCCTGGAGAGCCCCGAGGGTCCCGCCGGGACGCTGGCCCGCGCCGTCCTGCCGGTGCTCGGCGGCGCGGGGCATCTGCTCTGAGCCGGGGCCGCGTGCCCCGGTCCGCGGCGGCACGGAGGACACTGGTGCCGTGAAGAGCAAAGACACCCCGTTCACGGGCGGCCCCCTGGACGGGCGCGTCCTTCCGGTCCTGCTCGGCCCGACCGGCCATCCGCCGAAGACGTACCGCGTCCCGGTCCCGGACGCGGCCGGGGGCCCGCCGACCGTCCTCGTCTACCGCCGCGTCCCGGCGGGGCCGCCCGGACGGCTCGGCCTCCACCCCGGCTGGAAGTACGCCTACGACCCCGAGGGGGGCGACCGCGGCGGACGCCTGCGGTGGCCGTGGTCCAAGCCGCGCAGCGGGGACGCCGACACGCCGGACAAGGGCCCCGGCACCACCACCGGGTGACCTCCCTGCGCCGGTCCGACCACCGGGCGCGCGCCCGGTCGGTGCGCGGCCCATGCTGCCGGTACGAGGTGGAAGGGCCACCCCCGCACCGGAGGTGATCTCATGTCGGAGCGGCTGCTCCGCCGGGCGCTCACGGCGGCGGTGACCGCCTCGGCCCTGCTCGCCCCCGTGCCGCCCGCGGCCGGCGCCCCCGAGCCGTCGCCCCGCTCCCCCTCACGCACCCCCGAGCAGCCGCCCCGCGCCCCGTCACCGGGGCCCGCTCTCCAGGACTCGCCCTCGCCCGGCCCGTCGTCCCCCGCCCTCCCGGCGGCGCCGTCCGGACCCCCGCTCTCCGACCTGCTGACGGAGCTGCGGGAGCGGTACCGGCAGGCCGAGGAGGCGTCCGCGACGTATGACACCGTGGCCGCGCAGCTGAAGAAACGGCAGGCCGAAGTGGCGCGCCTGGACGGGCAGCTCGCCCGGACCCGGCAGGCACTGGACAGGAGCCGGCGCGCGGTCGGCCTGCTGGCCCGGCAGCAGTACCGCAGCAGCATGGAGATCGGCTCCTATGTACGCCTGCTCATGGCACAGGATCCGCAGCACGCCCTCGACCTGGGCCATGTGCTGGCCCGCCTGGGCCGCGAGCGGGCCGGGACGGCACGGCGGCTGGCGGCCGCGGAACGGCACGCCGACGCACTGGCCCGCGCGGCGCGCACGGCCCTGGACGGACAGCTCGCCCTGACCGAGCGGCAGCGCAAGCAGCGTGACGACGTCCGGCAGCGGCTGAAGGACATCGACAGCATGCTCGCCGCCCTGAGCCCGGATCAGCTGGCCGCGCTCTCCGAGTACGAGCGCGGCTGGACCGAGTCCGCGCAGCAGAAGCTTCTGTCGTCGGGCGCGTACGGCCCGTCCCCCGCGCCGGTTCCGGAGACCGGCCGACCGCCCGGCACCCGGGCCCCGGGCACGGACCGGCCGTCCCCGGACCGGTCGTCCGCCCTGTCACCGGACCCGTCCCCGGACCGGTCGTCCGCCCTGTCACCGGACCCGTCGTCGGCCCCGGAAGCGGGCGGGGAACCGGGCGGGACACACCCCCACCGGAGCTTCCCGCTCCGGTGAGGGCCGGGGCGGGCTAGGCGGCCGTACCGCCCGCCACCGAGTCGAGGTACGCCTCCGTCTTCTCCGGCTCGTAGAAGAAGTTCTCGAAGTCGGACGGGTCGTTGAAGCCGTTGGCGAAGCGGTCGGCGACCGGGGGGAGGGAGCCCGCCGCGCCGATCAGGTTCAGGACGTGCTCCGGGGGCACGCCGAGCATGGCGTTCGTCCACTTGGTGACATGCTGGGCGACGTTCCAGTAGCGGTCGAACGTCGCCTGCATCCAGGCCGCGTCGAACTCCTTGTCGCCGTGCTCCAGGATCGAGTCGAGGTAGCTCGCGGCGCACTTGGCGGCCGAGTTGGAGCCCTGGCCGGTGATCGGGTCGTTCGCCACGACCACGTCGGCCACGCCGAGGACCAGTCCGCCGCCGGGGAGGCGGCCGATCGGGTTGCGGACGGTGGGGGCGTAGCGGCCCGCGAGGGTGCCGCCCGCGTCGGTCAGTTCGACCTTGGTGGCCCGCGCGTACTCCCAGGGAGTGAACCGCTCCATGAGTTCCAGGGTCAGGGAGAGGTGCTCCGAGGGGTCCTTGACGCCCTTGAAGACATCGAGCGGGCCGCCGGGTATGCCCTCCCAGAACAGGATGTCCGCGCGGCCGGAGTTGGTCAGGGTCGGCATGACGAAGAGCTCGCCGACGCCCGGCACCAGGTTGCAGCGGACCGCGTCGTAGTCCGGGTGCTCCGGGCGGGGGCCCAGGCCGTGGACATAGGCGACCGCGAGGGCGCGCTGCGGCTCGCTGTAGGGGGAGCGCGCGGCGTCCCGGCCGAACATGGACACCAGTTCGCCCTTGCCCGCCGACACCAGCACCAGGTCGTAGGTGCGGGAGAAGTAGTCGAGGTCGGAGACCGCCGCGCCGTGGATGACCAGCTGCCCGCCGCGCTGTGCGAAGGTCTCCATCCAGCCGGCCATCTTCACGCGCTGGTCCACCGACTGCGCGTAGCCGTCCAGCCTGCCCACCCAGTCGATGACCCGCTGCGACTCGGGCCCCGCCACGGAGACACCGAGCCCCTGGATCTTCGGGGCCTGGGACTCCCAGAAGTTCAGCTGGAGATCGCGCTCGTGCTGGAGTGCGGTGTGGAACATGCACTGCGTCGACATGACCCGGCCGGTGCGGATCTCGTCCGCGGTCCGGTTGGACATCAGGGTGACCTCGTACCCGTGCGACTGGAGGCCGAGGGCGAGCTGGAGGCCGGACTGACCGGCTCCGACGACGAGTATCTTCCGCATGCGGGTGGTGCTCCTGTTCGGGGCTACTCGGGGGTGACGTCGAGCGCGTGGCCCACCAGGGCCAGGAGGGTCTCGATCACCGAGATCCGGCGCCGCGCGTCCATGATCATGACAGGTATATGTCTGGGGACGGTGAGGGCCTCACGCACGTCCTCGGGCTCGAACCGCTCGGTGTCGTCGAAGTGGTTGACGGCGACCATGTACGGCAGCCCGCTGCTCTCGAAGTAGTCCAGCGCGGGGAAGCAGTCCTCCAGACGGCGGGTGTCGGCCAGCACCACCGCGCCGATCGCACCGCGCACCAGGTCGTCCCACATGAACCAGAACCGCTGCTGGCCCGGCGTTCCGAAGAGGTAGAGCACCAGGTCGTCGTCGAGCGTGATGCGGCCGAAGTCCATGGCCACCGTGGTGGTGAGCTTCTCCGGGGTGGCGGTGAGGTCGTCGGTCTCCTCGCTGGCCTCGGTCATCAGCGCCTCCGTCTGGAGGGGCTGGATCTCCGAGACGGTGGCCACCAGGGTGGTCTTGCCGACGCCGAAGCCGCCCGCCACCACGATCTTCGTGGCGATCGGGGCGCGCGTGCGGTCCGTCTGCCAGGCTTTGAGGTCCTCCTGCTCGACGAGGTCGGCGGGGAGCGGGGAGACGCCCGGGGCGGCGTCAGAGACGGCGGAGTCCACTCAGCACCCTTTCCAGCAGAGCGCGGTCCGGCTGTCCGGGGCCGTGACCGGTTCCGTATACACGGATCTTTCCCTGGTCCGCGAGGTCACTGAGGAGTACGCGGACCACTCCGAGCGGCATCTTCAGCAGTGCCGCGATCTCGGCCACCGTGCGCATACGGCGGCAGAGTTCGACGATGGCCCGCATCTCGGGCATCACTCGGGTGGCCAGTGAACCATTCGTCAGTTCACGCCGTTCCTCGGGGGCCTCAAGTGCCGCCACAAAGGTCTCCACGAGCAGCACGTGCCCGAAGCGGGTACGGCCGCCGGTGAGCGAATAGGGCCGTACCCGGGCGGGTTTGCGGTCACCGCCGCGCACGGGGAGCTTCTTGGGTCCACTGCTCATCGGGTGCTCTCCGCCGACTCGGCCTCCAGGGACTTGCGCAGTTCGCTGCGGAGTTCGGGCGTCAGGACGTGTCCGGCGCGGCCGACGAAGAGCGCCATGTGGTATGCCACCACACTCATGTCGCAGTCCGCGGAGCCGTGCACACCGAGCAGCGAGCCGTCACTGATGGACATGACAAACAAACTGCCTTCGTCCATCGCGACCATGGTGTGCCGGACTCCGCCGAAGGCCATCAGCTTGGCGGCCCCGATGGTGAGGCTGCCGATGCCGGAGACCACGGTGGCGAGGTCGGCGGACGACCCCTTCGGGCCGCCGGGCCGGGCCGTGCGGCCCTCGCGGGCCTGTGCGTTGCGGCCGGGGTCGGACGAGAGCAGCAGCAGGCCGTCGGAGGAGACCACCGCGACCGACAGCAGTCCCGGCACCTCCTCGACCAGGTTCGTCAGCAGCCAGTGCAGGTTGCGGGCCTCACTGCTCAGTCCGAAGGTACTGGGCGCGGTCAACTGCTTGCCTCCTCGACTGTGCCCCCCGTCGGGTCGACGCCCGGTGCGGCACCGGGCGCTGCGTTCTGAGGTGGTGCTGTGGGGCGGTGCGCGGGCGCCCTGTTCTCGGCGGTCCGCTCGGCGGTCTCCGCCTCGGCGTGGCGGTAGCCCTCCGAGGCACCGCGGTGGAACCCGCCGAGCCTGCGGCGCAGCGCCTCGGCGTCCACCCCTCCGGCGCGCTGGCGGGGGGCCGGGGCGGGCGCGGAGATCTTCGGGGTGCGCTTGGGCAGGCCCTTGGCGGTGAGCCTGGGGGCCTCGGATGCCGGAGCAGTGGGGGCCCCGGGTGCCGGGGCGGTGGGGGGTTCGGCCTCGTCCACGGTGCGTTCATGGGCGTCGGGGCCGATGGTGTACGGGGCTGCCGCCGGACTGCCGGGGTCACCGGCACCGGGCGCGGGCTGCTCGGTCCGGGACAACGGAAGCAGCAGCTCCATCGTGGTCTCGGGGCCGGGCAGGTCGGCGGGGGGCTCGGGGGTACGGCCCGGGAAGCCGGTGGCTCCGGCGACCGGTTCCCGCACGGGCAGGCCTCCGGCGTGCGGGGCGGCTTGCTGCCGTACGGCGTTGGCGTCGCCCACGCCACCCCTGCCACGGGCGGGGCCCGCGTCGGGGGCGGCGCCGGAGTCCCACGCGGAGCCTTCGTCCCGGGCAACGCCCATGTCCCGCAGGGGGCTTCCGTCCCGTACGGCGGCTTCGCTCCGTACGGGGCCGTCGTTCCGGGCGGTGCCGTCGTTCCGGGCGGCGTCCCCGTCCCATGCGGCGGTCACCGCGTCGCGTACGGCGGCGGCTTCGTCCTGGGCGGCGGCCTCGTTCCGTGCGAGGTCTCCGCCCCACGCGGCGGTCACGGCGTCCCGCGCGGCGGCCGCGTCGCGGGCGGGGTCCCCGTCCTGTACGGCGTTCACCCCCCGGACGTCGGCGGGGTCCGGCACCGCGCCCGCTCCGGGGGCGCCGGGAAGCATCTCCTCGCGGGGGCCCGGAAGCGTGCCCGGGGTCCGGGTCGCGGGGGCCGGGGCTCCGGTGCCGTCGGTGTCCTGGTCGTGCACGGCCTGTTCCGCCGCCGCGATCAGGGGGTCCCGTCCGTCGGCGGGAGCCGGGGCAGTGATCCGGGGGCGGCTGCTGAGGACGTTGGAGTTGGCCTCCGCGTCGGCGCCGGGCAGCATGACCGGCGCCGTACCGCCCGCCACCGGGCCCATGCCCGACAGCGGCACGGCGGCCGCCGGGGCCGCGGCCAGCAGGGTCTTGGGCAGGACGACGACCGCCGCGACACCGCCCTGCTTCTGCTCGCGCAGCTGGACCCGGACCCCGTGCCGGTGGGCGAGGCGGGCCACCACGTAGAGCCCGAGCCCCAGTCCCTCACCGCTCTCCTGGTCGTACGGCTCGGCCGGGTCGAAGTCGGCGAGCCGGGCGTTGAGGCGGCCCATGCGGTCGGCGGTCATTCCGATGCCCTCGTCCTGGACGGAGAGCATCACCTCGCCGTTCTCCAGGAGCCAGCCGGAGATCTCGACGGTGACGTCCGGCGGGGAGAACGAGGCGGCGTTCTCCAGCAGTTCGGCCAGCAGGTGCGAGAGGTCGTCGGCGACGAAGCCCGCGATGTGCGCGTGCGGCGGCAGCGCGGCGATCCGGACGCGCTCGTACCGCTCGATCTCGCTGACCGCGGCGCGCACCACGTCCACCAGCGGCACCGGCCCCGCATGCTGCTGCACATGCTCGGCACCGGCGAGGACCAGCAGGTTCTCACTGTGCCGGCGCATCACCGTGGCGAAGTGGTCGAGGCGGAAGAGCGTGGCGAGCCGCTCGGGGTCCTGCTCGCGCTCCTCCAGGCCCTCGATGACGGTCAGCTGGCGCTCGACCAGGCCGAGCGTGCGCAGCGCGAGATTGACGAAGGTGGAGTGGATGCTGTGCCGGGCCCGCTCCAGATGGGCGGCGGACTCGGCGAGTTCGGCGCGCAGCGCGGCACGCTCGTCGGCCATCGTCTGCCGCTGGCCGACCAGGTGCTTGCGGTCGGCCTCCAGGGTGCCGAGTCGGTCGTGCAGCGCGACGGCATGGGCGTGCAGGGCGTTGACGGAGCGGACGACCTGGGCGAACTCGTCGTTGCGTCCGGTGAACTTCACCGGCTCCTGACCGGCCGGATCCGCGGCCACTCGCGCCGAGCCTCGGCGCAGCACGGACAGCGGGCGGGTGAGGCTGCGGGCCATGCCCATGGCGGTGCCCACGGCCACCAGCACCAGCACGCCGAGGAGGGCGATCCTGATCTCCAGGCCGGTGACATCGTCGTCGCGCAGCTGCGCCAGGTCCTTGCTGCGGCTCTCGTAGAGCGAGGACTCGACACCGCGCATCAGCTCGACCCGCGCGGACAGGGCCGCGTCGACCTTCTTGCTGCTCAGCTGGAGGTCGTCGTCGGAGAGGGTGGGCCCGTCGGTGAGGTCGGCCAGGTACTTCTCGGCGGAGTTGACCTCGGTGCCGTTGACCGTGGAGTCGTAGGAGGTCTTGGCCGTCGGCGTCGCGGTGTCGTGGAAGTCGGCGAGGGCCGCGTCGGAGCGCACGGCGGCCTGCTGGGCAGCGGTGGTGAGCGCGTCGCGCTGCTTGTCGTCGGCCGTCGGGGAACCGGCGGCGGTGGAGGGCAGCCCGGTGACCGGGTTGATGTCGGCCCCGCCGGACTGCGGGACGGCGAGGGCCGCGAGGAACAGGCCCCGGGCGGCGGCGGCCTGCTGCACGGCGCTGTCCAGCTCGGCGAGCGCATAGGCGCCGGAGCCCGCGCGGGGCGGGATCTTCTGGGCCAGCTCGTCGGCGAGTCCGTGCAGCTCGGTGATGACGGCGGAGTACGCCTGGTGGGCCTGGAGGGCGCCGCTCTTCCCGACGAGCGCGGCCCGGCGCACCGAGCCCACGTCGTCGAGCGCCTTGCGCAGCGCGGCGGGCAGGTCCGTCTGGGCGCGCAGGTCCTGGATCTCGCGGTCGACGCGGGCGCTCTGCTGTTCGGCGGGAGCCTTCGACTCGGTCCGCCCCGCGGCCACATAGGCGGTGACGGCGTCGCGCTCGTCCGCCAGCGAGTGGGCGAGGGTCAGGGCGTCCTGGGTCTGCCCGGCGAGCGTCACCAGGTTCTGGGAGTCGTTCAGCTGCCCGGAGGCGGCGACGACGCTCGGTGCCCCGGCGCCCGCGATCGCGGCGGCGACCACGGCCACCGCGACGACCAGCCGATTGCGCACACGGGCGGTGCGGCCACTGCCGCTGCCCAGGGGCTCGGACGAGACATCCCGTTCGGTGGCCGTCTGCTTGCCTGTGCGCCGAGGCCGCGTCTTCTGCACCGGTGCTCGCATTCCTGACTCGTGTACCCATGGCCGGGTGACGGCCCGTCAACTGGGGCGTCGACCCGGTACAACGGCTCCCGACCCTCCCAGTGCCGGTGGGCAGAGGTCCCGCTTCACCTGACCCCCCACCCAAAGGAGTGAACATCGGTGAGGAGTTGGCGGGCAAGTTCCTGTGGCCCGTGCGGACACCTTGTACGGCAGGCCGGTTGGACGTCGGCGGCACGATTTGGCAGTATGCGCCGCCGCGCGCCACCGGAGCCGATCATTCCACCCCAAAACAGGCGTCTGACCTGGTCGGTCACGCTGTTTCCGCAACCAATGCCAGCCTTTCGCGGGCCGTGTGAAGGGGTCGTGCAGACTGGCCGGATGCGTATGGAACTGATTTCCGAGCCGGGCGACGCGGCCCGCCCCAACGAGGACTTCGCCGCGCTCGCCCTTCCGGCGTCAGGACAGGGCGGAGCGCTGGTCGTACTGGACGGGGTGACCCCGCCGGAGGGCGACGACGGCTGTCTTCATTCCGTCCCCTGGTTCTGCGCACGGCTCGGCGGAGCCCTGACCGAACTGTCCGTTTCCCGCCGGGATCTGACGCTGTCGGAGATCCTCACAAAGGCACTGCGGCGTACCGCTGACGCCCACGCATTCACCTGTGACCTTTCTCACCCGCGCACCCCGCAGGCAACCGTGGTCCTCGGGCGCTGGTCCGGGGCGACGGTGGAGTACCTGGTCCTCGCGGACTCGGTGCTGCTGGCCGAGGCGCCCGACGGCACGGTCTCCGCCCTGGTGGACGACCGGCTGGACCGCCTTCCGCGCGCCTCGCTGGCCTCGGACGCGATCGCGGACGCCACGGTCCGCAACAAGGAGGGCGGCTTCTTCACGGCGGCCGCCGACCCCGCCGTCGCGGACCGTGCGGTGACCGGCGAGCTGCCGCGCTCGGCGGTGCGCACCCTGGTGGCGCTGACGGACGGCGCGACCCGCTGGGCGGAGAAGTTCCGCCAGGGCGACTGGACGGATCTGTTCGGGCTGGTGCGTACGGAGGGGGCGGCGGCCCTCGTGACGCGGGTCCGGGCCCTGGAGGACGCCGACCGGGCGCAGCGGGCGTATCTGGGCCGCGGCAAGACGCACGACGACGCGACGGTGGTCGTCGTACAGCCGTGAGGCCCGGACGGCGTGCCACGCGGAAACGGCGTGCCACCGGGAAACGCGGACCTGGCGACGCGGCCCGGGCGGCACCATGCGAGGCAGCCCGGGCGGCACCGTGGGCCGCCGCCCGGGCGGCGGGCTACTTCTCCATGCCCTGGTTCAACTGGTGCAGCAGCCGGGCCAGTTCGGCGACCTCGCGCTGGTCCCAGTGGGCGAGCTGGCGCACATAGCGGGCGCGGCGGGCCTCACGGACCAGGCCGACCCGGCGGTGGCCCTCCTCGGTGAGGTGGACCAGCCAGGCGCGGCCGTCGGCGGGGTCGGGCTCCCGGGCGACCAGGCCCAGGTCCTCCAGGGCACGCAGCTGGCGGGACATGGTGGCCTTGCCGACACCGATGTAGGCGGCGAGCGCGGTGGCACGCTGGCGGCCGCACTCGTCGAGCCGTACGAGAAGACCGTAGGCGGCGGTCTCCAGGTCCGGGTGGACCTCCCGGGCCATCTCGCCCTGGCTGGCGCGGGCGCGCCGCAGGAACACGGTCAACTCGCGCTCCAGCGAGAGAAACTCCTGGTGCGCCTCGCCACCGCCGAGTGCCGCGGCCGCCGCATCGGCCACATCCGCCGCAGCACCGGCGGCCGGTGCGCCGGAGCGCTCCGCACCGCCGCCCGGCACACCGGACACGACCGGACGCCCCTCTCCGTTTGAGTCCTCGTGCACGTCAGCACCCCTGCCCCGGTTAACCCGATCCTGAAAGTTTCTGCCAAACCTCACCATTGCCGCAGCTACGCCAGTATTTCGCAGGCGTAGACCAACGGCAGCCTCCGGCCCCCCTTCCCAGCCCTCGGTCTACGTGCGTAGCTTCCAAGGACAGGCAAGGACCGGCACGCCCGCGCCGTCGTGCGACGGGGTGATCATGCCCCGCTCTCCCCCGGGTCCCGGCACGGGCCTGCCCGAGCGATCCCCCCCACCCCGCTCCACCGAACCCTTCGGAGGCACGTCATGCCCGTGCTCAGATCCGGACCGGTCCGCTCCGTGCGCCGTCTGCTCACGGCCGGAATCCTGCTCGCCGTGCTCTGCCTGCCGGGGCTCCTCCCGGCACGCGCCGCCGCCGCGCCCGCCCGCGGCTCCGCGTACATGGGGATGGGCGTCCTCGCACACGACGGCCGGGGCGGCGCCCCACGGGCCACCGCCGCCGCCCAGACGGAGGGCGTCGACGTCTCCGGATACCAGGGCAGTGTCGCCTGGGCGACACTCTGGAGCAGCGGGGTCCGCTGGGCCTACACCAAGGCGTCCGAGGGGACGTACTACACCAACCCCTCCTTCACCCAGCAGTACAACGGCTCGTACGGCGTGGGCATGATCCGCGGCGCCTACCACTTCGCGACCCCGGACACCGCGGGCGGCGCCGCCCAGGCCGACTACTTCGTCGACCACGGCGGCGGCTGGTCCAGGGACGGCAGGACCCTGCCGGGCGCGCTGGACATCGAGTGGAACCCCTACGGCGACGCCTGCTACGGCAAGTCGGCGAGCGCGATGACCGGCTGGATCGCCGACTTCCTGGGCCGCTACAAGGCGCGCACCGGCCGGGACGCCGTGATCTACACGGCCACCAGCTGGTGGAGCCAGTGCACCGGGAACTACTCCGGCTTCGCCTCGGCCAACCCGCTGTGGATCGCCCGCTATGCCGCCGACCCGGGCACCCTGCCGGGCGGCTGGGGCTACTGCACCATGTGGCAGTACACCTCGTCGGGCCCGACCGTCGGCGACCACGACCGGTACAACGGGGCGCTGGACCGGGTGCAGGCGCTGGCCAACGGCTGAGGGTGACGACGACCGGCCGCGCCGACGGCCGACAGCTGCGACGGCCGCGACGGCTGCCGGGCGGGCGTACCCGCCGCCGCGCAGCCGCCGTACCGCCGCCGTCGCCCCGCGCCCGTCACGCCGCCGTCGGGACCTCCCGGGTCGCTCCGCCGGTCGCCGCCGGGGTGAGCGCCAGCTCCAGGGCCTGGCGGACGTCGGTGACGGTGTGGACCTCCAGCTTGTCCAGCACCTCGGCCGGGACGTCGTCCAGGTCGGGTTCGTTGCGCTTGGGGATGACGACGGTCGTCACGCCCGCCCGGTGCGCGGCGAGCAGCTTCTGCTTCACCCCGCCGATGGGCAGCACCCGGCCGGTCAGCGAGACCTCGCCCGTCATCGCCACATCCGTGCGCACCGGACGGCCCGACAGCAGCGAGGCCAGCGCGGTCGTCATGGTGATGCCCGCGCTCGGGCCGTCCTTGGGGACCGCGCCCGCCGGGAAGTGGATGTGCACGCCCCGGTCCTTGAGGTCCCCGACGGGCAGCTCCAGCTCGGCGCCGTGCGAGCGGAGGAAGCTCAGCGCGATCTGCGCGGACTCCTTCATCACATCGCCGAGCTGGCCGGTGAGGGCCAGACCCGCCGCGCCCGTCTCCGGATCGGCGAGCGAGGCCTCCACATAGAGGACGTCGCCGCCCGCGCCGGTGACCGCGAGACCGGTCGCCACGCCCGGGACCGCGGTGCGCCGCTCGGCCGGGTCCTGGGCGGCCTCGGGCACATGGTGGGGGCGCCCGATCAGCCCGCGCAGATCCTCGGCGCGTACGGTGCGGGGCAGTCCGTTCTCCTCCAGTTCGTGCTGTGCGGCGACCTTGCGGAGCAGCCGGGCGATCGACCGCTCCAGGTTCCGCACGCCCGCCTCCCGGGTGTACTCCCCGGCCAGGCTGCGCAGCGCGCCCTCGTCGAGGGCGACCTCGTCCTGGTCCAGTCCGGCCCGCTCCAGCTGACGCGGGAGCAGATGGTCGCGCGCGATGACGACCTTCTCGTCCTCGGTGTAGCCGTCCAGGCGGACGATGTCCATCCGGTCGGCCAGCGCCTCGGGGATCGCCTCCAGGACGTTCGCCGTGGCGAGGAACACCACGTCCGACAGGTCGAGTTCGACCTCCAGGTAGTGGTCGCGGAAGGTGTGGTTCTGCGCCGGGTCCAGGACCTCCAGCAGGGCGGCGGCCGGGTCGCCCCGGAAGTCCGAGCCCACCTTGTCGATCTCATCCAGCAGGACGACCGGGTTCATCGAACCGGCCTCCTTGACAGCACGGACGATCCGGCCGGGCAGGGCGCCGACATAGGTGCGCCGGTGGCCGCGGATCTCGGCCTCGTCGCGTACGCCGCCGAGCGCGACCCGGACGAACTTCCGCCCCATGGCGTGCGCGACCGATTCGCCGAGGCTGGTCTTGCCCACACCGGGCGGCCCGACCAGCGCCAGTACGGCACCGCCGCGCCGCCCGCCGACGACACCGAGGCCCCGGTCGGCGCGGCGCTTGCGGACCGCCAGATACTCGGTGATCCGCTCCTTCACGTCGGAGAGGCCCGCGTGCTCGGCGTCCAGGACGGCCCGGGCGCCCCGGATGTCGTAGGCGTCCTCGGTGCGCTCGTTCCACGGCAGTTCGAGCACGGTGTCGAGCCAGGTGCGGATCCAGGAGCCCTCGGGCGACTGGTCGCTCGCCCGCTCCAGCTTGTCGACCTCCTTGAGGGCGGCCTCGCGGACCTTCTCGGGAAGGTCGGCGGCCTCCACCCGGGCCCGGTAGTCGTCGGTCTCCTCGCCCTGTGCGCTGTCGCCGTTCAGCTCGCGCAGTTCCTTGCGGACGGCTTCCAGCTGGCGGCGGAGCAGGAACTCGCGCTGCTGCTTGTCCACGCCCTCCTGGACGTCCTTGGCGATGGACTCGGCGACGTCCTGCTCGGCGAGGTGGTCGCGCAGGTGCTGGGTGGCCAGCTTCAGCCGGGCCACCGGGTCGGCCGTCTCCAGCAGTTCCACCTTCTGCTCGGTGGTCAGGAACGGCGAGTACCCGGAGTTGTCGGCGAGCGCGGAGATGTCGTCGATGGCCTGGACCCGGTCCACGACCTGCCAGGCGCCGCGCTTCTTCAGCCAGTTGGTGGCGAGCGCCTTGTACTCCTTGGCGAGCTCGGCGGCGTGCCCGGGCAGCGGGTCCGGCACGCTCTCGTCGATCCGGGTGCCCTCCACCCACAGCGCAGCGCCCGGACCGGTGGTCCCGGCGCCGATCCGCACCCGGCTGCGGCCGCGGATCAGGGCGCCCGGGTCACCGTCGGCCAGTCGGCCCACCTGCTCGACGGTGCCGAGCACACCGGTGGTCGCGTAGGTGCCGTCGATCCGGGGGACGAGCAGGACCCGCGGCTTTCCCGGTTCGGCCCGGGCGGCTGCCTGCGCGGCCTCCACCGCCGCACGGACATCGGAGTCACTCAGGTCCAGCGGAACCACCATGCCCGGCAGCACGACCTCGCCATCGAGGGGCAGTACGGGCAGGGTGAGCGATGCGGGCATCGAAGCCATGATCTCCCCTTCGGCAGTCAACTTGAGCTATGCCGACTCAATGCGGGGCGCGATCCGAATGTTCCCCCGAACCCGTTCGCTCTGAGCGATCACGCGGCGACCTGCGACTTCGGTACACGGGACCGCCCGTCCGGGGGCATGGCGCGCGGCGGTCCGGTGACCCGGGGGGCTCAACTCCGGGCAACCCGGAGGACTGCCCAGGCACATGGCGACCCGACGGCCTCAACTCCGGACGGCCCGGCGGACTGCCCGGCAAACCGCCCCACGGCTTGGCGCGCGACAGCCCGGAGACCCTGGGACCCGGGGACCTCAACTCCGGACGCCCCCGACGCCTCACCCCCCGGCAACCCCAAGCCCCACCCGCCGCCACCGCCGCACCAGCGGCCAGGTGCCGACGCCGATCGCCAGGGACAGCAAATGGCCCCAGTCGCTCAGGGGGTCGGTGAACTGGAGCAGATCGGCGAGCAGTATCCCGCCGAACACGGCGAGGATCGTCCCGCGCAGCCAGGGCCGCACCAGACCCGCGAGGGCGCCGACACTCGCCGCTACCCCGAAGCTGATGCCGTAGTCGAGGCGGTGCAGCGAACTGCCGGGCAGCTGTCCGGCCTGCACCGCAAGGCCGACGGGCACCTCGGTGGCCAGGGTCGCGAGGACGTGTCCGAGCAGGAAGACGACGGCGGTGCGGGGGCCTCCGATCCGCCGCTCCAGCGCCGTCAGCGCGAGCAGGAAGAGCAGCGCGTACGTGGAGCCCGGGCCGCCCGCGATCCACAGCGCGCTGGCGATCAGCACCAGCAGGGGGTCGTGCGCCAGATGGGCGACGTCGGTGCTGGACCCCTGATAGAGGGAGTGCATCAGCGCGGGGTCGGCGTACTCGGCGAACAGGGAGGTCACCGCGAGCACGGCCGCGTAGCCGAAGGTGAAGGGCGTCTGCGCGGGGAGCGGCAGCAGGGCGCGGATCCGCACGGCCGGGCGGGGCGTTCGGGCGGGGGCCGGGAACCAGGGGTCGGCGGCCGGGTGGGCCGGGAGCGGGGCGGTGCGCTGGCGCGGCATGCCGTCGAGCAGGTGCACACCTGTCCCGGGGGCCGTGACCACGGCATCAGCCGCCGAGACCGTGCGTTCCAAAGCGGGTGGCTCCCTTCCGTTCATGAACCACCCTTGGTGCCGCCCCGGGCCGCTGTCTATGACCGACGCCACCGGGAGACCCGATTCAAAGCAACTTCTCAGCTCTGTTCTGCGTCCCCCTCCCATACCCGAACATAGATACCCATCCGTGGAGACACCGGAAAATCCCTCGCCCCCGACCCGCCCGGGTCACCACAATGTGACCCATGCCTCATCCCTACGACACCCGCGCGACCCCGGAGGTCCTGGACCGCCGCGAGGGGCCGCACGGCGAGGTCGTCCTGCGCCGCCACGGCGAACTGCTCCAGATCATCGCCAACGGCTGCTTCCTGATGGACACCTCCGACGGGCGCTCGGAGCGGCTGCTCGTCGACGCCGCGTACGCGGCCCTGGACGAACGCCCGGAGCCGAGCGTGCTGATCGGCGGTCTGGGCGTCGGCTTCTCCCTCGCGCACGCGGCCGCGGACGGACGCTGGGGAGCCGTCACCGTCGTCGAGCGCGAGCGCGCCGTCATCGACTGGCACCTCCACGGGCCGCTCGGCGCACTCTCCGCAGCCGCGCTCGCCGACCCCCGCACCCGCGTGGTCGAAGCCGACCTCACGACTCACCTGCGTGAGACATCCGCCACGTACGACGCACTGTGCCTGGACATCGACAACGGGCCCGGCTGGACCGTCACGGAGGACAACGAGAGCCTCTACTCGGCGGCCGGACTGGCAAGCTGCGCACGGGTGTTGAGACCCGGCGGGGTACTGGCGGTGTGGTCCGCCCGGCCCTCTCCGGATTTTGAAGGAACCCTCTGGAATGCCGGGTTCCAGCGGGTCCATACCGAAGAGGTCCCCGTTGCCCGGGGCGTTCCGGACGTCGTGCACCTGGCGCTCCGACCTGGATAGCCGACCGGCGGTAACTCCCCGTACCCTGCTTCCCTGGCGCGGATCATTCAAGCGTCAATAGCAGTCATGGGATCACCCCACGGATTCCGGAAAGCAACTCAGGGGCGGGCGATGGAGCAAACACACACCGCGCACAACGGCACGACGGCGACCCCGGGCGCACAGCGCCGGGTTCTGGTGGTCGAGGACGACCCAACGATCGTCGACGCCATCGCCGCCCGGCTGCGCGCGGAAGGATTCCTCGTGCAAACGGCCGGCGACGGTCCGGCAGCGGTCGACACGGCTGAGGCGTGGCAGCCGGACCTGCTGATTCTCGACATCATGCTGCCGGGCTTCGACGGCCTTGAGGTCTGCCGCCGGGTGCAGGCGCAGCGTCCGGTGCCGGTGCTGATGCTCACCGCGCGCGACGACGAGACGGACATGCTGGTCGGGCTCGGCGTCGGCGCCGACGACTACATGACCAAGCCGTTCTCGATGCGTGAGCTGGCGGCGCGGGTGCATGTGCTGCTGCGGCGGATGGAGCGGGCCGCGCTGGCCGCCTCGACACCGCGCAGCGGCATCCTCCGCCTGGGCGAACTGGAGATCGACCACGCCCAGCGGCGGGTCCGGGTGCGCAGCGAGGACGTCCACCTCACGCCCACCGAGTTCGACCTGCTGGTCTGCCTGGCCAACACCCCGCGCGCGGTCCTCTCCCGGGAGCAGCTGCTCGCGGAGGTGTGGGACTGGGCGGACGCCTCCGGCACCCGCACCGTGGACAGCCACATCAAGGCCCTGCGGCGGAAGATCGGCGCCGAGCGCATCCGCACCGTGCACGGTGTGGGCTACGCCCTGGAGACCCCGACGCCATGAGCGACGGGCCGGCCGCACGGAGGAGCCCCGGGGATCCCTGGGGCGGCGTACGCCCGTTCTCGATCAAGACCAAGCTCGGTGCACTGGTCGTCATCGCGGTGCTGATCACCACAGGTCTGCTGCTGATCGCGGTGCGCACCGAGACCGAGCTGCGCTTCATCACCGTCTTCTCGATGATCGCCACGCTGCTGATCACGCAGTTCGTGGCGCACTCGCTCACGGCCCCGCTGGACGAGATGAACGCGGTGGCCCGCTCGATATCGCACGGCGACTACACCCGCCGGGTCCGGGACCACCGCCGGGACGAGATGGGTGACCTGGCCCACACCATCAATCTGATGGCGGACGAGCTGGAGGCCCAGGACAGCCAGCGCAAGGAACTCGTGGCAAATGTCTCCCACGAGCTGCGCACCCCCATCGCCGGACTGCGCGCGGTGCTGGAGAACATCGTGGACGGCGTCACCGAGGCCGACCCCGAGACCATGCGCACCGCCCTGAAGCAGACCGAGCGGCTCGGGCGCCTGGTGGAGACCCTGCTGGACCTCTCCCGGCTGGACAACGGCGTCGTACCGCTGAAGAAGCGCCGCTTCGAGGTGTGGCCGTATCTCTCGGGCGTCCTCAAGGAGGCCCAGATGGTGGCCTCGGTCCGGGCCGGCATCGCCTCGGGCTCCGGCACCCACACCCGCACGGACGTCCATCTCCACCTCGATGTCTCCCCGCCGGAGCTGACCGCGCACGCGGACCCGGAGCGCCTCCACCAGGTGGTGGCCAATCTGATCGACAACGCGGTCAAGCACAGCCCCCCGCACGGCCGGGTGACGGTGACCGCCCGGCGCGGCCCCACCCCGGACTCGCTGGAGCTGGAGGTGCTGGACGAGGGCCCCGGCATCCCCCGGTCGGAGTGGCACCGGGTGTTCGAGCGCTTCAACCGCGGCGCCGTGCGCCGGCCGCACGGGCCGGGCAGCGACGGCGGCACGGGGCTGGGCCTGGCGATCGCGCGCTGGGCGGTGGATCTGCACGGCGGCCGGATCGGGGTGGCCGAATCCACCCGGGGTTGCCGGATCCAGGTCACCCTTCCGGGAGAGCCCCCTCTTCCAAGTTGACGTAAAGTTCGAAGCGGAAGACCAAGATCCACGGATGGACGCGCCGACGGACACGTGTGATCAGGCACAGGCCCACGGGCATGGGGTGCCGGGTCCCGGCCGACGCACCCCTCGCGCAACGGAACCACGCTTGTTTCCCGCCATTTCGCGCCCCGAAACACGCTCTCCGGTGTGACTTACACGACGATGGACAGGCCCGACCTGACCTTCACCCCCGGGGAGGCGTAGCCTTTATTTCCGCTGTCCATAACCTTGTGAAGCGGAAGAGGGCGGTTGCCGCCGTGTCGCCACAGTCCCCCAGTAACTCGAGTGTCTCGACCGACGACCAAGCCGGGAAGAACCCCGCGGCCGCGTTCGGTCCGAACGAGTGGCTCGTCGACGAGATCTATCAGCAGTACCTCCAGGACCCGAATTCGGTAGACCGTGCCTGGTGGGACTTCTTTGCCGACTACAAGCCGGGAGCTGCTGCCTCCTCGGCTGCGGCGGGTACTGCGGCCGCGGGGGCCGCAGAGACCACCACCCCGGCCCAGGCCGCTCCCGCCGCCCCGGCACCGGCCGCCCCGGCCGCGGCTCCGCAGGCACCGGCCGCACCGGCCGTCCCGGCCCCCGCCGCGAAGCCCGCCGCCGCCCCGGCGAAGCCCGCCGCGGCCGCCCCCGCCGCAGCGAAGCCCGCTGCGGCCCCTGCACAGCCCAAGAAGGAAGAACCCGTGGCCCAGGCGCCCGTGGGTCCCGAGCTGGTGACCCTGCGCGGCCCCTCCGCCGCCGTTGCGAAGAACATGAACGCCTCCCTGGAGCTGCCCACGGCCACGTCCGTGCGCGCGGTGCCGGTGAAGCTGCTCTTCGACAACCGCATCGTCATCAACAACCACCTCAAGCGCGCCCGGGGCGGGAAGATCTCCTTCACGCACCTGATCGGCTACGCGATGGTGCAGGCCATCAAGGCCATGCCGGCGATGAACTGGTCCTTCGCGGAGAAGGACGGCAAGCCGACCCTGGTCAAGCCGGAGCACGTCAACCTCGGCCTCGCCATCGACCTGGTGAAGCCGAACGGTGACCGCCAGCTCGTGGTCGCGGCGATCAAGAAGGCCGAGACGCTCAACTTCTTCGAGTTCTGGCAGGCCTACGAGGACATCGTCCGCCGCGCCCGCGACGGCAAGCTGACGATGGACGACTTCACCGGTGTGACGGTCTCCCTGACCAACCCCGGCGGTCTCGGCACCGTCCACTCGGTGCCGCGCCTGATGCCCGGCCAGTCGGTCATCATGGGCGTCGGCTCCATGGACTACCCGGCGGAGTTCCAGGGCACCTCCCAGGACACCCTGAACAAGCTCGGCATCTCCAAGGTCATGACGCTCACGTCGACCTACGACCACCGGGTGATCCAGGGCGCCGCCTCCGGCGAGTTCCTGCGCGTCGTCGCCAACCTCCTCCTCGGCGAGAACGGCTTCTACGACGAGATCTTCGAGGCGCTGCGCATCCCCTACGAGCCGGTCCGCTGGCTCAAGGACATCGACGCCTCGCACGACGACGACGTCACCAAGGCCGCCCGCGTCTTCGAGCTGATCCACTCCTACCGGGTCCGCGGCCATGTCATGGCCGACACCGACCCGCTGGAGTACCAGCAGCGCAAGCACCCCGACCTGGACATCACCGAGCACGGCCTCACCCTGTGGGACCTGGAGCGCGAGTTCGCCGTCGGCGGCTTCGCCGGCAAGTCGATGATGAAGCTGCGCGACATCCTCGGCGTGCTGCGCGACTCGTACTGCCGCACCACCGGCATCGAGTACATGCACATCCAGGACCCCAAGCAGCGCAAGTGGATCCAGGACCGCGTGGAGCGCCCGCACTCCAAGCCGGAGCGCGAGGAGCAGCTGCGCATCCTGCGCAGGCTGAACGCGGCGGAGGCCTTCGAGACCTTCCTCCAGACCAAGTACGTCGGTCAGAAGCGCTTCTCCCTGGAGGGCGGCGAGTCCGTCATCCCGCTGCTCGACGCGGTGATCGACTCCGCGGCCGAGTCGCGCCTGGACGAGGTCGTCATCGGCATGGCCCACCGCGGCCGCCTCAACGTGCTGGCCAACATCGTCGGCAAGTCGTACGCCCAGATCTTCCGCGAGTTCGAGGGCAACCTCGACCCGAAGTCGATGCACGGCTCCGGCGACGTCAAGTACCACCTGGGCGCCAACGGCACCTTCACCGGCCTGGACGGCGAGCAGATCAAGGTCTCGCTGGTGGCCAACCCCTCCCACCTGGAGGCGGTGGACCCGGTCCTGGAGGGCGTCTCCCGCGCCAAGCAGGACATCATCAACAAGGGCGGCACCGACTTCACGGTCCTGCCGGTGGCGATCCACGGCGACGCGGCCTTCGCGGGCCAGGGCGTGGTGGCCGAGACCCTCAACATGTCGCAGCTGCGCGGCTACCGCACGGGCGGCACGGTCCACGTCGTCATCAACAACCAGGTCGGCTTCACCGCGGCCCCCGAGTCCTCGCGTTCCTCCATGTACGCGACGGACGTGGCCCGCATGATCGAGGCCCCGATCTTCCATGTGAACGGCGACGACCCCGAGGCCGTCGTGCGCGTGGCGCGGCTCGCCTTCGAGTTCCGCCAGGCGTTCAACAAGGACGTGGTGATCGACCTCATCTGCTACCGCCGCCGCGGTCACAACGAGTCGGACAACCCGGCCTTCACCCAGCCGCTGATGTACGACCTGATCGACAAGAAGCGCTCGGTGCGCAAGCTGTACACCGAGTCCCTGATCGGCCGGGGCGACATCACCCTGGAGGAGGCCGAGCAGGCCCTCCAGGACTACCAGGGCCAGCTGGAGAAGGTCTTCACCGAGGTCCGCGAGGCCACCTCGCAGCCCGGTTCGGCCGCCCCGCAGGAGCCGCAGGACGGCTTCCCGGTCGTGGTCGACACGGCCGTGTCCGCCGAGGTCGTCAAGCGGATCGCCGAGTCCCAGGTCAACATCCCCGACAACATCACCGTCCACCCGCGGCTGCTGCCGCAGCTCCAGCGCCGGGCGGCGATGGTCGAGGACGGCACGATCGACTGGGGCATGGGCGAGACCCTCGCGATCGGCTCGCTGCTGCTGGAGGGCGTCCCGGTCCGGCTCTCGGGCCAGGACTCGCGCCGCGGCACCTTCGGCCAGCGCCACGCGGTGATCATCGACCGCCAGACGGGCGAGGACTTCACGCCGCTCCAGTACCTCTCCGAGGACCAGGCGCGCTACAACGTCTACGACTCGCTGCTGTCCGAGTACGCGGCGATGGGCTTCGAGTACGGCTACTCGCTGGCCCGCCCGAACGCGCTGGTGATGTGGGAGGCCCAGTTCGGCGACTTCGTCAACGGCGCCCAGACCGTCGTGGACGAGTTCATCTCCTCGGCCGAGCAGAAGTGGGGCCAGACGTCCGGCGTCACCCTGCTGCTCCCGCACGGCTACGAGGGCCAGGGCCCGGACCACTCCTCGGCCCGCCCGGAGCGCTTCCTCCAGATCTGCGCCCAGAACAACATGACGGTCGCGATGCCGACCCTGCCGTCGAACTACTTCCACCTCCTGCGGTGGCAGGTGCACAACCCGCACCACAAGCCGCTGGTGGTCTTCACGCCGAAGTCGATGCTGCGCCTCAAGGCCGCCGCGTCCAAGGCGGAGGAGTTCACCACGGGCAAGTTCCGCCCGGTCATCGGCGACGCGTCGGTGGACCCGGCCGCGGTCCGCAAGGTCGTCTTCTGCGCCGGCAAGGTCTACTACGACCTGGAGGCCGAGCGGCAGAAGCGCGGCGTGACGGACACCGCGATCATCCGTCTGGAGCGCCTGTACCCGCTGCCGGGTGCCGAGCTCCAGGAGGAGATCAAGAAGTACCCGAACGCCGAGAAGTACCTGTGGGCCCAGGAGGAGCCGGCGAACCAGGGCGCCTGGCCGTTCATCGCCCTGAACCTCATCGACCACCTGGACCTGGCGGTCGGCGCGGACGTCCCGCCGGCCGAGCGGCTGCGCCGGATCTCCCGTCCGCACGGCTCGTCCCCGGCCGTCGGTTCCGCCAAGCGGCACCAGGCGGAGCAGGAGCAGCTCGTGCGCGAGGTGTTCGAGGCGTAAGCCTCCGGGTCGCGCAGGGGCCCGCCACCGAGCTTCGGCTCGGGGGCGGGCCCCTGCCGTATGCGGGCGGTTCCGCGTTGTGCGCGGACGGCGGCTCCGGCGGGCGGGCCACCGGCCCCCGGGCTCCACATATTCTGAGGACATGTACTTCACCGACCGTGGCATCGAAGAGCTGGAGAAGCGGCGCGGCGAGGAGGAGATCACCTTCGAGTGGCTCGCCGAGCAGCTGCGCGCGTTCGTGGATCTCAACCCCGACTTCGAGGTGCCGGTGGAGCGGCTGGCGACCTGGCTGGCCCGGCTGGACGACGAGGACGACGAGTAGGGGCCGCGTCAACCCTCCTCCTCAAGGTTCCCCACGAGGGCGCCTTGACTTTGCGTGCCCGCGATATATCGTGAAGAACGAACACGCGATATGGCGCGTTGGGGCAGGGTGCCCCCGCACCGACCGAGGAGGTCACCCATGTCCGAGTGGTCCGTCGCCGAGCCGCGGAAGCTCACCTTCGACACCCCCGTGACGGCCCTGCACGTACGCACCGTCAACGGAACGGTCAACGTGGTGGGCACGGACGAGAGTTCCGCCCGTCTGGAGGTCTCGGAGATCGAGGGCCCCCCGCTGACGGTGACCCACCGGGACGGCGTTCTGACGGTGGCCTACGACGACCTGCCCTGGAGGGGCTTCCTCAAGTGGCTCGACCGCAAGAGCTGGCACCGCAGCGCGGTCGTCTCCCTGGCCGTCCCCGCCGCCACCCGGGTGGAGGTCGGCGTGGTCGCGGCCGGTGCGATGGTCTCGGGCATCGAGGGCCCCGTCGACGCGAAGGGCGTCACGGGTGAGACCACCCTGGTGGGCGTCTCCGGCCCGGCCCATGTCGCCACGGTCTCGGGGAGCGTGGAGGCCCAGGGCGTCACCGGTGAGCTGCGGCTCAACTCGGTGTCCGGAGACCTCACCGTCATCGAGGGCGCCTGCCCGCTGGTGAAGGCGGACTCCGTGAGCGGCTCGATCATCCTGGACCTCGATTCCACCAGCGGGCCCACCGAGGCCCGGCTGACCAATGTCTCGGGGGAGATAGCGATCCGGCTGCCCCACCCGGCGGACGCGGAGATCGACGCGAACACCGCGAGCGGCACGGTGTCCAACGCCTTCGACGATCTGCGGGTGACCGGGCAGTGGGGCGCCAAGAGGATCACGGGCCGCCTCGGCGGGGGCCGCGGCCGGGTGAAGGCGACCACGGTGTCCGGCTCCATCGCCGTGCTGCGCCGCCCACCCGCGGAGGAGGAGCCCTGGGCCGGTGCCGGACCAGGGACCGCCGACGCAGCCTCCGACCGCTCCCCCGGCGGCCCGACCGAGCAGAAGGGGCTCTGACATGCCTCCCGTCTTCGCCCATGGACGCCTGCGGCTCTATCTGCTGAAGCTGCTCGACGAGGCGCCCCGCCATGGATACGAGGTGATACGCCTGCTGGAGGAGCGCTTCCAGGGGCTGTACGCGCCGTCCGCGGGCACCGTCTACCCCCGGCTGGCCAAGCTGGAGGCCGAAGGGCTGGTCACCCACACCACCGAGGGCGGCCGCAAGGTGTATGCGATCACCGACGCGGGCCGTGCCGAACTGGCCGAGCGCAGTGCCGAGCTGGCGGATCTGGAGCTGGAGATCCGCGAGTCGGTCGCCGAGCTCGCCGCCGAGATCCGCGCCGATGTGCGGGGCGCGGCGGGCGATCTGCGCCGGGAGATGCGGGCCGCGGTCTCCGAGGCCCGCCGGGGCGCCAAGGAGGGCGCGGAGTCCCACGGGGCGTGGGGCGAGCCGTCCGAGAAGGAGTCCTGGCGCGCCGCCAAGGAGGAGATGCGCCGCGCCCGGCAGGAGTGGAAGGAGCAGGCCCGGCGCGCCAAGGACGAGAGCAGGCGGGCCCGCGAGGAAGCCCAGCAGGCACGCCGTCAGGCCAAGGACGCCCAGGAGCGGGCGCGCGCCCAGGCCCAGGAGGAGTTGCAGCGCATGGCGCGGCGGGTCCAGGAGCAGGTGCAGAGCCACTTCGCCCGGGGCGACTGGCCGAACGGCGTACGGGAGGGCCTGACCGAACTGGCCAAGGAGTTCGGCGAGTTCGGCAAGGACTTCGGCAAGGGACTCGGGAAGGACTTCGGCTTCGGGCGCCCGGGAGCACCGGAGGAGCCGGAGTACTCGACGACCCCCGAGGACTTCCCCGGAGCCTATGAGCCGTCCTGGGCTCACGAGGACTTCGGGGGCGACCCGGCCAGGGCCCTGGACCGGCTCCTGGACCGCTTCCGCGACGACATCCGCGACGCGGCCCGCGACCAGGGGGTGACCGAGGAGCAGGTCCGGGAGGCCCGCGGCCATCTGTCGACGGCGGCGGCCCGCATCAGCGCCGCCCTGCGGTCCCACACCGGCTGACACCACGCCGACCGACGCTGCGCCGACCGACACCGGGGCAGGCGCGGGGGCCCGGCATCACGGCCGGGCCCGGGCGGACTTTGGGTCTTTCGTTTGGATCGGGCCGGGTCAGGGAGCGGGGTCTGGTGCCGTGCATCGCAAGGCGGAGGAGGGCGTCATGGCGGAGCCATGGCAACTGATCCAAACGAGAGGCCCTGGCTCGCCTTCGCCGCTCCCCCGCCCCACAGCAGCCGCTCCACCGCCGCGAAGGTCACTCCGCGATCGGCGAGGACCTCCGCCGGAACACCGGGGCGGGCGGTGAGGGCGAGCAGCAGATGCTCGTCGCCGATGTGCCGGTCGCCGTGGGCCAGGGCGGTGCGCAGGGACCGGGTGACCACGACGGGAGGGGACATCAGCCCGCGGTCAGCACGGTCTTGCCGTACCGGCCGCCGGTCGCCAGCCGTTCGAAGCCCTCGCGGGCACGGTCGAGCGGCAGCACCTCGTCGATGACGGGCCGCACACCGGTGGCGGCACAGAAGGAGAGCAGCTCCTCCAGCTCGTCCCTTGAGCCCATGCCCGAGCCCACCACCTTCAGCTCCAGGAAGAAGATGCGGGTGAGTTCCGCGGGCGAGGGCCGCTCCCCCGCGGCGGCACCCGAGAGGACGATCGTGCCGCCGGGCCGCAGCGACCGCACCGAGTGGGCCCAGGTGGCGGCACCGGCGGTCTCGATGACCGCGTCCACCCGCTGCGGCAGCCGCACCCCGGGCTCCAGGGCCTCCACCGCCCCCAGCTCCAGCGCCCGGCTGCGCCCGGCCTCGTCGCGGCCGGTGGCGAAGACCCGCAGCCCGGCGGCGCTGCCGAGGGCGATCGCGGCGGTCGCGGCAGCGCCGTCGGCGCCCTGGACCAGGACGGAGTCACCGGGGCGGGTCCCGGCGTCGGTGAAGAGCATCCGGTAGGCCGTCAGCCAGGCGGTGGGGAGGCAGGCGGCCTGCTCGAAGGTGAGCTGCCGCGGCTTGGGCAGGAGGTTCCAGGCGGGGACGGACACCTGCTCGGCGAAGGTGCCCTGGTAGCGCTCGGTGAGGACCGAACGCGGTTCGCCGGGACCCACACCGTGCCCCCACTGGCCGATGACGGAGTGCAGGACGACCTCGTTGCCGTCCTCGTCCACCCCGGCCGCGTCGCAGCCGAGGATCATCGGCAGCCTGTCCGCGGAGAGGCCGACGCCGCTGAGGGACCGGAGGTCGTGGTGGTTCAGGGAGGTTGCCCGGACGTTCACCGTCGTCCAGCCGGGCCTGCGCCCGGGAGCCGGGCGTTCCCCCAGCTCAAGGCCGGAGAGCGGATGATCGCGGTCGATACGGGCGGCATAGGCGGCGAACATGGCCCCGACCCTAGGCCCGGCGGGGGCCGCACGGAACCGGAGCGGCAGGGAAAGCGCCGCCGGGGGCACCGGCTCCGCACCCAACCGGACACCACCGAACCGGCGCGCACCTGACGACTACCAGCCCGCGGACACGCAACGGCTCCCCCCGAACCCCCGGACACCCGGCCACCCGGCCACCCGGCCACAGCCCATCGCCCCCACGGACACCTGACGGCAGACCACCGCACCCACGCACGCTCGGCCGCAGACCACCGCGCCCGGGCACCCGGCCCCGTACCACCGACCCGTCAGCCCCCGGCCGACGCCGACCCCAAGTCACCGCGCCCCCGCCACAAGCAGACGGGTGGGGCACTCGGCCCCGCCCGTCCCGTCCGCTCTGCGCCGCGTCAGCGCCGTGCCACGCCCTCGGCGCGGGCCGCGGCGGCCACCGCCGCCGTCACCGCGGGGGCCACCCGCTCGTCGAAGGGCGAGGGGATCACATAGTCGGCCGCCAGATCGTCGCCGACGACCGACGCCAGCGCCTCGGCCGCCGCGATCTTCATGCCCTCGGTGATCCGGGACGCCCGCACCTGGAGCGCCCCCGCGAAGATGCCGGGGAACGCCAGCACATTGTTGATCTGGTTCGGGAAGTCGGACCGGCCGGTCGCCACCACGGACGCGTACTTGTGCGCGACCTCCGGGTGGACCTCCGGGTTCGGGTTGGCCATGGCGAAGACGAAGGCGCCCTCCGCCATCGAGGCCACGGCCTTCTCCGGCACCGTACCGCCGGAGACGCCGATGAAGACGTCGGCGCCCTCCAGGGCCTGCTCCAGCGACCCCGTGAGGCCCGCCTTGTTGGTGAACCCGGCGAGTTCCCGCTTGACCGGCGTCAGGTCCTCGCGGTCCGGCGAGACCACGCCCTTACGGTCCGCGACCGCCACATCGCCGATGCCCGCCTCGACGAGCATCTTCGCGATGGCGACACCCGCCGCCCCAGCGCCCGAGATGACGGCCCGCAGATCCCCGAGCCCCTTCCCGTTCAGCCGCGAGGCGTTCCGCAGGGCCGCCAGCGTCACCACGGCCGTACCGTGCTGGTCGTCGTGGAAGACCGGGATGTCCAGCCGCTCCTGGAGCCGGCGCTCGATCTCGAAGCACCGGGGGGCCGAGATGTCCTCCAGGTTCACGCCGCCGAAGGAGGGCGCGAGCCGGACCACGGTCTCGACGATCTCGTCCACGTCCGTGCAGGCGAGCGCGATCGGGACCGCGTCCACCCCGCCGAACTGCTTGAACAGGATCGCCTTGCCCTCCATCACGGGGAGGGACGCCTCGGGACCGATGTCGCCGAGGCCGAGCACGGCCGTGCCGTCCGTCACCACGGCGACGACCGAGGACTTCCATGTGTAGTCGTGGACCAGCTCCGGCCGCTCCGCGATGGCGGTGCACACCCGGGCGACCCCGGGCGTGTACGCAAGGGACAGGTCGTCCTTGTCGCGGATCGGCACGGTGGCCTGCACGGCCATCTTGCCTCCGCGGTGCAGCGCGAACGCCGGATCGAAGGAATCGTCGGGCTCCGCCCCGCCGTCCTGATCCGCATTGTTGTCGCTGCGAGGATTGACGATCTCCGCTGCCACTGTGTCGTACCCCTTAGGTATGCATTGTTTGAGGGTGACCACTCCTGGTGAGGGGTGGGCGGGCACCGCGTATGACCCAGGTGACTGATGCGTACGGGTGCACACGCGACGGGCGCGCCGCACACGCGCCCTGAGCCCCTGATGAGGGGTGTAATGCACCTTCTTACCGGACGGATGGTGTCCCGGACGAGTCCATAAAGCTAAGGTCACACGCCGGTGAGATGACTCATGCCCGGAAATATGGACAAGTCTCCGGCATCTCCCCTCGGCAGCACATGGACGCGGGGCGTGGTCGTCCCCATGGCCCTGTGCGCCGGAGATCTTCCGGCCGAAGGCACCGAATCCCGTAAATGGCCTTCCGTGATCCCCGGCAGAGGCTCGGTTCGGGGGTCGCCCGTTATCCGATTTTGACATGGCGGCGCCCCTGAATACGGGTAAACGAATGGCAAGATGCCTCAACCACACGAGGTCGCGACACCCGAAGGTGAGTGTTCTCGTCGACTCTCGGCATCACTCGTCCCGCCGGAGGAACCCGCCATGTCCGCACGCTCCACCCGCCGTTCGACCGCCGCGCGTTCCCCGATAGCCGCGGTCGGTGCCCTCGCGGTCGCGGGCGCCCTGCTGCTCAGCGGCTGCGGCGACCAGACGAAGAAGACGAGCGGCGACTCCGCCAGTGCCTCGGCGTCCGCCCCGCTGGCGGACAAGCTCCCCGCGTCGATCCGCCAGGCGGGCGTCGTCAAGGTCGGCTCGGACATCGCGTACGCGCCGGTGGAGTTCAAGGACGGCTCCGGGAAGACGGTCGGTCTCGACCCCGACCTCGCGGACGCCATGGGCAGACAGCTCGGGGTGAAGTTCCAGTTCGAGAACGGCACCTTCGACGCCCTGCTGACGGGCATCCGCTCCAAGCGCTACGACATCGCGATGTCCGCCATGACCGACAACAAGAGCCGCCAGGAGGGCGTCGACCCCGACACCGGGAAGAAGGTCGGCGAGGGGGTCGACTTCGTCGACTATCTGACCGCGGGCGTGTCGATCTACGCGCGCAAGGGCGACACCGGCGGTCTCACCACCTGGTCGGACCTGTGCGGCAAGAAGCTCGCCGTGGAGCGGGGCACCGTCTCGGAGGACCTCGCCAAGAGCGAGACCAAGAAGTGTACGGGCGGCAAGAAGATCACCATCGAGGCCTTCGACGACGACCAGCAGGCACAGACCCGGCTGCGTTCCGGCGGCGCCGACGCCGCGTCCTCCGACTTCCCGGTGGCCGCGTATGCGGTGAAGACCTCGGGCGGCGGCAAGGACTTCCAGCTCGTCGGCGACCAGGTGGAGGCCGCCCCCTACGGCATCGCGGTCGCCAAGGAGAACACCCAGCTGCGGGACGCCCTCCAGGCCGCGATGAACGCGCTGATCAAGAGCGGCGAGTACCAGAAGATCCTCACCAAGTGGGGTGCCGAGGACGGCGCCGCCAAGGAGTCCGTCGTCAACGGCGGCAAGTGACCGCCGCGCGGCCACTGAAAGGCACACTCCGTGACTGCTGACATCGACACCACGGCGGGCCCCCGGGACACTCCCCCGGCCGGCGCCGAGGCCATCAAGGCCGTTCCGGTCCGGCACTACGGACGGTATGTCACCGCCGTCCTCGCGATCGCGCTGCTCGTCGCGATCATCTACGCGTTCGGCCAGGGCCGGATCAACTGGCACGCCGTACCGGACTACTTCTTCGACCACCGCATCCTGACGGGTGTGGGCAAGACCCTCATGCTGACGGTCCTGTCCATGCTGATCGGTATCGTAGGCGGCATCGTGCTCGCCGTGATGCGGCTGTCGAAGAACCCGGTGACCTCGTCCATCGCCTGGTTCTACATCTGGTTCTTCCGCGGCACCCCGGTCCTGGTGCAGCTCTTCCTCTGGTTCAACCTGGGCCTGGTCTTCGAGTACATCAACCTGATGCCGTTCTACAAGGACTACTGGTCGAACTTCATGACGCCGCTGCTGACGGCGCTGCTCGGCCTGGGTCTGAACGAGGCCGCGTACATGGCGGAGATCTGCCGTGCCGGTCTGCTCGCCGTGGACGAGGGGCAGACGGAGGCGGCGCACGCGCTCGGCATGAGCCACGGCAGGACACTGCGCCGGATCGTCATTCCGCAGGCGATGCGGGTGATCGTGCCGCCGACGGGCAACGAAGTGATCAACATGCTGAAGACGACCTCGCTCGTGGCGGCCGTCCAGTTCCCCGAGCTGTTCCGCTACGCCCAGGACATCGGCCAGAACTCCGGCGCCCCGGTGGAGATGTACTTCCTGGCCGCCGCCTGGTACCTGATCATGACCTCGGTGCTCAGCGTCGGGCAGTACTACATCGAGCGGCACTACGCGCGCGGCTCCAGCCGCCAGCTGCCGCCGACCCCCTGGCAGAAGGTCAGGTCCGGGATGTTCTCCATCGGCCGTCCGAAGGGAGCCGCGGCATGACCGGGAAGCTCACGCGGGACGACACCTCCGCGAAGGACACCACCGTCCCGATGGTGAAGGCCGAGGGCGTCCACAAGTCCTTCGGCGCGGTGGAGGTCCTCAAGGGCATCGACCTGGAGGTGCGGGCCGGGGAGGTGTTCTGCCTCATCGGACCCTCCGGTTCGGGCAAGTCGACGTTCCTGCGCTGCATCAACCACCTGGAGAAGATCAACTCGGGCCGCCTCTGGGTGGACGGCGAGCTGGTCGGCTACCGGCAGCAGGGCGACAGGCTCCACGAGCTGCGCGACCGCGAGGTGGCGATGAAGCGCCGGGACATCGGCATGGTCTTCCAGCGCTTCAACCTCTTCCCGCACATGACCGCGCTGGAGAACGTCATCGAGGCGCCGGTCCAGGTCAAGGGCGCGAGCAAGGTCCAGGCCCGGGAGCGCGCGATGCAGCTGCTGGAGCGGGTGGGCCTCGCGGACCGGGCGGGGCACTACCCCTCGCAGCTCTCCGGCGGCCAGCAGCAGCGCGTGGCCATCGCCCGCGCCCTCGCGATGGATCCGAAGCTGATGCTGTTCGACGAGCCGACCTCGGCCCTGGACCCGGAGCTGGTGGGCGATGTCCTCGATGTGATGCGCGACCTGGCCGAGTCCGGCATGACGATGGTCGTCGTCACCCATGAGATGGGCTTCGCCCGCGAGGTGGGCGACTCGCTCGTCTTCATGGACGACGGCGTGGTGGTCGAGTCGGGCAGCCCCCGGGAGGTCCTGACCAACCCGCGGCACGAGCGGACGCAGTCGTTCCTGTCCAAGGTGCTGTAGGAGCACAGGCCCGAGGGGCGGTACGGGGATTCCGTACCGCCCCTCGGGCTGCGCGCTACTTCAGCGCGAGCAGCAGGGTGTCCGAGGGCGAGCACCACACCGGGCGGGCCTCGGCGAAGCCCTTCGCGCGCAGGGCCTGGGCGTGCCAGGCGGCGGAGGGCGTTTCGCCGTCGGCGTGCTCGCCGTAGATCTCGAAGCGGCGGGCGGTCGGCGCGGCGAGGACGGGATCAGCGGCCGCCAGCTGCCACCAGTCGGCCCAGTCGAGGGCGCCGTCCCGGCGGGCCCGCTCCCGGTGCTCGCGCCGCAGGGCGCTCTCGGCCTCGTTGATCCGGGGTGTGGTGTCGTCGGTCATGTGGTCGGCGTTCAGGAAGACACCGCCGGGCCGGACGAGCCGGGCGAGGCGGCCATAGAGGTCCTCCAGCGGACCGGTGCGCAGCCAGTGGAGAGCTGTAGCCGTAAGAATCACGTCGTAGGAGTCGTACGGCAGGAGCGCGGTCCAGTCGGGGTCCTTGAGGTCGGCCTCCACGAAGGTGACGCGGTCGTCGCCCTGGAAGGTGCCGCGGGCGATGGCCAGCAGCGCGGGGTCGAGGTCGACTCCGGTGCTGGTGGCCCCGGGGAAGCGGGCGAGCAGCCGGGCGGTGATGGTTCCGGTGCCGCAGGCGAGGTCCAGGACACGGGGGGTGTCGCCGGTGAACGCCTGCACCATGTCGAGCATGATCCGGAAGCGGTCCTCGCGGTCGGGCATGTACCACTCCTGCTGGCGGTCCCAGCTCTCCTGCCAGGCACCCCAGTCCGTCCCCGCCGTGGTGTCCGTATCCGCCATCGCGAGCCTCCGTCCCCTGTCGTCTCGTAATACCCTTGATGCGCGATCGGCTGTTACCCGACCTCGCCGACGACCATAGAGCGCCATGGTAAGGACTACAAGTGGAACTGGCCCGTTACTCGGATTTCGCCGTACGCCTCGTCAACAGCGAGGAACCGGTACGGGGCAAGGACACGCTCACCTCGGTGGAGGCCGTGCGCGACCTCTTCGGCTCCAACAAGTCGGCGGCCCGCCGCGCCACCGACGCCGACATCACCCGCTTCCGCTCGATCCGGGCCCGGCTGCGCGCGGTGTTCGAGGCGGCGGACCAGGGCGACGAGACACTCGCGGTGGACCTGCTGAACTCCCTGCTCATGGAGTTCCCGGTGAGCCCGCAGATCTCCGGACACGACTACCGCAGCGAGGACGGGCGCCCGCTGTGGCACATGCACCTCGCCGACCACCCGTCGAACGCCACCGCGGGCTTCGCGGCGATCGCCGCGATGGGCCTCGCCGTCCACCTCACCGAGTACGGCGTGGACCGGCTGGGCCTGTGCGAGGCGTCCCCGTGCCGCAACGCCTACCTGGACACCTCGACCAACCGCTCCCGGCGGTACTGCTCGGACCGCTGCGCCACCCGCGCCAACGTGGCCGCCTACCGCGCCCGCAAACGCCTGGAGACCGACCGGTCGCCCAGCACCGGCCGGGCCGCCGTGAGCGCCCAGCGCACCACCGCGAACAGCGAGCGCTGACCCGCCCCGGGCCGCCGGTAGCGCAGCCGCACCCGCCCGAGGACCAGGTCCTCGGGCACGGCGCCGAAGTCGGTGCTGTCCCCGCCCGCGTACGGATTGTCGCCGAGCACCCACCAGCCGCCCTCACGCCGCTCCACGGCCCGCTTGACGACCAGCAGGTCCTGCTGGAAGGGATGCCGCAGGACGATCACATCACCCGGCCTGATCCGGGCGCCGTAGTGGACCAGCAGCTGGTCCCCGTGGTGCAGCGTCGGCACCATGGACGGCCCCCGCACCTCCGCCACCACGAAGGGCAGCAGTGCCCTCGTGCGCTCGATCTCCTGCGACAGCTCCGGCATCACCGGCACCTCCCCGTCCGATCCTCCACCAGTCCCGGTCCCAGTCTGACCCCGGACCGTTGCCGCAAGGCCATGAGGGCGCTCGCGAAATCCCCTCGCCTCCGGAGTAATCTCGCACCCGAGAAGACGATCACGAGGAAGGACAGCTTTATGCTCGCCCGCCTGTTTGCCCCCAAGATCCAGGTCAGCGCCCACTGCGACCTGCCCTGCGGCGTCTACGACCCGGCCCAGGCCCGGATCGAGGCGGAGTCGGTGAAGGCCGTGCAGGAAAAGATGGCCGCCAACGACGACCCGCACTTCCAGGCTCGCGCCGTTGTCATCAAGGAACAGCGCGCCGAACTGGCCAAGCACCACGTCTCGGTCCTGTGGAGCGACTACTTCAAGGCCCCGCACTTCGAGAAGTACCCGGAGCTGCACCAGCTGGTCAACGACACCCTGAAGGCCCTCTCGGCCGCCAAGGCCTCCACGGACCCGGCAACGGGCCAGAAGGCCCTGGACCTCATCGCCCGGATCGACGAGATCTTCTGGGAGACCAAGAAGGCCTGATCTCTAGCCAGGCCGTCTGACCTGCACTTCCGCAGGTCGCACCGCCACCCTGCCCGCACCCGGCCCACAGCCCGCCAAACCCGGCACGGCTGACGGACCGGGTGCGGTCCTTTTTCGCCCGGCCATGGGTGGGCGTAGATCCGCCATACCGCCAGAGGCGAACTCCGATCCTCACCCGGGCGGCTCGATGGCGTCGGGCCATGATGGAGGGTCCCGTGGTCGCGCCGGTTGAAGCCGAGTACCGGTGCGTCTGGGACCGCTTCTACGACGAGTTCATGTTCCGGCCGAGTACGTGACTTGCGTATGGACAGTTTTGGGCGCCCTTGGGAAGAGTCCCTCTGCCTGTACGGCGAGGAAATCCTTGCATAGGCAGCCAGGCCCACAGTGCACCATGCTGCCCTCGCTGCCCGCGGCAGCGAGGGCATCAGCCGTCAGGCGGCGCGGGCTGTGGGTAACTGCGCGACCCACCTCGTGGCCTCGGTCAGATGCTCGAGCTGTAGACCGAGGTGCGGGTCGGGCTGAATGAGGAGGGTCGCCGTTCCTTTCGCAGCGCGCTCCACTGCCCATTCATGGTCGAGGCCAGTGAAGTCGTCGTCGATCCAGACAGCGGGGGCGTCGCCCAGCCAGGCGTCGACGTGATCACGCTTCCACAGGTAGCCGCTGGGGTGGCTGGTGGTGATCTGCGGTCGCGGGAGATCGACGTACGACAGGTTCGGAAGGCCGAGGAGCGGGCCGATGAGGGTGGTGGCGTCCTGGCGCCAGCTGGTGCACCAGACGGGGGTGATCAGGCCGGTACGGATCACGTCCATGAGCAGACGGCCGTGGTCGGGGTTGAGCCAGACGGTGACCGGGTTGTCGGCGCTGCGGCCGGTGGGGACGACGTCGTGGCGGGCGTGAGTGGCTGGGGTCGAGCCGTGCTCGTCGGGGAAGGGTATGAGGACGCCGTCGATGTCCAGGAGCAGGTAAGGCGGGCGCATCGGTCCTCCAGAGGCCGGGGCGAGGGGCGGCGGTCAGAGCTTGCGGGCGCGGATCAGCAGGGTGGTCGGCCAGTGGCCCATGCGGGGGTCGTTGAAATCCTGGGCCGACGTGAGCCAGAAGCCCGCCCGGCTGAGGTGCCTCTCCCACCGGTCGGTATCGAACTCCCATCGGGCGATGGGGAGCCGGGTGCGGTCGGGCAGGGTGACGAAGTCGCGGCGAGGCCGGTCGTCGCCGGAAGGACTTCGGCCGCCGCGTTGCGGGTGCGGGACGGAGAAGACGAGCACCCGGCCGGGCGGGAGGCGCTGTGCGATGGCTGGCAGCAGGAGCTCAGGAGCGACGAGACCGATGGCCCCGAAGACGGAGTAGATCGCGTCGAACTGCTCGTCGGAGGCGTGCAGGTAGTGCAGCGCGTGACCGGCGACGAAGGTGAGGTTGTTCAGCCGTCCGTAGTGGGAGCCGGCGCGGCGGACCTGGAGGCCGACCAGGTCGACGCCGGTGACATGGGCACCGTGGCGGGTCGCGAGGTGGGCGGCGTTGTGGCCGAGGCCGCAGCCGAGTTCCAGGAGACGCTTGCCGCGCAGATCGGGGCCGAGGATCTCGGCGCCGGGCCCTTGGGCGGGCCTCGTGGTCCACTCCATCCGGGCAGGTACGGCCAGAGGTTCGGCAAGCCCGGCAGCGGTGCGCTGGAGGGCATGGGCGTGCCATGGGGATGCTTGGGCGAGCACGTCAGATCTCCAGGAGGTGGAGGACGTCGGTGAGGTGGCGGCGGACGGCCTTGATGTAGGCGGGGTCGGTGGCCGGGTCGTTGATCCAGCGGAGGGACTGCTCCGTGAACCACTCGACGGCCCACATGCGGTGCCAGCCCAGGGCCCAGTTCTCGGCGGTGAGTCCGCCGCGCGGGGCGAGGGCATCGGGGGTGCCGCCTGCGGTGACGTACTGCTCCAGGAAGACGCGCAGGCGCACGGGGCGCGGAGGCTCGATGGTGCCGTGCCAGGTGGCGAGGTCGAGCAGGCCGGGACCCGTGAAGGCGCGGGCGAAGTCGAGCAGCCGCCAACCGCGCTCCCCGATGTGGAGGCTGGTGGGGTGAAACTCGGAGTGCACCCAGCCGAAGGGGGCGATCGTCGCTCCGGCCGAGCGGGCTTCGGCGGCCTGGGCAATACGATCGAGCGCGTCTTCGACGTCGTTGGCGTCCTGCCAACGGTCGGACTTGCGCAGTCGCCCGAGGTGTTCCAGCGCCCGGCTGGGCAGCGTGCGCAGTTGGTTCTGGTCGAGGACGGGCAAGGGCGGAGCCGTACGGGTGCCGTGCAGGACCACAGCCGCGGCGACGCCGTCGAGGTCGTCGGCCTCGCGGACGGACGGTCCGAGGTCTTCCATGAGCATGCCGAGCCAGCCGTCCAGGACGGCGGAGGCGTGGACTTGGGGGACGGGGACGCCGAGGGTGTGGGCCAGGTGGAGGGCCTGGTCCTCGCTGTCGAAGGGCTTCTTGGCGTACTTGAAGATGGCCGTGGAGCCGTCGGGGAAGGCCACGCGCTCGACGCCGGACATGGACCACACGCGCACCTCCTCCCGTACGGCGGTGGTCTGGCCGGTCGCGGTGAGCAGGCTGTCGAGGAGTTCGGCGCTGGGGTTCATGGTCACAGGAGTGCTCCGGGGATCTGGTGGGCTCCGGGGCGGGCGGGAGATGCCGACCCGCCCCGGAGCCTGATCGGGTGGAGTTACGCGGCGGGGTTCACGCGGTGGGCGTAGACCTGCTCGATCCAGCCCGCCTTGAACGCGGCGAGGTCGTCGCGGAAGTTCGCCATCGAGGCACCGTAGGGTGCGACCACGCCGCCGGACTGGTCCGGCACGGACTGGCAGCCGTGCACGAGCCGGCCGCCGAGCGCGGCGTGGGCCTTGATGGACTCGATCCGGCGGTGCTCGTTGAACCAGCCGCCGTGGTAGACCTCGTCGAGCAGACCGCCCACCTCGTCGTCCAGGTTGAAGACGACGGAGGTGGCGGCGGGGAAGAACCAGCACGGGCCGACGTTGGAGATATGACCGTCCAGCTCGACCTTGTTCAGCGCCATCAGCGTGGCCGCCTCGCGCAGCATCCGCAGGTGCTCGGCGGTGATCTGCGGAAGTCCGAGGCCGTTCAGGTGCTCGTCGCGGAAGAGGTACGCGTACACCTCGTACGCAGTGGCCAGGACGCGGGCCGCGTCGGAGGTGGACTCGCTGTGCTGCTTGATGAAGTCGAGCGCGAGCTGCTCGACCGTGCTCTCGGCAGTCTCGTCCACTTCCAGGAGCTGGGACTTGACCAGCTCCCAGTCGGCGACGAGCCAGGTGTTCGACTCGAAGCGGAAGAAGTACTCGGCCGGGTCGATCGTGATGTGCCGGCCGTCGACCAGGATGCCGGGCAGGCGGCTCCAGCGCGGGTCGAACGCCTCGGGTAGCTCGACCGTGATGGCCGTGGCGTCGATGGTGGTCACCGTGTCTCCGTCTCTGATAGGCCGGGTTCGGGCACAGGGATGCCCGAGCCTGGTGTGGGCGTACGGAACTTCGGGGTGCCGCCCGGACCCAAGGGGGAGCCTGGATCACGGTCGCGCCGTTCCGGGCGGCTGCTGATAAGTGAACCGGTGGTCACGCTCAGTGGGTACGGTAGAAGGCAGTTGAAGCGGTATACGCGGTTTACAGCTCCAGGGCGGAGGCGATCGTGGCGGCGCAGAGAGAACCCAACTCCCGTCTGCGCGATGCCATCGCGGTGGTCGGCTGCACCTTCGAGGCCCTCGCCAGAGACGTGTGGCGCATCGCCGCCGAGAACGGCGAGATCCTCCAGACGAACAAGTCGGCCATCTCGCACTGGGTGAACGGCACCCGCGCCCCGTCGGGCCGGGTAGGCCAGTACCTGGCCGAAGCACTGTCCCGTCGAGCGGGGCGCACGATCACCCAGACCGAGATCGGCCTCCAGGCCGGTGATGACGAAGAGCCGGCGGAATCCGACCCCGTCCTCGCCGTCACCGACCTGGGCCGCGCCGACGTCGAACGCCGCCGCTTCCTCGCCATCGCGGCCTTCACCACCGCTGGCGTCGCGATGCCGCTCGGATACGACCACGAAGCCACCGCCCGCATGCTCCGCGCCCGCACCGGCACGTCCGTGGTCGGCGCGGAGGACGTAGACGTCGTACGCCAGATCACCACGGCCTTCAGCGCCGCCGACGAGCGCCTCGGTGGCGGGCACGGTCTAACCACCGTCACCGCGTACCTCGCCGACACCGCTGCCCCGATGCTCCGCGGACGCTTCCCCTCGGAGCCGTTACGCCGCGCCGCCTTCGGCGCCGTCGCCGAACTCGCCTACCTCGCCGGGTGGAAGCACCACGACCTGGGCCACGAGGGCGCGGCCCAGCGCTACTACCAAGTCGGCTACCAGCTCGCCTGCGAGGCCGACCTGTGCGGTCACGCCGCCTGGATGATGCGCGCCCTCGCCCATCAGTCCCTCAGCCTCAAACAGCCCCACCACTGCGTCGACCTGGTCGAAGGGGCCCTCACCCGCGGCCTGGGCCACGTCGACGGCCAGACCGAAGCGCTGCTGCACATCACCCACGCCCGCGCCTACGCCGCGGTCGGCGCGAAGCCCGCAGCGGCTCGTGCCCTGCTCGCCGCCGAAGACGCCCTCCTGCGCGACGACGGCCCCCAGCCCAGCTACTCCCGCGTCAGCGGCCCGGCAGCTGGCACCGTCGCCAGCCACACCGCCCGCACCCTGACCGACCTCGGCGACAGCCTCGCTGCCCAGGCACGCGCCGACGAGGCCGTCGCCGCCTGGACGCAGGCCCTGGTCCTCATGGAGGGAATGACCTCCGACCGCACCCGCAAGGCGATCACCTCGATCCGCTCCACCCTGGCGGTCTACCAGAGGCGCAAGGTTCCCGGCGCCGCCAATCTCGCTCGCCGTGCCCGCGAGGCCCTCGCCTAACATGCCCAACAACCCGCCTGATGAAGGGAACACCGTGACTCAGCAGACCGACGACCAGCCCAAGGCCCTCAAGCCGGCGCTCGAATCCATGACCCTGCTGGTCGCCGCCGTCATCGTCCACGACAAGGCAACCAACCGCGTCGTCCTGCTCCAACGCAGCGAGAACGCGAAGTTCGCCCAGGGCATGTGGGACCTCCCCGTCGGCAAGAGCGAGCCGGGCGAACCCATCACGGAGACCGCCGTCCGCGAGCTCTACGAGGAGACGGGCCTCACCGTGAAGCCCGAGTCCCTCAAGGTCGCCCACATCATCCACGGCGCCTGGGGCGTGGAGGCCCCCAACGGCTTCCTCACGGTCGTCTTCGCCGCCCACGAATGGACCGGCGAACCCGAGAACCGCGAACCGCGCAAGCACGCCCAGGTCCGGTGGGTCGACGCCGACACCATCCCCGCGAACTTCGTGGAAACCGCTTCAAGCGCACTCCACCGATATCTTGCGGGAGGCCCGGAAGTTTCCCTCGACGGCTGGCGATAGAGACGCCAGTGCCCCGGATGCCCAGGGTCCGCCGTGGCCGCAACCACGAGACGCCGTCCAGGCAGCCCCCACGCCAGTAGAGTGGTGTCCGGCCGATAACGTATGTAATTCCCTGGAGTGCAGATGGACTTAGCATTCACCGAGCTGGCACTTGCGGCATTGGGCGGCGCCAGCGGAAGCCTAAGCGAAGCTGTCGTGACGGATCTCTGGCAGCGCCTCCGGAGCCGCTTTTCCAGCGACGACCAAGCCATTGCCGTCTTGGACACGCGAAATAGCAACGATCAGGCTGCCGTCACCCTCCTTGGTGAGGCGCTGCGCCGCGAGGCTAGAGCCGACCCGGAGTTCCGACGTGAGATGGAGGATTGGGTTTCACTCCTCGCTCAGCCTAAGGGCGCCGCCATCAACACCGTGCGGAATTCTCACGGTCTGAATGCGCCCGGGGCAACGTTCAACGGCGAGGTGCGCATGTCCTTCGGGCAGTCCGAGCAGGCGCGATGACGACGAACCCGTCCGAGTCCGCTCGCGACGCGACAGCGAACAGCGTCATGGGCTCCACGGGTCTCAACGCTCCGGGGGCAGTTTTCCACGATGCGGTCAACATCAACGTAGTGACGGGTCTTGCCGCCCCCACCCCATCCCTCCAGGAGCTGCTCGCACTCGGCTCCGTGGAGGCCCCTTATGGCAGGCTCCCGGAGGCCGTGCTGGGCCGTGACGGAATCCTCACGGTCCTCAAACAGACCATGGACGATCCACGTGTCCAAGTCCTATCCGGGATGGGAGGTGTGGGGAAGACCACGGTCGCCCTGAGCGCAGCTGAGCTGGCCAAGAGGGCAGGGGTCGAGGTCTTCTGGATCCAGGCCGGATCCGCGGCAGCCGTGGCCGACGGGATGCGGCACGCGGCCCTCATCGCAGGGGCCCCGGCCGAGCACGTGGCTCACGCCTGGGAAAAAGGCGGACGGCCGGCGGCCGATCTGGTCTGGCACTATCTGGCGAACATGGACCGCCCGTGGCTGCTCGTCTTCGACGATGCCGACGATCTCGACGTACTGTCCTGCCCAGGCGCCGCGCTGTCCGATGCCACGGCCTGGGTCAGGGCCCCGATCGGCAAGTCACATGGTGTCCTCGTCACCACGCGCGACGGCAACAAGCGATCTTGGGGCGACCGGATCGCACACTTCCACCAACTTGAGGTCTTGGAGCTCGAATTCGCAGGCCAGGTCCTCCAAGAACGGGCTCTCACGGCGGGAGATGCGGACTCCGCCAGGGCCCTGGCCGACCGGCTCGGCTCCCTGCCGCTCGCACTGCACCTAGCGGGTACATACCTGGCCATGGCACACGGCGATCCACTGGCCGAAGCACAAACCTTTGCCGAATACGCCGACGTACTCGACGACTCTCCGCTGTTCCTCGATGACGCGGCCGAGGGCGTGCACGGGGATCTACGCAACGAGGAAGCCCGGGCGCGCCGAACCATTGCCGGTACGTGGGAACTATCCCTATCTCTCCTCGAACGGCAGGGCACAAAGCATGCCCGTGGCTTGCTCCAGTTGCTGTCCTGCTTCGCCCCGACGGCCTCGCTACCGAACGCTCTGCTCGCCTCTTCCGTCATTGCCACTCTGCCGATGTGGCCCGCGAAACTTCCACCCCGAGTAATCAGATCTGCCATGAGCGGTCTTCGCAGGTTCGGCCTCATCGGGGTCAACACAGGTTCGGCGGAAGCCGTCTATCAGATCCATCGGCTCGTGGCTGAGGTATCGGTCGGCCCGCTCCTCACGGAGCCCGGGGAGTACCGAGGGGTATGGCACTCGGCCGCCGATCTGCTGGTGGCAGCCACCCCGTACATGGAGGATCCGCGGGATCCGAGCTCCTGGCCGGCCTGGCAGGGACTCATCCCGCACTGGCAGGTGATGCTCCAACGGCTGCCGCAATGGGGTACCGCAGCCGATGACCGTCTCAACGGCGTGTTGATCGGTGCCGGAGTCGCCGTTTCTTACCTCCATTTCCGGGGCGAATACACGGCGGCCTGCGAACTGGCGGACGAAGCATTGGAGCAGGCGGATTCCGCAGAAGCCGCCCCCTGGGTCAGGGTGAACATCCGCAGGCACCGGGCCATCGCAGTCGAGGAGATGGGGGATCTGACGGCGGCGGAGTCCGAACTCGACCTCATTGCGGAGGAGTGCGTTAGACAGTTCGGGGAGGACGACCCCACCACCCTGACCGTGCGCTACCAGCGGGCGAGGGTGGCATGTCAGCGAGGGAAGCTCAAGGAGGCGGAGCGCGAGTACGACGAGGTGATCCGCCATGAAACCCGGCTGTTCGGCGCAAAAGCGGCCACTACGTTGCGTTCGCGGCACGGCCGCGCGATCTGTATCAGGGGCATGGGTCGCCTAAGTGAAGCGGCGGACGAGGGAAGGCTGGTGCTGGAAGGACTGCGAGCCGAGCTGGGAGAGAAGCACCCTGACGTCCTCGAAGCCCAGCACGAATTCGCGATTTCGCTGCGGGATCAAGGTGAGAATGACCGTGCCGCGGAGGTCTTCCGCCAAGTCCTCGACCTCGAAGAAGAGGTTCTCGGAGTCGAGCACCCGTCCGCGCTGATCACTCGCGCGAACCTGGGCACCACCCTCGTCCTACAAGAGGAGTTCACCGCAGCAGAAGCCGAGATTCGGGCCGTGCTGGACGCTCGGACACGCATCCTGGGGCCCGATCATCCCGAGACACTCGACGCGCGTCACAGTATGGCCATGCTGCTTACACAGCAAGGGGAGCTCGACGCAAAGAGCGCTGCGGCGGTCTTCGCCGAACTAACCGACGCGCAGACAAGGCAGCTCGTCGACGACCACCCCAACGTATTGGCAGGTCGTAACAGTCGTGCCGCGGCACTCCGCTCCTTGGGTGAACTGGCCGAGGCGGAATCGGAGTATAAGTCGATCTTGGATTCGACGACTGCGCGCCATGGGGAGCATCACCCAGTCACGCTCAATGCCCACTACGAGTGGGCCATGGCCGTGGGGCGCGTCGGGCGAACGGACGAGGCCGTATCCGAGGTGCGTAACGTCCTGGCCCTCCAGGAAACCGTGCTCGGCAGCTCCCACAGCAACGTCGCCAGTGTCCGGGCGTCGCTGGGCACGCTTCTACTGCAACAGGGAAGCCTTGCCGAAGCCGAGGAGCAGTTGCGGCAAGCGCTGAATAGTCTGCCGGAGGGTGACGGGGGGCGTCTGGATGTCCGGCACGATCTAGTGACGGTGTTGCACGCGCGTGGAAGGCTGCGAGAGGCCATCCGCCAACTGCGGGGGATCGCCGACGAGCAACGGCAGAAGTTGGGACCCGCACATCCCGACACGATTACCACTCGCAACAGTCTCGGGGTCGCACTGAAAGACTTCGGGAGGCTCGATGAGGCAGCTTCCGTCTACCGCGAGGCACTCAGAGACGCGGCCCACAAGCACTCCGACGAGCAGCCTCTGGTGCTGACGCTACGACACAATCTCGCCGTCATTATGCGCATCCAAGGAGATCTCGACGAAGCAGAGAAGGAACACTCACGAATCCTGAATATCCAGGAACGTAGGTACGGGCTTGAGCATCCCGAGACGCTCACCACTCGGCTTTCCCTCGCCCGCATTCTGGATGACAGGGGATCCGCCGCGGAAGCCGAAGCCTCGTTCAGGGAAGTTCTGTCAGTATGCACCCGCGTCATGGGGCCTGATCATCCAAGGACCCTATCCGTCCAGGGGAACTTGGCATATCTACTGGCCGAGCAGGAGCGTTTCTCTGAAGCGGAGGAGGAGTACCGCGATGCACTGTCTGCGTGCCTGAAGACCCTCGGAGACAATCATCCCGAGACACTGACAAATAATCACAACCTGGCCATGACTCTGGGAAACCAAGGGAAACTCGCAGAGGCCATCCCCCGTTTTCGTGACGTTGTGGAGCGTCGGGACCGCACGCTGGGGCCTCATCACCCGGAGACGCTGATAGCACGCAAGAACCTCGGTGAGGGTCTGAGCAGGGCAGGGCAGCTGGCAGAGAGCGCTGCGGAGTTCAAGAGAGTGGCGGACGGTTGGGCACGTACGCGCGGTGCAGACCACGACTCGGTCTGGGACGCACGCTACCGTCGAGCTCAGCTGCTGTGGGAAGCCGGACAGCCACGTGCCGCGCAGGAGGAGCTCGAAGCTCTGCTGGACCACGCCCTGGAAGTCCGACCGGATGGGGATCCACGTATCACTACGCTGCAACGGGTGCTAATGGCCGTCCGTGCCGACGATGGCGATTCCTAGCGTCAGCAGCTACACGATCCTCACGCCAGGGGCAGAGGTGTCCGCAAACAGTCCGCAGGACACCCAATCGAGACCGTCGCACCCCATAGCCAGCCATCAGTAAAAGGCCAGGTCAGCGACCTACGACCATCATCACCGCAGGTCACCGACTCACCCCATTACTAGGAGACGAAGAAGGCCTGATCTATAGCTAGGCCATCTGCCTACCTGCCCGCACCCGGCCCACAGCCCGCCGAACCCGGCACGGCTGACGGACCGGGTGCGGTCCTTTTTCGCCCGGCCATGGGTGGGCATCTTCGTACAGGAGAGCGGGCTCTCGTCCGCTTCGTACGGTCGTGTGACTCCCGGTTGCGCCAACAGCCCTTGCTCGTGCAGACGAGGGAAACCGGACGCGCTCTACCGGCGGATCGCCGAGATCAGGCCGCCGGGCTGCTCCTTGCGCTGCGGCGGGGTGGGGATCGGGCGACCGTAGGCGGCAGCGCGCTCGCGCAGGGTGTGGGTGGTGGCCTCCCAGCCGTGGTCGGCCAGCCAGCCCAGCGGGTCGTCGGGCATCTCCGAGACCCACAGGGACGCCGCCGATCCCGGCACGGCGTCCGCACCGAAGCGCTCGATCACGCCGCGCGAGCCCAGCGTCAGCCCCATCCGGCTGCCTGCCGCCGACTGCGCGCCGATCCGGGCCAGCAGCAGGTCCACCGCGTCCTCGGGCAGATAGATCAGCAGTCCTTCGGCGATCCACACGGTCGGCGCGGCCGGGTCGTGCCCCGCGGCGGCCAGCGCGCCGGGCCAGTCCTCTCGCAGGTCCACCGCGACGGTGATCCGCTCGCAGCGTGCGACGGCCCGCTCCCGGCGCAGCACCGACGCCTTGAAGTCCAGTGGCGCGGCGGTGTCGACCTCGAACAGCCGGGTGCCTTCGGGCCAGTCCATCCGGAAGGCCCGGCTGTCCATTCCGGCGCCGAGCAGCACGACCTGCCGGACCCCGGACGCGGAGGCCTGCTGCAACAGGTCGTCAAGGAACTTCGTCCTGATGACGATGGAGAACGCCACGGCCAGCCGACGGCGTCGCGCGGCCTCGTCGTCGGGCGGCGGCGAGGAGGGCCACAGGCCCCCGGCGGTGGCGAAGGCCCGTGCCAGGGGGTCGTGGAACAGCGCGTTCTCCCGCTCGGTCTCCAGCGCCCGCACCCTGGCCACCCCTACCGCCGTGGCCCACACTCCCGACGGCTGCACCCGCTCCCGCTCATCAGCCACCACGCCAGCCTAGGCGATCGGTTCCAGAGGGCCGCGAGACCTCGACGACCGTGGGGCGTGGGATGCTTTTCGGGTGGATGTGGAGGATCTCAAGCGGCTGCGGCGGGCGCGGGACCGGATGGACCGGGAGTATGCGGAGCCGTTGGATGTGGCGGGGCTGGCGCGGACCGCGCTGATGTCGCCGGGGCACTTCCAGCGGAGTTTCCGCGCGGCCTACGGGGAGACTCCGTACGGCTATCTGATGACCCGGCGTATCGAGCGGGCCAAGGCGCTGCTGCGGCGCGGGGATCTGACCGTGACGGAGGTCTGCCTCGCCGTGGGGTGCACCTCGCTCGGCTCGTTCAGCTCGCGGTTCACCGAACTGGTGGGCGAGACCCCGAGTGCCTACCGGGCGCGGTCGCACGAGCACGGGGCAGCCATCCCGCCCTGTGTGGCGAAGGGACTGACCCGGCCGCGCCGGGGGCGCCCCGGGGACACCCGGACCGACCCGCGCGCTCAGCTCTAGGGCCTTAGCGTGGTGCCATGGACGTGAAACTCTCGCAGTGCTTCATCTCCGTGGACGACCATGACAAGGCGCTCGCCTTCTACCGGGACGTCCTGGGCCTCGAGGTGCGCAACGACGTCGGTTTCGAGGGGATGCGCTGGGTGACGGTGGGCTCGCCGCTCCAGCCGGACGTGGAGATCGTCCTGGAGCCGCCCGCGGCACATCCGGACTTTTCCCCCGCGGACCGCCAGATCATGGCGGAGCTGCTCGCCAAGGGCGTGCTGCGCGGGGTCATCTTCTCCACCGAGGACTGCGACGCCCTCTTCGCCCGCGTCCACGCGTCCGGTGCCGAGGTCCTCCAGGAACCCATGGACCAGCCGTACGGCGTGCGGGACTGCGCCTTCCGCGACCCGGCGGGCAACATGCTGCGGTTCACGGAGCGCCCGCGCTCCTGATCCGGACCGGGTCCGGGTTCGCGTTCCGGGGTCGCGTTCCGGGTTTCCGGTCGGCCTCAGTCTCCGGTCCCGTCCGGCCCGTCCGCTTCGCCGTTCCAGGGCTCCACGGCCACCACGGCGGACACCGGGATCGGGCCGTAGATGTGCGGGAACTCCTCGCCGCCGGGTTTCACCGCCTCGTACCGCACGGGGGCCGTCAGGCGCTCCGGGTCGATGACGAGCAGGACCAGTTCGTCGGGGCCCTCGCACGCGCCGTACACCCAGCGCGCCACCCGGGGGACCTGGTGCCGCAGGGAGCAGTGGATGAAGCCCTCCTCGCGGAGGGTGACGCCGCGGGTCGACATCTCGTAGACGCCGGTGGCGCGGGCCGCGTCCCACAGGGAGCGCTCGGTGAGGTGCAGAAGAGGTTCGGACATGCCGCTCACCCTAGGCTCCGGGCCCGGAACCGTCCCGGCCTCTCCGGCTTCGGCCGCGGGGCAGCGCGGATTGCGGCAGGGCCCCGGGCGCCACAGGGGGACGTAGGCGCCCAGTGTCTTGTGGCGCCGCACGACGGTGCCGACGGGCTGCCCGCACCGCGGACAGACCTGCTCCTGGGGGCGCATGCTCCCAGCCTAGGGCCTCTCGTTTGGATCATGCCGGGCTCGCGGGGCCTGGCACCGCTCCCTGACCCGGCCCGATCCAAACGAAAGACCCCAGGTCGGCTCCCGGGAGCGCTGCCTCCCGGCCGCCGGGAGGCGGGAAGCGGAAAGAGGCGGGCCCCGCCCGTCACAGGGAGGTGCGGGGCCCGCGTCGGTCCGGGGCGGCGGTGTCCGTACGGGGTCAGGGGCCGTACGGGCCGCAGCCCCGGAGCTTCAGGTGGTGCGCCGGGTCACGAACTCGGCCAGGGCCAGCAGCCCGCCCGCCGCCTCCGGATCGGGCACCGCACGGGACAGCTCCTGCATCGCCCGGCCCATCCGGTCGGCCGCCTGCGCCTGCGCCCAGTCCCGGCCGCCCGCCTGCTCGACGGCCTGCACGGTGCGCTCCAGCTCCCCCTCCCGGTACGGCCCCTGGTACAGCTCGGCCAGTTCCTCGGCCGCCGGGGTGCCGGAGGCCAGGGCGGCCACCACGGGCAGCGACTTCTTGCGGGCCATGAGGTCCGCCCCGGCCGGTTTGCCGGTGCGGCCGGGATCCCCCCAGATCCCGATCACGTCGTCGATGAGCTGGAAGGCGAGCCCGGCCTCCCGGCCGAACGCGTCCAGCGCCTCGACATCCGCCTCGTCGGCCCCCGCGTACAGCGCCCCCAGCGCGCAGGCGCAGCCCAGCAGCGCGCCCGTCTTGGCCTCGGCCATGGTGAGCACCTCGTCGAGGGTGACCTCGTGAGGGCCGCGCCGCTCCATCGCGGTGTCCGCCTGCTGCCCGGCGCACAGTTCCACGACACAGGACGCGAGCCGTGCGGCGGCGGCCCCCGACGCCGGGTGCGGGTCCTCGGCGAGCAGCCCCAGGGCGAGCGCCTGGAGGGCGTCGCCGCCCAGGATCGCGTCGGCGTCGCCGAACACGGTCCAGGCGGTGGGGCGGTGTCTGCGGGTGGCGTCCCGGTCCATCACGTCGTCGTGCAACAGCGTGAAGTTGTGGACGAGTTCCACGGCCGCCGCGGCCCGTACCGCGGTGGACCGCCGCCCGCCCAGCGCCTGGGCCGCGGTCAGCACCAGCGCGGGCCGTATCGCCTTGCCCGCGTTGCCGGACGCCGGTGTGCCGTCCGCGTGCTGCCAGCCGAAGTGGTAGAGCGCGATCCGCCGCATCGAGCCGGGCAGCGAGTCCACGGCACGGCGCAGCTCCGGGTCGACCGAGGCGCGGGTGCGCTCCAGGATCGCCAGGGCCTCGTGACCGTCGGCCGACTGGTCCGGGCCCGGGTGCGGGGCGCGCCGCCCGGCCGGGACCGCCGCCCTCCGCTGCTGGAGAGCGGGGCCCTGCTTCGGCTCGGTCATGAACTCGCCCATGGCACCGCCTCGATGAGTCTGATGGCGAAGGAGGCCTCCGCCCTCGGGTGTGCACCCGGAGGGTGTACCCGCCCCGGCGCGCGGGAACACGGTGCACCGCCGCTGGACGGCGGCCGGACCGTGGAAACGCGCCGGGATCGGGCGGGGGTCGGAGGCGTCACCTCCAGCGGCCGATCTCTACGTTCTCCAGGACCCCGAGCGCGTCGGGCACCAGGACGGCCGCCGAGTAGTAGGCCGTCACCAGATAGCTGATGACCGCCTGCTCGTTGATGCCCATGAAGCGCACCGACAGGCTCGGCTCGATCTCGTCGGGGATGCCCGTCTGCCGCAGCCCGACGACGCCCTGCTCCTCCTCGCCGGTGCGCATGGCGATGATCGAGGTCGTACGGGCCTCGGTGACCGGGATCTTGCTGCACGGGAACATCGGGACGCCGCGCCAGGTGGGGACACGGTTGCCGCCGATGTCGATGGTCTCCGGGTTGAGTCCGCGCTTGTTCAGCTCCCGGCCGAAGGCGGCGATCGCCCGCGGGTGGGCGAGGAACAGCTTGGTGCCGCGGCGCCTGCTGAGCAGTTCGTCCATGTCGTCGGGGCTGGGCACCCCGTCGTGGGGCTGGATCCGCTGGTCGTACTCGCAGTTGCTGAGCAGCCCGAACTGCGGGTTGTTGATCAGCTCGTGTTCCTGTCGCTCCTTCAGCGCCTCCACCGTCAGCCGCAGCTGGTGCTCGGTCTGGTTCATCGGCTGGTTGTAGAGGTCGGCCACGCGCGTGTGGATGCGCAGGACGGTCTGGGCGATGCTCAGCTCGTACTCGCGGGGCGCGGCCTCGTAGTCGACGAAGGTGTGCGGGATGTCCGGCTCACCGCTGTGGCCCGCGGCCAGGTCGATGGCCTTCTCGCCGTACTTGTTGGTCTCCTGCTCGGGGGCCGAGCGCTGCTCGTCAAGGTGCTCGCGCAGGGACTCGGCGCGCTCCGCGACGAGTTCGACCTCCCGGCGGGGCAGCGCGAGCACCGTGCAGGCGGTGACCGCGCGGGCCGTGTACTCCCAGATGGCGTCGGGGTCCAGCAGTGCCCGGTCCCCGAAGTAGGCGCCGTCGGCCAGGACGCCGAGCACCGCGTCTCCCCCGTACGGGCCGGTGCCGATCTTCTCCACCTTGCCGTGCGCGAGCAGATACACCTCGTCGGCCTGGCTGCCGAACTCGGCGAGCACGTCACCGGGCGCGAACCGGCGCTGCTGGCACCGCTGGGCCAGCTCGCCGAGCACCTCCTGGTCCTCGTAGGTGCGCAGAGCCGGCAGCTCGCCCAGCTCCGCGGGGATCACGGTGACCTGGTCGCCCGTCTTCACAAAGGTCACCCGGCCGTCGCCCACGGAGTAGGTCAGACGGCGGTTGACCCGGTACGTACCGCCCTGCACGCCCACCCATGGCAGCATGCGCAGCAGCCAGCGCGAGCTGATCTCCTGCATCTGGGGTGCGGACTTGGTGGTGGTGGCCAGATTCCGAGCGGCCGCGGTGCCCAGACTCTGCTGAGGCTTGCCCTGCTCCGCGCGGACCTCTTCGCCTACCGACATGGATATTGCCCCTCCCGATCACGCATTGATCTGCGGGAAGAAGCCTCTCAGCACGGAGAGTGCCGGTGCCATTACCCGAAAGAGCGGGAATGGATCACTGCGGGCCCGGGCAGACTGGGACACCGTTTCGGATCCTGGGATTCCGTCGGGTGGACCACCGCGGGAGCGGGTCCGGGGAGCCGGCCGGCGGACCTGTCGCGGAAGCCGGTCCGTGGGCGGCCGGCGCGAGGGGAGAGGAACGGCCGATGCGAGCCCGGCCGCCGACAGCGCCGTAGGGCGGATGCCGGACAATGGCCGGGTGACCAGCTCCGATGTGCCGCGCCGGGACGGGGCGCCCGAGACCGCCGCGCTGCGGCCGCGCCTGCCCTCGCCGGTGGAGGAGGTCATGGACGAGCGCTTCGGGCGGCGCGGGGTCCGGCTGCTGCTGAAGCGGGACGATCTGATCCACCCGGAACTGATCGGCAACAAGTGGCGCAAGCTCGCCCCGAACCTCGACGCCGCGGCCGGTCGCACCCTGCTCACTTTCGGTGGCGCGTACTCCAACCATCTGCGGGCGACGGCCGCTGCGGGCCGTCTGCTCGGACTGGACACCGTCGGGGTGGTCCGCGGCCAGGAGCTGGCCGACCGCCCGCTCAATCCGTCCCTGGCCCGGTGCGTGTCCGACGGGATGCGGCTGCACTTCATCGACAGATCGACATACCGGCGTGCCGCGGAGCCGGAGGTGCTCGCCGGGATCCTGCGCGCGGCGGACGCCGAGGACGCCTGTGCGGTGCCCGAGGGCGGCAGCAACTCCCTTGCCGTGCGGGGCTGCCGCGCGCTCGGTGAGGAACTGCGCGGCCGGGCGGACGTGGTCGCCGTGGCCTGCGGCACGGGCGGCACCCTGGCGGGACTGGCGGCGGGCCTGGCCCCCGGGCAGCGGGCCCTCGGGGTCGCGGTCCTCAAGGGTGACTTCCTCGACCGGGAGACGGCGGCCCTCCAGACCCTGGCCTTCGGCGGCCGCCGGGGCTCCTGGACCGTGGACACCCGCTTCCACTTCGGCGGCTACGCGCGCACCACCGGGGAACTGGAGGAATTCGCCCGGGACTTCGAGGAGCGCCACGCCCTCCCGGTGGAACGTCTCTATGTCGCCAAGCTGCTCTACGGCCTTGTCGCGCTGGCCGAGGAGGGCGCGTTCCCGCCGGGGTCGCGCCTGGCCGCGGTGGTCACCGGCGCTCCGTTCCCCCCGCTCCGGGACCCGCGGACCGCGCCCCGGGCCGGAGGTCAGGCGGTCTCGCGATAGGCCGCCGCCTCCTCCAGGTCCAGCCGCCTGAGCAGGGTGCGGAGCATCTCGTCGTCGATGTAGCGGTGGTTGCGGAGCTTGACGAAGACCTCACGCTCGGCGCCGATCATCTCCCGCGACAGCCTGCGGTAGGTGTCGTCGGCCGTCTCACCGGTCGTCGGGTTCACCGAGCCGAGACGCTCCCACACCGCGTTGCGGCGGCGCTCCAGGACCGTGCGCAGACGGTCGGCCAGGGGCGGCGGCAGGGCGTTGCGCTCGTCGTCCAGGAGTTCGCCGAGGCGCCGCTCGGCGGCGCGTGAGGCCTGCGCCTGGGCGTTGGCCTCGGCGAGGGTCTCCGCCTGGGGGTCCCGGCCCGGAAGCCTGAGCAGCCGGATCAGCGGGGGCAGGGTGAGCCCCTGCACCACCAGGGTGCCGATGACCGTGGTGAAGGTGAGGAAGAGGATCAGGTTGCGGCCCGGGAAGGGGCCGCCGCCGTGCACGGTGCGGGGGATCGAGAAGGCGATGGCGAGGGAGACCACGCCCCGCATCCCGGCCCAGCCGATGATGAACGGCGCCTTCCAGGTCGGGTTCTCCTCGCGCCCGCGGATCCGTGACGACAGCGCGCGCGGCAGGAAGGTCGCCGGGTACACCCACACGTACCGCGAGACGGCGACCACGACGAACACGGCCAGCCCGTACCAGGCGGCGCGGGTGCCCTCGTAGGGGCCGAGACCCCGCAGGACCACCGGCAGCTGGAGTCCGATGAGCGCGAACACCGCGGACTCCAGGAGGAACGCGACCATCTTCCACACCGCCTCCTCCTGGAGCCGGGTCGCGAAGTCGACCTGCCAGTTGTGGTGGCCGAGGTAGAGGGCGACGACCACCACGGCCAGCACCCCCGAGGCGTGCGCCCACTCCGCGGCCCCGTAGGCGACGAAGGGGATCAGCAGCGACAGGGTGTTCTGGAGCAGCGCCTCCTTCAGATGCGTCCGCAGCCAGTGGATCGGCACCATCAGCAGCAGACCGGCCACGACACCGCCGACCGCCGCGAGGGCGAACTCGCGCACCCCGCCCGCCCAGGTGGCGCCCTCCCCGACGGCCGCCGCGAGCGCCACCTTGTAGGCGGTGATCGCGGTCGCGTCGTTCACCAGCGACTCGCCCTGGAGGATGGTGGTGATCCGGGACGGCAGCCCCACCCGCCGGGCCACCGCGGTGGCCGCGACCGCGTCCGGCGGCGCCACCACCGCCCCGAGGACCAGGGCCGCGGTCAGCGGCAGGTCCGGCACGATGAGATAGGCGGCCCAGCCCACCGCGAGCGTCGCGAAGAGCACATAGCCGACCGACAGCAGCGCCACCGGCCGCAGCTGCGCCCGCAGGTCCAGATAGGAGCTGTCGGCGGCCGCGGTGTACAGCAGGGGCGGCAGCACCAGCGGCAGCACGATCTCCGGGTCGAGCGTGTACTCCGGCACCCCCGGCACAGACGAGAGGGCGAGTCCCGCCGCGACCAGCAGCAGCGGCGCTGGCACCGGGGTGCGCCGCGCGGCCCCCGCCACGGCCGCGCTGCCCGCGACCAGCACCAGCAGCGGCAACACGTTCATCTCTTCCGCCCGCCCCTCGATATTCGCGCGGCTTCCCGCGGACCCGTCGTAACCTGGCAATCATGAAACAGTGCACGCACGCCGACGCGCTGCCGCACCCCGAACCGGAGGCGCAGAGCGAGACCTGTCTGGAGTGCCGGGCCGCCGGCACCCACCCGGTGCAACTGCGGCTGTGTCTGGACTGCGGGCACGTGGGCTGCTGCGACTCCTCGCCCCTGCAACACGCGACGACGCATTACAAGGAGACCGGCCACCCGGTGATGCGGACCTACGAGCCGGGTGAGGACTGGCGCTGGTGCTTCGTCGACCATGTACTCGTGTGACCCTGGATCCGGACGGTTCGACGGTCTGACGCCTGGGTACGTCAAACCGGCGCGCCCTCTTCCCAATTGGGCCCGCAGACCCCTAGCCACTGTGCGTATACATAGGTTTACTATGAGTGACAGCAAGGGGCCGGGGTCGCGGGGACAGAAAAACCGGTAGCGCGATAGCGTCACCGCTGAACCACGTAGGGCGTTACCCCGGGGGGCGACCCTCGGCCCCCGAAAATGCTTGTACCACCTTGGAGGTGAGGGTGTCCCAGATCGCAGGCGAGCCCGCGACCCAGGACTTCGTGGAAGTCCGGCTTCCGGCAGCGGGTGCCTACCTGTCGGTGCTGCGCACGGCCACTGCCGGCCTCGCAGCCCGTTTGGACTTCACCCTCGACGAGATCGAGGACCTGCGCATCGCGGTCGACGAGGCCTGCGCGATCCTGCTCCAGCAGGCCGTGCCCGGCTCGGTGCTCAGCTGTGTCTTCCGGCTCATCGACGACTCGCTCGAGGTCACGGTCGCCGCTCCGACCACCGACGGTCACGCTCCGTCACGGGACACCTTCGCCTGGACGGTGCTGTCGGCCCTGGCCGGCAAGGTCTCCTCCGCGGTCGCCGACGACAAGACCGTGTCCATCAGCCTCTACAAACAGCGCGGCGCGGGTCCCGGGCCGGCGTGACGAACGGGGACGGGCCGGTGCGGGACGAAGAGCGCGGCACACGAGACCTCTCCGCCGGGACCACCGGCGGCCCGAACGGGTCGCGGCGGGCGGCGGGCAGTGTGGACGGCATCCCGGAGCAGGCCCGTCCGCACCCGGAGGACGGCGCCTCGGCCGTCGCGGCCCCCGCGCAGCCGGGGGCTCCGGGGGCCGGGGAGGCGCTCTCCGCGCGGGACACCGGACGGGGGGAGCCGGACGGCGCCCCGCGGAGCACACCCTCCGAAGAACGTGGGGCCTCCCCGGCTCATGGGGGTCCCCCCGCTCGAGCACGGTCGAAAGCGGGGGACGAGCCGAGAGCGCGGGGAAGGGTGACGGGCGGGACGATGAGCGAGCACGAGCGAAACGCCGAGCAGAGCGTGCCGGGCGGCGCGCAGCACGAGCCGCAGAACCGCAGCGGGGCGCAGCACGAGCCGCAGGACCGCAGCGGGGCGCGGTCGATGTTCGTCGAGCTGCGCGCGCTGAAGGACGGCAGCCCGGAGTACGCGGAGCTGCGCAACCGGCTGGTCCGGATGCATCTGCCGCTCGTCGAGCACCTCGCGCGCCGCTTCCGCAACCGCGGGGAGCCGCTGGACGACCTGACCCAGGTCGCCACCATCGGCCTGATCAAGTCGGTGGACCGCTTCGACCCGGACCGCGGGGTGGAGTTCTCGACCTATGCGACCCCCACGGTGGTCGGCGAGATCAAGCGCCACTTCCGGGACAAGGGCTGGGCGGTGCGGGTGCCCCGGCGTCTCCAGGAGCTGCGCCTCGCCCTGACGACGGCCACCGCCGAGCTGTCCCAGCTGCACGGCCGCTCCCCCACGGTCCATGAGCTGGCCGAGAAGCTGGCGATCTCGGAGGAAGAGGTCCTGGAGGGCCTGGAGTCGGCCAACGCGTACTCGACGCTCTCCCTGGACGTGCCCGACACGGACGACGAGTCCCCCGCGGTCGCGGACACCCTCGGCGCGGAGGACGAGGCGCTGGAGGGCGTGGAGTACCGGGAGTCGCTGAAGCCGCTGCTGGAGGACCTTCCGCCGCGGGAGAAGCGGATTCTGCTGCTGCGCTTCTTCGGCAACATGACGCAGTCGCAGATCGCGCAGGAGGTCGGCATCTCCCAGATGCATGTCTCGCGTCTGCTCGCCCGGACCCTGGCCCAGCTGCGGGAGAAGCTGCTGGTCGAGGAGTGACCCGGGGGCGGCCGGACGCCGGTCGCCCCGGTGCCCGCGGCGGCGGGCCCCGCCGTCGGCCGTGCGCCTACTGCTGGTCCTGCGCGCTCTCCGGCCCCCGGATGCCGAGTGCCCGGGTGGTCGCCGGGTTCACCAGCAGCACCAGGGACGCCACCGCGACGACCGCGAGCGCGATACCGGCCGGGATGGCGACGCTGTCGGCCTGGAGGAGGTTGTACGCCACCGGCAGCGCCATGAGCTGTGTCATCACCGCGGGCCCACGGCTCCAGCGGCGCCGCAGCAGCAGACCGCGCGCGGCCAGCAGGGGCAGCAGCGCGAGGACGATCAGGGTGATGCCGCCGGTGACGGCCCCCTGGCGGTCGTCCGGCGAGCCGGTGAGGCCGAGGACGAGCATCCAGACACCGCCCGCGGCGAGGGCGAGGCCCTCCAGGCCCGCGAGGGCCGCCGCGGCGGTCAGCCGCGCGGGACGGGGCTCCGCGCCGGGGGCCGGGGGGACGAGGTTCTGCTCAGCGGTCACCCCTGAAGGGTAGCCCTCGGCAGGGGCCGGACCCGCGTCCACTGTGCCCAAGGCCACTCCCCTTCCTCTTACCGGTTCCCTACCTCGGCCTGGGACGAGTACCGCCGAGTAGGTAACCTGCAACCCATGCGTGCACTTCTCGTGGTCAATCCGGCGGCAACCACCACAAGCGCACGTACCCGTGACGTACTGATCCACGCCATGGCGAGCGAGATGAAGCTCGAGGCGGTCACCACCGAGTACCGGGGGCACGCCCGGGACCTGGCCCGCCAGGCCGCGGAGAGCGAGGACGTCGAGCTGGTCGTGGCGCTCGGCGGCGACGGCACGGTCAACGAGGTCGTCAACGGTCTGCTGCACCACGGCCCGGACCCGGCCCGGCTGCCCCGCCTCGCCGTCGTGCCCGGCGGCTCGACCAATGTCTTCGCCCGCGCCCTCGGCATCCCCAATGACGCGGTGGAGGCCACCGGCGCGATCCTCGACGGCCTGCGCGAGGGCGCCGAGCGCACGGTCGGCCTCGGCCTGGCGCAGGGCACCCCGGGCACCGAGGACGAGGCGGTGCCCGCCCGCTGGTTCACCTTCAACGCCGGGCTGGGCTTCGACGCCGGTGTGGTGGGCCGGGTCGAACAGCAGCGGGAGCGGGGCAGGCGCTCGACGCATGCGCTGTATCTGCGCCAGGTGATGCGCCAGTTTCTGGACGAACCCCATCGCCGGCACGGAGCGATCACCCTGGAGCGGCCCGGCGAGGAGCCGATCGAGAACCTCGTCCTGTCCATAATCTGCAACACCGCGCCCTGGACGTTTCTCGGCAATCGTCCGGTGTACGCGTCTCCCGAGGCGTCGTTCGACACGGGGCTCGACGTACTCGGTCTCAGCCGTATGTCGACGGCCTCGGTTGCCCGGTATGCCACGCAGTTGCTCACTTCGTCCCCCGAGCGGGGACCCCGCGGCAAGCATGTGCTCTCCCTGCACGATCTGAGCGGCTTCACCTTGCATTCGAAGGTGCCGCTACCCCTCCAGATGGACGGGGACCACCTGGGACTGCGCACCAGCGTGACGTTCACAGGCGTACGCCGTGCACTGCGTGTGATTGTGTGAGCAGAAGACCCCAAACTCCTTTCAGTCGAACGTTTAGGCCAGGATCCACCCCTTGGAAGTACGGCTGTGACCTAGTCGACACCAAGGAATCAAAAAAAACTTTCCGGAAGGGGTTGTATCCGCCGCTGAGGTTTGCGAGTCTCTACGTGGCGCTCGGGACGGCACGCACCATCAGCCTCCACAGAGAGCCCGAACCCCTCCTCAATCCACAGGACCACGTCAGTGACGTCTGACGATCGGCCCTTCACTTGTTGAGGGATTCGTGAAAGCGTTCACATTCACAAGCAACCTGCACGTAATACCAGGAGAGGTAGCAGCCATGGACTGGCGTCACAACGCCGTTTGCCGCGAGGAAGACCCCGAGCTCTTCTTCCCCATCGGCAACACCGGTCCTGCGCTGCTGCAGATCGAGGAAGCCAAGGCCGTCTGCCGTCGCTGCCCGGTTATCGAGCAGTGCCTGCAGTGGGCGCTCGAGTCCGGTCAGGACTCCGGCGTCTGGGGTGGTCTCAGCGAGGACGAGCGCCGCGCAATGAAGCGCCGCGCCGCTCGCAACCGGGCCCGTCAGGCCTCCGCCTGACACACCCGCCCCATACGGGCCTCAGCTTGGCGGCGCGTGTGCCTCACGGCATGAATCCGTAGAGAGCGAGTACGCATCTCCCGCCCCCGAGCCGCAGCGCGCAGTACCCCCGGTGCGCAGCAATAGCTGGCAACTGAGCTTTAGCCCCGGACCACTTGTGGTCCGGGGCTCATTGCTGTGCCGACGCGGGTCCGGGACCCCTCGGGACCCGGGCGTCAGGTCTGGGCGCGCACCGGGAGGTCCAGGATCACCCGGGTCCCCCGGACCGGCGCCGGGACCATGTCGAAGGTGCCGCCCAACTCGCCCTCCACCAGCGTCCGGACGATCTGGAGACCGAGATTGCCCGCCCGGTGCGGGTCGAAGCCCTCGGGGAGGCCGACCCCGTCGTCCTGAACGGTGACCAGGAGGCGGGCCTCCTTGGTCGTCCCGCCGCGGACCGCCGTGACCTCGACGGTGCCGGTCTCGCCCTGGCGGAAGCCGTGTTCCAGCGCGTTCTGGAGGATCTCGGTGAGCACCATGGACAGTGGGGTGGCGACCTCGGCGTCCAGGACGCCGAAGCGGCCGCTGCGCCGGCCGGTGACCGTGCCGGGCGAGATCTCGGCGACCATGGCCAGCACCCGGTCGGCGATCTCGTCGAACTCCACCCGCTCGTCCAGGTTCTGGGACAGCGTCTCATGGACGATGGCGATGGAGCCGACCCGCCGTACGGCCTCTTCCAGAGCCTCCCGTCCGCGCTCGGACTCGATGCGCCGGGCCTGGAGGCGGAGCAGGGCGGCGACCGTCTGGAGATTGTTCTTCACCCGGTGGTGGATCTCCCGGATGGTCGCGTCCTTGGTTATCAACTCGCGCTCGCGGCGGCGCAGTTCGGTGACGTCCCGGAGCAGGACGAGCGAGCCGATCCGGGTGCCCTTGGGCTTGAGGGGGATCGCCCGGAACTGGATCACCCCGTCGCTGGCCTCGATCTCGAACTCGCGCGGCGCCCAGCCGCTGGCGACCTTGGCGAGCGCCTCGTCCACGGGGCCCCGGGTGGGGGCGAGTTCGGCCGTGGTGTGGCCGAGGTGCTGGCCGACCAGGTCGGAGGCCAGGCCCAGGCGGTGGTAGGCCGAGAGCGCGTTGGGCGACGCGTACTGCACGACGCCCTCCACGTCCAGACGGATCAGCCCGTCCCCGACCCGCGGCGAGGCGTCCATGTCGACCTGCTGGTCGGGGAAGGGGAAGGAGCCGGCCGCGATCATCTGCGCCAGGTCGGAGGCGCTCTGGAGATAGGTCAGCTCCAGCCGGCTCGGGGTGCGCACGGTCAGCAGATTGGTGTTGCGCGCGATCACGCCGAGGACGCGGCCCTCGCGCCGTACGGGGATGGACTCGACCCGGACCGGGACCTCCTCGCGCCACTCCGGGTCGCCCTCGCGCACGATCCGGCCCTCGTCCAGGGCGGCGTCCAGCAGGGGGCGGCGGCCGCGCGGGACCAGATGGCCGACCATGTCGTCCTGGTACGAGGTGGGGCCGGTGTTGGGGCGCATCTGCGCCACCGAGACATACCGGGTGCCGTCCCGGGTGGGCACCCACAGGACCAGATCGGCGAAGGAGAGGTCGGACAGCAGCTGCCACTCCGACACCAGCAGATGGAGCCACTCCAGGTCGGAGTCGCTGAGGTCGGTGTGCTGGCGCACCAGTTCGTTCATGGAGGGCACGTCTGCGAGGGTACCCGGGAGCTGTGACAACGCTCGGAATCGGCCGCCGGGCGGCGGCCCCCGCACCGCGCACGGGCCCCGGAAGCACCCGCGGGCCGCGGCGCCTGGGAGGGACCCTCAACCCTCCCGGCACCGCAGCCCGGAGCAGCAACGGCCACGGGGTGTGCGGTCCCGATCGGCCGATGGTCGAGGAGCCGGAGCAGTCAGGGCAGAGAGCGCCGGTTCCTCGGTCCGTCCTCCTGTGCGGGGAGGACGGAGGTCTGTGTGGGGGCTGTCCTCGCTCGTGGGGAGAACGACGACAACACTTTACGCGCTGTATCCATGGATGTGGACTAGACCACGTGCCATGGACCATGGTGCTGGGTCCGGGCGCAGGTGTCCATGCACCGGCGGAGGTTTGTTGTGGTCTCTTCGCCGGACACCGCGCGGCCGCCTCCGGCGCCCTCCCCCGCAGAGTAGCGGCCTTCGGCCCGTACGGGGGACGGTTTTCCGCCGCTCGGCCGTCGGCGCGTCCCGGCCGCCCCTGGACAGGCGGCCGGGACGTCCGGATCCGGTGCCGCGTCCCCTTCCCCGAGGGGGCGGTTCTGCTAGATTGGTCTATACCACATGTGTCCTCGCGTGTGCGCCCCCCGGCTTCCCACGCGAGCCCCTCCTCAGATCGGCAGGCCCAGCGTGGAAGTTGTCATCGTCCCGGACGCCAAGGCGGGCGGCGAGCTCATCGCCGAGGCCATGGCACAGTTGCTCGGGCGCACTCCCGACGCCCTGCTCGGCGTGGCCACCGGATCGACGCCGCTGCCCGTCTACGAGGCGCTGGCGGCCCGGGTGCGGTCCGGTGCCGTCGACACCTCGCGGGCGCGGATCGCCCAGCTCGACGAGTACGTGGGCCTGCCCGCCGACCACCCGGAGTCCTACCGCTCGGTGCTCGCCCGCGAGGTGCTCGCACCCCTCGGCATCGGGATGGACGCGTTCCTCGGGCCGGACGGCACGGCCGAGGACGTACGGGCGGCGTGCGCGGCGTACGACAGCGCGCTGGCCGAGGCCGGCGGGGTGGACCTCCAGCTGCTGGGCATCGGGACCGACGGGCACATCGGCTTCAACGAGCCGTGCTCCTCGCTGGCCTCGCGGACCCGGATCAAGACGCTCACCGAGCAGACCCGGGCCGACAACGCCCGCTTCTTCGACGGCGACATCGACCAGGTGCCGCACCATGTCATCACCCAGGGCATCGGCACCATCCTCCAGGCGCGCCACCTGGTGCTCCTCGCGACCGGCGAGGGCAAGGCGGACGCGGTCGCCGCGACCGTGGAGGGGCCCGTCGCCGCGGTCTGCCCGGCCTCCGCGCTCCAGCTCCACCCGCACGCGACCGTGGTCGTGGACGAGGCCGCCGCGGCCAAGCTGAAGCTGGCCGCCTACTTCCGCCACGCCTACGCCAACAAGCCCGCCTGGCAGGGGATCTAGGGTCTTTCGTTTGGATCATGCCGGGCTCGATCCAAACGAAAGACCCCAGCCGTCCCGGGGAAAGGCGCCGCTCCCCGGCGTCTCCCCCGGAGGGGGCCGGGCTCAGGTCCCGTCGGGGTGCCGGACGCCCGTGATGACTTCCGCCGCGGCCCGTCCGCAGACCCGTGCCGCTCCATGGGTCGCGATGTGCGGAGTGCCGCGGGGGGCGGCTCCCGGGAGGCCCATCTCGACCACGACGGTGCCGGGGCGCCGGGCCAGGATCTCGTCGAGGGCCCCGGCCATCCACGGGTGGCGGTGCTCGTCGCGGACCACCGCCACGATCCGCCGGTCCCCGGCGGCCTCCAGCACGGCCCGCCCCGCCGTCTGCCCGGCGAAGCTGCCGGTGTCGGTGCCCGGGAGCATGCGCGCCAGCTCCGCGGCCACGCCCCAGGGGGTGTCGTCGCCCACCGCGATGTTCGCGACGGGAGTGAGGGCGGCGACATACGGCGGCTCGGTGAGCGGGACGAAGCCCTCCGCGCCGGTGACCGCCAGGGCGCGCCGGGCCGCGAGCAGACCGGTGGCGGCGCCGGGATCCGGCAGGCCCGCGGTGCTCCGGGCCGCCGAGGCCGCCCACCGGGCCAGCGCCCGGACCCGCTCGGCCGCTTCGGCGAGCCGCTCCTCGGCCAGTCCGCCGGAGCGCACCGCGGCCACCAGGGCGTCCCGCAGCCGTCGTACCGTCTCCTCGTCCGCGAGGCCGCCGCCCACGCAGATGGCGTCCGCGCCCGCCGCGACGGCAAGGACGCTGCCGCGTTCGATGCCGTAGGTCCCGGCGATCGCCCGCATCTCCATGCCGTCGGTGACGATCAGGCCGTCGTAGCCGAGTTCGCCGCGCAGCAGGTCGGTCAGGATCCGCCGGGACAGGGTGGCCGGGCGGTCCGGGTCCAGGGCCGGGACCAGGATGTGCGCGCTCATCACGGCGCGGGTTCCGGCCCCGATCGCCGCCCGGAAGGGGACCAGTTCGCGCCGGTGGAGCACCGGCTCCGGCGCGTCGATGCGCGGCAGCGCGAGATGGGAGTCGACCGCCGTGTCGCCGTGCCCGGGGAAGTGCTTGGTGCAGGCGGCGACGCCCGCCGACTGGAGTCCGCGGACATAGGCGGCGGTGTGGCGGGCCACCAGCTCCGTACCGGCGCCGAACGACCGCACACCGATCACCGGGTTGGCGGGGTTGGAGTTCACATCGGCGGAGGGCGCCCAGTTGAGGTTGACCCCGCACTCCGCGAGGCGGCGGCCCAGCGCGTGCGCCACCGCCCCGGTCAGCTCCGTGTCGTCCACGGCGCCCAGCGCGTGGTTGCCCGGGAAGGAGGAGCCCCCTTGCGCCTCCAGCCGGGTGACGTCCCCGCCCTCCTCGTCTATGGCCACGAGGACGTCCTCGCGTTCGGCGCGCAACTGGGCGGTCAGGGCGGCGAGCTGCTGCGGGGAGGTGATGTTCCGGCCGAACAGGCCCACGGCGGACAGTCCCTCGCCGAGCCGCCGCAGCAGCCAGTCGGGGGCGGTGGTGCCGGTGAAGCCGGGCTGGAGGACCGTCAGAGCGTCACGGGTGAGGGTGTCGGTGCCCCTGGCGAATGTCGTCATCGGGTGGCGTTATCCCTTCACGGCGCCCGCGGTCAGGCCCGCGGCCATCTTGCGCTGGACGAGGAGGAACAGGACGACGATGGGCACGGCCATCATGGTGGCTCCGGCCATCATCGGGGCGTATTCGGTGCCGTGCTTGGTGGTGAAGTTGCCGAGCCACACGGTCGCGGTCTGGTGCTCCTGGCTGAGCAGCATCAGGGCGTACAGATACTCGTTCCAGGCCTGGATGAAGCCGTAGACCGAGGTGGCGACCAGGCCGGGGGCCAGCAGCGGGAAGACCACGCGCAGGAAGGCGCCGGTGCGGGAGCAGCCGTCGACCATGGCGGCCTCCTCCAGCTCCTTGGGGATGTTGACGATGAAGCCGCGCAGCGTCCACACGGTGAAGGGGAGGATGAAGGTCAGGTACGTGATGATCAGACCGGTCAGCCTGTCGTACTGCCCGAGGTCGTTGAGCATCAGGAAGACCGGGATGATCATGGCGACCAGCGGGACCATCTGCACCGCCAGGATGCCCACGATCACGACCTTGCGGCCGCGGAAGGCGAACCGGGAGATGGCGAGCGCGGCCAGCAGGCCGATGGCCATGCCGATCACCACGACCGTCAGGGAGACGGTCAGGGAGCGGCCGACGGGCCCCCAGAAGTCCGCGATGTCCAGCGCGCGGCGGAAGTTGTCGAGCGTGATGCCGGTCGGCAGCAGGCTGGGGTCCGCGTCGATGGCGTCCCTGGCCGGTTTGAACGCCGTGTTCAGCATCCAGTAGAGCGGGAAACCGGCGGTGACGAAGACCAGGAGGCCGAGGATGTTCCAGCCGAGCCGCGTCCTTCGGCGGCCGCCGGGTGCGAGGGCGCTCATTCCACCTCTCCGATCTTCAGCATCTGGCGCATGTAGACGGCGACCACGCCGAGCAGCAGCACCACGGTGATCAGGGCGATCGCCGCGCCCTGCGCATAGTCGTTGACCACGAAGGCGCGGTCGTAGGAATAGGTGTTGAGGACCTGGAAGTCCGCTTCGGGGTGGCCGCCCCGCATCACGAACACCTGCGGGAAGACGCCCATGTCCCAGATCACCGACAGGGTCGTCAGCATCACGATGACGGGGCGCAGGACCGGCAGGGTGACATGGCGGAAGACGCCCCACGAACCGGCGCCGTCCAGCCGTGCCGCCTCCTCCAGTTCCCTGGGCACCTGGGTGAGGCCCGCGCCGAGGGTGATGACCACGAAGGGCACGGCGCCCCACACCACCAGGAGCATGATCACGGCCAGGCCCTGCGGCCCCGACGCGAACCAGTTGTGGCCGGTCATGTCGATGCCGGGCAGCTTGCTCAGCAGCGCGTTGAAGACGCCGTAGTCCGAGTCGAAGAGCCATTTGAAGACGGTGGTGGCCACGATGACGGGCATGCCCCAGCTGGCCACCAGCACGATGTTGATCAGCGTCCTGAGCCAGCGGGAGACCCGCTGGAGCAGCAGCGCGAGGGCCATGCCCAGGACCATGGTGAGGACCACGGACCCGCCGGCGAAGACCACCGTGCGCAGGACGACGGCCCAGAACTCCCCGTCCCCCAGCACCTTGCCGAAGTTGGCGAACCCGACCCATGGGGCGGACTTGAAGCCCCACAGCTGGGACTGGCCGAAGGTCTGGAAGGAGAGGGTGACCAGGCGGACCAGCGGATAGCCCATGACCAGGGCGAGCACCAGCAGGCAGGGCGCGAGCAGCAGCCAGGGCACCGCGGCGCCGCCCGGTCTCCGCCCGGCGCGCGGGCGGCCCGGGGCGGCGGGTGGCGGCGCCGGCCGCGGCGGCGGCACCTTGGCGGGGGTGGTGGTGTCTGCGGCACTCATCGCGCGCTCCTCAGCGGTCCCTCGGGTCGAACGGGACACAGGGCCCCGGCCCGGGCTCCCCCCGGGGCCGAGGGGCCCTGTGCGCAGGTCACTTGGTGTTGATGACCTTGTCGATCGCGGCGTCCGCGTCCTTCGCGGCGGCTTCGACCGACTTCTTGCCGGTGCCGATGTCCTGGAGCATGGTCTGGAGGATCTGCGCCTTCTCCACCTGGCCCCAGCCCGGTGCCATCGGGACGAACCAGTTGGACTCGGCCGCGGTGGCGGGGACCGCCGTCGCCGGGTCGTTCTTCAGCGTGGCGAGGTCGGTCTTGTTGTTGGGCAGGTTGCCCTTGGCGATCAGGCCCTTCTGGCCCTGGGTGCCGGTGAAGGCGTTGATCCACTCCGCGGCCAGGTCCTGTGCCCTGGACTTCACCGGGATCGCGAGGTCCGAACCGCCCAGGAACACCGGGATGTTCTTGCCGGACGGGCCGGGCATCACGAAGTTCTCGAGGTTGTCCTTGAGCTTGCCGGTCTTGTCGTTCTTGGGGTCGGCCGCGGTCGCGCCCTCCCAGGCGGCGCCGAAGATCATGGCGGAGTTGCCCTGGCCGTAGACGATGTACCGGTCGGACTCGTCCTTGGTCTTGTCGCCGTGCATATAGGTGTCGACGACGTGCTTGAACTCGGTGAGGCCCTTGAGGGAGCCGGGCGAGGAGAGGTCGGCCTTCCACTGGCCGCCCTCCTCCTTGGCGATGGAGCCGCCTGCGTCGTAGACGAAGGACATGGCCGCGTACCAGTCGCGGGTCGGCTGGTACCAGGCGTTGAACTTGCCGCCCTCCTTCTTCTGGATCCTGTCCAGGTCGGCGGTCAGCTCCTGGTACGTCTTCGGGGGCGTCCTGATGCCCGCCGAGGCGGCGATGTCCTTGCGCCAGTTGGCGACGCGGCCGCCGGCGTAGTAGGGGACGCCGTAGGTCTTGCCGTCGTAGGTGACGGAGGCCTTGAGGCCGTCCAGCCACTGGGCGGAGTTGTCGAACTTCGCCGGGTCCACCGGGGCGAAGGCGCCCTTGACCATGTAGCCGAGCATCTCCGTGTTGCCCATCTCGACCACGTCGGGCGCCTTGTCGGTGGCGAGGACCGCGTCGAGCTTGGTGTTCTTGTCCGGCCAGCCGTAGTACTCGTGCTTGATCTTCACGCCGGGGTGCTTCTTGGCCACGGCGTCGTCGGCGGCCTTCACCAGCGCGGGCCAGTTGTTCTGCGCGTCGACCGTCAGCCAGACGGTGAGCTCCTTGGCGTCCGACCCCCCGGACTTGTCGTCCCCGCCCCCGCACGCCGCGATGGAGACCATCATGCCCGCGATTCCGATCGCGGCTATCAGCTTGCGCTTCACGCCCACCCTCCTCAGGGATGCCACAAACCCCCCTTGTCCCCGCGGCGACCGATGACGAGTACCGCACGTGGGGCCGGGAACTGGACCAATGGTGTAGACCAGTACGGGGAGCCTGGCCCAGACCAATAGGAGTGTCAAGGGTGCGCACCGCGCTCCGGGCGTCCGTTATGGGACCTACATATGCAAGGACCTTTAAGCAAGAACCCAGCGAAAAGGGCAGGCCAGTGGCGGCCCGGCCGACTGGACCACTTCGGTGCGGTGGACTAGACCAGCGGGGGTGCCGACGGTATACAGAGGGGATCCCCGGGCGCGTGACGGGGATCGCGGAATGTGCGGGGCACCCCCGTGGAAAGCCGTGCCACGATGTGAGCCGCGACCGACGGCGTGTCGGTCACTTCGGCATCCGGAGCCGGGAAGGCAGACCATGAGCACCGACGTCAGCAGTGCGGAGAACGAGGGCGGGGCGGCCGTCCGCACCGCGCGCGTGCCCAAGTACTACCGTCTGAAGAAGCATCTGCTGGAGATGACGGAGACGCTGCCGCCCGGAACGCCGGTACCGCCCGAGCGCACGCTCGCCGCGGAGTTCGACACCTCCCGCACGACCGTGCGCCAGGCCCTCCAGGAGCTGGTCGTCGAGGGCCGCCTGGAGCGCATCCAGGGCAAGGGCACCTTCGTCGCCAAGCCGAAGGTCTCCCAGGCGCTCCAGCTCACCTCGTACACCGAGGACATGCGGGCCCAGGGCCTGGAGCCGACCTCCCAGCTGCTGGACATCGGCTACATCACCGCCGACGACACCCTCGCCGGACTGCTCGACATCTCGGCCGGGGGCCGGGTGCTGCGCATCGAGCGCCTGCGGCTGGCGAGCGGGGAGCCGATGGCGATAGAGACCACGCACCTGTCCGCCAAGCGCTTCCCGGCGCTGCGCCGCTCGCTGGTCAGATACACCTCTCTCTACACGGCGCTCGCAGAGGTCTACGACGTCCGTCTCGCCGAGGCCGAGGAGACCATCGAGACCTCGCTTGCCACCCCCCGCGAGGCGGGCCTGCTCGGCACGGACGTGGGCCTGCCGATGCTGATGCTCTCCCGGCACTCGCTGGACCGGCAGGGCCATCCGGTGGAATGGGTGCGCTCGGTGTACCGGGGGGACCGCTACAAGTTCGTGGCCCGCCTGAAGCGGCCGCAGGACTGAGCCGGACGCGGGTTCCCGCGCCGCCACCGGGACCCATTCCCGCGCCGCCACCGGGACCGATATCCGGACAAGGGCTTCCGCTGCCGGGACGACGTCACCTACATTGCCTGCGCATTACCCGGGTGAACAGCGAGGGGACGGAGTCACCAGATGTCAGAACAGCCGGATGCGACCGGAGCGGCGGGAGTGACGCCACTGCGCGTCGTGATCGCCCTCTGCCTCGTGGCGCCCTTTGCCGCGATGCTGTGGGTCGGCTCCTACGCCAAGACCGGTCCCGCCTTCATCGGCATCCCGTTCTTCTACTGGTACCAGATGCTGTGGGTGCTGATCTCCACGGCGCTGACCATGATCGCGTACCGGCTGTGGCAGCGGGACCGGCGCGACCGCGGCGGCCGTGAGGGGGGTGTGCCGCAGTGAAGGACGGAGTGAACGGCGTCGCGCTCGGCGTCTTCGTGTTCTTCTTCCTGGCCGTCACCGTGCTGGGCTTCCTGGCGGCGCGCTGGCGCAGGGCCGAGAACGAGCACAGCCTCGACGAGTGGGGGCTGGGCGGGCGGTCCTTCGGCACCTGGATCACCTGGTTCCTGCTCGGCGGTGACCTGTACACGGCGTACACCTTCGTCGCCGTGCCCGCGGCGGTCTACGCGGCGGGTGCGTCCGGCTTCTTCGCGGTGCCGTACACGATCCTGGTCTACCCGCTGATCTTCACCTTCCTGCCCCGGCTGTGGTCGGTGTCGCACCGGCACGGCTACGTCACGACCTCCGACTTCGTGCGCGGACGCTTCGGCTCGAAGGGGCTGTCGCTGGCGGTGGCGGTCACCGGCATCCTGGCGACGATGCCGTACATCGCGCTCCAACTGGTGGGCATCCAGGCGGTGCTGGACGTGATGGGCGTGGGCGGCGGCGAGAACACCAACTGGTTCGTCAAGGACCTGCCGCTGCTGATCGCCTTCGGTGTGCTGGCCGCGTACACCTACTCCTCGGGACTGCGGGCCCCCGCGCTGATCGCGTTCGTGAAGGACGCGCTCATCTACATCGTCATCGCGGTCGCGATCATCTACATCCCGATCAAGCTGGGCGGCTTCGACCACATCTTCGCCAAGGCGGGTGAGAAGTTCGCCACGACCGGCGCGGGGAGCCTCGTACCGGCCCCCGCGGGGCAGTGGACCTATGCGACGCTCGCGCTGGGCTCCGCGCTGGCGCTGTTCATGTACCCGCACTCGATCACCGCGACGCTGTCCTCGCGCAGCCGTGAGGTGATCCGCCGCAATACCACGATCCTGCCGCTGTACTCGCTGATGCTGGGTCTGCTGGCGCTGCTCGGCTTCATGGCGATCGCGGCGGGCGTGAAGGTGCAGAACGGACAGCTGGCGATTCCGCAGCTGTTCGAAGACATGTTCCCGGACTGGTTCGCCGGGGTGGCCTTCGCGGCGATCGGCATCGGGGCACTGGTCCCGGCGGCGATCATGTCCATCGCGGCCGCCAACCTCTTCACCCGCAACATCTACAAGGACTTCATCAAGCCGGACGCCACGGCGCAGGAGGAGACCCGGGTCTCCAAGATCGTATCGCTGCTGGTGAAGGTGGGCGCCCTGGTCTTCGTCCTCACCATGGACAAAACGGTCGCCATCAACTTCCAGCTGCTGGGCGGCATCTGGATCCTCCAGACCTTCCCGGCCCTGGTCGGCGGGCTCTTCACCCGGTGGTTCCACCGCTGGGCACTGCTCGCGGGCTGGGCGGTCGGCATGATCTACGGCACTCTCGCGGCCTACGGTGTCGCCTCCCCCACCCAGAAGCACTTCGGGGGCTCAGCGAAGGAGATCCCGGGCATCGGTGAGATCGGCTACATCGGTCTGACCGCCTTTGTACTGAACGTCCTCGTCACGGTGGTCCTGACCGTCGCCCTCCGGGTCCTGAAGGCCCCCGAGGGCGTCGACGAGACCAGCCCGGCGGACTACACGGCGGACGCGGGCGACGCCGGGGTCGAGGTGGAACTGCCCCCGGCCACGGCCGATTCGGTGCACTGAGGCTCCCTGGCGCCTCCTTCCCGGCCGGGCGGACGCGGGCCGTCGGAGTGATCCGGCGGCCCGCTGCCGTACCCGCAGAAGCCCACCGGGGGGCATGGCCGCCGGGCGGCGGAGAGGCCCGGCGTCACCCCCGGACGGCCCCGCGGCGCGAGCCCCGGCCGCCCGACACGCCCGGCGCCGCACCGGCCTGCGGTGAGCGTGCGGTGGCGTCCGCCCGGCGCATCCTGCACATCACCCACCCAACCGGGGCGCGTCGACTCCACTCGCACACCTGAGCGGAAGGGGAATCCGCCCCCGGTACCGCGGCGACCTCGCGCTTCTCACCTTTGCGTTGACACTCTGACACGCTCCGAAGCCGACACGGCACAACATCTGGGGGTGACGCCGCGACCCGGCACAAGATGTATGCTCATGCTCGCTGTCGTCGCAGGGGAATCCGGTGCGAATCCGGAACTGTCCCGCAACGGTGTACTTGTACCTGTCCGTCCCCGGACGGACGCGTCCAAGCGTCAGTCCGAGGACCTGCCGACAGCGCGCCCGGCCGACCGGCCCGGGCGCATGACGACGTCCGGGCCTCGTGGAGTTGGGCCGGTGGACGCGCGCCCGCGCACGCTCGTGAGCCGCCCCCGCCCTCCGCCAGGCCCCGTGCCGAGCGAGGGAGAGCCCCACGTGACCATCGCGCCAGCCGACCCGGCTTCAGCGACACCGGCATCGGTACCGTCCGCGGTGACCGACGGGACCGACGGTCCCGGTACCGCGCTGCTGCGTACCCTGACCGAGCTGACCGCCGACCTCCCCGACGCCGACCCCGGCCGGGTCGCCGCAGCCGCGCTGCGCGGCCGGTCCGCGCGGGCGGACGAGGCGGAACTGCGCGAGCTGGCCACGGAGGCGGCCGCGGGCCTCATCTCCGAGGACCCCGCCTACTCCCGGCTGGCCGCACGGCTGCTGACGATCGGGATCCGTGCCGAGGCGGCCTCCCAGGGCGTCACCTGCTTCACCGAGTCCGTCGCCGTCGGGCACCGCGAGGGCCTGATCGCCGACCGGACCGCCGACTTCGTGGAGCGGCACGCGGACCGGCTCAACGCCCTGATCGACACCGGTGCCGACGACCGCTTCGGCTACTTCGGCCTGCGCACCCTGCACAGCCGCTACCTGCTGCGGCACCCGATCACCCGCAAGGTCGTCGAGACGCCCCAGCACTTCCTGCTGCGCGTCGCCGCCGGTCTCGCGGAGGACGACTCGGCCCGCTCGGTGGACGATGTCGCGGCGCTCTACGGGCTGATGAGCCGTCTCGACTACCTGCCCTCCTCGCCCACCCTCTTCAACTCCGGCACCCGGCACCCCCAGATGTCCTCCTGCTACCTCCTGGACTCCCCCAAGGACGAGCTGGACTCCATCTACGACCGGTACCACCAGGTCGCCCGCCTCTCCAAGCACGCCGGCGGCATCGGCATCGCCTACTCCCGTGTCCGTTCCCGCGGTTCGCTGATCCGCGGCACCAACGGCCACTCCAACGGCATCGTCCCGTTCCTGAAGACGCTGGACGCCTCCGTCGCCGCCGTGAACCAGGGCGGGCGCCGCAAGGGCGCGGCCGCGGTCTACCTGGAGACCTGGCACTCCGACATCGAGGAGTTCCTGGAGCTGCGCGACAACACCGGTGAGGACGCCCGGCGTACGCACAACCTGAACCTCGCGCACTGGATCCCGGACGAGTTCATGCGCCGGGTCAACACCGACCAGCCGTGGTCGCTGTTCTCCCCCGCGGACGTGCCCGAGCTGGTCGACCTGTGGGGCGAGGAGTTCGACGCCGCCTACCGCAAGGCCGAGGCCGCCGGGCTCGCCAAGAAGACCATCCCGGCCCGGGAGCTGTACGGCCGCATGATGCGCACCCTCGCGCAGACCGGCAACGGCTGGATGACCTTCAAGGACGCCGCCAACCGCACCGCCAACCAGACGGCGACCGCGGGCCACGTGGTCCACTCCTCCAACCTCTGCACGGAGATCCTGGAGGTCACGGACGACGGCGAGACCGCAGTCTGCAACCTGGGCTCCATCAACCTCGGCGCGTTCGTCAGCGGCGGCGAGATCGAGTGGGAGCGCCTGGACGAGACCGTCCGCACGGCCGTCACCTTCCTCGACCGCGTGGTCGACATCAACTTCTACCCGACCGAGCAGGCGGGCCGCTCCAACTCCAAGTGGCGTCCGGTCGGCCTGGGCGCGATGGGTCTCCAGGACGTCTTCTTCAAGCTGCGCCTGCCCTTCGAGTCGCCCGAGGCCAAGGCGCTGTCCACCCGGATCGCCGAGCGCATCATGCTGGCGTCCTACGAGGCCTCCGCGGACCTGGCCGAGCGCAACGGCCCGCTGCCGGCCTGGGAGAAGACCCGTACGGCCCAGGGTGTGCTGCACCACGACCACTTCGACGTCGAGCTGAACTGGCCGGAGCGCTGGGCGGCGCTGCGCGAGCGGATCGCGACGGTCGGCATGCGCAACTCGCTGCTGCTGGCCATCGCGCCGACCGCCACCATCGCCTCCATCGCGGGCGTCTACGAGTGCATCGAGCCCCAGGTCTCCAACCTGTTCAAGCGCGAGACGCTGTCCGGCGAGTTCCTCCAGGTCAACTCCTACCTGGTGCAGGAGCTCAAGGACCTGGGCGTCTGGGACGCGCGCACCCGTGAGGCGCTGCGCGACTCCAACGGCTCGGTGCAGGACTTCGCGTGGATCCCGGCCGACGTGCGGGCGCTGTACCGCACGGCGTGGGAGATCCCGCAGCGCGGTCTGATCGACATGGCCGCGGCCCGCACCCCGTTCCTGGACCAGGCGCAGTCGCTGAACCTGTTCCTGGAGACGCCGACCATCGGCAAGCTCTCCTCGATGTACGCCTACGCCTGGAAGTCGGGCCTGAAGACGACGTACTACCTCCGCTCGCGTCCGGCGACCCGGATCGCCCGCGCCGCCCAGGCGCAGGCGCGTGCGTCCATCCCCGTCCAGCAGGTGGCCGACCCCGACGCCATCGCCTGCTCCCTGGAAAACCCCGAGTCCTGCGAGGCCTGCCAGTAATGACCACCCGATCCCAGAACCTGCTCGACCCGGGCTTCGAGCTGACCCTCCGTCCGATGCGCTACCCCGACTTCTACGAGCGCTACCGGGACGCCATCAAGAACACCTGGACCGTGGAGGAGGTCGACCTCCACTCGGACGTGGCCGACCTCGCGAAGCTGTCCCCGGAGGAGCAGCACCTGATCGGCCGTCTGGTGGCCTTCTTCGCGACGGGCGACTCGATCGTCGCGAACAACCTGGTGCTGACGCTGTACAAGCACATCAACTCCCCGGAGGCGCGCCTGTACCTGTCGCGCCAGCTGTTCGAGGAGGCCGTGCACGTCCAGTTCTATCTGACGCTGCTGGACACCTACCTCCCCGACCCGGAGGACCGCAACGCGGCCTTCGCGGCCGTGGAGAACATCCCGTCCATCCGGGAGAAGGCCGAGTTCTGCTTCAAGTGGATGGACTCGGTGGACCACCTGGACCGCCTGGAGTCCAAGGCCGACCGCCGCCGCTTCCTGCTGAACCTGATCTGCTTCGCCGCGTGCATCGAGGGCCTGTTCTTCTACGGCGCCTTCGCCTACGTGTACTGGTTCCGCAGCCGGGGTCTGCTGCACGGTCTCGCCACCGGCACCAACTGGGTGTTCCGCGACGAGACGATGCACATGTCCTTCGCCTTCGACGTGGTCGACACCGTCCGCAAGGAGGAGCCGGAGCTCTTCGACGACGAGCTCCAGCAGCAGGTGACCGACATGCTGCGGGAGGCCGTCGAGGCCGAGCTCCAGTTCGCCCGCGACCTGTGCGGTGAGGGCCTGCCGGGCATGAACACCGCCTCGATGCGGCAGTACCTGGAGTGCGTCGCCGACCAGCGTCTGTCGCGCCTCGGCTTCGCCCCGGTGTACGGCTCGGAGAACCCCTTCTCCTTCATGGAGCTCCAGGGCGTCCAGGAGCTGACCAACTTCTTCGAGCGCCGTCCGTCGGCGTACCAGGTCGCGGTGGAGGGCACCGTGGACCTGGACGAGGACTTCTGAGTCTCCGGGACCCCCAGCACAACGCCGGTCCGGCGCCCGTGGTGATGAGCCACGGGCGCCGGACCGGCGGCGTTTGACCGGCCGCGGCGCGCGGCCGGGGCCCTCGGAACGGCCCGTCGCGCACCGGGGGTCACCGGGGAAGGGGCGTCAGCAGCAGCCTGCGCGGGCGCAGGGTGATGCCGATGCGGAGCCTCGGGTCGGAGCCGGGGGCCTCCTCGAAGCGGTAGGCGGACGCCACCTCGGCCATGATCAGGGTGAGTTCGGCCATCGAGAAGTGGTCCCCGGGGCACTTCCGGTTGCCGACCCCGAAGGGGGTCATCGCGTACTTGGGGACGTCCTTGGCGCGCTCCGGGCGCCAGCGGTGGGGGTCGAACCGCTCGGGGGCCTCGTAGGAGAGCGGGTCGTGCTGGATCGCGTAGGGGCTGTACACGACGTCCGCCCCGGCCGGAATGCGGTGGCCGCCGAGCCGGGTGTCGGCCACCGCTCGCCGCGTCAGAATCCACACCGCGGGGCGCAGCCGCATTGTCTCGACGATGACATGGGCGGTGTACGGCAGATTCCGGACGTCCTCGAATGCGACCGGCCGCCCGCCGGTCACGGCTTTCACTTCGTCGCGGATCTTGTCCGCCTCTTCCGGATGGTCACTGAGCACCTGGAGAAGCGACATGACCATGGAGCCCACTGTTTCGCTCCCGGCCGTCACTATGGCGACGACCTGGTCGTGGATCTCCTGTTCCCCAATGGGCTCGCCGTTGCCGTCCTTCGCCTCCAGCAAAGCCATCAGCAAATCGTTCGGCTTGTGACCGGATGCCCGGCGGGCGGCGACGATCTCATCCACGAGCAGATGTAAATCGGCCAATGCCCGATTGAATGTGCGATTGGCCGGAACAGGCAGGCGGTAGAGGGGCCCGAGCGGTATCACCATGCGCTGGTACATGCCGCTGAAGAGCGTGGCGAGCGCGGCGCAGATACGCTCGGCCCGTTCGTCCATATAGGTGCCGCCCATCAGACAGCGGGCGGCGACGCGCACGGCGACCCGGAACGACTCCGTCGTCACGTCGATGACCGCGCCGGACCGCCAGCGCTCCACGAGGGCGCGCGCCTCCTCGGCCATCACCGGCCCGTAGCCGGGGACGGCCTCCTGCCGGAAGGCGGGCTGCATGGTGCGCCGTTGACGCCGGTGCAGCGGACCGTTGCTGGTGGCGACGCCCTCCTTGCCGAGCAGCCCCTCCAGGGACTCCCACAGCGGGCCGCCGATCTCGAAGTCGGTGCTGAGCGCGAGCGCCCCGGCGAGTTCCGGGGTGGTGACCGCGTAGACCGTCTTCGGCCCGAGCTTCAGACGGACGACACCGCCGTCCCCCCGCAGCCGGCCCAGCAGGCCGAGCGGGTCGCGGAAGAGCGTCCAGCCATGGCCGAGGAGCGGGATTCCGCCCCCGGCGAGCGGGGGGACGGCCGCGGGTGCCGCCGTCCCGGGCGCCTTTGGACCGAGCGATTCCAGGGTCATTTCTCACCTGCCGCTTCGTTGTCGACGTACGGGGGTGTGGAGCGGTCGTCCCAGCTGTCGACCATGTAGCGGCCGGACTCGTGATGGAACCAGTACACGGCGCTGAACCAGTTCCGCATGTTTGCGACGATCGCCTTCACGGTTCCGCTCAGTTCCTTTCCCTGCACGGTGACGCCCGCGAGGGAGTCGGCGAACCGCAGCGCCTCCTTTTCGGCGGCGAGGAAACCGGATATGCATTCCTCGATCCGCCGCCGCATTTCTCCGACGGCTTCTTCGAGTGTCATGCCCTCGTGCTGGACGAGACTGATTCCCAGATTGTGGACCTCGTCCCCCGCGATTTCCTTGGGGAGCGAGCACAAGTCGTTGTACCAGGCGGCGAATTCCTGGCTCAGCAGGGCGGCCCGCCGGTATGCGGGGTGTTTCCGTACGGCGTCGGGCAGTTCGCAGCCCGCGGCGGCCTCCAGCAGATCGGTCCAGATCCAGTGCGCGAAGGTGAGCCGCCTGAGGTCCAGATAGCCCTCGACCGTCGGGACGGTCCCGCGGGTGCGGTTGCGGTACTCCCGGTCGTAGGCCTCGATCACCGCGTGGAAGTGCCGGGCGAAGCGCCGGTTCCACCGCTCGCCCAGGAACCCGTACATCCGGCCCACACTGTCCGCGAGCCCGGCGACCAGAGGGTCGGGGTGGTGCAGATGGTGCGTGGGTGAGTCCAGGGCGGCGTGGAGCTGGAACCTCAGCCTCCGCCAGGCCGCCGAGCGCCGGTGGACGATGTCGCGGTCGTGGCGGTCGTCCCAGACGAAGAACCACGCGCTGTAGTCCGCTATCGCCTGGAGGACCTCGTCGGGGGCGCCCAGGTAGTAGCCGGCCATCAGGTCGGTGTAGCAGAGCCCGTCGGCGTACTCCTCGACCTTGTCCGCAGGCATGAGCCGTTTCTCGAGGAGCCAGGCGCGCGTCTTCTCCTGGAGACGGGGCCAATACGGGTGCAGCCGACGGGGAAACGCGGTCTCGACGACCGGCAGACATAACGCCGGTGGAACCGCGACCGCGGTCGCCGTCGGTGAAGTGCTGTGTGGGAAAGCTGGCACGAACAAACCCCTCTCAGCCGCCGGTTGGCGCCACGCCCCTCTCGCCGTGCCGGGCGCACCGCCGTTGCGTATTCCCGCGCTTTCCATTCAGCACCACAACTGACCGGTATGGGAACGGATTTGGCCCAGCCATCTCCGAGCGTGCCGAGAATATCCCTTGTGTGACTGAATATGGGCCGGTTCAGGCGTACAGAGGATCGAATGTGCGACGCACACATGAACGACGCCCGGCCGGGACAGCTGCCCGGCCGGGCGTCGTGGACCATGGGTGTCAGTCGTTGGCCACCACGGGGTAGCGGGGCTCGTTCTCGGCCATCTGCCGCAGGGCGTCCTTGCGCTCGCGCTTGGAGAGCCGGTCGATGTACAGGTAGCCGTACAGGTGGTCGGTCTCGTGCTGCAAACACCGGGCGAAGTAGCCCGTACCGCGCACCTTGACCGGGTTGCCCTTCTCGTCCTGGCCGGTCACCTCGGCGTAGTCGGGCCGGGCGAGCGGCGCGTACGCGGTCGGGACGGACAGGCAGCCCTCGTTGCTGTCGTCGAGGCGGCGGCGGTCGGCGGGCAGGTCCACCAGCCGGGGGTTGCAGAGGACGCCGACGTGGCGCACGCCCTCGTCGTCCTGGCAGTCGTAGACGAAAACCTTCCGATCGACACCGATCTGGTTGGCGGCCAGGCCCACGCCCTCGGCCGTGCGCTGGCTGGCGAACATGTCCGCGACCAGCTGGTCCAGCTCCGCGCCGAACTCGGTGACGTCCTTGCACTCCTTGTGCAGCACCGGATTCCCGACGACCGTGATCGGCCGCGAGGTGCCACGCTCGCGCCAGGCCGTCTCGCGCTCCTCGGGGTTCTCGGTGTCGACGACGAAGCCCTCGTCGTCCACGGGGAGCACGCCCGCGTGCTGCTGATCGGTGTCCTGCTGCGCCATGACCGACGTACGCCTTCCTGCAACCATGGGAAATCCTGCGAGTACAGCCTACGGGGCGCGCCCGGGTGCTCTCCCGGCTTTGCCCGGCCGGGCTCCTGGTCAGCAGACCTCTTCGAGGTCCCGCCAGTCCCGGGAGTCCGGGCTGTCCGCCACCCAGCCGTCGAGCAGCCCCCGGACCAGCGCGTCGGGCGCCGCGATACCGCACTCGCGTTCGGGCACCCAGAGCTGGCCGTCGGTGCGGTGGCCCAGCGGCCCCGGGTGCCCGGGCTCGCTGTGGTCGTGCGGATCGAGGTGCTCGCCGTCGCCCTCGTCCGACGGCATCCGGGACTCCGAGCAGGCCCGGCACAGCAGCCGCACGGACGAGGACCAGTCCTCGGCGGCGAACCCCGCGTCGGCGGCCAGCCGCTCCAGCGCGTCCCGGTCGTCCTCGGTGGCGGCCTCCAGCAGCACCACCCAGGTGGGCACCGGCGAGGGCGCCCACAGCTCGATCTCGTCGAAGACCGGATAGGCGTGCCCGGCGGCCGTGGTGCGCTCCCCGTGGGGCACCCCGTCGTGCAGCACGACCTCGCCCCAGCGGCGCCCGGAGGACGGCAGCGGGATGGAGAGCACCTCCATGCGTGCGGGATCCAGTCGGCGCCCCCACACCACCTCGGCCTCACCCTCCGGCGACAGCCTCACGGCGGCGCTGCCCAGCTCCATGCCCTCCGGCTCGGCGGACACGGCGGAACCGCCGGGCACCCGCAGCCCGTAGGCCTGCCAGGCGCGGCGGGCCAGCGGCCAGTCCTGGAGGGCGGTGGCCGCGATGCCCACGTTCCACCAGTCCGGGGCGCCCGCCTCCCGGTCGAGCAGGGCCACCGCGCGCAGCCCCGCGGTGCGGGCCTGCTCCCAGTCGTGGCGGAACTTGTGCAGCAGGGCCAGGTTGAACCAGGACTCCGACAGCCAGGGCTCCAGGCCCGCGGCGCGGGTCAGCAGCGCGCCCGCGTCCTCGTACCGTCCGTCGCCGATCAGCGTGAACGCGCGGTCGGTGGCCTGCCGCCAGGAGGCGGAGGGCCGGTGCCGTCCCTTCCCGAAGATCCTCACGATTCCCGCCTGCCAGTCCCTTGCGATCCCGCCTGCCGGTTCCCTGCCGTCCGCGGGGTCACGCGCGAGCTGTGCCCCCGAACACCTCTCCTCGCATCCAACCACGTACCGCCGGACGGCCGCTCATTACCCATGGGTTACCCCGTGGCAGGCAGGGTCAGACCGTCTCTCTGCAACACCCTCGCGAGTGACTCCACCACCTCGGGAGCGTAGTCGCGGGCACGGGCCAGCCGCAGCCGCTCCAGCGCGCGGAGCGCTCCGGCCGGACCGGGCTGCTGCCGCGTCATCTCCTCGAACGCGTTAACGGCCCGGATGATCCGGGCACCGACCGGCTGCTCCGGACAGGGGTCGGCCTGCCGTTCCACGACGACCGCGACCTCGGCGTCCACCCCGGTCTGCCGGACGACGGCGCCGCCGAGGAGCGCGATGCGGCGCTGCTCCTCGGCGGGCAGCACGGCGGTGGCGCCCGCGGGGACGGGGTCGACCAGGCCGAGCTGCCCGATGTCGTGCATCAGCGCCGCGTACTCCAGCACGGTCAGCTCGGCCCCGGACAGACCCAGCTCGCGGCCGACGGCCCGGCTCAGCTCCGCCACCCGGCGGGCGTGCCCGGGCGGTGTGTACCCGGCGATCTCGGTGGCGCGGGCCAGCGAGGCGACGGTCTGCCGGTGGGTGGTGCGGGCGGCTGCGCAGCGCCGGTGGGAGAGCTGGGTGAGCAGCAGCGGCAGCGAGAGGGCGGGCAGCGCCCACAGGCCCGCCACCGCGACGGCGGGCGACATCACGGCACCGGTGGCGAAGACGGCGGAGCCGATGCCGAGCCGGGCGCGCAGCCCCTCGTGCAGCAGGGCGCCGAAAGGGCGGCGGGTGCGGGAGTGCGCCAGTGCGGCGGCCAGCAGGGCGTCGCAGAGGGTGGTCGGCACCAGCAGGGCGACCAGGAGGAGGGGGTACGCGGGCCCGCTCCAGCCGTGCGGTCCGGCCTCCCGGTAGACCGGCTGGAAGCAGAGGGCGGCGAAGCCCACGGTCAGCAGGCGGCGGGTGAGGTGGTCGGCGGCGGAACCGCGGCCCCGGGCCACCTGCGGGACGCAGCCCGCCAGGGCGGCCGCGAGGACCACGGTGACGACCTGCGCCACCCCGTGGTGGGCGGGCCGCCCGGCGATCTGCCCGAGCAGCGCGTAGGAGAGCGCCCCGGCGGCACCGAGGGGCGCGGGCTCCCGCTCGTCGCCGCCGCTCCACCGGGACAGCTCCCCCACGGCGACCAGCACCCCGTAGGCGAGGGCGGCGGAGGGCTCCGCGAGACCGTCCCGGAGGGTCAGACCGAGGCAGCAGACGGCGAGGAGCCCCGCGGCGGTACGGGCCGCGAGGAGCACGAGCGGGAGGCGGGGCGGAGCCGGGCGGGGGTGGGACACACGGCGTCCCGGCATACGGCGACCGGGCCTACGGGGCCGGGGCACGCGGGCCCAGGGCGTGCGGGGCCGGGGCACACGGGCCCAGGGCATACGGGACAGGGGCATGCGGGCTCGGAGCACGCGGCGCGGGGCCATGCGGGACCAGGGCACGCGGACCCGAAGGACCCGGCGCGGGGCCGTGCGGACCCAGGTGGTGCGGGGCGGGGTCATGCGGGGTCGTTCCCGCCGCGGGCCCGTCCGGCGGCGCGGGCGGCCGGGGGCGGTACGCGGGCGTACGTCTCATCGGCGGTGACCGCCGGGTGCCAGTGCCCGCCGCCGGGGCCGTCCGGGCGGGGGCGGCCCCAGCGGTCCAGCGCACGGACCAGCGCCCGCACCACCTCCGGGTCGAACTGGGTGCCCGCGCAGCGCCGCAGCTCCTCCAGCGCGGCTTCGACGGGCCGGGCCCGCCGGTAGGAGCGGGTCGAGGTCATCGCGTCGAAGGCGTCGGCGACGGCCACCACCCGGGCGGCCTCCGGGATCCGGCGCCCGCTCAGCCCGCAGGGGTAGCCGGAGCCGTCGAGCCGCTCGTGGTGGTGCAGGATCGCGTCCCGCGCCTCGCCGAGGAAGCCGATGCCGCGCACGATCTCGTCGCCGTACTCGGGGTGCAGCTCGATGATCCGGCGCTCCTCGTGGGTGAGCGGCCCCTCCTTGCGCAACAGCCGGGTGGGGACGCCGAGTTTGCCGATGTCGTGCAGGGTCCCGGCGAGCCGCAGGACCTCCACCCGGCGGTCGTCAAGGCCGAGTTCGCGCGCGATCATCATGGAGGCCTGGCCGACGCGTTCGCTGTGGCCGCGGGTGTACCGGTCCTTGAGGTCGACGGCCCGGACCAGCGCGCGGACCGTCGCCCGGTGGGCGGCCCGCTCCCGGTCGTACTGGGCGAAGACCCAGCAGGAGACGCACATGGGCAGGAGCACCAGCAGGGCGGTCACCGGCCCGTAGGGGCTGCGCCAGAGCACGGCCATCATCAGTCCGGCGAGCCCGTGCACGGAGACGGGGGCGAGGCTCCGCAGGAACATCCCGCGCCAGGCGGTGCGCGCCGGTACCCGCTCGGCCAGCACCAGGATGCCGCCGTCGAGGGCGGTCAGCACCAGGCAGAACGCCACCACCGCGGCCGCGGCGGCCGGGAGGGCGTCCGGGAGACGGGGGCCGAGGAGCGCGGCCGGGCCGCCGAGGGCGCGGTGGACACGGGACGCCGTCCAGACGGCGAGGGCGGGCCGCGCGGCCCGCCAGCAGCGGCGCAGCCAGGGAGGCCGTCCGGCGGGCCGGGCAAGCAGGGCGCCGGGCAGCGGTACGCACGCGGCGGCGGCCGGGGGCAGCAGAAAGGCCGCGGCGAGCAGGGCGGGGTAGAAGGTGCCCCCGCTCTCCGGGGGCCGGTGGCCGGAGGGGCCACCGGGGGACCGTCCGGAGTGTCCGGGGGACCGGGTCAGGGGGAGCCGCTCGCAGGCGGCCGAGCCCGCGGCGAGCAGGGCGACCGCGGGCCAGGAGGCGGGAGCACGGGCCAGGGGAGCCGCGCACACCAGGGCGCCGAGGGCGGCGCAGCAGACATAGACGACTGCCGGCGGCCGGACCGGTCCCATGGTGTTCCTCCCCCCGAACCCGCACCGCTGTCCGGACCGGACGGGCCCGGGCATGCCCCGGTTTCAGGCTCGGGAGCCTAGAGGGGAGGGCGGCCCGGGAGGGGCGCTTCGGGGGGAAATCCAGGGGTCCGAGCCCCTGGATTGGTACGTTCGGGTGACGCTCGACCGCGGAAGACCGCCGTGTCGAACAGAAGTTCAGGACTCCTGCGGTGTCGCCGTCACATCGTGGTCGGGCACCGCCCGGCCGGAGCGGATCAGGTCGATCCGGCCCATGACCTTCGCCCGGAGGTCGCTCGGTACGTCGTCATGGCCGCAGCACCGCTTGACCAGCTTCTTCACGGCCTGCTCCAGACCGTACTTCTCGAGGCACGGCGAGCACTCCTCGAAGTGGTGCTGGATCTTGGAGCGGTCCACGTCCGGCATCTCGCTGTCGAGGAACTCGTAGAGATGGTCCAGGACCTCACTGCAATCCGTCTCGTGCGGCTCTCCGCAGCTCATGAGCCCGAGCCTTTCGCTTCGTCCGACTCCCCGGCACCGGCCGGGACCAGTCCCCGCTCGCGGGCGTAGTCCTCGAGCATGCCGCGCAGTTGACGGCGGCCCCGGTGCAGCCGGGACATCACCGTACCGATGGGTGTCCCCATGATGTCCGCGATCTCCTTGTACGCAAACCCCTCCACGTCCGCGAGATAGACGGCGATGCGGAACTCCTCGGGGATCGCCTGGAGGGCCTCCTTCACGTCCGAGTCGGGCAGGTGGTCGAGCGCCTGCGACTCGGCGGAGCGCAGACCGGTCGACATGTGCGACTCGGCGCGGGCCAGCTGCCAGTCCTCGATCTCCTCGGCCGCGCTGCGCTGGGGTTCGCGCTGCTTCTTGCGGTACGAGTTGATGAAGGTGTTGGTGAGGATCCGGTAGAGCCAGGCCTTGAGGTTGGTGCCCTCACGGAACTGGTGGAAGGACGCGTACGCCTTGGCGTAGGTCTCCTGCACCAGGTCCTCGGCGTCCGCCGGGTTGCGCGTCATGCGCAGGGCGGCGGAGTACATCTGGTCGAGGTACTCGAGCGCGTCCCGCTCGAAGCGCGCGCTGCGCGCGGCGGACGACTCCGCGCCCGTGCCCCGGCCCTCGGGCTGCTCCGCCTGGCCGTGTTCGGTCCCTGCGTCGGTACCGGTGACCGGACCCACCTCCTCCAGCGACGTGGCAGGACCGAAAGCGGTCCCACTGAGATCGGAGGATAGACGAACACCCTTGTCCGCCGCCGCCCGAATAGGGGCGGGCCTGGCCGCGTGCAGCACCGTCCAGTCCAGGTCGGCGCTGCTGCTGCGGCTCGGGCAGATGATCGAACCCATGCGGCGGACTTCCTCTCGTCGTGCGGTGCAGCACGCCCGGTGCTGTCTCGCCCCGCACAACAGCGGCCCGCGCCGCAGCATTCCCGTGGGTCACCCGGGCGACCCGAGTGACACCGTCCATGCCGCCACGGCGTCCGCGATGATCTCCAGGACGCGGTCCTGGTCCGGCTCAGCCCGCTTGGCGACGGCGAAGCCGTGATCGGCGCCCGGCACCTCGACGAGGCCGTAGGGGCCCGGCGGGAACTCCTCCGGCCTGCCGAAGGGGTCCCTGCCGCCCTGGACCACCAGGGTGGGCACGCCCGCCTCCAGCAGTTCCCCGGCGCGGGACTTCTCGGGGCGGCCCGGCGGGTGCAGCGGGAAACTCAGCGCGAGGACCGCGGCGGCGCCGAGTTCCCCGGCGGTGCGGCAGGCGACCCGGGCCCCGGCGCTGCGGCCCCCGGCGATCACGGGCAGCCCCGGCTCCGCCAGGGCGGGCCACACCCCGCGCCATCCGGTGTCCAGCGTCTTCGGCGCGGGCGCCACCTTTCTGCCCGCCACCCGCCAGGGCTGCTCGACGAGCGCGACGGTCACCCCGTGCGCGGGCAGCGTCCGGGCCAGGGCCTGGAGGTCGCGTGCCTCGACCCCGCCCCCGGCGCCGTGCCCGAGGGCGAGCACCCGCTCGGGCCGCCGCGCCCGGTGCCAGGTCACCCGGGCCGTACCGGCGCCGGTCTCCACGCTCTGCGTCACATCCGTCATGTCCGTCGCACCCGTATGTCGTCCGCACCCGCCATGTCGTCCACGCCCGTTCCGTTCCCCGCACCCGTCCGCCGGGACAGGGGCCGGGTGCCACGTCCGGGCACGTCAGAAGAGTGTGCCCTCCTCGGGGGCCTCCAGCTCCGTCAGCAGCTCCGGGCCGTTGTTGCGGACATTGCTGACCGCGGTGGAGACGGGGTAGGCGCGCATCAGACCGGAGGGCGGCGGCTGGAGCAGGGCGCGCAGCTCGTCCGGGTCGGTGTGCGCGGGGTCGAGCCAGGCGTCCCAGCGGTCCGGGGTGAGCATCAGGGGCATGCGCGGATGGATGTCGGACAGCGAGCGGGGGCCCTCGGCGGGCGCGGCGGCCAGCGGTGCCGTCTCCGCCTCCGTGGTGATCACCGAGCAGGTCACCCACCAGGCCCGGGGATGGTCGTCGGGCAGCGTCCGGTCCCGCCAGAACTCGTAGAGGCCCGCCATCGCGAAGACCGAGCCGTCGGCGGGCAGCACGAAGTACGGCTGCTTGCGCGGCCGCTTGCGGCGGCCCTCGACCTCCAGGTCGCGCTCCTGGCTGCCGGTGACCCACTCGTAGTAGCCGTCGGCGGGGATGATGCAGCGCCGGGCGGCGAAGGCGCGGCGGTAGGAGGGCTTCTCGTGCACGGTCTCCGCACGCGCGTTGATCATCCGGGCGGCCCCTTCGGGCGATTTCGCCCAGGAGGGGACCAGCCCCCAGGTCAGTCTGCGCAGCTGGCGAACCGGCCGCCGGTCCTCGGCGTCTTTCAGAGGACGCTCCAGGACGGCGTGCACCTGCTTGGTCGGGGCGACGTTGTAGTCGGGGGCCAGGGTCTCCGGCGGCTCACCGGCCCCGGTTCCCGTCTCCGCCGGCACCGGGGGGACCCCGGGCTCGGCCCCGAAGATTCCTGCGAGATCCTCGGGCCTGCGACTCGCTGCATACCGTCCGCACATGCGTGCCACCCTGCCAGATCCGCCGACACCCAGGAGCCGTTCCCCGCAATGGACAGCCTCGCCTCCACCTCGCTGAGCGCCCTTCCCGACCTGTGGGACCGGGTCTTCGGAAGCCAGCCCGACCCCGATCTGTGGGTGGTGATCGCCACCCTGGCCGCCGCGCTCGCGGTGGTCGTCCCGCGGGGCAGCTGGCGGGTGGCGCGCAACGCCATCACCATCGCGCACGAGGGCGGGCACGGGCTGGTCGCGCTGCTGACCGGCCGCACCCTGACGGGCATCCGGCTGCACTCCGACACCAGCGGCCTCACCGTCAGCCGGGGCAAGCCCTACGGCCTCGGCATGATCCTCACCGCCGCCGCGGGCTACACCGCTCCCCCGCTGCTGGGCCTCGGCGGCGCGGCACTGCTCGCCGCCGGGCACATCACCCTGCTGCTGTGGCTGGCCACCGCGCTGCTGCTGGTCATGCTGGTGATGATCCGCAACGCCTACGGGGTGCTGACCGTGGTCGTGACCGGCGGCACCTTCCTGCTGGTGTCCTGGCTGGCCGGTCCCCAGGTGCAGGCGGCGTTCGCCTATGCGGTGGTGTGGTTCCTGCTGGTCGGGGGCGTGCGGCCGGGCTTCGAGCTCCAGGCCAAGCGGTCGCGCTCCGGCGCCGGGGACTCCGACGCGGACCAGCTCTCCCGGCTCACCCATGTGCCCGCGGGCCTGTGGCTGTTCCTGTTCCACGTGGTGTCGCTGTGCTCGCTGATGGGCGGCGGGCAGTGGCTGCTGCGGCTCTGATTGCCACGGCCCTGCCGGTGCGGCCCCCGGCGGCAGCCATACGTACGGACATTTCGGTCATAGGGGTGCGACGCCCGCCAGGGCCGGTATCAGCCCCGTATCGGAGAAGGATTTCGCGCAGGTTTCGCCACTTTTGATCAAGATCTACGGACTGGACCAACCACTACAGTGGGGCGCATGACCGTGAACCCCGCGCACACCGCCCTCTGGCCCGCTCCGCATGCGAGCGGAGCCGTCGACGCCACGGTTCATGTGCCGGGGTCCAAATCGGTCACCAACCGGGCGCTGGTGCTCGCCGCCCTCGCCTCCGAGCCGGGCTGGCTGCGCCGCCCCCTGCGCTCGCGCGACACCCTGCTGATGGCCGGTGCGCTGCGCGCGCTGGGCGTCGGCATCGAGGAGGGCGTGGGCCCCGACGGCTCCGGCGAGACCTGGCGGGTCATCCCGGCCGCGCTGCGCGGCCCGGCCACGGTGGACGTCGGCAACGCCGGTACCGTGATGCGCTTCCTCCCTCCGGTGGCCGCGCTCGCCGACGGCCCGGTCCGCTTCGACGGCGACCCCCGCTCCTACGAGCGCCCGCTGAACGGCGTGATCGACGCCCTGCGCGTGCTGGGCGCCCGGATCGACGACGACGGCCGCGGCGCCCTGCCGCTGACCGTGCACGGCGGCGGCGCGCTGGACGGCGGCCCGGTGTCCGTGGACGCGTCCTCCTCGTCCCAGTTCGTCAGCGCCCTGCTGCTGTCCGCCCCCCGCTTCAACCAGGGGGTGGAGGTCCGCCACACGGGGGCGACCCTGCCCTCCCTGCCGCACATCCGGATGACCGTGGACATGCTGCGCACGGTCGGCGCCCAGGTGGACACCCCGGAGTCGGGCGGCGAGCCCAACGTCTGGCGGGTCACCCCGGGCGCCCTGCTCGGCCGGGACCTGACCGTCGAGCCGGACCTCTCCAACGCCCAGCCGTTCCTGGCGGCCGCCCTGGTCACCGGCGGCACGGTCGTCGTCCCGGACTGGCCCGCCCGGACGACGCAGCCCGGCGACCGGCTGCGGGAGATCTTCACCGAGATGGGCGGCTCCTGCGAGCTGACCGAGCGCGGCCTCCGGTTCACCGGTTCGGGCGCCGTCCACGGCATCGACGTGGATCTGGGCGAGGTCGGCGAGCTGACCCCGGGCATCGCGGCCGTCGCGGCCCTCGCGGACTCCCCCTCGACCCTGCGCGGAGTGGCCCATCTGCGCCTGCACGAGACGGACCGGCTGGCCGCGCTCACCAAGGAGATCAACGAGCTGGGCGGCGATGTCACCGAGACCGCCGACGGCCTGCACATCCGCCCGCGCCCCCTGCACGGCGGCGTCTTCCACACCTACGACGACCACCGGATGGCGACCGCGGGCGCCATCATCGGCCTGGCCGTCGAGGGGGTGCAGATCGAGAACGTGGCGACCACGGCCAAGACACTGCCCGACTTCCCCGAACTGTGGGCCGGGATGCTCGGGAACTGACGGGCGGACCTGGATCATGCGCCGCTACGGCAAGCACACCGACGAGGACGACATCCGCAGCCGCCCCAACCGCAAGGGCAACCGGCCGCGGACGCACATCCGCCCCAAGCACGAGGACGCCGCGGAGGGCATGGTCCTCACCGTCGACCGCGGACGGCTGACCTGCCTGGTCGACGGCCGCGCGGTCGTCGCGATGAAGGCCCGCGAGCTGGGCCGCAAGGCGGCGGTGGTCGGCGACCGGGTGGCCCTGGTCGGCGACCTGTCCGGCGACAGGGACACCCTCGCCCGGATCGTCCGGATCGAGGAGCGCGCCTCCGTCCTGCGCCGCACCGCGGACGACGACGACCCCTACGAGCGGGTGGTCGTCGCCAACGCCGACCAGCTGGCCATCGTCACCGCCCTCGCCAACCCCGAGCCGCGCCCGCGGCTGATCGACCGCTGCCTGGTCGCCGCCTACGACGGCGGTCTGGAACCGCTGCTGGTGATGACGAAGTCGGACCTCGCCCGGCCGGACAAGTTCCTGGAGCTGTACGGCACGCTGGACATACCCCATGTGGTCACCAGCCGCGAGGAGCTGGAGAGCGGGGACGCGGTGGCCCGGGTGCGCGAGCATCTCCAGGGCAAGGTGACCGCGTTCGTCGGGCACTCCGGAGTGGGCAAGACGACGCTGGTCAACGCGCTGGTGCCGGAGGACCGGCGGCGCACCACGGGCCATGTCAACGCGGTGACCGGCCGCGGGCGGCACACCACCACCTCGGCGCTGGCGCTGCCGCTGGGCGGCGACCGGGACGGCTGGGTGGTCGACACCCCGGGTGTGCGGTCCTTCGGCCTCGCGCACATCGACCCCTCCCGCGTCATCCATGCCTTCCCCGACCTGGAGCCCGGCACCGAGGGCTGTCCTCGGGCGTGCAGCCACGACGAGCCGGACTGCGCGCTGGACGCCTGGGTGGCCGAGGGGCACGCGGACCCGGCGCGGCTGTACTCGCTGCGGCGCCTGCTCGCCACGCGCGAGCGGAGAGAGGGCGACTGACCCCGGCGGGCCCGGCGTCCCGTCGGCACCGCCGGCTCCTCGGTCACCCGGGCCCCGCGGGTTTGCGTCCGCCCCGGGCAGGTAATTGCTCTATTCGCACCGGGCCTGACCGGAAGCGAAGGCAGTCGACGCGGGGACACGGGAGGACACACCATGGCGTGGCTGCTGGTCATCGTGGCGGGGGTGCTGGAGACCGGCTTCGCCGTGTGCCTCAAGCTCTCCCACGGTTTCACCCGGCTCTGGCCCACGATCGCCTTCGCCTGCTTCGCCCTCGGGAGCTTCGGCCTGCTCACACTGTCCCTGCGGAAGCTGGACGTGGGCCCGGCGTACGCCGTGTGGACGGGGATCGGCGCGGCGGGCACGGCGATCTACGGCATGGTGTTCCTGGGCGACCTGGTCTCCGTCCTGAAGATCCTCTCGATCACCCTGGTGATCGTGGGCGTGATCGGTCTGCAACTGTCCGGCTCGGCCCGCTGAGACCCGCCCGGCCCCCGGTCCCCGGTCCCGCCGGAGAGCGGGCCGACCGGAGCCCGAGACCGTTGCTGGTCCGGCCGGTGGCCGCCCTCACCGCACCGGCCGTGGCAAGGCCAGCCGGACCAGTTCGGCCGCCCCGCCCTGCCCGGGCGGTGCCGCGACGCAGGACAGGGAGAGCCGTACGACCAGCTCGCAGACGCGGACCAGCTCCGCCGCCTCCGCCCTCGTCGTCGCCGGACCGGCCACCGAGCCGACCGCACGGTCGCGGACCAGGGACACGAAGTCGGCCGGGGACGGCAGCGGCCCGTCGGCCCGGCGCTGCGCGGGCACCGCGGAGGCGGACGGCACAGCGGTCAGGGTGGGGGCGGGCAGCCGTTCGCTCCAGCAGCCGGTGAGCATGGCCCGCACCAGCGGATTGCCGCGGGCCGCGGCGGTGGTCCACTCGGCGATCGCGGCCAGCCGCTCCCGGACGTCCGGGTGCGTGGCCAGGGCCCGGTCGACCCCGGCGAGATAGAGGTCCGCCTCCCGGCGCACCAGGGCCCGGGCGAGGCCCTCCTTGCTGCCGAACTCGTTGTAGAGGGTCTGGCGGGAGACACCGGCCGCCGCGGCGACATCCACCATCCGCACGGCGGACCACGGGCGGCGCGCGAGTGCCGTACAGGCGGCGTCGAGCAGGGATTCCCGCGCTCCGGGCATCATCGACTCCCTCGGGCCGGCGGCTCTGACGACAGGTTTGACGCGCGTAGCAGCACTGTCAAGGGTTCGCGGCGGCGTCGGGGGGCGCCCCCGGGGCCGCGGGCGCCGTGATTCCGCCACCGCGTACGGCCATATGGGGCGCGCGGCCGGGGCGGGCGCCGGTGACGCGCCGCGGTCCCCGGGTCGTGTGGCCCCGCGCCGGACCGGACGGATACCGTTCGGTCATGCCCGACTATCTCGATGACCTGCGGCTCGCCCATGTACTCGCGGACGCCGCGGACGCCGCGACCATCGCCCGGTTCAAGGCCCTCGACCTCAAGGTCGAGACCAAGCCGGACATGACGCCGGTGACCGAGGCCGACAAGGCGGCCGAGGAGGTGATCCGCGGGCACCTGCAGCGCGCCCGGCCGCGGGACGCGGTCCTGGGCGAGGAGTACGGCGTCGAGGGCACGGGGCCGCGCCGCTGGGTCGTCGACCCGATCGACGGCACCAAGAACTACGTCCGCGGGGTGCCCGTCTGGGCCACGCTGATCTCCCTGATGGAGGCGGGCGAGGGCGGCTACCGGCCGGTGGTCGGCCTGGTCTCCGCGCCCGCGCTGGGCCGCCGCTGGTGGGCGGCGGAGGGGCACGGCGCGTTCAGCGGCCGCAATCTGACCTCCGCGTCCCGGCTCCGGGTCTCCCAGGTCTCCGAGCTGTCCGACGCCTCCTTCGCGTACTCCTCGCTGTCCGGCTGGGAGGAGCAGGGACGGCTGGACGGCTTTCTGAAGCTGACCCGCACGGTGTGGCGCACCCGCGGCTACGGCGACTTCTGGCCGTACATGATGGTCGCGGAGGGTTCGGTGGACCTCTGCGCCGAGCCGGAGCTGTCCCTGTGGGACATGGCGGCGAACTCGGTCATCGTGAGCGAGGCGGGCGGCTCCTTCACGGGCCTCGACGGCCGCCCGGGGCCGCACAGCGGCAACGCGGCCGCGTCGAACGGGCTGCTCCACGACCAGCTGCTCGACCATCTGAACGGCCGCTGCTGAAGCACCACCCGTCCCCCTGCGTACCTCGCGCGCCCCCCGAACTCATGACGCGCGCCTCTTGTTGACCGGGGCTTTGCCTGCGACCCTGGAAATCTCCCACTTGTGAACTTGTGAAGTGAGGAGCAGGCGTCTCCGGCGGGCGGCATCCTTCGGATCCGGGGCCCTGTGCCAGTGCATGACAGCACTCTCCAGGAGGTGGATCCGCCCCATGCTCGTCCGAGACGCCATGAGCACGATGGTCCTCACCATCGGCCCCGCACACACCCTCCGCCAGGCGGCGACCCTGATGTCCGCCCGCCGCGTCGGCGCGGCCGTCGTCCTCGATCCGAACGCCGGCGGCCTCGGGATCCTCACCGAGCGCGACATCCTCAATTCGGTCGGCCTCGGCCAGAATCCCGACACCGAGCGGGCCGACGCCCACACCACCACGGACGTCGTGTTCGCCGCACCCGCGTGGACCCTGGAGGAAGCCGCGGCGGCCATGGCCCACGGCGGCTTCCGCCATCTGATCGTGCTCGACCGCGACGAACCGGTCGGGGTCGTCTCGGTCCGCGACATCATCCGCTGCTGGGCCCCGGCCCGGCGGCGGGTCCCCGCCGCGACGGTCTAGCCGGGCCCGCCCGCCCCTGCCACGGCCGGGCCGGGGCATGCGAACGGGCCGGACCCCTCACGGAGTCCGGCCCGTCCCCTACGGCAAGCGGTCCAACCCGGGTCAGCCGCGCAGGGCCTGGACCGCGGCCTCCAGGCGCTTGCCGAGGTCACCGTCGGCCTGGCGGAAGTTGTTGATCGCACGCTCGGCGATCTCGTCGCGCGAGACCTTCGAGATGGCGCCCGAGAGGTTGGCGACCAGACGCTCCTTCTCGCCGTCGGACATCAGCCGGTAGAGGTTGCCCGCCTGCACGAAGTCGTTGTCCTCGGCGTGCACCGGGGCCTCATGGGTGCCGGTGCCCGGCGTGAAGCCGTCGAACGGCTGCCACAGCGGACGGTCGGTCTGGAAGGGGCCGCCGAAGCTGTTCGGCTCGTAGTTCTTCGCGCCCTTGTGGCGGCCGTCGTACAGATAGCCGTCGCGGGAGTTGGTGCGCGCCTCGGCGGCGTGGGGACGGTTCACCGGCAGGTGGTCGGCGTTGACGCCGACGCGGTAGCGGTGGGCGTCGCCGTACGCGAAGAGGCGGCCCTGGAGCATCTTGTCCGGGGAGGGGCCGATGCCCGGCACGAAGTGGGCGGGGCTGAAGATCGACTGCTCGACCTCGGCGAAGATGTTCTCCGGGTTGCGGTTGAGCTCCATCTTGCCGATCTCGATCGGCGGGTAGTCCTCGTGCGGCCACACCTTGGTGAGGTCGAACGGGTTGAAGCGGTAGGCCGCCGCGTCCGCCGCGGGCATGATCTGGACCTGCACGGTCCAGCTCGGGTGGTCACCGCGCTCGATGGCCTCGCGCAGGTCGCGCTGGTGGGAGTCGGGGTCCTGACCGGCGAGCTTGTCGGCCTCGTCGGTGGTGAGGGTCTTGATCCCCTGGTCGGTCTTGAAGTGGTACTTGACCCAGAAGACCTCGCCGGCCGCATTGTTCCACTGGTAGGTGTGCGAGCCGTAGCCGTTCATGTGGCGGTACGACGCCGGGATGCCGCGGTCGCCGTGCAGCCAGGTCACCTGGTGGGTGGACTCGGGCGACAGACCCCAGAAGTCCCAGACGTTGTCCGGCTCCTGCGAACCGGTGTACGGGTCGCGCTTCTGGGTGTGGATGAAGTCGGGGAACTTGATGGCGTCCTTGACGAAGAACACCGGGGTGTTGTTGCCGACGAGGTCGTAGTTGCCCTCTTCGGTGTAGAACTTCAGCGCGAAGCCGCGGGGGTCGCGCACCGCGTCCGGGGACCCGAGGTTGCCGGCCACGGTCGAGAAGCGCGCGAAGACCTCGGTCTGCTTGCCGGGCTCGGACAGGAACGCGGCGCGCGTGTACGGGGTGACGTCGGCGGTGACGGTGAAGGTGCCGTAGGCGCCCGCGCCGCGGGCGTGCACCACGCGCTCCGGGATGCGCTCCCGGTTGAAGTGGGCCAGCTTCTCCAGAAGGAGCTGGTCCTGCAAGAGAACCGGGCCGCCGACGCCCGCGGTCTCACTGTTCTGGTTGTCGGCTACCGGAGCACCGGCTTCCGTCGTGAGCGGTCCCTGCGTCACTGCGCCTCCTGCGTCGTTTCCGACCAACCCTGTCGCTTGGCCAAAGCCGAGCTCGATCCTACAATGGACAATGTCTAAGTCAAGCAAAGCTCCAAAGTCACACACGTTCGGGACCTGGTCCCCATAGCTGTTAGGCTGGTCTGCATGAGTGACCTGTTGGAACGGCTGCGCGGACGCGGATGGCGTATGACCGCGCAGCGGCGCGTCGTGGCCGAGGTCCTCGACGGTGAGCACGTCCATCTGACGGCCGACGAGGTGCATGCGCGGGCCGTGGCAAGACTGCCCGAGATCTCCCGGGCGACCGTCTACAACACGCTGGGTGAGCTGGTTTCCCTCGGCGAGGTGCTGGAAGTCGCGACGGACCGGCGCGCCAAGCGCTACGACCCGAACGCGCACCGGCCGCACCATCACCTGGTCTGCGCCCGCTGCGGTGCGATCCGCGACGTGCATCCGACCGGCGACCCGATGGCCGACCTCCCGGACTCGGAGCGCTTCGGCTTCACGGTCTCGGGCGTCGAGATGACGTATCGCGGCCTGTGCCCGGACTGCGGGACGGCGTAACCACGGCTCTTCCCCGGACCCCGGTACCGACGAGGTGCCGGGATCCTGTGCTGTGCGGGGCGCGTCCATGGCGACTGATCTTCCCCGGGACGCGCCCGCGTACTCTCCGCCTGCGGCACGGTTGTCGACGGGATGCACCCATGACCGGAAACAGACCAGGGCCGGAACCCTTTCGGATTCCGGCCCTGGTCCTTCAGTAGCGGGGACAGGATTTGAACCTGCGACCTCTGGGTTATGAGCCCAGCGAGCTACCGAGCTGCTCCACCCCGCGTCGGTGAACTGAACATTACGTCAACGGCTCGGACAGAAGCAAATCGCTTTCACGGACGCCCCGCGCCGTGGCGACGGCAGCCCCGGCGCGGGGCACCGGACGGCCCGCCGCCCCGCCGGACCCGGCACACCGGGCGAGCAGGGGCCGTCAGGCCGACAGCTCCTGCCGCAGCGCGTCCCGCAGCCGCTCGGCCCGTTCGGACACCTCGGCGGGGCCGAGGCTGACGGCGCGGTCGGCCCACCGCTGGCCCTCCGCCAGCTCGCCCCGCCGCGCGTAGACGAGGGCCAGCCGCAGTGCCGCCCGGCCGTGCCCGGCGTCCGCCGCCCGCTGCCACCACAGGGCGGCCTCCGGTTCGCTGCCCTCGCGGGCGAGCAGCAGCCCCAGGTTGAACGCGCCGTTGCGCGATCCGCCCTCGGCCGCCTCCCGGTACCACCGGGCCGCCTCCACCACATCACCGCGCGCCGCAGCCAGCATCCCGACCCGCACCTGCGCCCGCCGGTGCCCCTGGGTCGCCGCCCGCTCGTACCACTCCTCGCACTCCGACTTCTCCTGCGACGGCTCCCCCAGCTCGTGCGCGGGGGGCGGTGGACGGCGGGCGTCCAGCACGGTGGCCAGCCGGTAGGCGGCCTCGGCGCTGCCGCCCCCGGCGGCGCACCGCAGATGCCGCTCGGCCGCCTGCTCGTCCCCCTCCCGCAGCCGGGCCATGCCGACCTGGAGGGCCGCCTCGGTGTGCCCGGCGGCGGCCGCCCGCTCGTACCAGGTCAGGGCGGCGGCGTCGGCACCGCGTCCGGCGTGCAGGATGCCGAGGTTGAAGGCGGCGTCGACGCTTCCGGCCTCGGCGGCCTTGGAGAACCATGGTTCGGCGCCGGTCGTGTCGCCACCCTGGAGCAGCAGGATGGCGAGCGCGTTGGCCGCTTCGCGGTGGCCGGTGTAGGCCGCCCGCCGGTACCACTGCTCGGCGCCCGCGGTGCGGCCCTGCTCGGCGCAGAGCAGCCCGAGGTTGTAGGCGCCGTTGTTGTCGCCCGCGTCCATCGCGGCCCGGTACCAGCGCTCGGCGGTCTGGGTCTCGCCCCGCTCGGCGTGCAGCGCGCCCAGCGCGTTCGCCGCGTTGCCGTCGCCCTCCTGGGCGGCGCGCAGCCACCACACGGCGGCGCTCTCGGTGTCCCCCGCGTCCCGCAGCAGGAAGCCGAGCGCGCACGCGGCGCGCGCCTCGCCGTCCTTGGCGCTCGTCAGATACCAGCGCCCGGCCTCCTTGAGGTCGCCCCGCTTCTCCAGGATCGCCCCGAGGTGCAGCGCGGCCCTGCGATGTCCGCGCGCGGCGGCCTGCCGGTACCACTGCTCGGCCTCCTCCGCGGCCTCGGTGCCGACACCGTTGTCATCGCCGGTTCCATGGACCTCCAGGGCCCTGCGGTCCAGCGTCCGCGCCAGGCGGTAGGCGGCCTCGCGGTGCCCGCGCTCGGCGGCGGCCCGCATCCAGGGCACGGCGCCCTCGTCGCCACGGTGCTCCAGCAGATCCGCGAGGGCGTAGGCGCCGAGGGTGTGGCCCTGCTCGGCGGACTGGCGCAGCCAGTACTCGGCGGCGGGCTCGTCGCCGCGCTCGCGGTGGTGCCGCCCGAGCGCGTGCGCGGCCGCCGCGGACCCCGCGACGGCGGCGACCCGCCACCAGCCCGCGGCCTCGTCCGGGTACCCCCGCTGGTGGAGCAGGACCCCCAGGTTGTTGGCGGCGGCCCGGTCGCCCGCGGCGGTGGCGGCCCGCAGCTGCGGCTCGGCCCCGTCCAGGTCGCCCCGGCGCAGCAGCAGGGCGCCGAGGACGCTCATCGCCTCGACGTCGCCGGCCTCGGCGGCGATCCGCTGGCGCACCTCCTCGATGGCCTCCCCCGCTTCCACGGCCTCACTGGTCCCGCCCGCCCCGTCCGGCTCGGCAGGCCGCACAATTCGCCCTGATTCGAACAGAGTTGCCTTGTCCCCCATAACGTCCATCGTCGCACCACCCGCAACCCGGGTACACCTCGTATACCGCAGCCAGTGAGGTCACTTCAGCGTTTTGTCGACATGCCCACAGAGAGACAAGTCAAACACAGAGTCGGCCAACTGCCCGTACATTCGGCGCCACTTCACCCGAGTCGGCAGGTCACACCGCACGCCTCCGCGTGTCGCCGTACGCCCCGGTCGCACTGCCGCGCATGGCGTCGCACGCCCTCTTCCGCCTGCCCCCTCTTCGCTCCGCCGCACGCCCCCGCGTACGTCCGGACACACCGAGGGCCCGGATCCTGATCAGGATCCGGGCCCTCGACTTCAGTAGCGGGGACAGGATTTGAACCTGCGACCTCTGGGTTATGAGCCCAGCGAGCTACCGAGCTGCTCCACCCCGCGCCGTTGTGATCCAACTGTATCACGGCGCGGAGGGTGCCCGGTCAGCCGCCGGGCGAACCGCTCGGTGCGGCGGACGGACCGGTGCCGCTCGCCTGTCCGCTCTTCTTTCCGTCCGTCTGTCCGCTCGCCTGTCCGCCGCCGGTGCCGCCCGGGGACGGCCGGGGCGCGGTCTGGGCCTCCTCGGCCCGCTTCAGCGCGTCCTGGAGATCCTTCTGCGCCTGCCCGTACGCCCCCCAGTCGCCCTTTTTCAGGGCCTCCTGCCCGGCGTCGTACGCCTTCTGGGCGTCCTGGAGCGCCTGTTGGACCGTCGGGTTGGCGGGGGTGGTCGGCGGGGTGGTGGTCCCGGTGTCCGGCGGGGAGGTCGAGGCCTCGGCCCCGAATACCTTGTCGAGCGCCTGGCCGAGGGTGTCCTCGAACGCGGTGTTGCCGCCGTAGGTCACCAGCACCTTGCGCAGCAGGGGGTACTTGAGGCCACCGCCGCGGACATAGACGGGCTCGACGTACAGCAGGCCGCCGTCGATCGGGACCGTCAGCAGGTTGCCGTACTCGATGTCCGAGTCGCCGCCCTTGAGGAGCCTGATCGACTCGGCGATGTCCTGTTCGGAGTTGAACTGGCTCTGCACCTGTTTGGGCCCGTCGACCGTCTTGCTGGTCGGCAGCTTCAGGATTCTGATCTTGCCGTAGTCGGGGCTGCCCGCCTCGGCGTCGACCGCCATGAAGGCGCTCAGATTGTCCCGGCCGTTCGGCGTGAAGGTCGTCGTCAGCGAGAAGGCCTGCGCGGACTGGTCGGGCATCTTCATGCTCAGGTAGTACGGCGGAACCGCGTTGCCCGACCTGTTGGTGGGGTCGTTGGGCACCTGCCACACCTCGCTGCCGCTGAGGAACGTCTGCGCGTCCTTGACGTGGTAGCGGGTGAGCAGCTCGCGCTGCACCTTGAACAGGTCCTGCGGATAGCGCAGATGGGACATCAGCGACGGGGAGATGTCGCTCCGCGGCTTCACCGTGTCCGGGAAGGCCTTCATCCAGGTCTTCAGCACCGGGTCCTTGGTGTCCCACTGGTACAGCTTGACCTCGCCGGTGTAGGCGTCGACGGTCGCCTTCACCGAGTTGCGGATGTAGTTGACCCGGTTCTGCTGGGCCATGACCGCGCGCTGGGTGTTGCCCGCGGTCAGCGAGTCCGCCGTGGTGTCGCCGAGGGTGGTGCGGGAGGCGTACGGGTAGCCGTTGGTCGTGGTGTAGGCGTCGACGATCCACTGGATCCGGCCGTCGACGACCGCCGGGTAGGCGTCTCCGTCGATGGTCAGCCAGGGCGCGACCGCCTCCACGCGCTGCTTGGGCGTGCGGTTGTACAGGATCCGCGAGCCGTCGCCGATGGCGCCCGAGTAGAGGATCTGCGGCTCCCCGAACGCGACGGCGTAGGCGGCCCGGTTGAGCGGGTTGGACAGGCTGACGCCGCTCTTGCCGCGGTAGGAGGTGGTCTTCTCGCCGCTGTCGTCGGAGTAGTCGATCTCCTTCTGGGGACCGCCGACGATGGAGTACTCGGTGGTCTTCTCGCCGTAGTAGATCCGCTGCTCGTAGGTGCCGAGGTCACCGGAGGAGGGCAGGTCGGACTCGGTGAAGACGGGCTGGCCGTTGGCGTCGGCGGTGGTGCCCTTGGCGGCGACCACGCCGTAGCCGTGGGTGTAGCGGAAGTGGTCGTTGATCCAGTTCTGCTTGGGGATGCCCGCCAGGTTGAGTTCGCGCAGGCCGATGACCGTGTCCTGGTCCTTGCCGTCCTTGGTGTAGCGGTCGACGTCCAGGTTGGTCGGGAAGGCGTAGTAGTTCTTCATCTGCTGCAACTGCTGGAACGTCGGCGAGACGACATTGGGGTCCAGCAGGCGGATGCTCGCCGTGGCGTCGGCGTCCGCGCGCAGCTTGTCCTTGTCCTTGGTACCGGTGGTGCCGGGGTACTCGGTGACCTGGGCGTCGTCGATGCCGTAGGCCTCGCGGGTCGCCTTGAGGTTCTTGGCGACGTACGGCGCTTCCTTGGCCTGCTCGTTCGGCTGGACCTGGAACTTCTGCACGATCGCCGGGTAGAGACCCCCGATGAGTATCGCGGACAGCACCATCAGGCCGAAGCCGATGACGGGCAGCTGCCAGGTGCGCCGCCACAGGGTGGCGAAGAACAGCAGGGCGCAGATGACCGCGATGCAGAACAGGATGGTCTTGGCGGGGAGATACGCGTTCGCGTCGACGTATCGCAGGCCGGTCCAGTCGCCGGTCGCCTTGAAGTCGCTGGACTTGACCGCGAGTCCGTAGCGGTCGAGCCAGTAGGCGACGGCCTTCAGGGCGACGAAGACGCCGAGCAGCACCGACAGATGGCCGGTCGCGGCCGCGGTGGCGCGCGCTCCCGGGGAGGTGAGGCGGAGGCCGCCGTAGAGGTAGTGGGTCGCCGCTGCGGCGATCAGGGACAGCACCGTCGCGGCGAAGCCGAAGGCCAGCAGGAAGCGGTACCAGGGCAGGTCGAAGGCGTAGAAGGAGACGTCCAGATGGAACTGGGGGTCCTTCTGGTGGAAGGGCACGCCGTTGACCCACATCAGCCAGGTCTGCCACTGGCCCGCGGCGGAGGCGCCCGCGATCAGGCCCACCAGGGCGGTGATCCCGAGGAGCAGCCACTTCTTGTAGGGCGCGATGCCCATCCGGTACCGGTCCAGGCTCTGCTGCTCCATGGACATGGCGCTCAGCGGCGGCCGCAGCCGGTGGGCGAGCCAGATGTTGAGGCCGACCGCGGCCGCCATCAGCAGGCCGAAGACGAAGAACAGCCCGATCTTGGTCCACAGGGTGGTCGTGAAGACGGACGAGTACTTCACCGACCGGTACCAGAGCCAGTCCGTCCAGACGCCGGCGAACATGATGAACGCCATGCCGAGGACGGCGAGGACCCCCAGTGTCATGAGCAGGGTCCGGGCACGCCCGGAGGGGCGGCCCACTCTGATCCGCGGCCCCGTCGGGCCTCCGCCGCGGTCCGGCATCTGGAAAGCCAAGGTGCGCACCTCGAAGTTCGCTGTCGATCCGTGTGATCCGTCAGGCCCCCGCGAACGCGGACCACGGATGAGGCTCCACGATCGCGGAGCCCCACCTATGCAACTTACTGGCGCTTTACTCGGTTCCCGATTCCGGGTGGGAACGAGGCAGGATTGTGACCATGTCCAACACTCCCATGGCAGCGAGTCCCCTCACCCGGGCCGTGCTCGAGATCGACGAGTACGTTTCCGGCCTCGGGTGGGACCAGCCCGCTCGCCTCTTCGCCCTCGTCGACACCGCACGACTGCGGGTCCAGGAACCTTCACTCGCGGCCCAGCTCGGTCTGGAGGTCGAGTCCGAGGCCGCGGGCCTCACCCCGATCGAACAGGAGGAGGTCCCCGCCGACCGGCCGCTGGACGACTTCCTCGCCACGATCGCCTGGCCCGACGCGGTGGTCGGGTGCGCGCTCGCCGTGGAGCGGCTGATGCTGCCCCCGTCCGCCGAGGCCCAGGTTCCCGCGGGGCTGAGCGGGAAGAAGCTCACCCGCTGGGTCGCCGAGCACCCGGACCGCCAGGAGGTGCGGATGACGGTGGCGGTGCTGCGGGACGGGGCGCGCGACGCGGCCGTGCGGCTGCGCGAGAAGGACTCGCCGACGGAGGTGCTGACGGGCCCGGACCTGGTGCCGGGGCTCGCCGAGGCACTGTCGGCGACATTCGAGGACTGAGAGCACGCTCTACGGGGCGGGGCGCGCCGGACTTCCACGCGCCCCCGCCCCGGTGGGCACCCCAGGGGCGGAGCCACCGCGCCCGCTGCGCCCGGTGCCCCCGTTATGTCCCTGCCTAGCCCTTGCTGGTGCACTGCGGCAGGGCGGCGGTCTTGCCGCTGCGGATGTCCTTGAGGGCGTTCAGCGCGTCGTCGATGGTGTTGACCCGGACCAGGGTGAGGCCCTCGGGGGCGTCCTTGGCGGCGGCCGCGCAGTTGTCCTTGGGCGTGAGGAAGTACTGCGCGCCCTTGTCGCGGGCGCCGACGGTCTTCATCTCGACCCCGCCGATCGGGCCGACGTTCCCGCCGTCGTCGATGGTGCCGGTGCCCGCCACGAACTTTCCGCCGGTGAGGTCGCCCGGGGTGAGCTTGTCCACGATGCCGAGCGCGAACATCAGTCCCGCGCTGGGTCCGCCGACGTCCGCGAGCTTGATGTCGATCGTGAACGGGAACGTGTGATCGGTTCCGGCGGAGATCCCGACGATGGCCCGCTGCCGCCCGTCGTCGTGGGAGGCGGCTGTGGTGATCGTCACGTTCTCGGTCCGGGTGGCCGTCTTCTGCGCCTTCTCCGCGGCGGCCTGCTCCTTGGCGGGCACGATGGTGAAGACGACGTCCTGGCCGGGCTTGTGCTTGGTGACCAGCTTGGCGACGTCGTCGGGTCCCTTGACGGCGGTCCCGTCGACCGCCTTGACGACATCTCCGGCGTGCAGCCTGCCCTCGGCGGGCGAGCCCTTGAGGACGGTGGCGACGATCACCCAGGACTTCACCGGGATGTTCAGCTCCTTCAGGGCGGCGACCTTGGCGCTCTCCTGGGACTGGGTGAACTCCTCGGCGTTCTCCTGAGTGGACTGCTGTTCGGTCTTGCCGTCCGGGTAGAGCGCCTCGTGCGGGACGACCTTGGTGTCGTGCGCGAGCCAGCCGTAGACGGCCTCGACCAGGTTCATGTTGTACTCGGCGCTGGTGACCCGGACGGTGGTCATGTTCAGATGGCCCGTCGCCGGATAGGTCTTGCGCCCGGAGATCTGCAGCACCGGCTCGCCGTCGTGCTCGGCCAGGGTGTTCACCGTCGGCCCCGGCGACATCTCCGAGTACGGCACTTTGATGAACACTCCCGCGCACAGGAGCGCGATCAGCATCAGGGTGGAGGCGAGCATCGTCGCGGTGCGGCGTGGCATGGAACGACAGTACGGGACGGTCCTGTCAGTGCACCCCCGGGGCCGTCCACAGGTGTGGACGGCCCGGGCCCGGCCGTCCCTCAGGTACCGGAGTGGGACTTCTCCATGGCCTCACGGAAGCGCGCGTATCCGGCCAGCTCGGAGCCGTCGCCCGCGGCCTTGCGATGTCGGCCGGCCCAGCTCCCCCACACTCCGGCACCGATGGCAGCCAACAGCGGAATCAGCAACCAGGCGAGCGCCGCCATGCCGACCTCCCAACCCCATGAGCGACCGCAACTGACTGATCAGCAGATTAACCATCCGCCCTGTCAACGCTCGCGTCAGGGGTGCGGTTACGCAACCGGAAATCCGGTGACAGCTTGGCCGACCTCGGAGAAGAGCGGCGTTCCGGGGGCGGGGACGTCGGCGTACGCCGGGGGCGCGTGTCGGTTCCGGGGTTGCGTGGGGGCTCCAGGAGGCGCGGGACCCCGGGCAGCGCGCCGGGGTCAGCAGGCGCCGACCCACTCCTCCGTCCCGTCGGAGAACCGCTGGTGCTTCCAGATGGGCACCTCGTGCTTGAGGTCGTCGATCAGTCGGCGGCACGCCTCGAAGGCGTCGCCCCGGTGCGGGCAGGCCACGGCGACGATCACGGCGATGTCGCCGACCTTGAGGTCCCCGACGCGGTGGACGGCGGCGAGGGCGCGGACCGGGTGGTCGGCGGCGACCTTCTCGGCGATCCGCCGCAGCTCCGCCTCGGCGCCGGGGTGGCACGAGTAGCCCAGCTCGTCGACGTCCGCCCCGGCGTCGTGGTTGCGGACGGTCCCGACGAACAGCGCCGTCCCTCCGGCCGCGTCGTCGCCGACGGCCCGGAAGACCTCGTCGACGGAGAGGGGGGTGTCGCGGATCGCGAGCAGCTTGACGGGATCGTCCGCCGCCCTCTCACCGGGGTGGTCGCTGTGGGGTGCCATGCCCCCATCGTGCCGCACGCCTCCCGACCGAGAAAGACAAGATCCGTCCAGCAGGGGCGGGGGCTCCTTCGGAGGGTTCTACGAGCGGTGCGGGTGCTGTGAGCCGGGAGCGGGCGGCTCTCCGCGCCCGCAGCCCCGGCCCCTCCCCGGAGGTCAGATCCGCCGCCGGGCCTTCCGGGCCCGGCGGACCACCGCGGCCGCGCCGAGCAGGGCCACCGTGGCGCCCGCGGCGCCCGCCGCCGTCGCGTCCTTGCGCCCGAGCCGCCGCCCCGCCACGGTGTGCCGTCCGGACGCCTCCTCCAGCAGCTCCGCGAGGACCTCCTCGTTCGTCCACCGGGGCCGCCACCCGGCGTCGTGCAGCCTGCTGCCGCTCACCACCCACGGGTACATCGTGTACGCGAGGTCACCGGCGGGCGAGGGCGTGAGTCCGATCCGGTGCAGCCGGGCCGCGGCGCCGAGAGCGACCGCGGAGGGCAGCTCCATCCGCCGGATCCCGCTCAGCTCCTCGACCTCCTCCTGTTCCAGCCAGCCGTCGCAGCCGACGGCGAGCTCCCCCTCCACCTTCTCCAGGACGGCGTACTCCAGGGCGCTGCACAGGTCCTCGACATGGCAGAACTGCCAGGCCGGCCGCGACCCGGCGACCACCAGCAGCCGCGGCGACTCGAAGTACCTGGTCAGCGCGGTGTCAGGGCCGCCGGCCAGCACGGACGGGCGGACGACGGTGACATTGAGACCCGGGTGCGCCCGTGGTGCCCGCCGCGCCAGCCGCTCGATCTCCAGCAGGTCGCCGACGCCGGTGGCCTCGGCCGTGGCACGCAGCTCGGCGTCCTCCGACAGCGGCAGCTCGTTGTCCGGCAGCGCCCCGTAGACCATCGCCGAGGTGCACAGCACCACCCGGTGCACTCCGGCGGCCGCGGCGGCCGTCAGCACGGTCTGGGTGCCCCGCACGTTGTACGCGGTGCGCGCCGCCGGGTCCGACTCCAGGTCGAGGTCGAGCGCCAGGTGCACCACGACGTCCGCGCCCCGCAGCTTCTCCGCGATCGCCGGGTCCCGGACGTCCAGGATGTGCCACTCGGCGGCCGCGCACTCCCCGCGCCGCTCGTCGATGGCGACGACCCGCTTGATCTCGCCGGAGTCGGCGAGCCGCTCGGTGAGCAGCGCGCCCACCCCGGAGGCGGCGCCGGTGACCGCGACGACGGGCCCGCGCGGGGCGGGCATCTCGTCGGCGCGCTGCGCGGCCGGTCGCGGCCGGTCGTCGGGCGACGGGCGGGCCGATTGGTTTCGCGCTGCGCGAACCTGCGGATCTGGGGAACTCACCGGGCGTCTCCAGCGGTTGTCTTCAGTGCGGGCGCGGTGTGCGCGGCCGTACCAGGTGGCATCCATCCTGCCGCAGGCCAGCTGTCGGCGGAGCACTCAGGCCCGATCGCGCCGGGGTGTCTACGCTGGGTGTGTTGTCGGGCAGCCAGCCGCCGGAGAAAGCCGGTGGCCTTACCAGCCGAGGAATCCCGTGAGTGACACCCCATTCGGATTCGGCCTTCCGCCGGAGGAGCCGGAGAACGGCGACGAGGGCAAGAAGAAGGACCAGCAGAGCGGTGGTGGTCAGGGACCGGCCAATCCGTTCGGTTTCGGGCCGTCCGGAGCCGGCGGAGCCGGCGCCGACAACCCGCTCGCCGCGATGTTCGGTTCCCTGAACCCCAACGACCTGGGCGCCGCGTTCCAGCAGCTGGGCCAGATGCTCTCCTACGAGGGCGGCCCGGTGAACTGGGACATGGCCAAGCAGATCGCCCGCCAGACGGTGTCCCAGGGCACCGCGGACGGCACCAAGGACGCGAGTGTGAGCCCCGGCGAGCGCTCGGCGGTCGAGGAGGCGGTCCGCCTCGCCGACCTGTGGCTCGACGACGCGACGTCGCTGCCGTCGGGTGCGGGCTCCGCGGTGGCCTGGAGCCGCGCGGAGTGGGTCGAAGCGACTTTGCCGGTGTGGAAGGAGCTGGTGGACCCGGTCGCCGAGCGGGTCGGCGCGGCCATGGGCGATGTCCTGCCGGAGGAGATGCAGGTCATGGCGGGCCCGCTGATCGGCATGATGCGGTCCATGGGCGGCGCCATGTTCGGTACGCAGATCGGGCAGGCCGTGGGTGTGCTCGCGGGCGAGGTCGTCGGGTCCACCGACATCGGCCTGCCGCTGGGTCCGGCCGGGAAGGCCGCCCTGCTCCCGCTGAACATCGAGGCCCTCGGCAAGGACCTGGGGGTGCCCGAGGAGGAGGTGCGGCTGTATCTCGCGCTGCGGGAGGCCGCCCATCAGCGTCTGTTCGCGCATGTGCCGTGGCTGCGTTCGCATCTGTTCGGCGCGGTCGAGGGCTATGCCCGCGGGATCAAGGTGGACACGGCCAAGCTGGAGGACGTGGTCGGCCAGTTCGACCCGCAGAACCCGGAGGAGCTTCAGCAGGCGCTCCAGCAGGGCATGTTCCAGCCGGAGGACACCCCGGCGCAGAAGGCGGCCCTGGCCCGTCTGGAGACGGCGCTGGCGCTGGTCGAGGGCTGGGTGGACGCGGTGGTGCACGCGGCGGCGAAGCCGCGGCTGGGCTCCGCGGACGCGCTGCGGGAGACCCTGCGCCGCCGCCGTGCCTCGGGCGGCCCGGCCGAGCAGACGTTCGCCACGCTGATCGGTCTGGAGCTGCGTCCGCGCCGGCTGCGGGACGCCTCCCGGCTGTGGGCCTCGCTCACGGACGCGCGCGGTGTGGACGGCCGGGACGGCCTGTGGGCGCACCCGGACATGCTGCCCACGGCGTCCGACCTGGACGACCCGGACGGCTTCGTCCACCGTGAGCACCTGGACTTCTCCGAGCTGGACAGGATGCTCGGCGAGGCGGCGGGCGGCACCGGTGGGACGACGGACCGGCCGAAGCCGAAGAAGGACGACGGCGAGGCGGACGGGACCGGCGGGACCGGCGACAGCCGGGGTGACGGCGCCGAGTGAGCCTCCACGACGACGCGGTCCTCGTCCTGAAGGGGTACGCGGACCAGGAGGAGCTGCGCGGGCTCTATCTGGACCACTTGGCGGCGCACCCGGACGGCCTGTGGAAGGCCTGCCGGGACGGGCACATCACGGCGAGCGCCCTGGTGGTCGACGCCGAGCACGGCCGGGTACTCCTGACCCTGCACAGGAAGCTGCGGATGTGGCTCCAGATGGGCGGCCACTGCGAGCCGGGCGACGGGACGCTGGCGGCGGCCGCCCTGCGGGAGGCGACGGAGGAGTCGGGCATCGCGGGTCTGACGCTGCTGCCCGGCGGCCCGGTGCGCCTGGACCGCCATCACACACCGTGTGCCTGGCATCTCGATGTGCAGTACGCGGCGCTCGCTCCGGCCGGTGCCGTGGCGGCGATCAGCGACGAGTCGCTGGACCTGCGCTGGTTCCCCTACGACGAGGTGGCGACCGTGGCGGACGACTCGGTCGTACGCCTGCTGGAGGCGACGCGCGCCCGGCTGTGAGCCGGACGCGGGCACGAGGGGCTACGGGTGGGGGGTGGACCGGTGATCACCCCGGCCCCCCCCCCCCCCAACCCCAAGCCCGAGCTACCCGCCCCGCGCGGCCGGCCCCACCAAGGGCCGGGTGTGTGGCGGGGCCCCC
>NZ_JBIUBV010000005.1:0-167825 GCF_044548405.1 Streptomyces sp. NPDC052040 | reverse complement strand
GGCCCGGGGGGCGCCGGGGGGGGGGGGGCGCGCGCGGGGGGGGGGGCGGCGGCGCGGGGCGCGGGGGGGGGGGGGGGGGGGGGGGCCCGGGGCCCCCCCGCCCCCCCCCCCCACCCGTAGCCCTCTCAGGTACTTCCTCGCCGGGCGGTCAGCTCCAGACGTTGCCCTGGTTCTGGCCGTGGGCCCCCTGCTGGCCCATGCCGTACTGGGCGCGCAGGCCCTGCCCGACCACCGCGTTCTGCGGCGGCAGCAGCTCGCTGGGCTGCACCAGGGCGAAACCGCTGCCCATGAAGCTCAGCTCCCAGCCCTCACCGGTGCTGCCACGGCGACGCCACACCCCGCTGGCGTGCGTCTGGGCCTGCATCTGCACCCGCAGACCGGTGGACCAGGCGACGATCGCGTCGGCGTCGCAGTTGACGTACGTGTCCGGCGTGACCTGCATCAGCAGGGGCGCGCCCGACGTCATCAGCGCCACCTTGCCGTGCCCGGTGATATTGAGCTGGTACTTGCCGGAACCGGAGATGCCGTACTGGCTGTCCACGGCGATGACCTCGTGGTGCAGCGAGGAGTCCATCGCCAGCACATAGCTGCTGTCGACGGTCAGCCCGTCCCGCTCGACCTCCATGATGTGCACGTACTGGGCGAGGTTGGCCAGATAGACCGTGCCCTGCCCGTGACAGCGCATCAGGTCCAGGCCCTCGCCCGTGTGCGCCCGCGCGCGCCGTTGGCCACCGCTCTGGTACTCGGCGTCGAACTCGATCAGCCCCTGGTAGGCGACCATGGTGCCCTTGCGCGCCAGGATGTCGTCGTGCCCCTCCAGCAGGACGCGCAGCAACTGCTGGTTCTGGAGGCTGAAGCGCTCCTGGGTCTGCTGCTCGTTGTAGCCGAAAAGCGTGCTCTGCATGGTGTGCGGTTCCCCCTCAGCCCCGGATCCGGAGGCGGTCGGTGCTGTCCTCGCTGGGCTGGACGACGACGATGCCCTGCCCGGAGAACGCCATCTGGTACGCCTCGCCGCTGCCGCGCCCGATGAGCGACTGCGCCTTGAAGCTGCGCTTGCCCTTCACCTTCAGGTTCGGGGACCAGGCGACGAGGGCGTCCGGGTCGACGTAGGTCTCGTCCTCTCCGCCACCGCAGTCGACGACGATGGGCGTACCGCGGGAGGTCAGGGCGACCCAGCCCTGCCCGGAGATCCTGGTGTTCCACAGGCCTTGCCCGGCGAACTTGGCCAGCCCCTTCACCCGTTCGACACCCCACTGGAGGTGGGCGTCGAAGGCGAGGAGGTTGGTGGCGTTGACGGAGATGCCCTCGCCGCCCAGGTTGATGACGACGACGTTCGCCCCGTAGTCGGCGAGGTAGAGCAGGCCGTCCCCGGAGCACTTCATCAGGGGCGCGCCCTCACCGGTGAGCCAGTCCCGCGCGATCTGGCGCACGGCGGGCGGGTTGGGCTCGTAGGTGACGAACCCTTCGTAGGCGACCATCGACCCCACGCGGGCGAAGAGGTCGTTCCCGGTCTGCATGGCGACCTTCAGCATATGACTGCCGTGGTTCTCCATGCGGGCGGAGACGGGTGCGGGGGCGAAGCCCGCGAGCGGCTGGTTCATGACGGGCTCCCTCAGACCTCAAAGGGCTGGACGACGACGAAATTGCCGGGTGCGGCGCGGAATTGCAGGTTGACGCCCTCCCCGGTGGCTCCCGGATAGGCGTTGCGGCGCATCCGCACCTGGCTGGAGACGATCACCTGGGCGGCCGCCGACCAGGCCACCACGGCGTTGGAGTCCACGAACGTGGTCGGGGTGACGGGCAGCACCACGGGCGCGCCGTGCGTCTTCACGACGATCGTGCCGGTCCCCTGGAACTGCATGGTGAACAGCGCGCCGCCGGGAATGCCGTGCCCCTCGATGCGCCGGACCTCGTGCTGGAGGGATTCGTCGAAGGCGAGGACGTTCTCCGCGGAGACGCAGATGGCGTCGCCCTGGAGTTCGATCGGGTGCAGATGGGTGGCGTTCTCGGCGAGGAACACCTGGCCCTGGCCCGTGCAGCGCATCAGCTGCATCTCCTGGCCGGTCGCGTTGCCCACGATGCGGCCGACGAAGCCGGCGCCCTTGTAGCCGAAGTCGACCTTGCCCTGGTAGAGCACCATGCTGCCCTGCCGGGCCAGTACCGGCTGGCCGCCGATGCCGAGGTCGACCCGGACGAGCTTCTTGTTCTGCTGCGTCCACCGCTGGCCGGTGGGCGTCTCCTTGAACGCCTGGAGCGCGGCCGCCACACCGGCGGCTCCGGCAACTCCCTGCGGGGCTCCCGGGGTGGCGCCGTGCGGGGCGGGCGGCCCTGCCTGGCCGGGCACCTGGCCGTAGCCGGGCGGCGGGGTCTGGGGCTGCTGTCCATAGCCGGGCGGCGGGGTCTGGGGCTGCTGTCCATAGCCGGGCGGCGGGGTCTGGGGCTGCTGTCCATAGCCGGGCGGCAGTGTGGCGGACGGCTGGGCGCCGTACCCCGGCGGCGGTCCGGGCGGGCCGGGCGGCGGGGAGTACGGCGCGGGGCCGGGCGGCGGCACCGTGCCCGCGGGCGGGGTGTGCAGCGGCGCGACGATGGTGGGCGCGGCGTGCACGGACGGCACGGGCGCGGGTGCGGGCGGGGCGGCCGCGGGGGGCGGCACTGCGCCCTGCGGCGCGGGCGCCGACGGCTGCGGCACCGGGGCGGGAGGCGCGGCCGGGGCGCCGAACGCGGGCGGCGCGGACTGCTGGGCGGGCGGGGCGAACCCGGGAGCCCCGCCGGTCGTCTGCTGCTGCGGCACGGACGGCTGCTCCTCCTCCAGCACCTCCCCGCCGAAGTTCTTCAGCAACGCCTCCAGGCCGCCGTCGAACCCCTGACCGACCGCGGCGAACCGCCAGACGTCCTTCAGATAGAGGTCGCCCAGCATGACCGCGCGTTCGGTGGTGAACTCCGCGCCGCTGAACGGATAGCGGGCGACCTCCTCGCCGCCCGCCACAATGCGCAGATAGCCGGGGGCGATCTGCGACATCTGCCCGGCGCCGTCGAGCGTCGCCGTGAAGGACAGCTTCTGGATCCCCGGCGGGATCCGGTCGAGCGTGACCCGGAAGGACTCCGTGTCGCCCGCCTGCGACCCCAGGAGCTGAATGGCCTCCTCCGGTGACTTCGGCTGATTGAAGAAGACGAAGTACCGGTCGTCCGAGAGCCGTTCCTCGGCATCCAGACCGAAGCAGCTGATGTCGAAGGTCAGTCCGGGCCCGCCGATCTGCACACCTACGTACAGATCCGTGCCCGCGGTGAGGTCACTGACCCTGGCCTTGTGGCCGCGCTGGAATTCCCTGGCCATGCGTTACGACCGTTCCCCGTCCCGAATGGTGAGTGCGTCGCGCCAGGCTAACCGCAAACACCGACAGCGACCGCAGCCGGTACAGACCCGGTACACAACCGCTTCCCGCCCGGGATTGCCGCAACGCCGCCGCACGCTCCGCGCCCGCACCTCAGCTCGCCGGCCCGCCCCGGCTACTCGCCGCCGGACACGGGCCGATACGGCAGCCGAGCGGCCGCCACCACCCCTTCCAGATACCCGCGCGCCCGCTCGGTGCGCGGATACGCCTCCAGCAGCCGCCAGAACTGCGCCCCGTGCCCCGGCACCAGCAGATGCGCCAGCTCGTGCAGCAGGACGTAATCCACGACGTACTCGGGCATGCCCTGCAACCGGTGCGACAGCCGGATACTGGCCTCGGACGGGGTGCACGAGCCCCAGCGCGTGTTCTGATTGGTGACCCAGCGCACCGAGGCGGGCCGCGCCCGGCCCTCCAGATACTGCGCCGACAGCCGCTCCGCGCGCTCGGCCAGCTCCACATCGCCGATCACCCGCTTGCTCTCCTGAGCGGCCAGCTTGTCGAGCATGACGCGCACCCAGCGCTGCTCCTCCGCCTCGGACATCCGGGCAGGGATCAGCACGACAGTGCGATCGCCCTCGCGGTACGCGGAGACCGTACGGCGGCGACGCGCGCTCCTGCGAACCTCGATGGCGCTCGCCCCGGAGCCGCTCGGCGGCAGGCTCGTCGTGCTGCGCTGTGGCTTTCCGGCGCGGTGCAGTGGATCGGCGGGCACGCCCCGACGTTACCCGCTGCACACACGGGAAGTCCTCCCCCGGGGACGCTTCCATGCCGACACACACCCCAAGCGCTTGATTAGTACGACCGATTCCCCTCCCTGTGGACAACCTCCCGCACACCCCCGCCCACCCCAGGCATCCTGACCCCGTCGGCACACAACCGCCGACACCAGCAACCAGCAACCAGCAACAACGAGAGCTAACGGGGGCCGCTCATGCATCCGATGGTGAAACCCGCGCTACGGCGCGGCTGGCGCGACCTGAACACCGTCCAGTTCGGGATGGCACCCGCACACGCCATGGTGCTGGGCCCCATGGACACGGCGACGGGCAGCTTCCTCGCCCTGCTCGACGGCACCCGCGGACTGCCCCTGCTGCGCGAGGAGGCCCGCCGCATGGGCCTGCCCGACGGCCATGCGGACGCCCTGGTCGGCAACCTCTCCGACTCCGGTCTCCTCGACGACGCCACCGGCGGCGGCCCCCAGGCCGACGCCCTGCGCGCGAAGTCCGCCGTCCTGGACCGCCTGCGGCCCGACCTGGCCTCCCTGTCACTCACCACCCGCCTGCCGGGCGAGCCCGCCCGAAGCCTCGCCGCCCGGCGCGACCACCGCGTCCAGGTCCGCGGCGCGGGCCGCGTGGGAGCCGTCCTCGCCTCCCTGCTCGCGGGCGCGGGCATCGGCGAGGTCGACGTCCGCGACACGGGCTGCGTCGAACCGTGGGACGTCGCACCGGGCGGACTGCCACCCGACGCGATCGGCGCACGCCGCGAGGAAGCCGCCCGCCGCGCCCTGCGAGCGGCCGCCCCGGACCGGCCGCCCCGTCGACAGCGCGCCTCCCGGCGCTCGCCCCACGACGAGCCCGGGCCCGGCTTCTCCCTGGTGATCCTCGCCCCACGCGACGGCCTCGACATCCACGCCCCCGACCCGTCCACCGCCGAACCCCTGATCGCCACCGGCACACCCCATCTGTATGCGGGGGTCGTGGAAGGGACGGGCGTCGTAGGCCCGTTCGTCCTGCCGGGCGACACGGCCTGCGCCGACTGCCTCCACCGGGCCCGCGCCGACCGGGACGAGACCTGGCCCCGGCTGGTCGCCCAGTGGCGCTCCGGACGGCCACGGCAGATCCAGGCCTGCGACCTCGCCCTGGCCACCGCCGTCGCCGGACTCGCCGCCGGACATGCGCTCGCGTTCCTCGACGGGGCCACCCCCTCCAGCGTCGGAGCACGCTGGGAGGCGGCCGTGCCCCGGCTCCACTGGCATCCGCGACCGGTCTGGGCGCACCCGTCATGCCCGTGCGGCGCGGCCGAGAAAGGTAAGGCGGAGAAAGGTAAGGCAGAACACACCCCGAGGGACCGGGGGTCGCACGAGACAATGGCGGAGCATCGACTGTCGAGGAACTCGTCCCGCAGGGCACACCCGGCGCGGCTGTCCGGTACCAGGAGGGCGCATGTCTGATCTTCCCCGGAAGGCGGTCACCCGTACCGCCAAGCTCGCCGCGCTCCCGCTCGGCTTCGCCGGGCGGGCCACATGGGGGCTCGGCAAACGCATCGTCGGGGAGTCCGCCGAGATCGTCGGCCGGGAGCTCCAGCAGCGCACCGCTGAGCAGCTGTTCAAGGTGCTCGGCGAGCTGAAGGGCGGTGCCATGAAATTCGGGCAGGCCCTGTCGGTGTTCGAGTCCGCGCTCCCCGAGGAGGTCGCCGGTCCCTACCGCGCCGCCCTGACCAAGCTTCAGGAGGCGGCCCCACCGATGCCGACGCGCACGGTGCACGCCGTCCTGGAGGAACACCTCGGGCAGGACTGGCAGGAACTGTTCACGGAGTTCGAGGACAAGCCGTCGGCGGCCGCGTCCATCGGCCAGGTCCACCGAGCGGTGTGGCACGACGGCCGTGAGGTCGCGGTCAAGGTGCAGTACCCGGGCGCCGGTGAGGCGCTCCTCTCCGACCTCAACCAGCTCAGCCGGTTCGCCCGCCTGCTCGGCCCGCTGATCCCCGGCATGGACGTCAAACCACTGATCACCGAACTCCGCGACCGGGTCTCCGAGGAACTGGACTACGGCCTGGAGGCGCAGGCCCAGCAGGCACACGCGGAGGAGTTCGCCGACGACCCGGATGTGATCGTGCCGGAAGTGGTGCACCAGTGTGAGCAGGTCCTGGTGACCGAATGGATCGACGGCATACCGCTGGCGGAGATCATCTCGGACGGCACCCAGGAGCAGCGGGACCGAGCCGGCCAGTTGCTGGCGCGCTTCCTCTTCTCCGGCCCCGCCCGCACGGGCCTGCTGCACGCCGACCCGCACCCGGGCAACTTCCGCCTGGTGCCCGACCCCGTCCGCGAGGAGCACTGGCGCCTTGGTGTCCTGGACTTCGGCACGGTCGACCGCCTTCCCGGTGGTCTGCCGTCCCCGATCGGGCCCTCCCTGCGCATGGCCATCGACGGCGACGCCCAGTCGGTCCACACCCTGCTCCGCGAGGAGGGCTTCATCAGGGAAGCCATCGACCTGGACCCGGACGCGGTGCTCGACTACCTCGTGCCGATCATCGAGCCCGCCCAGGCGGACGAGTTCACCTTCACCCGCAGCTGGATGCGCGGCCAGGCGACCCGAATCGCCGACCCGCGCTCCCCCGCCTACCAACTGGGCAAACGGCTCAACCTGCCCCCGGCGTACCTGCTCATACACCGGGTGACACTCAGCACGATCGGCGTCCTGTGCCAACTGGGCGCCACGGTCCGACTGCGGGACGAACTGGAGGAATGGCTCCCGGGCTTCCTGCCGGAGAAGCCGGAGCCAGAGCAGGGGCAGGGGCAGGGGCAGGGGCAGGGGCAGGGGCAGGGGCAGGGGCGAGAGCAGGAGGAGGAACCGGCAGCCGAGGCGTGACCGGGCTCTGAAGCGAGCCCTTGGGGGGTGGGGTGGGAGGGGGTGGGGGCGGGGGGGGGAGCCCCCTCCCGGAGAAGTGGAGTGCGGTCGGCTGTCCGGGCACCCTCGCCGAGTCCGCACCGCCAGTCCTCGCCGTGCCCCCCTCCCTCCTCCCACCTCCCCGCCTCGCCCATCAGAGTGCCGTCGGAGGCCGGGGCCGGGTCCCCGGGCCATGGAGGGCCTACTTGCTCTCCACTCGTCCGACCGGGTCGGAGCCACCGGTCAGTTCCTCGCATGCGGTCCGCCATGCGGGGGTGCCGGGGTGCAGCTGGGTGTGGAGGTAGGCGGCGGTGAGGCGGGCGAGGGCGGCGACGCGTTCGGGGTTCTCGTCGGTCGTCTCGGCGGCGTCGTATCCGGCGATGCCGCCGAGTCCGTGTTCCGCGTCGAACAGGGTGAGCAGGGTCTTGGGGCCGGGGGCGAGGGTGTAGGGGTCGGCATGCCAGTCCGGTCCCATGTCGGTGAAGTGCCGGGAGTCGTCCTTGTCGCCTGCGACGACCAGTGCGGGTGTGGTCATGGTGGAGAAGTCGACGGCTCCGATGACCGACCACTGCGCGGCCATGGGTCCGTTGAGGGTTTCGCCTCCCCTGCCGGGCGCGGCGAGCAGGACGCCTGCCTTGATCCGGGGTTCGAGGAGGTACTCCGTGTTTCCGGTACTGGTGTCGTTGAGCCCGGCGCCCAGCAGGAGGGCGGCGGTGAAGCCGCCGAGTGAGTGACCGGCGAGGGTGATCTTGGTGTGGTCGATTCGTCCGGCGAGTTGCGGCACGGTGCGTTCGATTACGTCGAGCCGGTCGAGGATGTGGGTCATGTCTTCGGCGCGGGAGCGCCAGAAGTGGGGTGCGCCGGGTGCGTCGGCGACGAGGTGGGCGAGTGTGCGGGAGGTGAGGTGGGTGGGCTGGAGGACGACGAATCCGTGGGCGGCCCAGGAGTTGGCGAGGGGTGCGTAGCCGTTGAGCGAGGAGAGGTTGTTCGAGGGGCCGTGGCCGTGGGAGAGGAGGATGACGGGGAGGTTGGTTCCGGTGGCGGGTGCGGAGACGCGCACCTGGAGGTCTACGGGGCGTCCCGGCACGGGGAGGACTACGGGGCTGTAGGAGAGGACCGGGACGGGCGTGCCCTGGTCGTTGGTTCCGGGGGTGGTGGGTGTGGTCACGGTGGTGGGTTCCCTTCGGTGGCGCCTGCCGTTTGCGGTCTTCGGCGACTGGCCGCGGGCAGGGAGGGCAGAAGCACCCCGCTTCGGATAACCTGAAGCGGAGCGGCGCTCCATTTAGTATCCGGAGCATTGCTCCGCTTTGTCAATCGACCTGGAAGGATCACGTGATGGGCAGCGCGAGTCCCGCCGAGGAGCCGCCATCCCGGGGCAAGCGGGCCGATGCCCAGCGCAACCGGCAGGCGGTGCTCACCGCCGCCGCCGAAGTGTTCGTCACCGCAGGGGTCGATGCGCCGATCCGCCAGATCTCCACCCGGGCGGGCGTCGGGATGGCCACGATCTATCGCCACTTCCCGACCCGGGCGGATCTGATCACCGCGGTCTACCGCCACCAGATCGAGGCATGCGCCGAGGCGGGTCCGCGCCTCCTGGCCAGTGCCGATTCCCCGTTCGATGCACTGTGCCAGTGGATCGACCTCTTTGTAGACTTCCTGGTCACCAAGCACGGACTCGCCGACGCCCTCCAGTCCGACAACGACCGCTTCGCCGCGCTGCACGCCTACTTCCTGGACCGCCTGTCGCCCGTCTGCACCCAACTGGTCGACGCCGCGGTCGAGGCCGGTGACATCACGCCCGGCATACAGCCGTACGAGTTGATGCGCGGCATCGGCAACCTCTGCATCGGACGCGACAAGGACCCCCGCTACGACCCCCGGCGCCTCATCGCCCTCCTCCTCCAGGGACTCCGGGGGTCTCAGACGCCCTGATGCCGGTGGGTCCTCCCGCACCCCGGCCCCTCCCCGGCTGCCACGATGCGAGCAACCGCCGCCTCACTCGCACACCAGGCCAATGACGCGTGGCGCCGCCCGAATCCGGGTCCGTGCGGGCCGTGATGCAGCAGACTGCGTGGTGATCATCTGCGACCAGTGGTCTACGCAGCGTCAGACGTGAAGGGAGAGCGGCATGTCGAATGTTCCGACCGACCTCAAGTACACCGACGAGCACGAGTGGATCCGCAAGGACGGCGACGGCACGGTGACCGTCGGCCTCACCGATCACGCGCAGAGGACACTCGGGGACATCGTCTTCCTTGAGCTGCCCAAGGTCGGCAGTCGGGTGCAGACCGGGGAGGCGGTGGGCGTCGTGGAGTCCGTGAAGGCGGCGTCCGACATCTTCAGCCCGGTCTCCGGCGAGGTCGTCGCGATCAATGCGGACGTGGTCGACGAGCCCGACGAGGTGAACAGCGACGCCTATGAATCCTGGCTCTTCAAGATCAAGCTGGCGAACGGCGCCCAGATCGACGGCCTTCTGGACGCCTCGGCCTACAGCAAGCTCATCGACTGAGAATCAAGGTCGCCGGAGGTGAGCCTTCGGGCGCTGTGCCCCGGCCTTTACTGACGATATTCCGGCCGGTGTGATGTGTGGCACAGAACGCACTGCGGGGGCCGATCCCTTGGGATCGGCCCCCTCGTGGTTGTCCCCCGTCGTCGACGGACGGCTGCTACTGCATGACGGCGATGGCGAGCGCGCGCCTGGCGCGCAGCGAGGCGCGTTCGGCCTTGCGCTGCATCCGGCGGGCCGTCGCCAGGTGCAGGGCCGGGCGTTCCCGCTCGGCTTCGTGCAGCCTGTCGCGCATATGCGCGCGTGCCAGGGCTTCTGGGATGAGTTGCATCTCACGGGTCCTGTTCTGGCGCGAGGCGTTCGCGCCGGTGGGGGTGGCGTCTGGGATCGCGGAACCTGCGGGCTCGCTGGTGGACGGCTTCATCGGGGCCTGCTTCTTGGGGTCGTGCGTGAGGGGGCGGTCGATTGTTCCGGTGGTGTTCATGCCATGACCGGGTTCTTGCGCGGGCGGCCGCGCGGACGCTTCCGGGCGACGACGACGCCCTGGACGAAGAGTTCGCCGCCCCAGACGCCCCAGGGCTCACGCCGTTCCTGGGCGCCGGCGAGGCAGGCCTCGATCAGCGGGCAGGTGCGGCAGAGGGACTTGGCGTACTCCACGTCGGCCGGGGACTCGGCGAAGAAGACTTCCGGGTCGTAGGAGCGGCAGGGGACGGGTACGCCGAGGTTCTCGATGGCGTCGTCGAGCGCGGTGAGCGCGGTGAGGGGGGTCAAGGTGGAGTCCTTCGTGAGGCCGGGCGGGGGGAGTGTTTCGGAAGGCGGTACGGACGGGGCGTGCGCTTCGAGTTGCACGGGTCGTTTTCCTCGTCTGGTCGTTCCGGCCCTGTGGGGCCGGGTGGCGGCTTGGTACCGGGTTCTTTTCTTGTCCCGAGGCCCCTTCGGCCTGTTGTGCCCCGTTGAGGGCAAACAGAAGGGCCGCGGATCCCGGATGGGGTTCCGCGGCCCTGAAGGCGCCGGCCTGATCGTCGATCAGGCTGGATCACTCCAGGGTTCTGGCCCGCGGAAGGCCCACATCTGGTGGTGCTGCGTCGTCTGCTTCCGGAATCCGGCACCGGCTGCCGCAAAGGCATAGGCATCTGCCTGTGCCACTACTGCTTCCAGTGCCTTGGTCGGTCGCTCATTGCGCTCGCGGACGGGAAGAACCGCGAGGGACAGGGAGGATTCCGGGCGACCGGCACGAATGCCGGACAGACCGGTGCCCAGGTCCAGGGCGCCGAGCATGCACGTGGAGACGACCGAGAGATCGGTCATTGTGGCGGTGCAGGTGGGGCTGGTCTTAATGCTGATCACTTCAATCGCCTCCTCTCGGCGTCTCGGTGGACCGGGGGTGAGCCCGGTCCGGCGGATACACAAGTACAGCACGGTTTCGCGGCCTCCGAGAAGGCCGCCGTCCCCGTGGCTAAGAACCTATGGGGATTGCTGGGGCATGCGCAAACTATTTTTTCGACGAGTTGGCATCAGTCGTCGTGGTGCTCTTCCTGTCCATCTCCACCTGCGCAGATGGCGAGAACGTCGGTGCCGTAGCGGTGGAGCTTGCGGACTCCGACGCCGGGGATGCGGGCGAGTTCTCCCTCGTCGTCTGGGGCGGTTTCGGCGATGGCGATCAGGGTTCTGTCGGTGAAGACGCAGAACGCGGGCTGGCCGCTGCGCCGGGCCTGCTCGGTCCGCCATGCGTGAAGCCTTTCGTAGAGGCCTTCGTCCATGTCGGAGGGGCAGTCGTCGCAGCGCATCAGTTTCATCTCGCCGGGGTCGGACAGGGTGCGTCCGCAGACCCGGCAGCGGGCGGGGGTTCTGCTGGTGCGGCGAGGGGTGCCGGTGGAAGCCGGGGCGCCGGGGCCTCGTTCGATGCCGCCGGTGCCGGTTCCGCCGGACGGGGTGCGGCCGACGGTGGCGGAGGAGCCGGGGCGCAGTCCGTCGAGGAAGCGGCTGGGGCGGCGGCCGGGGCGGCCGCCGGGGGTGCGGGACAGGGACCAGGAGAGGTGGAGGTGTTCCCGGGCGCGGGTGACGCCGACGTAGAGCAGGCGGCGTTCTTCTTCGATCTGCTCGTCGGTTCGGGCGTAGGTGATCGGCATCATGCCCTCGGTGAGGCCGACGAGGAAGACGGCGTCCCATTCCAGGCCCTTGGCGGAGTGCAGGGAGGCGAGGGTGATGCCCTGCACGGTGGGGGCGTGCTGGGCGCCGGCGCGTTCGTCGAGTTCCGCGACGAGGTCGGCGAGGGTGGCGTGGGGGTGGGCCGCGGCGAAGTCCCGGGCGAGGTTGACGAGGGCGGCGAGGGATTCCCATCGTTCTCTGACGGCGCCGGAGCCCGCGGGGGGTGTGGGGGTCCAGCCTTCTCCGGAGAGGACGGCGCGGACCTGGGAGGGCAGGTCGACGACGTCGTCGAGGAGGGAGTCGTTGGCTCCGAAGCGGGCGGCGCCGCGGAGGGCGATGCCTGCCTTGCGGACCTCGGGGCGGTCGAAGAAGCGTTCGGCGCCGCGGAGCTGGTAGGGGATTCCGGCGTCGGCGAGGGCCTGTTCGTAGATCTCGGACTGGGAGTTGGTGCGGAAGAGGATCGCGATGTCCGAGGCGGGTGTGCCGGCGGCGAGGAGGTCGCGGATGCGGCGGGTGGCGCCTTCGGCTTCGGCGGGCTCGTCGGTGTATTCGGTGTGGACGGGGTGGGGTCCGGGGTCGCGCTGGGAGACGAGTTCGAGGCGGTGGTCCGCGGCGCGGCCGTGTGCCTGGGCGAGGAGGCCGTTGGCGAGGTGGACGATCTGGGGGGTGGAGCGGTAGTCGCGGACGAGTTTGACGACGGTGGCCCGGGGGTGGCGGGTGCGGAAGTCGAGGAGGTGGTCGGGGGTGGCGCCGGTGAAGGAGTAGATGGTCTGGCTGGCGTCGCCGACGACGCACAGGCTGTCGCGGTTGCCGAGCCACAGTTCGAGCAGGCGCTGCTGGAGGGGGCTGACGTCCTGGTATTCGTCGACGACGAAGTGCTGGTACTGGGCGCGGATCTCGTCGGCGATGTCGTGGCGGTCCTGGAGGATGCCGACGGTGAGGAGGAGGACGTCCTCGAAGTCGATGACGGCGCGTTCGCGTTTGAGGTCCTCGTAGGCGGCGTAGAGCTGGGCGATCTCGGCGGGGTCGCGGGGGGCTTCGCGGCCGGCTGTGGCGGCTGCGGCGGCGTAGTCGGCGGGGACGGTCTGGGTGACCTTGGACCACTCGATTTCGGCGGTCGCGTCCCGTAGTTCGTTGCGGTCGAGGCGGATGCGGCAGGCGGCGGCCGCGTCGGCGACGATCTGGATCTTCCGGTCGACGATGCGGGGGAGGCCGCCACCGACGGCTTTCGGCCAGAAGTACTGGAGCTGGCGGAGGGCGGCGGAGTGGAAGGTGCGGGCCTGGACTCCGGTGGCGCCGAGCTGGCGGAGGCGGCCGCGCATCTCGCCGGCGGCGCGGTTGGTGAAGGTGACGGCGAGCACGCTGGACGGCTGGAGGATGCCGGCGCGGACTCCGTAGGCGATGCGGTGGGTGATGGCCCGGGTCTTGCCGGTGCCGGCTCCGGCCAGGACGCACACCGGGCCGTGCAGGGCGGTGGCCACGGCCCGCTGCTCGGGGTCGAGCCCTTCGAGCACCGCGTCGGCCGAGTCCGGAACCTGCGGGAAGAGGGTGGAGTGCGTTGCTGCTGTCACCCCGCCATGCTGCCAGGTCCGGGGAGGCGGGTGCGGTGGTTGTCCACAGGGGGGCGGCTGCGGTCGTACGAATGCGGGGCGGGCGGTCCGGGTGGTACGGCTGCGGGGCGGGCTGTCCCCGGCGCTCCCCGGCGGGGTGGGGAGTGGGCGGCGGGAATGGTGGAAAGTTCACGTACGTTCTTCGGTGAGCGAGCACGCAGAGCACGCATCCCGAGCCGAGAAGGAGCGCGACAGACATGCCGGGCACTGTGACGATGTACAGCACCACGTGGTGTGGCTACTGCCGTCGGCTGAAGAGCCAGATGGACCGTGAGGGCATCACGTACGAAGAGATCAACATCGAGCAGGACCCGCAGTCCGCGGCGTTCGTGGAGAAGGCGAATGGCGGAAACCAGACGGTGCCGACCGTGCTGTTCCCGGACGGTTCGACGCTGACGAACCCGTCGCTGGCGCAGGTGAAGCAGAAGATCGGCGTCTGAGGCAGGGCACTGTCCCGCACAGGAGCAGCAGAAGCCGCGCAGTAAGAGGGGCGGCCCCGGAAGATGATTCCGGGGCCGCCCCTCTCACTGTGCGGTGCTCTTCGAGCTGGGCCCGGGTGTGTGACGGCTCACACGCTCCGGGTGGGGAGGGGCTTGCCGTACCAGAGTTCGATGAGGCGGGCGGCGATGGAGATGCCGTAGGGGGGAAGTACCTCACCGGAGTCGAAGGCGGCGCGCAGTTCCTCGCGGGAGAACCAGCGGGCCTCGTGGATCTCGTCGCCGTCGACGGTGATGCCGGTGGTGGTGGCGTGGGCGAGGAAGCCGAGCATCAGACTGGAGGGGAACGGCCAGGGCTGGCTGGCGATGTACTGGACCTCGCCGACGGTGACGCCCACTTCTTCGGAGACCTCGCGGCGCACGGACTGTTCGATGGACTCGCCGGGTTCGACGAAACCGGCGAGGGTGGAGAAGCGGCCCTCGGGCCAGTGGACCTGGCGGCCGAGGAGGATGCGGTCCTGGTCGTCGATGACGGCCATGATCACCGCGGGGTCGGTGCGCGGGTAGTGCTCGGCGCCGCAGGCGGGGCAGCGGCGGATGTGTCCGGCGGCGGCGATGACGGTGCGTTCGCCGCAGCGGGAGCAGAAGCGGTGCAGGCGCTGCCAGTTCTCCAGGGCGACGGCGTGGACCATCAGTCCGGCGTCGCGGCGGGACAGCAGCAGTCCGGCCTCGCGCAGACCGGCCGGGCGGGCCGACTGGTCCATGCGGCCGGGGAGGGCGTCCTTCTGGAGTGCGAAGTAGCTGACGCCGTCCTCGTCGGTGCCGAGGAAGTAGCGGTGGGCCTCGGTGAGGGGTGCCTCGAAGGAGGGGGTCATGACGAGTTCGGTCCGGCCGTCGGGCGTCTCGTCGATGAGGACCTGGCCGCCGGAGACCACGAAGCATCGGGTGGTGGGGTGGCTCCATGCCGCGGCGAGCCATGCTTCGTCGAGCCGGTGGTGGGCGGCCCGGTCGATGCCGCTCGGGGCGGTGAGCGAGATGGGCCGGTCGGCGGTGTGGTCGGTCCAGGTGGTCACGGTTGCTTCCAACTCCCCCGGTGGAACGGTTGTCGAGGCGGGCGGTTCATGGGGACGGTCGGCCGGGGCGGGGCCGGATCCGGCGGGGACTGGGCGCGCGGGGCGGTCCTTCCAGTGTGCCGTGCCCCACGGGGGTGCCGTGCCTCGCCGGACGTGCGGCCGGAGGGGCGGGCCGCGGGGGCGTCAGCGGGCATCTCGCCAGTTCTCCCCGAGGTCGCCCCAGAGGTGTGCGGCGGTCTCCACGCCCTTGACGAGCAGGTCCAGCTCGACCTTCTCGTTGGGGGCGTGCCAGCCGTCGGAGGGGATGGAGATGCCGAGGAACAGGACGGGTGCGCCGAGGACGTCCTGGAGGTCGGCCGCCGGTCCCGAGCCGCCCTCGCGGGTGAAGCGGACGGGCTGCCCGAAGGCGCGGCCCATGGCGCGCGCGACGGATTGCAGGGCGGGGTGGTCGAGGGGCGTGAGGCAGGGGCGGGTGCCGGCGCTGAAGGTGATCTCGTGCCGGATCCCGGCGGGCAGCCGGTCGGCGGTCCAGGCGCGGACGGCCTTCTCGATGCCGTCGAGGTCCTGTCCGGCGACGAGCCGGAAGGAGAGCTTGACCATGGCCGAGGACGGGATGATCGTCTTGCTGCCGGGGCCCTGGTAGCCGCCGCCGATGCCGTTGACCTCGGCGGTGGGGCGCGCCCAGACCCGTTCCAGGGTGGTGTAGCCCGCCTCGCCGTGGGCGGCGGTGGACCGGGCGGTGCGCAGCCACTGGTCCTCGTCGAAGGGGAGTTCGGCGAAGAGGGCGCGTTCGCGGTCGGTGAGTTCGGTGATGCCGTCGTGGAAGCCGGGTATCGCCACGCGTCCCTGCTCGTCGTGGAGGTCGGCGACCAGGCGGGCGACGGCGGTGGCGGGGTTGGGGACGGCGCCGCCGAAGGAACCGGAGTGGATGTCCTGGTCGGGCCCGTGCAGGACGATCTCGCATTCGGCGAGGCCGCGCATGCCCGTGCACACGGTGGGGGTGTCGGCGGACCACATGCCGGTGTCGGAGACGATCACGGCGTCGGCGGCGAGCCGGTCGGCGTGCTGTTCGACGAGGGCGCGGAAGTGGGGGGAGCCGGATTCCTCCTCGCCCTCGACGAGGAGTTTGAGGTGGACGGCGGGCGCGGTGCGGCCGGTGGCGGCGAGGTGGGCGCGGACGCCGAGTGTGTGGAAGAACACCTGGCCCTTGTCGTCGGCGGCGCCGCGTGCGTAGAGGCGGCCGTCGCGGATCACCGGTTCGAAGGGGTCGCTGTCCCAGCCGTCCTCGCGGGCGGCGGGCTGCACGTCGTGGTGGCCGTAGACGAGGACGGTGGGTGCCTGCGGGTCGTCGGCGGGCCATGCGGCGTAGACGGCGGGGGCGCCGTCGGTGGGCCAGACCTCGACGGTGGGGAAGCCGGTGTCGCGGAGCTTGGCGGCGAGCCATTCGGCGCTGCGGTGCACGTCCGCCGTGTGTTCGGGCTGGGCGGACACCGACGGGATGCGCAGCCATTCCGTGAGGTCGTCGAGGAAGGCGGCGCGGTGGCTGTCGATGTACGTGCGGACGGCGCTGTCCGGGGTCTCGCTCATGCTCACGAGCCTATCGGCCCGCGCGGACATCCTGGTCGGCCGGTTCCTCGTGGGAGGTGCCGCCGAGCAGCAGCCGTTCCAGTGCGGCGCGGTCCGGGAGGTTCTCGGGGCGGACGACCTCGCCGCTGCGGACGTAGAGGAACACGGCGGTGACGTCTTCCACGGGTATGTTCCGCTGTTCGGCCCAGGCGAGCCGGTACAGGGCGAGCTGGAGGGGGTCGCCGCTGCGGGTGCGGCCGGTCTTCCAGTCGACGATCTCGTACGAGGTCCGGTCGCCGTCGGTGGTGCGGTAGACGGCGTCGATACGGCCGCGGATGACGCGTCCGGCGAGGGCGAGCTGGAAGGGCACCTCGGCGCGGTGGGGCGTGCGGTGGGCGTAGGGGGTGCGTTCGAAGGCGTCCTTGAGGGCTTCCAGGTCGGCTTCGTCGGTGATCTCGGCGATCGCGGCGGGGTCGGTCTCGCTGCCGGGCAGTTCTTCGGGTTCCAGCAGGGGCAGGCGCAGTTTCTCGAAGCGTGCTTCGACCCAGGCGTGGAAGCGGATGCCTCGGCGTGCCGCGGGTTGCGGGGGGCGCGGCATGGGGCGTGCGAGTTCCTGTGCGAGCCCGTCGGGGTCGGCGGCCAGCCGCAGCACCTGGGTGGCGGTCAGGGACGGCGGCAGGGGTACGTCGGTGACGGGGGTGCGGGCGCGCAGCAGTTCCCCGGTGAGCGCGTCCAGGTCGCGGTCCCAGGAGGCGGCGGCGCGGGCCTCTTCCGGGGTGAGTGCGGAAGCCTCGTCGGTGGGGGTGGCGGGGGCCGGTGCGTCGTGGCCCGGTGTGTCGTGGCCCGGTGTGGCGTCGGCTGGGGGGCGGCGGGGGTGGGGGACGGTTTCGGGGGGGCCGTCCCGGTCCGGTCCGTAGAGGTCGTCGTCCTCCGGTGCGTAGAGGTCGTCGTCCTCCGGTGGGGGCGGCCACTCCGGGTCGTCGTGGGCGAGGGGTCCTTGGGGGGCGGAGGGCCCGTGGAGGGTGGCAGTGGGGGTGCCGAGGGGTGGGACGGCCTGGTCCAGGTGGGCCAGGACGGTGCGGGCGGCGGCCCGTCGGCGGGTGAGGGCGGCCTCGTCGAGCGGCAGGGGCCAGGCGTGGTCGGCGGCGGCCTCGGCCAGGGCAGGGTTCTCCTCGTCCTCGGCGGGCTCGTCGGCCCAGGCCTCGATCTCGCCGTGTCCGGCGGCGCAGTGGTCGTGGAGGGCCTGAAGGAAGGGGGAGGGCCCGCGGGGGCGTTTCTGCGCGGGGCCCCACCAGTGGCCGGAGCCGAGCAGCAGGGAGCGGGGGCGGGTGAAGGTGACGTAGCCGAGGCGCAGCTCCTCGGTGTGCTGGTGCTCCTTCATGGCCTCGTGGAAGGCCTTGAGGCCCCGGGAGTCCCAGGAGGCGACGTCGGGCAGGGTGTCGGCGTCGCCGCGCAGGGCGTGGGGCAGGACCTTGCCCTGGGCGGTCCACTTCTCGCGGCCCTGGCCGCTGGGGAAGGTGCCGGTGACCAGTCCGGGGACGGCGACCACGTCCCACTCCAGGCCCTTGGACTTGTGTGCGGTGAGGACCTTGACGGTGTTCTCGCCGCCGGGCAGGGCGTTGTCGAGGCCTTTCTCGTACTGGGCGGCGGTGCGCAGAAAGCCGAGGAAGGCCAGCAGGGAGGCGTCCGGGTCGTTGGCGGCGAAGGACGCGGCGACGTCCAGGAAGTTCGACAGGGTCTCGCGGCGGCGGGCGGCCAGCGCGTGGGGGGAGGCGGACAGTTCGACCTCCAGGCCGGTGACGGCGAGCACCCGGTGCAGTACGTCCATCAGCGGGTCGGCGAGGGAGCGCCGCAGTTCGCGCAGTTCGGTGGCGAGGCGGGCGAACCGTACGCGCGCGTCGGGTGAGAACGGCAGCCCGTCGTGCTCGTGGGTCGCGTCGATCGGCAGTTCGAGGAAAGTGTCGAGGGCGTCGGCGAGCGAGATCACCTCGGCGGGGTCGACGCCTTCGACGGCGGCGGCGAGCCGCCGGTCCGGGTCGTCGTCGGCTCCCGCGCGCGCGGTGGCCACCAGCCGCCGGGCCCGGCGGCCCAGCAGGGCGAGGTCGCGGGGGCCGATGCGCCAGCGGGGGCCGGTGAGGAGGCGGACCAGGGAGGCGTTGGCGCCGGGGTCCTGGAGGACTTCGCAGACCGCGACGAGGTCGGCGACCTCGGGCAGGTGCAGCAGCCCTGACAGGCCCACGACCTCGACCGGGATGTCGCGGGAGACCAGGGCGCCCTGGAGGGTGGCGAAGTCGGTCGCGGTGCGGCACAGGACCGCGATCTCGCCGGGCGGGGTGCCGGTGCGTACCAGGTGGGCGAGGGAGTCGGCGAGCCAGTCGATCTCCTCGGCGTGGGTGCGCAGCAGGGCGCAGCGGACCTGCCCGTCGCGTTCGGCGCCGGGTGCGGGGCGGAGGGCCTCCACGCCCGCGTGCATGGCGCGCAGCGGCTCGGCGAGGCCGTTGGCGAGGTCGAGAAGGCGGCCGCCGCTGCGGCGGTTCTCGCTGAGGGCCTGGCGGGTGGCGGGGCGGCCGTCGGCGGCCGGGAAGTGTTCGGGGAAGTCGTCGAGGTTGGCGACCGATGCGCCGCGCCAGCCGTAGATCGCCTGGCAGGGGTCGCCGACGGCGGTCACGGGGTGGCCGGTGCCGCCGCCGAAGAGTCCGGCGAGCAGGACGCGCTGCGCCACCGAGGTGTCCTGGTACTCGTCGAGCAGGACGACACGGTAGGTGTCGCGCAGGGCGCGGCCGACCTCGGGGAGTCGGGCGAGGGCCGCCGACAGGCCGATCTGGTCGCCGAAGTCGAGGAGGTCGCGCTCGCGTTTGGCCGCGCGGTAGCGCCCGACCAGCTCGGCCAGGTCCCGGCGGGCGGCGGCGGTCTCGGGGACCTTGCGCAGGTCGGCGTTGGTGAGCCGGACGGTCTTCAGGGTGTCGAGCAGCTCGGCGTCGTGGGCGCGCAGCTCCTCCGGTCCGACGAGATGCTCGGACAGCTCGGAGTCGAGGGTGAGGAGGTCGCTGACGAGGTCGGGGAAGGAGCGGGTGAGGGCCGGGTAGGGGCCGGGGGCCTCGCGCAGCACCCGTGCGGCGAGCTGGTAGCGGGTGGCGTCGGCGAGCAGCCGGGACGTCGGTTCGAGGCCGATGCGCAGGCCGTGGTCGGTCAGCAGGCGGCCCGCGAAGGCGTGGTAGGTGGAGATCACCGGTTCGCCGGGCGGATTGTCGGGGTCGATCACGTCCGGGTCGGTGACGCCCGCCCTGATCAGGGCGGTGCGGACGCGCTCGGCGAGTTCGCCGGCCGCCTTGTTGGTGAAGGTCAGGCCGAGGACCTGTTCGGGTGCGACCTGCCCGGTGCCGACCAGCCAGACCACCCGGGCCGCCATGACGGTGGTCTTGCCCGATCCGGCTCCGGCCACGATCACCTGCGGGGCGGGCGGCGCGGTGATGCAGGCCGTCTGCTCCGGGGTGAAGGGGATGCCGAGCAGCTCCTTGAGCTGCTCGGGGTCACTGATACGGGCGGGCATGTCGGAGAGGCTAGCGGGGGGCACTGACAACGGGTGCGGGGCGGGGCTGCCGGGCCGGTGGCACGCGGGGAGGCCGGTGGCACATGGGGGCCGGTGGGGGCAGGTGCCCACCGCCATGGTGCTGTCGCGCTCACTCCACGACGGGGCGGCCCTCGGGGCGGGCGCTGCACGAGGCGCGGAAGGCGCAGTGCGTGCAGTGCTGGCCGGTGGCCGGGGAGAACCGTTCGTCGAGGACCTTGCCCGCAGCGGTGGCCAGCAGTTCGCCGATCCACTGCCCGTCCGGGGGCTCCTGGGCCTGCACCTTGGGCAGGGTGTCGCCGCCGTCCTTCTTGACGGCGCCGTGCCTCAGCTGGACGAGTTCGGCGCCGCCCGGTTCGGGCCGGTCCCCGTCGAAGGCGTCGTCCACGGCGCCCTCGCGCACGGCCAGCTGGTAGACGGCGAGCTGCGGGTGGCGGGCCACCTCGGCGGCGCTGGGCACCTGTTTGCCGGTCTTGAAGTCGACGACGTAGGCGCGGCCCTCGCCGTCCCGCTCCACCCGGTCCATGGAGCCGCGGATGCGCACCTGGTAGTCGCCTGCCCCGAGGGTGACGTCGAAGTCGTGCTCGCTGGCCACCGGAGTGCGCCCGGCGCGTGCGCCGCCCGAGTCGACATGCCAGGCCAGAAAGCGTTCGAGGGCGGCGCGCGCGTTGTCCTTCTCCTGGGCGGACTTCCAGGGTGCGTCGAAGGCGAGCGCGTTCCACACCGAGTCCAGGCGCTCCATCAGGACGTCCAGGTCGGCGGGGGTGCGTCCGGAGGCGACCTCGTCGGCGAGGACATGCACCACATTGCCGAAGCCCTGGGCGGCGGTCGCGGGCGTGTCGGCCTTCACCTCCCGCCCCAGGAACCATTGCAGGGCACAGGTGTTCGCGAGCTGGTCGAGTGCGCTGCCGGAGAGCACCACGGGCTGGTCGCGGTCGCGCAGCGGCACCGTGCTCTCGGTCCGGTCCCACATGCCCCACCAGCGGTAGGGGTGCGCGGCGGGTACCAGGGGGCGGCCGTCGTCGTCGGTGAGCGCGGCGAGCCGGGCCAGCCGACGGGCGGCGGCCTCTCTGAGGGCGTCGGAGGCCTGGGGGTCCACGGTGGTGGCGCGCAGTTCGGCGACGAGCGCGGCGACGGACAGGGGGCGGCGCGGGCGGCCGGTGACATCCCTGGGTTCGACGCCGAGTTCGGTGAGGAAACGGGAGGGCTGGTCCCCGTCCTCGGCGGGGGCCTTCACCGCGGTGACGATCAGGCGTTCGCGGGCGCGGGTGCAGGCGACGTAGAAGAGGCGGCGTTCCTCCGCCAGCAGTGCGCCGGGAGTGAGGGGTTCGGCGAGTCCGTCGCGGCCGATGCGGTCGGCCTCCAGCAGGGAGCCACGGCGGCGCAGGTCGGGCCAGAGCCCCTCCTGGACCCCGGCGACGACCACCAGACGCCACTGGAGGCCCTTGGACCGGTGCGCGGTCATCAGGCGTACGGCGTCGGGGCGCACGGCACGGCGGGTCAGTGTGTCGGCGGCGATGTCCTGGGCCTCTATCTCCTCCAGGAAGTTGAGGGCGCCCCGGCCGCCGGTGCGCTCCTCGGCGCGCGCCGCGGTCGCGAACAGGGCGCATACGGCGTCCAGGTCGCGGTCGGCGTTGCGGCCCGCGGCGCCGCCGCGCCGGGAGGCGTTCTCCAGCCGCTTGGGCCAGGGGGTGCCGTCCCACAGGTCCCACAGGGCTTCCTCGGCCGTGCCGCCGCCCGCGAGGCGTTCCCGCGCCTTTCGGAGCAGCGCGCCCAGGCGCTGGGCGCCCCGCGCGTACGCCGGGTCGTGCGCCACCAGGCGCTCCGGTTCGGCCAGGGCCTGGGCGAGGAGTTGGCCGGAGGGCGGGGGCAGGGGGTTGCCGGCGGCCCGCTCCTCCTCGCGCAGGGCACGGCCCAGTCGGCGCAGATCGGCGGCGTCCATCCCGGCGAGCGGGGAGGCGAGGAGGTCGAGCGCGGTCTCGGTGCCGAGCCAGGAGGCGAGGGGCGCGGTGCTGCGCGTGGCCTCCTCATCGGCTTCGAGGGGCGCGGTGCTGCTCGCGGCCACCTCGGCTTCGGAGGGCGCCTCGCCGTGCTCGACTTCCGGTGATTCCGGTGATTCGAGCGATTCGGGGTTCGGCTCGCCCTGCGGTGCTTCCTCGGCTTCGGGGGGCGCCTCGCCGTGCGTACCGCGCGGGTACGCGGCTTCTGCGCGGGCCACCGCGCGCAGTGCTGTCAGCAGGGGTGCCACGGCGGGTTCGTGGCGCAGCGGCAGGTCGTCGCCGTCGATGTCGAGGGGGACCCCGGCGGCCGTGAGGGTGCGGCGGACGGCGGGGATGGTGCGGCCTCCGGCGCGTACCAGGACGGCCATCTCGCTCCAGGGGACGCCGTCCTCCAGGTGCGCCCGGCGCAGGATGTCGGCGATGTTGTCCAGTTCCGTGCCGGGGGTGGGGTAGGTGGTGACCTCGACGCGGCCGCCGTCCCGTACGGCGGTGAGTTCCCGGTGGGCGCGCACCTCGTCCGCGGGGAGGCGGCTGAGCGGCATGCGCCGGGTGAGCAGCCGGGTGGCGGCGAGAAGGGTCTCGCCGGAGCGGCGGGAGGTGGTGAGGACACGCACGGGTGCCCGGGTGCCGTCCCGACGGGGGAACGTGTCCGGGAACTCCAGGATGCCGCCGACGTCCGCGCCCCGGAAGGCGTAGATCGACTGGTCGGGGTCGCCGAGGGCCACCAGGGTCCGTCCCCCGCCCGCGAGCGCCCGCAGCAGCCGGACCTGGGCCGGGTCGGTGTCCTGGTACTCGTCGACGTAGACCGCGTCGTACCGGGCGGCCAGCCGCTCGGCGACCTCGGGGCGGCGGGCGAGCAAAACCGCCCGGTGGACCAGCTCCGCGTAGTCGATGACCCCTTGGAGGTCGAGGACGTCGAGGTACTCGGCGAGGAACGCGGAGGCCGCCTCCCAGTCGGGGCGGCCGAGGCGACGGGCGAAGCGCCGCAGGGCCTGCGGGCCGAGGCCCAGCTCGCGGCTGCGGGCCAGCACGGCGCGCACCTCGTCGGCGAAGCCGCGGGTGGTGAGGCAGGCACGCAGTTCGTCGGGCCAGCGCACATGGGCGAGGCCCAGTCGCTCCAGGTCGGGCTGTCCGGCGAGCAGCTCCCGTACGGCCACGTCCTGCTCGGGGCCGGACAGCAGTCGCAGCGGCTCGACGAAGAGGTCGCTGTCCTGGTGGGCGCGGACCAGGGCGTAGCAGAACGAGTGGAAGGTGGTGGCCTGCGGGGCGTGCGCCGCTCCGGTGCGCAGCGCCATCCGGTCGCGCAGGTCGACGGCGGCCCGGCGGCTGAACGTCAGCACCAGGATGCGTTCCGGGTCGGTGCCCTGGGCCGTGCGGGCGGCGACGGACTCCACCAAGGTGGTGGTCTTGCCGGTTCCGGGACCCGCGAGGACGAGCAGGGGGCCGTCCCGGTGGTCAACCACCGCGCGCTGCGTTGCGTCCAGTCGAGGGGGATCCGCCTGGACGGGCGGGGTATGCACCAGCCGGTAAGCGCCACGGCTCCCCTGCCGCACCGGAGGGTGCGGCAGGCGCCTGGTGGAGGAAGAGGAGCTCACGTGGTTCGCCGGTCCTGGTGGTCGTGCTCGTCGTGCTCGGGCTTGCCGTGCTCGGGCTGGTCGCTGTCGGCACCGCGGGGCGCCGTCGTCGCGCGGTGGCGTTCGGGCGTCGCGGGTAGGTGTTCGGGCGTCGGGGGTGGTCGTCGGTCCACGGGCGGGAGGCCCGCCGGGCGGGGGCGACGGTGGCCGCCGTATGAGAGGGGTGCGCGTGGTTGACGCCGTCCCCGGGAAGGTCCCGGAAGCGGAGCTTCCCCTTGTTCCCGGGAGGCCCGTGGGCCATGTGAGTCCCGGAACCCACATGCGACCCGAAATCGCCGGGCCCCCCTCCCCTCACGTCTGTCCCGCACTGCACGAACGTACGGCATGTCGCGGACGTGCCGGGGTTCGCCCGATCGGACCACTGCGTCCCGCCCTGGGGCCCCGATGCCGGAAGCTGTCAGATGTGACCTTTCGCGCATTCACCGCCGTCCCACCGCGCCCGCCGCATGTCCAGGCGCGGCAGATGGCCCTCGGACGCGCGGCCCGCCTCCCGCAAGGGGGTGCCCTCCTCCCGGTAGTGGGCGAGGGCGTCGAGTTCATGCCCCGCGAGGAGTACTCCGTCGGCGCGGACCACCCGCCACCAGGGGACCGCTCCCCCGTAGTGGGCCATGACCCGGCCCACCTGGCGCGGGCCGCCCTCCTCCAGCCACTCGGCCACGTCCCCGTAGGTCATGACATGCCCCGGCGGGATGCGTTCGGCCAGGTCAAGGACCCGTTCCGCGTACTCCGGCAGGGCATCCGCCGGAAGGCTCCGCTCACTCATCCGCCCCATCCTGCCCCACGCCACCGACAATGTGAGGAGAGGGCGACCGGGCACGGCCCTCGCTCCCGCGCGGCGCTTCGGGCAGACTGTGCGCCCCCGCATTTGCACCCTGATGCCCCCGTGTGTCGGGTGAGCATGCCACCATCGTGCGGGCGGTGACCGGTGATACGAGACCAAGAAGAGACGATGAAACAGCAGGGTGTGCATCCCGACGGAGCGGAGGGCACCTCTGCGGGTTCGGCACGCCCGGACACCGCCACCGCGGGCCGCAGTACTGACGAGGACGCACAAGCGAAGCAGAGCGGACAGGGGCAGGACCCGGCGCAGGAAGCAAGCGACCAGCGCGCGGACACCCCGCAGACGCCCCCCACGGACGCGGAGCACGCCGCGGACCCGGACCACACCGAAGACGCGGACCGCACCGCGGACCCGGACCACGCCGAGGCCGAAGACACGGACCCGGACCACGCCAAGGCCGAAGACGCGGACCACGTCGAGGACGCCGACGACGACGCCGAGGACAGCCCCGCCACCCCCGAGGACGAGGCCGACGCCCCCAACGACGAGGTGGAGGGTGACGAACCCCTCCTCCCCGCCCGCGTGCACCGTCCCTCCGACCTGATGCGCCTTCTGGTGGGCATCCTCGCGATCGCGGTGCTGCTGGCCATCGCCGCGTTCGCGCACGGCACCACCTCGGGGCTCGAACAGGACATCAATAAGGGCACCGGACAGGCCCCCGACCTGCTGATCAAGATCGCGGGCCTGGCGTCGAGCATCGCGATCCTGCTGGTGCCGGTCGCGTTCGCGATCGAACGGCTGATCAAACGGGACGGTCTGCGCATCGCCGACGGTGTCCTCGCGGCGGTGCTCGCCCACGGGGTGACGCTCGCCACGGACCTGTGGGTCGCCCGGGCCGCGCCGCCCTCGATCCAGGACGCGCTGACCCAGCCCTCCCCCGGCGACATCCATGCCCTGACCGACCCGGTCCACGGCTATCTCGCGCCGGTCATCGCCTATATGACCGCGGTGGGCATGTCCCGCAGACCGCGCTGGCGCGCCGTGCTGTGGGTGGTGCTGCTGCTGGACGCGTTCTCCATGCTGGTCACCGGCTACACGACACCGTTCTCGATCGTCCTGACGGTGCTGATCGGCTGGAGTGTCGCCGCGGGGACGCTCTACGCGGTCGGCTCGCCGAACGTCCAGCCGACCGGGCGGACCCTGATGGCGGGACTGCGGACCGTGGGCTTCCGCCCGGTGAGCGCGGCACGCGAGGAGATGCCCGACTCGGCGGAGAACGGCGACCGCGGCCGACGCTACTTCGTCACCCTGGAGGACGGCCCGCCCCTCGATGTCACCGTCGTCGACCGCGAACAGCAGGCACAGGGCTTCTTCTACCGGGTGTGGCGGCGCCTGACGCTGCGCGGGATCACCACCCGCCGCAGCCTCCAGTCGCTGCGCCAGGCCCTGGAGCAGGAAGCGCTCCTCGCCTACGCGGCCATCGCGGCCGGTGCCAACGCGCCCAAGCTGATCGCGACGTCCGAGCTGGGCCCCGACGCGGTGATGCTCGTCTACGAGCACACCGGCGGCCGCACCCTGGACCAGCTGGCCGACGAGGAGATCACCGACGGGCTGCTGCACGAGACCTGGCAGCAGGTGCGGGCGCTCCAGTCGCGGCGCATCGCGCACCGCAGGCTCGCCGGGGACGCCGTAGTGGTGGATCGTTCCGGCACCGTCGTCCTCACCGATCTGCGCAGCGGTGAGATCGCGGCCGGTGATCTGGTACTTCGGATGGACATCGCGCAACTGCTCGCCACGCTCGGTCTGCGGGTCGGCGCCGAGCGGGCGGTGGCCTCCGCGGTCGCCGTGCTCGGCCCGGACGCCGTCGCCGACTGCCTGCCCCTGTTGCAACCGATCGCGTTGACCCGCTCCACCCGCGCGACCCTGCGGAAACTGGCCAGGGAGCGGGCCGAGCGGGAGCGGGAAGCGGTCCTGGAGGCCTCCCGGCAGGCGAAGCTGGCCCGCGCGGCGGAGGCGGGCGACACCGCCGGTGCCGCCCCAGGGAAGCCCGACAAGAAGTCCGTACGGGCCGAGCAGCGGGCCGAGAAGCGGGCGATCGACGAGGCGCTGGACGAGGCACGCGAGGAGGATCTCCTCACCCAGATCCGCCATCAGGTGCTCCGGATCAGGCCCCAGGCGCCGGTCGAGCCGGCCCGTCTGGAGCGGGTGCGGCCGCGCACCCTGATCAGTTTCATGGCGGGCGCCATCGGCGCGTACTTCCTGCTGACCCAGCTCACCCACATCGAGTTCGGCACGCTCTTCGCCCACGCCGAGTGGGGCTGGGTGGCGGCCGCCGTGTTCTTCTCCGCGCTGAGCTATGTCGCGGCCGCGATGGCGCTGCTGGGCTTCGTGCCCGAGCGGGTGCCGTTCTGGCGCACCACGGCGGCGCAGGTCGCCGGGTCGTTCGTGAAGATCGTGGCGCCCGCGGCGGTCGGCGGTGTCGCGCTCAACACGCGCTTTCTGCAACGGGCGGGGGTGCGGCCGGGGCTGGCGGTGGCGAGCGTCGGTGCCTCCCAGCTGTTCGGGCTCGGCTGCCATGTGCTGATGCTGCTTTCGTTCGGTTATCTGACCGGCACCGAGAAGACCCCCTCCCTGTCGCCGTCCCGCACGGTCATCGCGGGTCTGCTGACGGTGGCGGTGCTCGTGCTCGTGGTGACGTCCGTGCCGTTCCTGCGGAAGTTCGTGGTCACCCGCGTCCGGTCGCTGTTCGCCGGTGTCGTGCCGCGCATGCTGGACGTGCTCCAGCGGCCGCAGAAGCTGATCACCGGCATCGGCGGCATGCTGCTGCTGACCGCCTGCTTCGTGATGTGCCTGGACGCCTCGATCCGGGCCTTCGGGCACGAGGAGCCCACGACGCTGAGCCTGGCCAGCGTGGCGGTCGTGTTCCTGGCGGGCAACGCGCTCGGTTCGGCCGCCCCGACGCCCGGCGGTGTGGGCGCGGTCGAGGCCACCCTCACGGTGGGTCTGATCGCCGTCGGCCTGCCGAAGGAGGTCGCGGCGCCCGCGGTGCTGCTGTACCGGCTGCTGACGCTGTGGCTGCCGGTGCTGCCGGGCTGGCTGTTCTTCAACCACCTGACCCGCAAGCAGGCCCTGTAGCGCAGGCGCTAGGGACGGGGCGACGCGGGCCGCCCCACCCACCGGGCATCTGTGGAGTTACCCGCCGGACGGCGCGGAATCAAGGGCGGCCCGCCCCAACCGGCGTCCAGGTGAGGGCAGTCGGGGCGACCGCCCGGCGCACGGACCCTACGTCTCCCGGCCGCACGGCCCCCGTCCCCACCGGCGGCGCCCACGGGCGCACGGCCCCCGCCCCCACCGGCGCACGGCCCCACCAGTGGCCCCCACCGGCGTACGGACCGGCCCCGCCGGGCGCACGCGCTCGTGCCCGCGCCCCCGCACCGGCCGTGCGAACGACCGAGGTGGGAACAGGCCGCTCACCCGCACGGGCCCACGCCCCGAGCGCTCCGCCGCGCCCAGCCGCACGATGGGAACATGCCCAACCGACTCCGCATCCGGACCGCTGCCGTCACCGTCGCCGCCGTCGTCCTGCCCTCCCTGATGGCGGGCTGTGCGGGGCGCTTCGCCGACGGGGAGCTGTCGAGTCAGAAGCTGATCTGGAAGGACTGCCCCGCGCCGTCCGAGGCGGAGGGCGGCGGCCCGGCCCCCGCTCCCCTGCCCAACGGCGGCCGGTGGCAGTGTGCGACCATGCAGGCGCCCCTGAACTGGAACAACCCGGGCGGAGCCAGCATCGGTATCGCGCTGATCCGGGTGAAGGCCAGCGGTCCCCCGAGCAAGCGGATCGGATCGCTCGTCTTCAACTTCGGCGGCCCGGGCGGCTCGGGCGTCAGCACCCTGCCCGCCTTCGCACAGGACTACGAGACCCTGCGCACCCGCTACGACCTGGTGAGCTTCGACCCGCGCGGGGTCGGCCGCAGCGCGCCCGTCACGTGCGAGGACGACCAGCAGCTCGACGCGTACTTCCAGCAGGACATGACGCCCGAGAACGCGGCCGAGCAGCAGGCCTTCCTGAAGAACACCCGGCAGTTCAACCAGGCCTGCCGGGCCAACTCGGGCCGCCTCCTGCCCTATGTGCGCACCACCGACGCCGCCCGGGACATGGATCTGATGCGCCGGGTGCTCGGCGACTCCAAGCTGTACTACTTCGGCATCTCCTACGGCACCGAACTGGGCGCGGTCTACGCTCACCTCTTCCCAAGGAACGTGGGCCGGGCCGTCCTCGACGCCGTGGTCGACCCGACGGAGGACCCGGTGCAGTCCTCGCTCGGGCAGGCCAAGGGGTTCCAGCTCGCACTGGACAACTACGCACGGGACTGCACCTCCAAGAGCACGGGCTGCCCGGTCGGCACCACCCCGAAGGACGTCGAGAACCGGATCGCGAAACTGCTGAAAGACCTGGACAAGAAGCCGCTGCCCGGCATCTTCCCCCGCCGTCTGACCCAGACCGCGGCCACCAACGGCATCGCGCAGGCCCTGTACTCCAAGGACTTCTGGAGCTACCTCACCCAAGGTCTGCAACAGGCGTACGCGGGCGACGGCAGGGTGCTGATGGCGCTGTCGGACGCAATGAACGGACGCAATGAGAACGGCCAGTACAGCAATCTGGTTCCCGCGAATTTGGCGATCAACTGCGCCGACGAGAAACCCCGTTACACCGTCGCCGAGGTGAAGGCGAAGCTGCCGCAGTTCCGGGCCGCCTCGCCGTTGTTCGGGGACTTCCTGGCCTGGGGCATGCTCAGCTGCACGGGCTGGCCGGTGGCCGGAGCGGCCAGCCACCCGGATGTGAGCGCCCCCGGCGCCCCGCCGATCCTGGTGGTCGGCAACACCGGTGACCCGGCGACCCCGTACGAGGGTGCGATGAAGATGGTGAAGGCGCTCGGCCCCGGGGTCGGCGTGGAACTGACCTACAAGGGCCAGGGTCACGGCTCCTACGACAGCAAGAACGCGTGTGTGCAGGCCAAGGTGAACAACTACCTGCTGAACGGCAGGGTCCCCGCGGCCGGAACCGTCTGCTCCTGATCCCGGGCGGGCTCCCCCATGACGGGGAGCCCGCCTCCACCGGGTCCCACCGGGTCCCCACGCGTAGGTCCCGGCCCCCGGCCGACCCGGAGTTCGGAGGAAAAGTGCAGGTCAGACCGTTTTCCACAGGCGGCTACGGGGTTCGCGCCCTCCCCCTACGATGGCCTGACTGCTCTTCGCCGCTCCGGGCGGAGAGCTGGTGAGGGGGGTGCACATGTCACGTGTCGTACGGTGGACGGCCGCGGTCGCGGCCGCTCTGCTGATCACCGGCTGCGGGAGCGGTTCGTCCTCCGCGGGCACGGACGACGCCAAGGGCCACACGGACGCGACGACGGCGTCACCGCCCAGAAGCGAGCCCCCTCCCCCGGTCCTGCCCGCGTCTCTGACCGCGCAGAAGCTCACCTGGACCGGCTGCAAGAGCGCCGCGGCCGCGGACGGCGACTGGCAGTGCGCGACGATGAAGGCACCCCTGGACTGGTCCAGGCCGGACGGCGAGACGATCGGCATCGCGCTGATCCGGTCCAGGGCGACCGGCGGAAACCGCCAGGGCTCGCTCCTGTTCAACTTCGGCGGGCCGGGCGGCTCCGGGATCGCGACGATGCCCTCGTACGCGAGCCTGGTGTCCGCGCTCCACCAGCGCTACGACCTGGTGAGCTGGGACCCGCGCGGAGTGGGCGCGAGCGAGGGCGTCCGCTGCCGCGGCGACAAGGAGATCCAGGCGGCCGAGAGCATCGACGCCACCCCGGACGACGCCGCCGAGGAGAAGGCGTATCTCGACGACGCCACCGACTTCGGCCAGGGCTGCGCGAAGGCGGCGGGCACGCTCCTCACCCATGTGTCGACGACCGACACGGCGCGGGACATGGACCTGATGCGCCAGGTCCTCGGCGACCGTTCACTGCACTACTTCGGCATCTCCTACGGCACCGAACTGGGCGGTGTGTACGCCCACTTGTTCCCGGAGCACGTGGGACGCATGGTGCTGGACGCCGTGGTGGACCCGACCGCCGACAGCGTGGGCCATGCGATGAACCAGACCCGCGGGTTCCAGCGCGCCCTCGACGACTACCTCGCCTCGACGGGCCAGGACCCGGCCCAGGGCACCCGGAAGATCGCGGAGCTGCTCAAGCGGATCGACACCAAGCCGCTGCCGACGTCGTCCGGCCGCAAGCTCACCCAGACCCTGGCCCTCACCGGCATCATCCTCCCGCTCTACAGCAAGGAGAGCTGGCCCGTCCTCACCGGTGCCCTCACCGCGGCACAGAGCGGGAACGGCTCGGAGCTGCTGCGGCTCGCGGACGAGTACAACGACCGGGACGGCGCGGGGCACTACGGCACGACGACGCACTCACAACGGGTCATATCGTGCCTGGACGACCGGCAGCGGCCGACGCCCGGGGAAGTGAGGACGCTGCTGCCCGAGTTCGAGAAGATCTCGCCCGTGTTCGGCGACTACATGGGCTGGGACACGGCGGGCTGGTGCTACGACTGGCCGGTGGCCGGGGAGTTCGACCATCCGGAGGTCGGCGCACCGGGAGCCGCACCGATCCTGCTGGTGGGCAACACCGGCGACCCGGCGACACCCTACGAGGGCGCCCGCAGGATGGCCGACGAACTCGGCAGGGGTGTCGGCGTCGAACTGACCTGGAAGGGCGAGGGCCACGGCGCCTACGGCAGCGGCAGCACCTGCGTGGACACCACCGTGAACGCCTATCTCCTCAACGGCACGGTCCCGAGGGACGGCACGACCTGCCCCTGACCCCGGCCGACCACGCACCGGGGACGCTCCACGACGAAGGCCGTCCGCCCGCGGGGTACCCGGCCCGGCCGGATACGGCGGTGGGGCGCCGGGTCGGCCGGTCAGGCTCCGCCGGTCTCCCGGGCGCGGTCCCGGAGTTCCTCGGCGATCGAGGTCCGGAGGGGAAGCAGTTCCCTCTCGATCGCCCGCGCCTCGGCGTCGGTGACCGTCACGGCGGGTTCGGCGTGGAGGAGTTTCTCGGCGAACCGGATCCGCAGAGAGATCGGAGGGCAGCCGTCCCCGCTCGCGCCCCGCACCTCGGACAGGCGCAGCCGTCGCTCCCGCTCCAACTCGGGCACCGACGCCAGATGGGTGCGCAGGGCCTCCCCCATGTCGCCGCTGCCGCCGTCCTCCCGGGCGAAGCGGGCGAGCGCGAAGGTGGCGGTGTCACGCAGCAGCAGCGTCCGCAGCAAGCCCAGGACGGAGCGGGTGGAGGCCACACGGGCAGCGGCCTCGTCGGCGCGGTACTCCGCCTTTCCCCCGGCCTGTCCGCTGAGCCTGCTCAAGCTCTGGTGGAGCAGGCGCGCGCCGTGCGCCAGCAGATCCTGGAGCGGCCGCGCCAGCGCCGCGCCCAGGGTGGCGAGACCGGCACTGGACCGGCGGCTGCCGGAGAGCGCGGTACCGTCCAGCGTGTGCGCGTCGACCCGGTCCTGCCGGTCGGGGTCGGGGCGGACCACGTCCGCCCAGACGGTGAGCGCGTCCAGGGCGGCCTGGATCCAGCGGGCGCTGCGCCGTCCGCCGCCGGAGGCATGGGCCAGTCCGTTTGCGAGCAGGGCCAGTCGCTGGTCCGCCGTCAGCACTTCCCACAGCGGAAGGCCCAGCACCAGGACCCGTCGTCGGCGCAGCCCTACGGTCAGCCGGCCGGAGCCGTAGCGGGAGTCCACGGCGATGAAGTCCACCGGCCGGGTGCCGAGCCCGGCGGCGGTCCGCTCCGCGACCGTGTACAGGGTGGGGGCGGCGGCGCGGTCCACTGTGTGTTCGGGCATCCGCCCGGGACGGGGGCGCGCCGCTACGGCGAGCAGCAGTGCGACGGCTCCGAGAACCTTCTCCGGCACGGTGCCGGTCGCCAGCAGCCAGACCCCCGAGCCGAGGAGGGCGATGGTCAGCAGGTTGACAGCGGTGGCGAGAGCGAGAGCGCCGTACAGGGCGGCATTGCCCGGTGCGTCCCCGGGCCCGGCCGCCGGTGCTCGCTCGAGAAGTCGTTCCTGCCGGTCCCGCGCGCGGGCCGTGCCCTTCCGTGGGCCGTCTCCGCCGCTGGGATCGAGGTTCCAGTTGCAGGCCGGGCACCAGGCACTGAACCGCGGGTCCAAGTCCGGCAGCGGTGTGCGGCATTGGGGACAGGTCGAATCCGTATGCTGATACACAAAGGACGATCTTGGCTCGGCGAACAGTGCGGCAACCCGCCCGTGCCGAAGGCTTGGCCCACCCTTTGCCCGCTCCCGGGGCACAGGGAGACCGGGCACCCGAGGGTTCGGGGGCGCCGGAAACGGGACAGGCCCACGGTCTGCGAGCGGGTCGGAGCCGTGGGCCTGTTCCGGTGCGGCGTTGGGTGGGAGGGGCCTCTAGTAGACCGGCTTGTGGGGCTCGATCTGGTTGACCCAGCCGATGACGCCGCCGCCGACATGGACGGCGTCCGCGAAGCCGGCCGACTTCAGGACGGCGAGGACCTCCGCGCTGCGGACACCCGTCTTGCAGTGCAGAACGATCTTCTTGTCCTGCGGGAGGCTCCCCAGGGCCGTGCCGAGGAGGAACTCGTTCTTCGGGATCAGCCGGGCGCCGGGGATGGAGACGATCTCGTACTCGTTCGGCTCCCGGACGTCGATGATCTCGATGTTCTCGCCGTCGTCGATCCACTCCTTGAGCTGCTTGGGAGTGATCGTGGAGTCGGCGGCCGCCGCCTGGGCCTCCTCGGAGACGACGCCGCAGAAGGCCTCGTAGTCGATGAGTTCGGTGACGGTCGGGTTCTCGCCGCAGACCGCGCAGTCGGGGTCCTTGCGGACCTTGACCTGGCGGTACTGCATCTCCAGGGCGTCGTAGATCATCAGGCGGCCGACAAGCGGGTCGCCGGTGCCGGTGAGGACCTTGATCGCCTCGGTGACCTGGATGGAGCCGATGGACGCGCACAGCACGCCGAGGACGCCGCCCTCGGCGCAGGAGGGCACCATGCCGGGCGGCGGGGGCTCCGGGTAGAGGCAGCGGTAGCAGGGGCCGTGCTCCGACCAGAAGACGGAGGCCTGGCCGTCGAAGCGGTAGATCGAGCCCCAGACGTAGGGCTTGTTCAGCAGGACGCAGGCGTCGTTGACCAGGTAGCGGGTCGCGAAGTTGTCCGTGCCGTCGACGATCAGGTCGTACTGGCTGAAGATGTCCATCACGTTGTCGGCCTCGAGCCGCTCCTGGTGAAGGATCACATTCACATAGGGGTTGATGCCCTTGACGGTGTCCCGCGCGGACTCGGCCTTGGAGCGGCCGATGTCGGCCTGGCTGTGGATGATCTGCCGTTGCAGGTTGGACTCGTCGACCTCGTCGAACTCCACGATGCCGAGCGTGCCCACCCCCGCCGCGGCCAGGTACATCAGCGCGGGCGAACCCAGACCGCCGGCACCCACACAGAGCACCTTCGCGTTCTTCAGCCGCTTCTGCCCGTCCATCCCGACATCGGGAATGATCAGGTGGCGGGAGTACCTGCGGACCTCGTCTACGGTGAGCTCGGCGGCGGGCTCGACCAGGGGTGGCAGCGACACGGGGACTCCGTTGGTCGGTCGATCACTACGGTTGTTCTCCCCGTAACACTGCCACGCCCTTCTTCATTCCGAGACACCCGTCCCGAGACGCGAGACGATGTCGTCCCAGTAGCCGGGCATGGCCTCCCAGGGGTCGGTGCGGCCGCCGCGGGTGGTGCGGTCGGTGAACCAGATCGTCCCGGCGCCCTGCCAGCGCGCGATGCGGAGCGCCTCGTCGAGGTGGCCGTGCGGGATGCCGTGCACAAAGTGGCAGAACCGCTCGGGCGGGTAGTCGGCGGTCCACTCGGCCACCTGCGACCAGCGGTAGTCGTTCCAGGTGCCGGAGAAGGTGACCAGCTGGTCACCGTTCTCGGCATAGCCGGGGTGGGGATGGGTGCCGTGTCCCAGGACGATGTGCCCGTGGCCGAGGAGGGTGCGGAGCGTGGTGATCAGGCGGCGTATCTCGGGGAGCGCGTCGCGTTCGCCCGGGCAGCGGGCCAGGAGGAAGCCGCCGACCCGGTACCAGTCGAGATAGCGGTGCGCCTCGGAGATCAGTGTGCCGAAGGGCCGGGTGCCCCGGGCCAGGTCCAGGTGGCCGAGGACACGGACACCGGCGGTGTGCAGGCGCCCGGTGGCCTCCAGGCAGTGCGGGTCGGGCAGGGCGCCGGGGCCGCCGTTCACATTGAGGGCGACCCAGTGCACCGGGGTGCCCGGGAGGGTGAGCGCGTCCCACTCGGCAGGGGCGACGAGGGGATGCGCATAGCCGGGGATGCCGAGGCGGACGCCCAGACCGGTGCTGGCGGTGTCCGGCGTGACGCTGGTCAGATGCGACATGCCGCCTCCATCCAGATGTCGGCGAGGGACTCCTCCAGGTTGATCCGGGGCCGCCAGCCGAGCCGGTCGCGGGCGGTGCGCACATCGGCCTGCTGCCAGCTGCCGCAGCCGTCCGGATAGGGGTAGGCGACCGGGGTGGGGTGCTCGGCCTCGCTGCGGGGGTGGCCGATGGAGGTCCGCAGCGGTCCGGGCGGGCCGTCGAGTTCGTGCAGGGTGCCGCCGTATCCCGCGACCCGGGCGAGGACGGCGGCCGCGTCGCGCAGGCGCACGGCGCGGCCCGAGCCGATGTTGATCACGCCCTGGGCGGCGGAGAGGGAGGCGGCGTGCACGGCGCGGGCGACATCGCGGACGTCGATGAAGTCGCGTTGCACACCGAGGCCGCCGAGTTTGAGTTCACCGTCGCCCGACTGCATGGCGCGGCGCAGTGCTTCGGCGAGGCGGCCGAGCGGGGACCCGGCGGGGGTGCCGGGTCCGGCGGGTGAGAACACGCGGAGCACGACGGCGTCCAGTCCGGAGCCGAGGACGAGTTCGGTGGCGGCGAGCTTGCTGACGCCGTAGGGGCCGCCGGGGCGGGGGACGGCGTCCTCCGCGGTGGAGGAGCCGGGCTGGCTGGGTCCGTATTCGGCGCCGCAGCCGATCTGCACCAGGCGGGCGCCGCAGCCGCTGCGGCGCAGGGCCTCGCAGACGGTGGCGACGGCGACGGTGTTGTGCCGGGTGAGTTCGCGGGCGCCGCCGCGGATGGCTCCGGCGCAGTTGATGACGACCCCGGGGTGGACGGCGTCCAGGAAGCGGGTGAGCGCGCCGGGGCTGCCGGACGCGAGGTCGAACCGTACGTCGGCGTCGTCGCCGCGGCCCAGCGCGGTGAGCTGCACGGCCGGGTCGGCGAGCAGGCGGTCGGCGACGAAGCGGCCGAGATATCCGTTGGCTCCGATCAGCAGGACCCTCATCGGGCGGCTCCCGGGGCGGATTCTCCGGTTCGGGAGGTGATCATCTGGTGTTCTCCTTCAAGGGTGGTGCCGTGTGATGAGAGGGCCCGCGGTGTCGGCCCCGCGGGAGTGGGTGGGCGGGACCGGGTCCCGGGCGGCGGTCGCGGCTCATGGCGTCGGCGGCGGGCCGCCGCGGGGGCGGCCCTCGCGGTGCCGGGGGCCCGGCCCGGTGGGGGCCGGGGGCCGGGCGTGGGCGGAGGCCCGGGTCAGGGCGCGGCTCGCGTGGATCAGCAGGGCGAGGGCGGCCGGGGCGCAGGCCAGGGCCGGGACGGCGTTCGTGCCGAGCGCGTCGGTCAGAGCGCGTACCGGGGCGGCCAGGGATCCGCAGCCGGGGAGCCGGGCGGCGAAGACGGAGGCCAGGGCGGTCGCCTCGAAGGCGGCCGCGGTGGCGAGGGCGGCGGCGGGCGCCCGGCGGACGCCGTGGACGGTCAGCAGCCGGGCGAGCAGGAGGAGCATCCCCAGGGCCCCGGCTCCGGCACCGGCGGCGGGCTTCTGGAGGAGGGCGGCGCACAGGGCGAGCAGGGCGGTCAGTGCGCCGCCGTAGAGGGCGAGAGCACCGAGGAGGAGCGGGGTGACCGCCGAGGTGAACTCCTTCAGGCCCCGGCTGGCGGCGAGACGGCGGCGGGCCTGCCCGGCGAAGAGGCCCGCACACCAGGCGGCCGGCCCGCAGGCCAGGGCAAGGGCGAGGGCGGGGGCGGTGGCCGCGGGGACCGGGCCCCCGGGGCCGCCGTCCAGGGCGGCGCGCAGCAGGCCGTCACCGCACAGGGCGTAGGCGAGGAGCCAGCATGTCGCCGTGCGCAGGGCGGCCGAGCCGCGGTGGGCGGGTGCGCTCAGGGGGCCCCGGCGAAGGGCCGCGCCGAGTCCGAGCACGACGGTGAGAGCGCCGAGCACGGCGACGGCGAGGCGGGAGTCCCCGGCGGTGGACCGCACCCCGAGGAGGGTGGCGGCGCACAACGCGCCCGGGAGCAGGGCCACCACGGCCCACGCCCGGGGCCGACGGGGGCCGTCTACCGGGCCGGGAGGCGAGGGGGGACGGTCGGCGTCGCGGGGGGCGCGGGCGTACATCTCCTCGGCGAGCGAGAACACATCACGGTGCCGGAAGCGTGCGGCGGCCCGGTCGGTCAGGCCCTGGGCTTCGAGACCGGCCGCGATCTCAAGGGGATCCACGGCCCGCTCGCACAACTCATGATGGCGCCGCATCAGCGCCTTGACGGGGTCTACGGCACCGGGGCGGACGGCGGGCGGCGTACGCTCCGGGTCCGTACTCTCGGCGGCCGTCGCGACAGCCGCTGTGACGGGGGGCTCGGAGACGGTCCAGGTCTCTCCCGCGGTGCTCATCGGGCGGCCTCCGTCGCCGGGGCGGGGTCCCTTGCCGGGTCCCAGGCCCAGTGGGGGCGGCCGTGCGGGAGGCGGGGGGCGGTCCAGTGGCCGGGGACACGGGCCTCGGCCGGGGCGCCGAAGGGGAGGGGTTCGCCGGTGCCGTCGAGGAGTACGCGCCGGACGGGCGCGTGGGAGACGATCTCCAGATAGAGGTCGTGGAACGCCGTCACGTTCTGCTCCACGGTGAAAAGTTCGAGGGCGCGGGCGCGGGCGGCCGCGCCGAGGCGCGCACGGCGCTCGGGGTCGCGCAGCAGCGCCAGGCACGCCGCGGCGAGGGCGTGCGGGTCGCGGGGCGGGACGACCAGGCCCGTGCCGCCGATGACCTCGGCCACGGCACCGGCGTCCGTGGACACCGTGGCCCGGCCGCAGAGCATGGCCTCCACCAGGCCGACCGGGAAGCCTTCGACGACGCTCGACAGGACGACGACCGCTCCGGCCGCGTAGGCGTCGGCCGGGCCGGGCAGTTCCGGGCCGCCGATGTCCTCGAAGGACACCGGGTTCTCCTCGGCGGTGTGCGCGCCCCCGGACTCGTCGGGGAAGAGCCGGGCGGCCAGCGCCTTGCAGTGCTCCAGGTAACCGGTGCCCTCGGGGCCCGCCGGGGCTCCGACGATCCTCAGCCGGGCGCCCGGCTCCTGCTCGCGGATCTCGGCGAAGGCGTGGAGCAGGGAGGTCAGGTCCTTCGCCGGTTCGACGCGGCCCGCCCAGACCAGGGTGCGGGGGTCCGCGCCGTCGGGTGCCTCGCCCACCTCGGTGAAGCGGGCCGTGTCCATGCCGGGGTGGACGGTGCGGAGCTTGTCCCGGTCGGCGCCGAGGCGTTCCTGCCAGCGGCGGGTGTGGGTGTTGCCTGAGGTGATCCGGGCGGCCCTGCGGTAGGTCTCGGCGGCCAGCCGACGGTGGAAGGAGGCGATGAGGGCGCGCACCGCGGGGGGTGTCCCGTGCGCGGTTCCCAGGTAGTGCGCTCGCAGTTGGAGACCGTACTCGGTGACGAGCAGCGGGACACCGGCGAAGCGGTGGGCGAGCAGCCCGGTCAGGGCCGCGGTGCCGCCGGAGGCGGCGTGGCAGAGGTCGGCCGCGCCGAGGGTGTCGTCCCCGTACCAGTCGAGTGAGAGGGGGCGCAGGGCGCGTTCGAGCTGCTCGGCCGTCCGGAGCAGTTCGGGGACGCGCGCCGTGCGCGCCGCCCGTTGGGCGCCCGGGGCGCGACAGGCCTGTTCGAGGGCCCGCAAGGCGGTCTCGGAGCGCAGGGCACCGGTCAGTCCGCCCTGCTCGCGGGCGAGTTCTGCGAGGGCGTACAGGGCGCTGCCGAAACGGTCCGCCTCCGCGGGGTCCGCTTCAGCGGCCTCGTCCGCGGCTGCCGCGTCCGGTGCGGAGCAGAGGACGGCGGCCAGTTCCGCATAGGCCTCGGTGAACCGGCGCCGGGCGTGGCGCCCCTGGGCGGGGCCGGGATCGGGGGCGCTCCACAGGGCGGCCGTGCGCACCCGGGAGACGTGCGGCGGTACCGGGAGCCGGCCCTCGCGCTCCTGCCGCTCGGTGCGGCTGAGGGCGTAGAGGTCGAACTCGTGCTGCCCGAGTCCGCGTACGAGGCGGTCGCACCAGAGCCTGGCGTCACCGCTCACATACGGGTAACCACCCTCCGTAAGCAGTCCGATGCGCACGTGTGCACCCCCGATCTCCCGTGTGAGGGGCCCTCGTTGCGCCGAGGTCCCGCAGCGGGAAGAACGTAAGGGGACAAGGCGGTGGTGCGACGGACGGTTGTCCATCGCACCACCAAAAGGGGTGAACGCTCGTAACTTTCACGTGCGGATCGCGTTCGCTCGTGTCAGTGGAATCCGCGGCGGAATCCGCGGCGGAATCCGGGGTGGAATCCGCGGCGGAATCCGTGCTGGATTTCGGCGGCGGGTGCGGCCCGGATCCGGGCGGCGGTTCAGACCGTCGCCAGTGCCGTGCGGGTGGCGCGCCGTTCGGCCGCGACGGCGGGGTCGAGTGCGGGGACGGCGGCCAGCAGCTGCCGGGTGTAGGGGTCGCGCGGGGAGTCGTAGACCTCGTCGGCGGGCCCGTACTCGACGATCCTCCCGTGGCGCATCACCGCGACCCGGTCGCTGACCTGGCGGACGACGGCGAGGTCGTGCGCCACGAAGACCAGTGCGAGGCCGAGTTCGCGTTGCAGCTCCCCCAGCAGGGCCACGACCTGCGCCTGGGTGGTGACGTCGAGCGCCGAGACCGGCTCGTCGCAGACGATGACGCGCGGTTCGGCGGCGAGTGCCCGGGCGATGCCCACCCGCTGGCGCTGCCCGCCACTGAACTCGTGCGGATAGCGGTCGTAGTGCTCCTCGTCGAGCCCCACGCGGCGCAGCAGCTCGCATACGCGCCCCCGGATGCGCTGCTCGTCCCACCGTTCGCCACTTTGCGCCCCCGGGGAGGCCCGTCTGTCGCGGGCCCGCAGCGGGTCGGCGATCGACTCGCCCACGCTGCGCCGGGGGTTGAGGGAGGAGACGGGGTCCTGGAAGACCATCTGCACGGCCGGGTCCGTCCCGGAACGCACCGTTCCGCCGTGCCGGACCTCCCCGGCCGTGGGCTCCAGCAGCCCGACCAGCATGCGGCCCAGCGTGGTCTTGCCGCTGCCGCTCTCCCCGACGATGCCGAGGGTCTCGCCGCGCCGCACGGTGAGTGACACCCCGTCCACCGCGGCGAACGTCCGCCTGCCGCGGCCGAATTCGCGCCGCAGCCCCGATGCCTCGATGACGGTCTCCTCCGACGGGACCCCGGGGCGCAGCCGGGGCGCGTCCACCCGCGGGACCGCGCCCAGGAGCTGCCGGGTGTAGGCCTCGCGGGGCTCCCCCAGGACCTCGGCGACCGGGCCGTGTTCGACGGCCCTGCCGTGACGCATCACCAGCACCTCGTCGACGCTCTCGGCGGCGACCCCGACATCGTGGGTGACCAGCAGCAGGCCCGTTCCGGTGTCCTGCCGCAGGGTGTGCAGCAGGTCGAGGATCTGAGCCTGGACGGTCACGTCCAGCGCGGTGGTCGGCTCGTCCGCGATGAGCAGTTCGGGCTCGCAGGCGAGGGCCATGGCGATCAGGGCGCGCTGGCGCATCCCGCCGCTGAACTCGTGCGGGCGCGAGCGGGAGCGCCGCGCCGCGTCCGGGATGCCGACCCGGTCCAGGACCTCCACGGCACGGGTGCGGGCGGCGCGCCGGGAGGCTCGGGTGTGCGCCCGGTACACCTCGGCGATCTGGTCGCCGATCGCGTAGTACGGGTCCAGGGAGGACAGCGGGTCCTGGAAGACCATGGCGGCCGTCCCTCCGCGCAGCCCGCGCAGTTCGTCCTCGGAGGCCCGCTGCACATCGGTCCCGGCGACCCGTACCGAGCCGCCGAGCCGGGCGCCCGTGCCGCGGTGCAGCCCCAGCAGGGCGGCCGCGACGGTGGACTTGCCCGAGCCGGACTCGCCGACCAGGGCCAGGGCGGCGCCCCGCTCCAGCCGGAAGGAGAGTCCGCCGACGGCACGCAGACCGCCGAAGTCGACGGTCAGATCGGTCACTTCCACAAGGCTCATGCGAGTACCACCCGTCGGTCGGCCGCCGCGTAGAGCACGTCCGCGACGGCGTTGGCGACGACCACGAAGAAGCCGATGACCAGGACCATGCCGACGACCACCGGCAGGTCGACGACCTTCACCGCCTGGACCAGTGCCTGCCCGATGCCCGGCAGTCCGAAAAGCGTCTCGGTGAGGACGGCGCCGCCCACGGCGGAGCCGACGTTGTTGGCGTTGAGCGCGATCACGGGCGCGAGGGCGCCGCGCAGCGCGTGCCGTCCGACCACCGAGCGTTCGCCCACGCCGTAGGCGCGGAAGGTGCGGATGTGGTCCTCCGCCAGCGTCTCCAGCATCGACGCCCGGGTCAGACGGGCGAAGGTGGCGGCCTCGATCAGGGCGAGGGAGAGCCAGGGCAGCAGCAGGTTCCACGCCCACTGCTCGGGGTCGTCGGTGAGGGCGACGTACTGCGGGAAGGGCAGCAGGCGCAGTTCGCCGCAGACCACGATCATCAGGACCAGGCCGATCACGAAGACGGGCGTGGCGGTGCCCGCGAGGGTGATGGCGGTCAGCACCCGCTCGGTGGGCCTGCCGCGCCGCCATGCGGAGAGCATGCCGGTGCCGACGCCGAGGAGCAGCCACAGCACCATCGCGCCGAGCACCAGGGAGAGGCTCACCGGGAGCTTGGCCAGGATGAGGGCGGTGACCTGCTGGTCGCTCTGGTAGGAGAGGCCGAGACAGGGCGCGGAGCAGTGCTCCACCGAGGTGCCCGTGGAGTAGTCCTGGCCGACCAGGAGGCCCTGGAGGAAGTGTCCGTAGCGTACGTACAGCGGCTCGTCGAGGTGGAGTTGCTGGGCGACCTGGTGCACCTGTTCCGGGGAGCAGCGCGGGCCGCAGGTGATCTGGGCGACGTTGCCGGGGGTGACGTAGAAGACGACGTAGACGATCACCGAGATGGCGAACAGGGTGATCAGGGCGCCGGCGGTGCGGCGCAGGACGAAGCCGCCGAAGCCGCTCATGCGTCCGCTCCCTTCTCAGGCTCGGGTTTGCCGCGTGCGGCGGTCGGCCCGGCCGCCACTGTCGTCAGACCGGTCGCCCCGGCCGCGGCGGTTGAAGCGGCAGTCCCGGCCGCGGAGGTCGTGGCGTCCGTGGCGGCCGTTGCGTCCGTTCCCGTCGTAGCGTCCGTTCCCGTCGTAGCGTCCGGTCCCGTCGTAGCGTCCGGTCCTGCCGTACCGTCCGCCCGGGCCTCGCGGGTGCGGCCGGTGCCGACGCGCAGGCGGGAGGCGGCGCGCGGGTCGAGGGCCGTGCGGACGCCGTCACCGAGGACGGTCAGGGCGAGGACGGTGACGAAGAGGGCGCCCGCCGGAAGCAGCAGATACTGCGGTGCCGCCTGATACCAGACGTCGGCGGCGGTGAGCATCTGGCCCCAGGAGGGGGTGGGCGGCTTCACGCCGACGCCGAGGAAGGACAGGGCGGCCTCGACGGTGATGTTGATGGGGACGAGCAGGGCCGCGTAGGTGATGACGGGCGCGGCCAGGCCGGGCAGCAGTTCACGGCGGGCGATGTGCCAGGTGTTCCAGCCGCTGAGCCGCGCGGCCGAGACATGGTCGAGGCTCTTCAGGGCGAGCGTCTGGGCGCGCACGATCTTGGCGGTGTTCCCCCAGGCGATCAGGCCGATGACCAGGGTGACCAGGACGGGCCGGGGGAAGCTGTCCGGGACGATCGCCAGCAGCGCCAGCGACATGATCATCAGCGGCATGCCAACGATGATGTCGGTGGCCCGGCCGAGCAGTTGGTCGACCCAGCGATTGCCGAGGGCGGAGGCGACTCCGACCGCGACCCCGATGAGGACCTGGAGGGCGGTCGCCGCGAGGGCGACCCCGAGGGAGACCCGGGCGCCGTACACCAGCCGGGCGAACAGGTCGCGTCCGGTCTGCGGTTCGACGCCGAGCCAGTGGTCCGCGCCGATGCCGCCGAGGGACCCGACGGGGACGCCGCCGCGTGCGGAGTCGACGAGCGACGGGTGGTAGGTGGTCGGGTCCTGGCCCTCGATCGCGGTGAGCAGCGGCGCGGCGAGCGCGACCAGGACGAGCAGCGCGACGACGGCCGCCGCGACGAGGGCGGCGCGCTGCGTCCGCAGCCGCCGCCAGAACTGTAGGGCCCCCGAGGCGCCCGGGACGGGGGTGTCCGTCCCGGGCGCCTGGGCGGCGACATGTGCTTCGCTCACGGTGCTACTTGACCGCGACCTGCGAGATGTCCAGCACGCCGGTCCAGTCGCTGATCACGATGTTCTTGACGTCCTTGCCGTACAGGCGCTTGTAGACGGGATGGAACAGCGGCACGACAAGGGCCTGTTCGCCGATCTTCTTGTCCAGGGCGCCCCAGCGTGCGGCGGCCGCGTTCAGGTCGGTCAGCTTGTTGATGGCGTCGATCTCGTGGTTGACCGAGGCGTCGTCGAGGAGACCGGTGTTGAAGTTCGCGCCGTCCCTGACAATCTGCCGGCCGTCGAAGATCGGGGCGAGGAACGGTCCGCCGGAGGGCCAGTCGGCGCCCCAGTGGGCGAGGAAGAGCCCGGGCTCCGTGCGGACGCTGTGGATCTTGTCCTTGTAGTCGTTGTCCTCCAGGCCCTGGAGCCTGACCGTGATTCCGGCCTTCTTGAGCGCGTCCTGGACCGCGGTCGCGATCTCCGGGCTGGTCTCGAAGTCCTTGCTGTTGGAGTGGGTCAGGGTGATGGTCAGCCCATTGGGGTGACCGGCCTGCTTGAGCAGCTCCCTGGCCTTCGCCGGGTCGCCCGTCGGGCCCGCGGGGAAGAGGTCGTACGGCGTGTGGCCGAAGGACTTCTGGTCGGGCAGGAAGGTGGTCGCGGGCTCGGCCAGCGAGGAGCCGCCCGCCGCGTTGACCACCGAGGAGCGGTCGACGGCGTACGAGATCGCCTGCCGCACCCGGGCGTCGTCGAAGGGCTTCACCGTGGGGTTGAAGGCCAGGTAGTTCGTGTAGCCGAAGTGGCCGGTGCCGACGCGCGAGGCGAGGTCCTTGTCCCCGGTCACCTTGGCCAGTTCGGCGGGGCCGAGGTTGGTGTCCGTGGTGACCGCGGCGGCGTCCGCCCCTTGGGACGCGGACAGCCGCTGGTTGATCACCGAGGAGTCCAGTCCGGAGCGTACGTCGATGCGGTCCGGGTAGGCCTTGCGCTCGGAGTCCGTCACCGCGGACCAGTGCGGGTTGCGCTCCAGGACGAGCCGCTCGCCGTCGTTCTCGTTGGAGACGACCCGGTAGGGGCCGGAGGAGACAGGGTGCTCCTCGTACTTGGTGCCGGTGTCCTTGGCCTTGGGCACCGGGGCGAACTGCGTCTGCGTCGCCAGGTACGGGAACTCGCCCTCGGGCTTGTTCAGATGGAAGACGAGGGTGCGGCTGTCCGGCGTCCCGATGGCGTCGAGACCCTTCTTGTCCTTGTAGGGGCCCTGGTAGTCGGCCGCCCCGGCCAGCCAGTCCCGCAGATAGGGGGCGCCGCCGGACAGCTCGGGGGCGAAGGAGCGCTCGATGCCGTACTTGATGTCGGCCGAGGTGATCGGGGTGCCGTCCTCGTAGGTGAGCCCCTTCTTCAGGGTGTACGTCCAGACGGTCGCGTCCTTGTTCGGGCGCCCGGTGTCGGTGGCGAGGTCCGGGACGACCTTGGCACCGGCGGCGCCGTTCTCGCGGTTGCGGGTGGTGAGGGTGCGGAACACCAGGGAGGGCACGTTGCCGCCGCCGGAGGTGTACAGGCGCGCCGGGTCGAAGTCCTGCTGCGGCTGGGAGTTCAGCACGGTCAGGGTGCCGCCCCGGTGCGGCGCGGAGCCGCTCCCGGCGCCCTTGGCATCGCTGTCCTCCGGCCCGCAGGCGGCGGCGCCCGCTGCCACGACCAGGCCCACGGATGCCGCTGCCACGCGGCGCGCTATGACGGACGGTTGACGCATCGGAAGGTACGACCTCTCGGAGGTGTCTCGCCATACGAGACAGATTGACGAGGAGTGAGACGAAATGAGGCAGACGTCGGCCCCGGCGTCAGGTCGTCGGAAACGGTGAAGCCCCGCGGCTACGGAAGCCGCAGGGGTTCCCGGGATGCACAGCGCAGGGGTTCCCGGGGATTCACAGCAGGGTGAGGAAGGCGACGCTCACGCCGGAGGCGGGGCGTCAGCGACAGAGGATGTCGGCCACGCACAGCGGGGTCACGCCGATGAGCGCCAGCTCGATGGCGGCGCGAACGGGGGCGTGACGGTGCGACATGGGAAGCAATATGGAGGAACTTTTCCCGTGTGTCAATGTGACGATAGCTACCGCCGTCAACTCCTGGGGAAGGGCCAGGCGTTGGGCAGGCAGTGGATTCCGTCGTGGTCGAGGAACTTGGTCTGCTGTTGCATGACCGGGGCCAGCTCGCCGCTCTTGTCGCAGGTGACATGGCCGTAGCCGAGGCGGTGGCCGACCTCGTGGTTGATCAGCATCTGGCGGTAGGGGTGGATCTGCTTGCCGTACCCGTAGGTGACGGAGCCCTCGGCCCAGCGGTAGGCGTTGATCATCACGCGCTCGGTGGAGGCCGAGTCGCAGGAGACGTTGTCCTCCGTGGTGTCCAGACCGGACTTCGCGCACCAGGTGGCGGTGGTACCCGGACTGGCGAGCGTGATCACGAAGTCGGGCTTCCCGGAGGAGACCCGCTCGAAGGTGCGGGCGCCGTGGTGGGCCCAGCTGCGGTCGTCGTTGAGGGTCTTCTGCACGGCGTCGGCGAACAGCCGCCCGTCGAGGCCGAGCCCCTTCTCCACGTCCACGCGGTAGGTGTACTTCTTCCCCGTGCCGGGCGCCTTGGCGAAGCCGGGGACCGCGGTGAAGGTGCCCGGGCCCTTCAGCGTGGCGCCGAGCGGGTAGGTCCGGTCCATGGCCTGCTCGAAGGTCAGCGGCGCGGCGCTCGGCGGGGCGGCCGGTGCCGTGCCGGAGCCGTGGAGGTCGCGGGCCTGGCCGGTGGCGGGCCGCGCGCTCGCGGAGGTGCCGCCGTGCCCGCCGGTGACCTGGCCCGCGACGACGATGGCGAGCGCGGTGGTCACGGCGGCCGCCGCGATCCCGGCGAAGGTACGCCCGCGGCCGGAGCGGGTCCGGCCGCCCTCTCCGGCGGTGGGTGAACCGTCGGCCGGGGCCTCCTCGGAGGCGGGGGCGGGGGCGGAACCGGGGCCGGGGTCGCGGGTGACGGCGTCGCGGGCCGCGGCGCCCTTGCGGCGGGGCGCGACGACGTCGTTCTTCTCGTCCTGGCCGGAGGCGTCCCGGCGGGGAGCGTCCTGCTCGGGCGCGCCCCCCTCCGGCCTCTCCCGGTCGAAGGCGTCGAGATACTCCTGGCGGGGGCCGCGCGCGGTGCGCTGCCGCGGAACCCGGGGCGGCGCGGGCCGTCCGGCCGACGCGTCCCGGTCCCCGGCTCCACTCCCGAACTCGCCCCAGCCGCCCCCGGCTTCACGCTGCGGGGGATGGTCGCCACGGGCGGCCCGGGCGGCGTCCACGGGGACGCGGGGGGTGCCGTGGGCAGGGGTGCCGTCGGCACGGACGCGGGAGGTGCCGCGCGCGGGGGTGCCGTCGGCGAAGCGGGGGACGCCCCCTGCTGGCGTGTGCGCTGCCGGAGTGTGCGCGGCCGGTGCCTGCGCAGGCGGGGTTTGCGCCGCCGGGTTGTGCGCGGCCGGGTTGTGCGCGCCCGCGGTATCCGAAAAGGACGAGGTCGGGGCCGGTATACCCGGCACCGCGCCCGTGTCCGTGCTGCTGTTGTCGCCCCGCCCCTTGCGGCTGTGCCGTCCCACGCCGCGCCTCAGCTCCCCGCCCCGGTCCTGCCGGACTCGTCCTCGTCCCGAACCCCGTCACGCTCCCGCATCCCGGCGCCGTCGGGGTCGCCCTCGCCCCGCGGCAACTCTCCCGAGTCCGCGAGCAGTTCGTGGAAGGCCGTGGCCACCAGATCCGGATATTCCATCATGGCCACATGACCCGCCTCCGGCAGGGTCAGCAGCCGGGAGTCACGGAAGGCACGCGCCGCGCGCCGGGCCATCCGGAACGCCACCAGCTGGTCCCGGCCGCCGTAGACCAGCAGGGTCGGGGCGAGGACGCGCTCCGCCTGGCGCCACAGATTGTGCTGCCCGCCCAGGGTGTACGCGTTCACGATCCCGCGCGCCGAACGCGCCATCGCGTCCCAGAAGTACGGCAGCCGAAGCCGCCGCTCCATCTCCTCCACCGCGTTCTGGAAGCCCTCCGGGGTGACGCGCCCCGGGTCGCCGTAGCAGAGCGCCGTGACCCCGCGGACGCGCTGCTCGGCCGTCCACTGGCTGGTGTAGCGGGTGTACAGGGAGGCGATCCCGGGCAGCGCCAGCAGGGCCGTCGGGACCGCGCCGCGCTGCACCCGGATCTCCGGGAGCGCGGGCGAGACCAGGGTGAGCGTACGGACGAGGTCGGGCCGTACGGCCGCCACCCGGGTGGCGACGGCCCCGCCCAGCGAGTTGCCGAACAGGTGCACGGGTCCGCGTCCGGCCGCGTCGAGATGGCGGATGACGGCCCGCGCATGACCGGTCACGGAGTAGTCGCCGTCGTCGGGCGGCGGGGAGTCGCCGAAGCCCGGCAGATCGACGGCCTCGCCGTCGACGAGGTGGTCCAGCCGCACCATCAGGGCCGACCAGTTCTGTGAGGAGCCGCCCAGCCCGTGGACGTACAGCGCGGGCGGCAGTCCCTCGGTCCGCGGCGGCCTCGACCGCACCGTCAGCGTGATCCCGGGCAGTCTCACCGACCTGAGCCCCTCGCCCTCCTCGACCCGGACGGGAGCCACCCGTGGGAGGACGTTGGCTGCCGGGGCGGCGGTCGGCGACTCGGTCGAAGACATGCGGCAATGTTACGAGACGATCACGCAGTGGCTCCTGTGTTCGCCGTCACACGCCTGTTCCCGTCACGGGCCGCCGCACCACGCATAGCGTCCGTATCGGGTGTCTCCTAGGCTCAGAACAGGGCACCCGCATGTGGACCCTGCCTCTTCAGGAACGTGCCAGGAGTTCTGGGAAGGGAGCCCACCATGGCCGTAGACCCCACTGATCCCGAGACGTTCGAGGGCGACGAGACCGACGTCGGCGAACTCGACGTGGAGGCCCCCGAGAACGACGCCGCCGAGCAGCACCAGGACCTCGCTCCCGAGAGCGACGAACCGCTGACCGCGGAGGAGATCCTGCGCGCCAACGAGGCCGACCTCGTGGAGCAGAAACGCGTCGTCTCCATCGATGAGGACGACTATCGGTGACTGCCCGCGGACCGCGTGACCGGTGCCGGAGCCCGCGGGGCGGGGAGACGACCGCGCCCGCACGGGTTTCGCCGGCGTCCGGTCCGTGAAATTCTGCGCTCGCACCGCGCACAGCACGGTTACCGAAAAGTACGATGGCGGCGCGGCGCACACCGCAATGTGGACGATTTTGGGAGGCGGCGTGACAGCCATCGAGCAGACAGAGGCGGCGCGCCCGCGGGGCACCCGCCTGCCGCGCCGTGCCCGACGCAACCAGCTGCTGGGCGCCGCGCAGGAAGTCTTCGTGGCGCAGGGGTACCACGCGGCCGCGATGGACGACATCGCCGAGCGCGCGGGCGTCAGCAAGCCGGTGCTCTACCAGCACTTCCCGGGCAAGCTCGACCTCTATCTGGCCCTGCTGGACCAGCACTGCGAGGCCCTGCTCCAGGCGGTGCGGAACGCGCTGGCCTCGACGACGGACAACAAGCACCGCGTCCGGGCCACCATGGACGCCTACTTCGCGTACGTGGAGGACGACGGCGGCGCCTTCCGACTGGTGTTCGAGTCGGACCTGACGAACGAGCCCGCCGTGCGCGAGCGCGTCGACCGGGTCACGCTCCAGTGCGCGGAGGCGATCTGCGAGGTCATTGCCGAGGACACCGGCCTGTCCCGGGCGGAGTCGATGCTGCTGGCCTCCGGGCTCGGCGGTCTCGCCCAGGTCGTGGCGCGCTCCTGGCTGAACAGTGACCGCAGCGTGCCGCGCGACCAGGCGGTGCAGCTGCTGGCGTCGCTGGCGTGGCGGGGCATCGCGGGCTTCCCGCTGCACGGCACCGATCAGCACCACTGAACCGCAGGAACCACAGGAACCACAGGCGCCGAGGGTGCCGGGGGCGTCGCAGGCAGGCCCCGACGACGTGGGGGACGTGTGTTCCCGCAGGGTGTGGTCGTCTGTTCCCGCCGGGTGTTCGCTCCTGGCGTTCCGGGGCGGGGCATGCACGTCCCCTCACCGGGCTAATGTGTGCTGGTACGGCGCGGACGGCCGCGCACTTCACTGACCGTCGGAGGGACAAAGCCGTGGAGGTCAAGATCGGCGTGCAGCACGCACCCCGCGAGATCGTTCTGGAGAGCGGTCAGACTGCCGAGGAGGTGGAGCACGTCGTGGCCGAGGCCCTGTCCGGCAAGTCGGCCCTGCTGAGCCTCATGGACGAGCACGGCCGCAAGCTTCTCGTCCCGGCCGACCGTCTCGCCTACGTGGAGATCGGCGAGCCCGCTCCCCGCAAGGTGGGCTTCGGCACGCTGTAGCTCCGCACGGAGCGGCACGGGGTCCGGTGGCGAGCGCCACCGGGCCCTTTCGCGTTTCTGCCGCCCTGCCTCCGGGAGCGTCCGGGAGTGCTGCGTCCGGGTGCGGTGCGCACAGACGGAGCACATCCCGCGCACAGATGATGATTGTGATCCACGCCCCACGGGTAGGACCGGCTAAGACCGATTTGCCCTGGCAGACGCCGTGTGGGAGGGAACATTCATGCTCTTGGAAGCGTTCGGCTCCGCCGTTCTCGGGCTCGCCCTGGCCTGGGTTGCCGCACACCGACTGCCCCACCGTTTCCCGGACCGCACCCTGGTGCTGGCGACCGGCGTGGCGGGGGCCCTGTTCGGCGCGTTCGTCACGCACAGCGCCCTGGGCGCCGTGAGTCTTCTGGTGATCCTTATGGGCGCGCTCGTCGTCTCCGCGGCCTCGCTGTCGCTGCTGCTCCGCCCTGCGGAGCGGTTTCGGCGCCACTCGGCGACGGCCTGAGGCCGAGCCCCGGCGCCACCGGCCCCCGGGCCGTCCCGGCCTCTGGGACCACCTGCGCCACCGGCCGCACCGACACACTCGGGCGGCCCGGTGACCCATCACCACACCGACACAGACACCCGGGCGGCCCGGTGACACCTCACCGGGCCGCCCGTGGAGTCACCGCATCCGTCAGGCCGCGAGGCCCAGCGCCGCCATCCGCTTGGTGTGCGCCTCGGTGATCCGCGAGAACATCCGGCCGACCTCGGCGAGGTCGAAGCCGTCCGCGACACCGCCCACCAGCATGGTCGACAGCGCGTCCCGCTCCGCGACCACGCGCTGGGACTGCGACAGGGCCTCACCCATCAGCCGCCGCGCCCACAGCGCGAGCCGCCCGCCGACCCGCGGATCGGCGTCGATCGCGGCGCGCACCTTCTCCACGGCGAAGCTGGCGTGCCCGGTGTCGTCCAGCACGGCGAGCACCAGACCGCGCGTGTCGGCGTCGAGCCGCGCCGCGACCTCCCGGTAGAAGTCACTGGCGATCGAGTCGCCGACGTACGCCTTGACGAGCCCCTCCAGCCAGTCCGAGGGCGCCGTCTGCTTGTGGAAGCTGTCGTAGGCCGCGACGAACGGCTCCATCGCCTCGGTGGGCCCGACGCCGATCCCGGTCAGCCGGTCCCTGATCTGCTCGAAATGGTGGAACTCGGCGGACGCCATCTTGGCCAGTTCCGCCTTGTCCGAGAGCGTGGGCGCGAGCTTCGCGTCCTCCGCGAGCCGTTCGAACGCCGCCAGCTCTCCGTACGCCAGGGCGCCGAGCAGATCGACGACCGCGGCGCGGTACTGGGGGTCGACGGAGGCCGTCGCCCAGTCCTGGGCTGCGACTCCGGTGGGTTCGGCGGGTGCCTCGGGGGCGTTGTCAGGCGTGGTCATGGAGCGCACAATAGTCCGCTCTCCGTGGCTGGGAAGTCCCTGGTCAGTCACTGTGATGACGACTACGTGACCGAATCGGCCATCGCCTGTGCGCGATTCCGGGGTATGGTGGTAATGCGCCTGCTGAGTACGTTGACGTATCTCGACGGGCCGCATGTATGAGGATGCCCGGTCGGTGGCCCGATCGGCTCCGACCCGACAGCTCTCCCGTCCGTACGGCACCGTGCGTACGGCGTCCGGAGAGACCCTCAGCGGTACGAGCGCTGGAGCGTCGGCGTGGTCCCGTGCCACAGGCCGTCCCCAGAGAGCGGCCGACGTCTTCCGACACGGTCACGACCCCCCGCGCTCGCCTCGCACCGCACACACAGAAGAGGCAGCACCCTGACTACGACTTTTCGAGAACTCGGAATCCTTCCCGAGACCGCCGAGGCCCTGGAAGCCGTCGGCATCGTCCATCCCTTCCCCATCCAGGAGATGACGCTCCCCGTGGCCCTCTCGGGCTCGGACGTCATCGGCCAGGCCAAGACCGGCACCGGAAAGACCCTCGGCTTCGGTCTTCCGATCCTGGAGCGTGTGACCGTTCCGGCGGACGTCGAGGCGGGCCGCGCCACGCCCGACGCCCTCACCGACGCCCCGCAGGCGCTCGTCGTCGTCCCCACCCGCGAGCTGTGCACCCAGGTCACCAATGACCTGCTCACCGCGGGCAAGGTGCGCAATGTGCGCGTCACCGCGATCTACGGCGGCCGGGCCTACGAGCCCCAGGTCGAGGCCCTGAAGAAGGGCGTCGACGTGATCGTCGGCACCCCGGGCCGTCTGCTGGACCTGGCGGGACAGAAGAAGCTGAACCTCAAGCATGTGAAGTGTCTCGTGCTCGACGAGGCCGACGAGATGCTCGACCTGGGCTTCCTGCCCGACGTCGAGAAGATCATCAACATGCTGCCGGCGAAGCGCCAGACCATGCTGTTCTCGGCCACCATGCCGGGCGCTGTCATCGGCCTCGCCCGCCGCTACATGTCCCAGCCCACGCACATCCGCGCCACGGCGCCGGACGACCAGGGCGCGACGGTCGCGAACATCGCGCAGCACGTCTACCGCGCACACTCCATGGACAAGCCGGAGATGGTGGCGCGCATCCTCCAGGCCGACGGCCGCGGACTGGCGATGATCTTCTGCCGTACCAAGCGCACGGCGGCCGACATCGCCGAGCAGCTCCAGCGGCGCGGCTTCGCCTCGGGCGCGGTCCACGGCGACCTGGGCCAGGGCGCGCGCGAGCAGGCCCTGCGGGCCTTCCGCAACGGCAAGGTCGATGTGCTCGTGTGCACCGACGTGGCCGCGCGGGGCATCGATGTCGAGGGCGTCACCCACGTCATCAACTACCAGTCCCCCGAGGACGAGAAGACCTATCTGCACCGCATCGGCCGTACGGGCCGGGCGGGCGCCTCGGGTACGGCGATCACGCTGGTCGACTGGGACGACATCCCGCGCTGGCAGCTGATCAACAAGGCGCTGGAGCTGAACTTCGGCGACCCGGTGGAGACCTACTCCACCTCTCCGCACCTCTTCGCCGAGCTGAGCATCCCGGCCGGCACCAAGGGCGTGCTGCCGCGCTCCGAGCGCACCCGCGCGGGGCTCGGGGCGGAGCAGCTGGAGGACCTCGGTGAGACCGGCGGCCGGGGGCCGCGCGGCCGTCGCGGCGCGCCTGCGGCTGCCCCGGCCGAGGAGCGCGAGCGCCCGGCACGCACGCCGCGCCGTCGCCGTCGTACCCGCGGCGGAGCGGCCCTCGACGGCCCCGACGCCACGGTTGCTCCGGAGACCACCGGCACGCCGGAGGCCACGGCCGAGGCCGTGGAGCCGCGTAACCCGCGCCGCCGTCGCCGTACGCGCGGCGGGGTGACCTCGGAGGCCGTCGCGGTGACCGAGACGGCGCAGCCCGCGGTGGCGGAGCCGGCCGAGGCCCTGGTGGACACCGCCGAGCCGGTGAAGCCGCGCCGTCGGCGCAGCCGCCGGTCCGCGGAGCCCGTGGCCGAGACGGTCATCGCGGCACCGGTGACCGAGCCGGTCGCCGCCGAGCCCGCGACGGCGGCTCCCGCCGCGGCCGAGACGGTCGTGGACACCGCGGAGGCCGTGGAGACCAAGCCGCGCCGCCGCACCCGCAAGGCCGCCGAGGCCGTCGTCGAGACGGTCGCCGCCGACACCGCGGAGACCACGGAGGCTGTGGAGGCCAAGCCGCGTCGCCGCACCCGCAAGGCTGCCGAAGCCGTCGTGGAGACGGTCGAGGGCGAAGCCCCGGCCAAGCCCCGCCGCACGCGCAAGACCGCCGAGGCGGCCGTCGAGGTCGCGGAGACCGCCGAGGCCAAGCCGCGGCGCACCCGCAAGGCCGCCGAAGCCGCCGTCGACACCGCGGAGGGTGAGGCCCCGGCCAAGCCCCGCCGTACGCGCAAGGCCGCCGAGGCTCCCGCCGAGACGGTCGCCGCCGAGGCCGCGGAAGCCGTGGAGGCCAAGCCGCGTCGCCGTACCCGTAAGGCTGCCGAGGCCGTCGTGGAGACGGTCGAGGGCGAAGCCCCGGCCAAGCCCCGCCGCACGCGCAAGACCGCCGAGGCCGCGATTCCCGCGCAGCCGGGTGAGGAGGCCGAGGCCAAGCCGCGCCGCCGCACCCGCAAGGCCGCCGAAGCCGTCGTGGAGACGGTCGAGGGCGAAGCCCCGGCCAAGCCCCGCCGCACGCGCAAGACCGCAGCACAGCCCGCCGAGGGCTGAGCCTCGGCCCGCGGGCCGAAGCCGAGTGAACGCCGAGGGCCCGCCCCCACACCGGGGGCGGGCCCTCGGCGTTCCTGGCCCCAGCACCGGTAGGGGCGCCGCCGTACACCGGAGGTCGCCCGCCCTCGCCTCCCCGTGCACCCGACCGGCCGGTAACCTCCCCCCATGAGCCGTCCCCCCAGCTTCGTCCCGCCTCCCGGTGTCCGGGCGCACATGCTCGCCACGGAGCGCGGGGAGTTCGCCGCGCTGACCGCGGAGGCGACGGCGTCGCAGGTGAGGGGGACCGCCCTCCTGCTCCCCGGTTTCACCGGGAGCAAGGAGGACTTCATCGTGGTGCAGCCCCTGCTCGCGGCGGCCGGGTACCGCACGGTCGCGGTCGACGGGCGGGGCCAGTACGAGTCCCCCGGCCCCCGGGACGACGAAGCACCGTACGCACAGCAGGAGCTGGCCCGGGACGTGCTCGCGCAGGCACGTGCCCTCGGTGCGCCCGTCCATCTGCTCGGGCACTCCCTCGGCGGTCAGATCGCCCGGGCCGCCGTCCTCCTCGACGCCTCCCCGTTCGTCTCCCTCACCCTCATGGCATCCGGCCCGGCGCAGATCTCCGAGCCGCAGCAGCAGCGGGTGAAGCTGTTGCGGGACGCCCTCGTCCTCATGGACATGGCCCAGGTCTGGGACGCCATCCAGGCCATGGAGCCGCCCGGCGAGGCCGACGGCGGGGACATCGACGAGGGGCTCGCCGACGGAGAGGACCTGCGCCGCCGCTGGCTCGCGAACAGCCCCGCCCAGCTGCGGGCGACGGGCCGCCAGTTGTGCGGGGAACCCGACCGGGTGGCCGAACTCGCCGCCGCGGGACTGCCCCTGCATGTGCTGTCCGGTGATCGCGACGACACCTGGCCGATTCCCCTGCTGGACGACATGGCCGCCCGGCTGGGCGCCCGCCGCACGGTCGTACCGCACGCCGAGCACTCCCCCAACACGGACCGCCCCGGGCCGACCGCCGAGGCCCTCGCGGCCTTCTGGAACCAGTACTCCTAGCGGGCGGTCCCCGGCGAGCCTTCGGTCAGTACTGCCCCTGCAAGTGCTCCCAGAAGCCGTCCCGCAGGGAGCGCCGCAGGTCGGACTGGCCGCGCAGCGAGTACTGCAACAGGCCCTCCGCCTCCACCAGGAGGTCCTGGTCGACCGAGCCGGGCAGATAGGGGTGCCCGGGCAGCAGCTCCGCCAGCGTCTCCCGTCCCCGCGCCACCAGCCACTTCGCCGCGATCTGCGCGCCCACGAAGCGGACGTCCTCGCGGGTGGGGCGGGCGGCGGAGGTGGCCTCGTACGCCGCCGCCGTGCGCCGGGTCACATAGGGCTTGAAGAATTCGAGTTCCAGGGTGCGCTGGCTGTCGACCTCCCACAGCAGCGGTTCCGCCTGGTTGCGGCCCTCGGGGGCCTCGATCCCCCACAGGTGCACCCGTGCCCCGTACCCCTGGGCCGCCTCCACCGCGGACACCAGGTCCTCGTCGCCGCCGATGAGGGCCGCGTCGCTGATGGCTCGATGCCGGGCCAGGGACTCCAGATCGGTGCGGATGAGGGAGTCGACGCCCTTCTGCTGGTTGTTGGCGTTGAGGTTGCCGAGCCGCACCTTGACGTCGGGGAGTTCGGCGATGGACTGCTGTTCGGCCGTGTGGATACGGCGCCGGGCGCCGTCGTACCAGTAGACGCGGAGCAGGCGGCTGTCCGCGAAGATGGAGCGCGCCTTGTCGATGAAGGCCTCGATCAGCCCCTCGGCGTCGAGGTCGAAGGACCGCCGGTCCTCGGTACCGGCGACGAGCCGCCCCGCTGCCGCGTAGAGATAGCCCGCATCAACGAAGATCGCGTGGGTGGAGGGCGTCTTCGCCACCTCGGCGAGCATGCGGTGGAGCAGCTCGTTCGTACGGTCGATGCGGGCGCCGAGCGCCGCCAGGTCGTCGTTCATATGCCTTCATTGTCCCGGTGGTCACGCTGCGAACACAACTGGTCCCGATCGGTGTCGACGGGCGGCGGACCGTCTGCTTCCGCTTCGACGGGGCAGGCGTACGGCATCTGAGCGGTCACACCCCCGACTTACCGGTCGGTAATTAGCGACTCGAAAAATTTCCTTAGCGTAGGGAATGTTTGTAACACGCATCCCGTTGACTCCTACGGACGGGGGCACTGTGGCCCCACGCTCCGCAGACCAGTAGTTCTCCTCAGGAGGATGACCAGACGAAGGGAGAAGCCCTATGCGCTTCGAAATCATGCGACTCGACGACATCGACGGCACGCCCGTGGACACCACCGTCGTGGACGCCGCCTCCGTCAAGCAGATCGTTCAGCAGGCCGCCGCCATCGGGCAGCGCCTCTGGATCCGCCCGGCAGACCCGACCGCTTCATGATCCGCACCATCGGCACGACCTCGCTCCGCCTCCGGCCGCGCAAGGCCGTCTGAGACTTCGGAAGCCCCGTACGGCAGCACGCCGTACGGGGCTTCCGCGTTCCCCGGCCCCGGGTACGGGCCGTTCAGCTTCCGCGAATGACCTGGGTGATCCCATTGATGATCTGCTGCACGGCGATCGCGGAGAGCATCATGCCCGCCAGCCGGGTCACCAGCACCACACCGCCGTCCTTGATCACCTTGATGATCAGCAGCGAGTAGCGCATCACCAGCCACAGCACCACATGGATCGCGAGGATCGCCGACCACACCGACACCTGGGTGGTGACGCTGTCGGCCTTCTGGACCGCGAGGATCACCGAGACGATCGCACCCGGGCCCGCCAGCAGCGGCATACCGAGCGGTACCAGCGCCACATTGACGTCCTTGGTCTGCTTCGGCTCGTCCGTCTTGCCGGTGAGCAGGTCGAGGGCGATGAGCAGAAGCAGCAGCCCGCCCGCGATCATCAGCGCGGGCACGGAGACATGGAGGTAGTTGAGGATCTGATGGCCGAGCACCCCGAAGACGGCTATGACACCACCGGCCACGCAGACGGCCTGGAAGGCCATCCGCTTCTGCACCTTGGCGGGCCTGCCCGCGGTGAGCGCGAGGAAGATCGGGGTGATCCCGGGGGGATCCATGATCACGAAGAGGGTGAGGAAGAGGGAACCGAAGACAGCGACGTCGAACATGGGGGCCTTGCGCAGAGGTACGGAGCGAACGCGCGGCGGTGAGTGCCGCGGCCGCTGGGGGCGGTGGCCGCGCCGGTGGCGCGGTGGGGCGGGGGCACGGCGGCGGGCGGCCGGGTGCCTCCGGGAACAGGGGGTGGAGGGGGAGAGAGGAGAAGGGTGCGGGGCTAGACGTTCCGGCGTCCGCCGGGAGTGACGCCGTCCCCGTCCGGGGTACCGCTCGGTCCGCCGGCGCCCGGGACCGGGAAGGCCCCGGTGGCCCGACGGGTGATCTCGCCGTACACCTCGGGGTCGGTGGTGTACTCGCCGAGCACGCAGGTCTTGCGGCTGCCGTGGTAGTCGGAGGAGCCGGTGGCGAGCAGTCCCAGTTCCCGCGCGAGGCCGCGCAGCCGCGCCCGGGTGGCCGGTTCGTGGTCCATGTGGTCCGCCTCGATGCCGTCGAGACCGGCGGCGGCGAGGTCGGCGACGGCGGACTCCGGCAGGGTGCGCCCGCGCCGGGCGGCCGCCGGGTGGGCGAGGACGGCGACCCCGCCCGCGGCCTTGACCAGCCGGATCGCGGCAAAGGGGTCCGTCTCGTGCTTCTGCACATGGGCCCGCCCGCCGTCGGCGAGCCACTCGGGGGTGAAGGCGTCCGAGACGCTGTCCACCACACCCAGCTCGACCAGGGCGGAGGCGAGGTGCGGGCGCCCGACCGAGCCGTCCCCGGCGATCCGGGCCACCTGGTCCCAGGTGATCGGCACGTCCAGCTCGCGCAGCTTGGCGATCATGGCGTGGGCGCGCGGCACCCGGTCGTCCCGGACCAGCTCGCGTTCGGCGAGCAGCTCGGGTTCCCTCGGGTCGAAGAGATACGCCAGCAGGTGCACACCGATGCCGTTCCACCGGCAGGACAGCTCGGCGCCGGTGACGAGGGTGAGCCCCTCGGGCAGCGCGGCGACCGCCTCGGCGTGGCCCCGGGTGGTGTCGTGGTCGGTGAGCGCGATGACGTCCAGCCCCTCGGCGGCGGCGCGGCGCACCAGCTCGGCCGGGGTGTCCGTGCCGTCGGACGCGGTGGAGTGGGTGTGCAGATCGATGCGCACGACACGGACTCCAGGCGGTGACGGGACGGAAGGGGTTCGCTCCAGGATAACGGGAGTTCCCGGCACCCCTGTCACAGCCGCAGCCGGGCTCCGCCCCCTACGCACCGGCACCCCGGCGGACCTGAGCGTCACGGCTCCATCGGCGCGTCACGGCCAACCGGAGCCACGACCCACCGGCCCACGGCCCGCGACCCACGACCCACGACCCACCCAGAGATCACGACCCACCCAGGATCACGGCCCGACCGAACTCACGGCCCGACCGAACTCACGGCCCGACCGGACTCACGGCTTGATCAGGCGCGGCGACAGCGCACCGATCGGGAGCAGGTCCACCTCGGCGCCCGCGTCGCGCAGATCGGTCAGCACCAGGTCGTCGTACATCAGCATGCCCGTCTCCTCGGGCCAGACGACCGCCCACAGCCACAGGCCGCGCGCCTCGCCCGCGAAGACCGCCCGGTCGCCGGGGACGCCCGAGACATGCCACAGCGGGGTGGGGCGTCCGGCGGCCAGCACCTTGGCCTGGGGCGGCTTCTCAACGTTGAGGCAGGCGCCGGGGTCGGGCCCGTCGATGCCCGCGTAGCGCGCGCCGAGGCCCACGCCCAGTTCCTCGGCCACGAGGATCAGCTCGCCCACCCCGCCGAGCGGCCCGGGGCCCGAGCAGGCCACGGCCGTGGCCCGGCCGCCGCTGCGGTCGTCGCCCGCGTAGGCCACCCCCGTGAACAGCCAGCCCACCGGCAGCGGCCAGGGCATCCACACCGGGACGCGGGCGCGGTGCACCACCACGCCGAGGGCCTCGACGCTGGGCGGGATCACAGGCTGGAGCGGATGCACGTTCCCATGCACATCGCACTGCCAGGCATCGGCGAAGAGTCCGGGAGCCCTGACCCGGCCACCGCACTTCGGGCAACTGGGTTCGCCCCTCATAGGGCCCCACGGTCCTCCCCGTCCCGCGCCGCGTCAAGGACGATCACCCGTCCGGCGCGCGCCCCGGCGTCGTTCCACCGGCGCAGAGTAGGTGCGGGTTGCATCTATTAGCCCTGCTAACTTATTATGTGTATAAGCCAACCATTCGGCGACCATTCAACCGAGAACTGCGAGGGCATCATGGGCAGTGGTACGGAAGGATCCGCCACGGCGGCGGCCGGGACGGATCCGTTCGACACGGGGACCGGCGGGCTGCTGCGCCAGCCGAAGGCGGTGTGGGCGACCGCGGGCGCGTCCGTCGTCGCCTTCATGGGCATCGGACTCGTCGACCCGATCCTGCCGTCCATCGCGCAGGGCCTGCGGGCGACACCGAGCCAGGTCTCCCTGCTCTTCACCTCGTACTTCCTGATCACCGCCGTGGCGATGCTGGTCACCGGCTTCGTCTCCAGCCGCATCGGCGGCCGCCGCACCCTGCTGGCGGGCCTCGCCCTGGTCGTGGTCTTCGCGGGCCTCGCCGGAACCTCCCACTCGGTGGCCCAGCTGGTCGGCTTCCGCGCGGGCTGGGGCCTCGGCAACGCGCTCTTCGTCTCCACCGCACTCGCCGTGATCGTGGGCGCGGCGGCCGGAGGCAGCGCCGCGGCGATCCTGCTCTACGAATCCGCGCTCGGCCTCGGCATGGCCTGCGGCCCGCTGGTGGGCGCGCTGCTCGGCAACATGAGCTGGCGGTACCCGTTCTTCGGTACGGCCACCCTGATGGCGATCGGCTTCCTGTGCATCACGGCGTTCCTGAAGGAGCAGCCCCGGCCCGCGCGGAAGACCTCACTGCTCGACCCGGTCCGGGCGCTCGGCCACGGCGGCCTCGCCTCGGTGGCCGCCTCCGCCTTCTTCTACAACTACACGTTCTTCACGGTGCTGGCCTTCACCCCGTTCGTACTGAACATGACGCCGTACAAGTCGGGTGCCGTGTTCTTCGCCTGGGGGCTGCTGCTCGCCGTCTTCTCGGTGATCGTGGCACCGCGCATGCAGCGGCGCTTCGGTTCGCTGAAGGTGCTCGGCGGCTCCCTGGTGCTGCTCGCGGCCGATGTCGCCGTGCTCGGCTACGGGGACCACACCACCGCCGTGGTCTGCACGATCCTGTCCGGCGCCTTCATCGGCGTGAACAACACCGTCTACACCGAACTGGCTCTCGGGGTCTCGGACGCCCCCCGGCCGGTGGCGAGCGCGGGCTACAACTTCGTCCGGTGGTTCGCCGCCGCGGCCGCGCCCTACCTTGCGCCGAAGATCGAGGAGTGGAGCGACATCCATCTGCCGTTCGCGGTGGCGGCGGTCACCGCGCTGCTGGGCGCCGTGGTGGTCCTGCTGCGGCGCAAGGCGCTGGTGCACGAGGCGGAGGAGCTCCAGCCCCGCCACGCCACGGAGGACGGGGTCGGCGTCTTCGCCGGCTGACACCGCCCGCCACCGGCCGCCTCCTTCACCGACTGACGCCGACGGACGCCGGTTGGGCCCGGGCCCTCACGGCCCGGGCCCAACCGGCCGACAGCGGGGGCGACTTGGACCCGGGTGATCCCCCTCACCCTCGCGTCAGTCCAGGGGTACGGACCTCCGGGAGGGATCCCGGAGGTCCGTACCGTGCGTCAGCCAGCGCTCCTGGAGCGCCTGGGCGCCGTGCACCCGCTTCCAGGCGGCCTCGTTCGGAGTCATCGGCAGCAGCGGCAGAAACCGCACGGGGTCGAGGGGCGCGTCCAGCTCCAGATCCTCGACCAGACCGCCGGACTCGGCGACCAGGACCGAGGTGAACGGCGCGCCCGGCCACAGCGGCCCGCCCACGTCCAGCGAGGCGCCGGGAGCCACCACCACGCCCTCGACCTGCGGGGAAGCCGCCAGGACGGCGAGCGGGCGGAGCACCTTGCCGGTGTCGGCGAGGCCGCCCCGGACGGAGAGGACCAGTTCGGCCCGGGGGCCCTTGACGGGGTCGGCGAGCAGCGCGGCGGGGTCCGCCATCGGCTGTCCCGACATGCCGAGGGTGGCGTAGCGCAGGACGGTTCCCTCCCCGGAGCCCTCCCGGAAACGCAGCACCTCGATGCGGTCGGCGCCGAGGAAGGTGACCGCCGCACGGGCGTCCGGTTCGCCGAGCGCGGTCCGCAACCGGGCCTCGACCAGAGGGAGAACATCAACCATGCGGCGAGCATAGAACTCGTCAGCTACGGGCAAAGCGGCGCCTTGACACTTCGGTCTGCTGATACTCTTGCCCGGTGCTCGGGCAGCCCGCAGAAGCGGTCGGATCGAAGCCCGGCACCGATGAGACTCCCCCACGGGGAGATGGACCGTCCCTCACCGGGGACCGGCCGGAGGAGGTGGGGCTGACATGGATCGAAGTCGACCGTGCAGTACCACCCGCTCTTCCGGCCTCTGATGTAGCTGCTCCGGCTGGCTGCCACCCCTCACCTGCGCGCCGTGTTTCCGTGCGGATCCCCCGGGAATCCGCTGAGGATCCGTTCGTGCACCGCGGAAGAGCACTTCGTTTCGCTTTACCTGATCTGACTGATCTGTACCCGTAGCGAAGCCCGCCACCGCGACGGTGCGGTGCTCCCCGCTTTGTGGACGTGCCAAACCTCCCCTGCCGAAAAGGCAGGAGACGGACCGTCAGGACGTCCCCATTCCGGGCAGTTCCACCCGTCGTCGGCGCCTCCGCTCCCCGTCGCGAAGGAGCCTGCCATGTCCATGATCCGCGATCTGCGTGCGGTGGTCCGCCCGTCCCGCCCCTCCCTGCGCAAGGACACCGGCGCCTACGACACCACGCGCGACCCCGCGACGCCCTCCGCCGTCGTCGACTGCGCGGTCTACCGCGACGGGGTCCGGATCGAGACCCCCGGCCGGCTGACCCCGCACGAGGCGATGCGGCTGGTGCGCCGGGACGGCGGCTTCGTATGGATCGGACTGCACGAGCCCACCGACGCGGAATTCGCGGGTATCGCCAGTGACTTCGGGCTGCACCCGCTGGCGGTGGAGGACGCGGTGCAGGCGCACCAGCGCCCCAAGCTGGAGCGGTACGACGACTCCCTCTTCACCGTCTTCAAGACCATCCACTACGTCGAGCACGACCGGCTGACCGCCAACAGCGAGGTCGTGGAGACCGGCGAGGTCATGTGCTTCACCGGCCGGGACTTCTTCATCACCGTCCGGCACGGCGGCCAGGGGTCGCTGCGGGAGCTGCGGCGCAGGCTCCAGGACGAGCCCGAGCTGCTGGCCAAGGGCCCCTCGGCCGTGCTGCACGCGATCGCCGACCATGTCGTCGACGGGTACATCGCGGTGGCCGACGCGGTCCAGGACGACATCGACGACGTCGAGACCGAGGTGTTCTCGCCCGGCCGCAAGGGCACCCCCCGGGGCACCGACGCCAGCCGGATCTACCAGCTCAAGCGCGAGGTGCTGGAGTTCAAGCGGGCCGTGGCGCCGCTGCTGCGGCCCATGCAGCTGCTCAGCGAGCGGCCGATGCGGCTGATCGACCCCGACATCCAGAAGTACTTCCGCGATGTCGCCGACCACCTCGCCCGGGTGCAGGAGCAGGTCCTCGGCTTCGACGAGCTGCTCAACTCGATCCTCCAGGCCAACCTGGCGCAGGCCTCCGTGGCGCAGAACGAGGACATGCGGAAGATCACCGCCTGGGCCGCGATCATCGCCGTACCGACGATGGTGTGCGGTGTGTACGGCATGAACTTCACCTACATGCCCGAGCTGCACTGGCGGTACGGCTACCCCGTGATCATGGGCATCACGGTGGTCATCTGCCTCGGCATCCACCGCACGCTGAAGCGCAACGGATGGCTGTGACCCCCCCTGGGCCGGGCGCAATTAGGCTGGCCGCATGACAAGCGAGCTGCTGGAGCGGGCCCTCGTCGAGGAGGCCACGAAGAAGTCCGGGCTGATCTGGGTCCGGGCCGAGCCCTCCCCCGGCGCGCACACCGCGGCCGCGCCCGCCCAGGCGCTGTGGCATGTATGGCACGAGGGCGCGGCCTGCGTGGTGGGCGACGGCCCCGGCGAGCAGCCGCTGCCCGGCCTGGCCGACGGGGGCGGCGCGGTCGTCACCGTCCGCAGCAAGGACAAGGGCGGCCGGATCGTCGGCTGGACCGCCCGGGTGACGGAGCTGGCGCCCGGATCGCCGGAGTGGGAGGGCACGGTCGCCGAGCTCAAGGGCAAGCGGCTGAACGCCCCCGACGGCGAGGCGATGCCGGAGCGCTGGCGCCGCGAGTGCCGGGTACTGCGCCTGGAGCCGCTGGGCACGACGCTGCCGCTGCCCTCCGACTCCCAGGCCGCGCCTCCGCCGCCGAGCCCGGCCCTCACCCGCCACCCGATCCCGGCGGCCCTGCCACGCCTGCTGCGCCGCAAGCGCCGCTGACCCGCGCCGCAAGCGCCGCTGACCGACGGCTGCCCCTCCCGGCCGCTCGCGCGGACGGCCCGTCCCCCAGGACGACCGGGCCGTCTGGACGACCGGGACGACTGGACGACCGGGACGGCCAGGGCGACCGGACGACCAGGCCGACCGGACGACCAGGGCAGCTAGGACGACGGCAACTGCTCCCCGTAGTCCACCGTCTCCTGCTTCGGCGGCTCCTGGAGCGCGAAGTCCTTTCCCCAGTCCGACAGGCGCAGCGTCCCCGCGTTGCCCGCGCGCACCAGGAGCAGCGGGTAGGGGGTGCCCTCCAGGGAGACGTCCAGGGTGCCGCCGGACCCCTTGTCGCCCTCGATCCGGATCGTGCGGACGCCGTTCTGCTCGTGGTGGCCGTCCGTGCCGAGCGTGCCGTGCAGCGCGAGCAGGCCGTCGAGCAGCACACCCTTGTCGGTGAAGCCGCTGAAGCGCTGGTAGGCCGGGTCCCCGGCCGGCACCTTGACGTACTTCCCGTCGAGCTTGTCCGCGGCGGCCGTGGATCCCGCGCCGCCCTTGCCGCCCACCCGGCTCCAGAAGCCGGCGTCGGCCTTGAGGAACAGGTGCTCGCCCACCCGCAGCAGCCGGAAGGTGCCGTTCTTCGAGGTGACCGAACCGGTGCCGCCGTCCCCCTTCAGCCGCATGTCCAGGGTGTAGGTGGCGCCGCTGCTGACGACGGTCCCCGACAGCCGCACCGCCGGGGCCGACTTCGCCGCCGTGCGGGTCCGGGTCTGGATGGTGTCGGGCGGCAGCTTTCCCACCCCGTTGGTGCCCGCGTCCGGGTCCTCGCTGCACCCCGAGAGCGCCGCCGCTCCCGTCACGACCAGCGCGCACACGGCGCTCACCAGGGCGGCCCTGCGGGTGCGGCGCGGGGGGAATGCAGTCACGGATGGGGCTGCCTCTCGTGCGGATGTCCTCGTCGGCGTACCGCAGAGTACCGGTGCCCGGCGGACCCGCCGGAGTCAGTCCGTCCGCCCCGCTCGCCAAGGCGTACGGCACCGGGACGGACTAGCCTGAAGCCCACCTGAACGGATAGACCGGCATGAACAGGAGGCGGCGGGCATGGCGGCTGGCGCCTCTCGCATCTTCGTCTCGCACCTGGCCGATGTCGCCGTCTTCGACCCCAACGGCGACCAGGTGGGCCGGGTGCGCGACCTCGTCGTCATGCTGCGGGTGGGGCGGCGCCCCCCGCGACTGCTCGGACTGGTGGTCGAACTGACCACCCGCCGACGTATCTTCCTGCCCATGACCCGGGTGACCGGCATCGAGTCCGGCCAGGTCATCACCACCGGCGTGCTGAATGTGCGCCGCTTCGAGCAGCGGCCCACCGAGCGGCTCGTCTTCGGGGAGCTGCTGGACCGCCGGGTCAAGATCGTGGAGACCGGGGAGCAGGTCACCGTGCTCGACCTCTCGGTGCAGCAGCTGCCCGCGCGCCGGGAGTGGGAGGTCGACAAGGTCTTCGTGCGCAAAGGGAAGGGCGGGGCGTTCCGGCGCAGCAAGGGCGAGACCCTCACGGTCGAGTGGTCCGCCGTCACCGGCTTCTCCCTGGAGGAGCACGGGCAGGGCGCCGAGAGCCTGCTCGCCACCTTCGAACAACTGCGCCCCGCCGACCTGGCCAATGTGCTGCACCATCTGTCGGCCAAGCGCCGTGCCGAGGTCGCCGCGGCCCTCGACGACGACCGGCTCGCCGATGTCCTCGAACAGCTGCCCGAGGACGATCAGATCGAGATCCTCGGCAAGCTCCAGAAGGAACGCGCCGCGGACGTCCTGGAGGCCATGGACCCGGACGACGCCGCCGATCTGCTCGCCGAGCTGCCCGAGGACGAGAAGGAACGGCTGCTGGGCCTGATGCAGCCCGACGACGCCGCCGACATGCGCCGTCTGATGGCCTACGAGGAGAAGACCGCGGGCGGCCTGATGACCACCGAGCCGGTGGTGCTGCGGCCCGACGCGACCGTCGCCGACGCGCTCGCCCGGGTCCGCAACGCGGACCTGTCCCCCGCTCTCGCCGCCCAGGTGTACGTGTGCCGTCCGCCGGACGAGACGCCCACCGGCAAGTACCTGGGGACCGTGCACTTCCAGCGGCTGCTGCGCGACCCGCCGTACACCCTGGTCAGCGCGCTCCTCGACGACGATCTCCAGGCCCTGTCCCCGGACGCGGCGCTGCCCGTGGTGGCCGGGTTCTTCGCGACCTACGACATGGTCGCGGCGCCCGTGGTCGACGAGTCCGGCTCGCTCCTCGGGGCGGTCACCGTGGACGACGTACTGGACCACATGCTGCCCGACGACTGGCGCGAGGCGGAGTTCGACCTGGGCGACGAGGGGGCCCCGCATGGCACCTGACCGCGAGAAGACCCCCGCGGGCGCCACCGCCGCCACCCGCGCCCGCACCCGGCTCGACCAGCCGCAGCCCCGCCGCCACCGGATGCTGCCGGAGTGGGACCCGGAGGCCTTCGGACGGCTGTCGGAGCGGATCGCCCGCTTCCTGGGGACCGGGCGGTTCATCGTCTGGATGACGGTCGTCATCATCCTCTGGCTGGTGTGGAACATCACCGCACCGCGCCATCTGCGCTTCGACCCCTACCCCTTCATCTTCCTGACCCTGATGCTGTCCCTCCAGGCCTCCTACGCGGCCCCGCTGATCCTGCTGGCGCAGAACCGCCAGGACGACCGCGACCGGGTCAACCTCGAACAGGACCGCAAGCAGAACGAGCGGTCGATCGCGGACACCGAGTATCTGACCCGGGAGGTGGCCGCGCTGCGCACCGGACTGGGCGAAGTGGCCACCCGCGACTGGATCCGCTCCGAACTCCAGGACCTGATGAGGGAGCTGGAGGGTTACCGAAGGCCCGACGGGGCCGTTGTATTCCCGGCGGAGCGCGGCCGGGGACGTGACACAGACGACCGCTGACGGGGCTTTCCCGGGCCCCCTCCGGGCGCCGTACCATCGTGGTTATGGCTACGGAAGACGCGGTGCGCGAGGCACTGGCGACGGTGAACGACCCCGAGATCCAGCGACCCATCACCGAACTGGGGATGGTCAAATCGGTGGAGATCGGCGCGGACGGAGCGGTCGCGGTCACCGTGTACCTGACGGTCTCCGGCTGCCCCATGCGCGACACGATCACCCAGCGCGTCACCGAGGCGGTCTCCCGGGTCGACGGGGTCACCCGGGTCGACGTCACCCTCGATGTGATGAGCGACGAGCAGCGCCGTGAGCTGGCGACCGCGCTGCGCGGCGGCCAGACCGAGCGCGAGGTCCCCTTCGCCAAGCCGGGCTCCCTCACCCGGGTGTACGCGGTGGCCTCCGGCAAGGGCGGCGTCGGCAAGTCCTCCGTGACGGTCAACCTGGCCGCGGCGATGGCGGCCGACGGTCTGAAGGTCGGTGTCGTGGACGCCGACATCTACGGCCACAGCGTGCCCCGCATGCTGGGCGTGGACGGCCGCCCCACCCAGGTCGAGAACATGATCATGCCGCCCCAGGCCCAGGGGGTGAAGGTCATCTCGATCGGCATGTTCACCCCCGGCAACGCACCGGTGGTCTGGCGCGGCCCGATGCTGCACCGCGCGCTCCAGCAGTTCCTGGCGGACGTGTACTGGGGCGACCTCGACGTGCTGCTGCTCGACCTGCCGCCGGGCACGGGCGACATCGCGATCTCGGTGGCCCAGCTGGTGCCGAACGCGGAGATCCTGGTGGTCACCACCCCGCAGCAGGCGGCCGCCGAGGTGGCGGAGCGGGCGGGCTCCATCGCCGTGCAGACCCACCAGAAGATCGTGGGCGTGGTCGAGAACATGTCCGGGCTGCCCTGCCCGCACTGCGGCGAGATGGTCGACGTCTTCGGCACGGGCGGCGGCCAGCTCGTCGCCGACGGCCTCACCCGCACCACCGGCGCCACGGTGCCGGTGCTCGGCTCCATCCCGATCGACGTCCGGCTGCGCGAGGGCGGCGACGAGGGCAAGCCGGTGGTCCTGACCGACCCGGACTCCGTGGCGGGCTCGGCCCTGCGCGCGATCGCGGGCAAGCTCGGCGGCCGCCAGCGCGGCCTGGCGGGCCTGTCGCTGGGGATCACCCCGAGGAACAAGTTCTAGGTGGCCTGCGGGGAAGGGGGCGCCGTCATGGTGACGGCGCCCCCTTTTTCGTAGATCCGCCGGGGCACGAGCCCGGCGGGGCCTACGGAGCCTACGGGGCCACGTAGGCCCCGATGTCCTTGATCATCGAGAAGCCCAGTCCATAGGCGCTCAGGCCCCTGCCGTACGCCCCCACGTGCACCCCGGCCCCGGTGGTCCCGGCGAGGACCCAGCCGTACTCGGACTCGCGGTAGTGGAACTGCGTCGGCACCCCGTCCACCGGCAGCGACAGGGTGGACCAGTCCGGACCGGCCAGATCGTCCGCGAGCACCCAGGCCGTCTCGGTCTGCTGGTCCAGCCAGTCGTCCCGGAGGCTGTGGTCCAGCTGGCCGGGCCAGGTGAAGGACAGCAGGCCCATACCGGCCAGCCAGGCGGCGGAGGAGACCGAGGTGGCCTCCAGCAGTCCGGTGCCGTCCGCGCTGCGCCGCACGGGGTTGGCGGCGACGGTCACCACGACCGCGAACCGCTCCTTGTCCTCGGTGGCCTCGTGCCGCACGGAGGGCTCGTCGCCGTGCCCGACCGATCCGTGTTCCACGGCCCCGTCCGCGGCGGTGCCCACCTGCATCAGCCAGCGGGGGCCCGTGAAGGCCTCGTCGAGGCCGTACCAGGGGAACAGCGCCTGCTGGTAGCCGTCGACCGTGCCCCGGGCGAAGGGGAGCCGTGCTCCGCCCTCCGCGGCGGACGTCTGCGCGCCCACCCGACTCGTCGTCTCCATCTGCCCGGACGCCTCCTCGCTCTCATCGGACCGAGCGGCCCGCCCCCCACGGGCGTCCTCGCTCCCACAGGTCCGCACAACAACTGGGCAGCATAGCCACAGCGGTCCGAAGCGCAGGGAAACGCCCGGCGCATACGGCCTCTTGGCCGTCGCAATACGGCCGCTCGCGCGCCGAAGGGCGTAGCGCCCGGGTCACGCCGGGGCGGCCGTGCCACCCGGCCGGCCGCGGCCACGGAAGGGGTCAGCGGGAGGTCAGGTGGCGTCCGCGTCGAACGGCGGAGGCCCCGCGGGACCCGGGGTCTCGGGCTTCTTGGTCATGTCGACGGTGCCGCCCAGGGCCGGGGAGGACGAAGAGGGCGCGGACGACGGTGACGACGACGATTCGGACTCGCGGCCGTTCACCGCGTCCGTGATCTCGGCCATCTCCTTCTTCAGGTCGAAGCCGTTGCGGATCTCCTTGAGGCCCAGCTCGTCGCCGTCCAGCTGCTTGCGGATGAACGTCTTGGGGTTGAGGTCCTCGAAGTCGAAGTCCTTGAACTCCGGACCCAGCTCGCTGCGGATGTCCTGCTTGGCGCTCTCCGAGAACTCGCGGATCTTGCGGATGGTGCGGGAGACGTCCTGGATCATCTTCGGGAGTTTGTCCGGGCCGAAGACGAGCACCGCGAGGACGACGAGCGTCAGCAGCTCGAGCGGTCCTATGTCATTGAACACCTGAAGCTCCTTGCGAGGTCCTCGGTCCGCGGCCCTTGTGGTCTGGCGGGTCTTCCGTGGTCCGGGCCGGATCCACGGTACCCGGCGTTCCCGCCCGACCGGTACTGTCCCAGGCTTCCGGATCGCGTGTACACGTCGGGTTTTCCGCGTTGTTTGCCGTGTGGGGCGGTTTTCGTCCGCGTTCCTGGCGCTTGGCGCCGGTTGCCGCCCCGGCGGAACCCGTCACGCACACGCGCACCGCCCCGGACGTCGGCCGGTGCGGTGCGCGCGGGGCGGCCCGCTCTCAGTGGGCGAAGGGCGGCAGCCCGGAGCCGGAAGCGCCCCCGGACGGGGACGGCAGCGGAGCCAGCAGAAGCCTCGGCGGCTTGATCACCGGGGCGGCCGACCAGGGGGAGGCCGGGGTGAGGGGCGTGCTCTCGGTGAGCGGGCGTATCAGCGGGGACATCGCCGCGGCCCCGGCCAGCACGGGAGCCGTCAGGGCGCGGATCTCCGAGGCGTCCCGCGGCTGCGGGGAGGCTCCCCCGGGCAGCAGCGGGGCCGTGGCCGCTGCGGAGACGGCGGGTGACTGGCCGGACAGCCGCTGGGCGAGCAGAGGTCCGGCCGGCCGCCGCCGCTGGGCGTCGGGCGTCGTCGTACCGCCCGCGCCGGGCGAGCGCAGGGGGGTCACGTTGCTTCCGCCGCCCGGACCGCGCGCCTCCGCGCCACCGCTCACCGGAACGCCCGTCGAGACCCCGCCGAGCGCGATCGCGGCCAGCGAGACCGCGCCCGCGGCGGCGAACGCGAACCTCCGCCCGCGCCACGGCGACCGCTCGGCCTCCTGGCGGCCGACGGGATGGACACGGAACCCGGGGTCCCCGGACAGCGCCCGGCCCTCGGAAGGGGTCAGCGCGGTGGCGTGCGGGCCCGCGGGGACGTAGGCGAAGGACTCACCGCGCGCCCCGAAGACGTCGGGCGCAGGGGGCAGTCCGGCGGCCGACGGGACTCTTCTGCCGAAACCACCCCCGCCGAACGGTGAGCCGCCGCCGTCGCCTCCCTCCGACAGGCCGGACAGGCCCTGGAGGCGGGCGAGGAAGCTCTCGGAGGGCGGCGGCGGGGCCGCCTCCGCGAAGACGTTCTTCAGCCGTCGCTGGGCGTCGGCCTCGGCCTTGCACTTGGTGCAGGTGGCCAGGTGCGCCAGCACACGTTCGCGGCTGTCATGACCCAGCTCTCCGTCCACGAGGGCGGAGAGGCGGTCTCCCAGGTGCTGCTCTGCCGGTGTGGGGCGACGGGATCCACTCACGCGGCCGCGCCCCCTCCCCCCAGCGCGGGCACCGGGGCGACGAAGGTGCGCCGCTCGGCCCGGGCCTCGGGCGAACGGTGCGCCAGGGCCTTGCGCAGCTGGGAGCGTCCGCGGTGGATACGCGACCGGACCGTGCCGAGCTTGACGCCCAGGGTCGCGGCGATCTCCTCGTAGGACAGGCCCTCGATGTCGCACAGGACCACCGCGGCGCGGAACTCGGGCGCGAGGGTGTCCAGGGCCTGCTGGACGTCCGCGTCGAAGTGCGCGTCGTTGAAGACCTGCTGCGGGCTGGGCTCCCGGCTGGCCAGCCGCTCGGCGGCGTCCTCGCCGAGCGCGTCGAAGCGGATGCGCTGCTTGCGGCGGACCATGTCCAGGAAGAGGTTGGTGGTGATCCGGTGCAGCCAGCCCTCGAAGGTGCCGGGGGTGTAGGTCGACAGGGAGCGGAAGACACGGACGAAGACCTCCTGGGTGAGGTCCTCGGCGTCGTGCTGGTTTCCGGTCAGGCGGTACGCCAGCCGGTAGACCCGGCCGCTGTGCGTGCTGACAATCTCCTCCCAGGTGGGCGGAGTCCACGCCTGCGAGTCCGCGTCGGCGGCGAAGGTCGCGGTCTGCGCGGTGTCGTCAGCGTGGTGCGTGTCAGCGATGTCGGTCACGGATTTCGGCTCACCCGACGGCCTGAGAAGGCGCCGCAGCACCCCTCTCCGATCCACAGGCGCAGCCGCACCTCCCCTGTCGGCTCTGGTGGTGTCCAGTGGAGCCCCTACCATAGCCACCTCGCCCGTTAGCTCCGGATAAGCGGTTTTACGAGAATTTGATGTGCGCTGATGCGGCTGCGTCAGCACTTGCTCGGCCGCCAGACCCACCGGTCGTCCCCCGTCCTGTCCCCGCGGTCCTTCCCACCCTTCCAAACGCCTGGTCCCATCTGCGGGTTCCCGGGGTCAACGGATACAGTCACGCCCAGGCAATCGCGGGGACAGGAGAGGGTCATTACCGGCAACCGGCAGACGAGCTGGGCGTTCGCCGACGCCTATGTCGCCGAGGACGAAGCACTGCTCTGGGCCCGTGACCGGGCCCATGACGCGGGGCTGCGCTCGGTGACCCCCGGCGCGGGCGCCGCGCTGCGGTTGCTCGCCGCCGCCGCGGACGCGAAAGCGGTTGCGGAGATCGGTACGGGCTGCGGTGTCTCCGGGATCCATCTGCTGCACGGCATGCGCCCGGACGGGGTGCTCACCACGGTGGACCAGGAGCCGGAGCACCAGCAGTTCGCCCGTCAGGCGTTCCGCGCCTCCGGCTTCGCCAGCAACCGGGCCCGCTTCATCCCGGGCCGCGCCCTGGAGGTGCTGCCCCGGCTCGCGGACGCCGGTTACGACCTCGTCTTCTGCGACGGTGACCGGCAGGAGGTGCTCGACTACCTCGCTGAATCGTTGCGCCTGCTGCGGCCCGGCGGTCTCGTGGTCTTCGAGGGCGCCTTCGCCCAGGGCCGCACGGTGGACTCGGGACCGCAGCCCACCGAGGTCCTGCGGCTGCGGGAACTGCTGCGCGCCGTCCGCGAGAGCCAGGAGCTGGTGTCCTCACTGCTCCCGGTGGGTGACGGGCTGCTGTGCGCGGTCAAACGCTGAGGCCGGACAGTGCGGGCGGGATGCCGTGGGGGAACGCCGGGCCGGAGGGCGCGCCGACGGCGGGCCGGGCCCGGAAAAGCAGTCCCCGGCACCGCGTACGCGGTGCCGGGGCAGCAGGAATTCCGGGGTCGCTTGGGCGTCAGCCGACGACCTTCTTGAGGGCGTCGCCGAGCGCGTCGGCCTCGTCCGGGGTCAGCTCGACGACGAGCCGACCGCCGCCTTCGAGCGGAACGCGCATGACGATGCCCCGCCCCTCCTTGGTCACCTCGAGCGGGCCGTCACCCGTCCGCGGCTTCATGGCCGCCATGCTCGTTCCCCTTCCTGAAACCAGCTCAACGTCAGCCGACGGCCCCTTGGAAGGGCACGCACCCCTCAGGGGGACGCGACACCGGCATCGAACACATTGCTTCCCAGCCATTATCCCGCATCTCAGGACCCGATGACCAACATCAGTCCGCATCGCTTGGGCAACACGCCCGACCAAAACCACTCAATACGGCGATGCGGCTGTGATACTGCGCCCCTGCACGGAGGTCCGGCGACCGGATCCGGGTGGACTTTGTTTGACGCAGGTCACATGTGCGGCCCGGTCCGGGACGGGCGAACTCCGCCATGCTGTCCCTCGGACACCGGACGTACCGGCCGGTACGACGGCACCGCGACACCGGAGGGGACCACCATGGCCGACACCGTGCTCTACGAGGTGAGCGACGGCCTCGCGACGATCACGCTGAACCGTCCCGAGGCGATGAACGCGATGAACATCCACGCCAAGGTCGCGCTGCGGGACGCGGCCGAGGCGGCGGCGGCCGACGGGGCAGTACGCGCGGTCCTGCTCACCGCGGCCGGGGACCGGGCGTTCTGCGTGGGCCAGGACCTCAAGGAGCACATCGGGCTGCTCCAGGCGCAGGACGCGGGCTCCGACGCCGGGGTGATGAGCACCGTCCGGGAGCACTACAACCCGATCGTGCGGGCGCTGACGGGGGCGGCGAAGCCGGTGGTCGCGGCCGTGAACGGGGTCGCGGCAGGCGCCGGTCTCGGTTTCGCGCTGGCCGCGGACTACCGCGTCGTCGCCGACACGGCCTCCTTCAACACCTCCTTCGCGGGCGTCGCCCTGACCGCGGACTCGGGGATCTCCTGGACCCTGCCGCGGGCCGTCGGCACCTCCCGCGCCACCGATCTGCTGCTCTTCCCGCGCAGCATCAGTGCCGAGCAGGCGCTCGAATGGGGGATCGCCAACCGGCTGGTCCCGGCGGCCGGGCTGCGTGCCGAGGCCGAGCGGACCGCCCGCGCGCTGGCCGAGGGGCCGACCCTGGCGTACGCGGCGCTGAAGGAGTCCCTGGCCTACGGGCTCTCCCACTCCCTGGACGAGTCCCTGGAGAAGGAGGACGAACTCCAGAGCCGGGCCGGGGCCTCGCAGGACCACCGGATCGCCGTACAGGCGTTCGTCAACAAGGAGAAGCCGGTCTACCTGGGCCGCTGAGGGAAGCCGCGCGAAGCCCGGGCGGCCCGTATAGCGGCCGCGGGCGGCGCTGCGGCTCGGCCTCAGCGGCCGCGGGCGGCGCAGTCGGCCAGATGGTCGTCGACCAGGCCGCACGCCTGCATCAGCGCATACGCCGTGGTTGGCCCGACGAAGCGGATGCCGCGCTTCTTGAGCGCCTTGGACAGGGCCGTCGACTCGGCGGTGACCGCCGGGACGTCGGCCAGGGTCCGGGGGGCGGGTCGGGAGGCCCGGTCGGGGGCGTGGGACCAGATCAGCCCGTCCAGCTCGCCGGGCGCCCACTCGGCGAGCAGACGGGCGTTGGCGAGGGTGGCCTCGATCTTGGCGCGGTTGCGGATGATGCCCGCGTCGGCGAGCAGGCGCTCCTGGTCGGCGTCGGTGAAGGCGGCCACCTTGGCGATCCGGAAGTCGGCGAAGGCGGCCCGGAAGCCCTCCCGGCGCCGCAGGATCGTGATCCACGACAGCCCCGACTGGAAGGCCTCCAGGCTGAGCCGCTCGTACAGCGCGTCGTCGCCGTGGACCGGGCGGCCCCACTCCTCGTCGTGGTAGGCCACGTACTCCTCGGCGGACAGGGCCCAGGGGCAGCGCAGCACGCCGTCCGGTCCTGCCGCGGCCGCACCGCTCACTGCTTCTCCCCCTCGGCCGGGTCCTCGGGGCCCCGGCCCGCCGCGCGGGCCCCGGCGAGCGCCGACTCCAGGTCGGCGATGCGGGCGTCCCGCTCGGAGATCTCGGCGCCGAGCCGGCCGAGCGCGTCGTCGACCTCCCCCATGCGGTACCCCCGCAGGGCGAGCGGGAAGCGCAGGGCGTCGACGTCCGCGCGGGCCACCGGGCGGTCCGGCGGCAGCGGGTCGTCGAACCGCTCGGGCGCCGCCTCCGGCAGGGGCGCGCTCTCGCCGCCGCCCACCACGGCGAGTGTCACCGCGGCAACCACGACGGCGAGCGCGACGACCAGGAACAAGAACATGAGCATCAGCGAGGTCCCCACGCTCGGTGCCGGCGCGGAAGGAGCGCCGACGCGGAAGTGCACCTGTCGAGAAGTGCAGCTGTCGAATGTGTCCGGGTCCGATCGTGCCATGCGACACCGACAATGAGGCTCGCAGGCGGTCAGGGAACGGACGTACCGGGAGAGGTCAGCGGATGCTCAGACTGGGCAGGCGGCAATTCGGCACGCACGAGCCGGTGATCATGGCGATCGTGAACCGGACCCCGGACTCCTTCTACGACCAGGGGGCCACCTTCCGGGACGAGCCCGCCCTGGCGCGGGTGGAGCGGGCGGTGGCGGAGGGAGCCGAGATCATCGACATCGGCGGGGTCAAGGCGGGGCCGGGGGAAGAGGTCACGGCCGAGGAGGAAGCCCGGCGCACGGTCGGTTTCGTCGCCGAGGTGCGGCGCCGCTTCCCCGACGTGGTGATCAGCGTGGACACCTGGCGGCACGAGGTCGGGGAGGCCGTCTGCGAGGCGGGCGCGGATCTGCTGAACGACGCCTGGGGCGGGGTCGATCCCCGGCTCGCGGAGGTCGCGGCACACCACCGGGTGGGCCTGGTGTGCACCCACGCGGGCGGTGCCCGGCCGAGGACCCGTCCGCACCGGGTGGCCTACGACGACGTCATGGCGGACATCCTGAAGGTGACGCTGGGGCTCGCCGAGCGGGTGGTGGCCCTCGGGGTGCCCCGCGAGTCGGTACTGATCGATCCGGGGCACGACTTCGGCAAGAACACCCGGCACAGCCTGGAGGCGACGCGTCGGCTGGACGAGATGGTGGCCACGGGCTGGCCGGTGCTGGTGTCGCTGTCCAACAAGGACTTCGTGGGCGAGACCCTGGACCGGCCGGTGAAGGAGAGGGTGCTCGGGACCCTGGCGACCACGGCGGTGTCGGCGTGGCTGGGCGCGCAGGTGTACCGGGTGCACGAGGTGGCGGAGACGCGCCAGGTGCTGGACATGGTGGCGTCGATCGCCGGGCACCGGCCGCCCGCGGTGGCGCGGCGCGGTCTGGCGTAGCCCCCGCCGCGTACGGCCTGCGCCGCGTACGGACTGCGGCCGACGGTACGGAGCCCGGGAGCGGTCACCGGGCGCCGTACCGCCGCAGGGCGGGACAGCACACCTAGCGGCCTGCCTCCTTGGAGACCAGCGCCACCGCCTCCTCCACGTCGTCCGTCAGATGGAACAGCAGCAGATCCTTCTCCGCGGCCTTGCCCTCGGCGACCAGGGTGCCCTTCAGCCAGTCCACCAGGCCGCCCCAGTACGAGGTGCCGTAGAGGACGATCGGGAAGCGGGTCACCTTCTGGGTCTGGACCAGGGTGAGGGCCTCGAACAGCTCGTCCAGGGTGCCGAGGCCGCCGGGCAGGACCACGAAGCCCTGCGCGTACTTGACGAACATCATCTTCCGGACGAAGAAGTAGCGGAAGTTCAGGCCGATGTCGACATAGGGGTTCAGCCCCTGCTCGAAGGGCAGCTCGATGCCGAGGCCGACCGAGATCCCCTTCGCCTCGCAGGCGCCCTTGTTGGCCGCCTCCATCGCGCCCGGGCCGCCGCCCGTGATCACGGCCCAGCCCGCCTCCACCAGGCCGCGGCCCAGCCGTACGCCCGCCTCGTACTCGGGCGAGTCCACGGGCGTGCGCGCGGAGCCGAACACACTGATGGCCGGGGGCAGTTCGGCCAGGGTGCCGAAGCCCTCGATGAACTCCGACTGAATACGCAGCACACGCCAGGGGTCCGTGTGGACCCAGTCCGAGGGACCGCCCGCGTCCAGCAGCCGCTGGTCCGTGGTGCTCTTCGTCACCTGGTCCCGCCTGCGCAGCACGGGACCGAGCCGCTGCTCGTCCGGCGGCACCTTCTTGCCCTGGGGGTTGCCAGTGGGCATCTGCGCTCCCTCCGCATCGGGGCCTCCCCCGCCCGCCGGGCTCCCGGCCCGGACGGGGCCGGGAGCCGGGGGCCCGGAGGCCGGAGAAGGTCGTTCGACCCCAGCGTAGATCCAGCCAGGTGAAGGACGGGGGACGTGTGCATGGCCGCCACGGGCCGCCCGTCCGCACGGCCGCCGCCGGTCAGGACGTCAGCCAGGCCCGCAGCCGCTCCTCCCCGGCGAGGATCTTGGCGGTTTCCACGCGTTCGTCCCGCTTGTGGGCCAAGTGCGGATTGCCGGGGCCGTAGTTGACGGCCGGGACGCCGAGTGCGCTGAAGCGGGAGACGTCGGTCCAGCCGTACTTGGGCTGCGGGGTGCCGCCGACGGCCTCGATGAACGCGGCCGCGGCCGGGTGGGAGAGCCCGGGCAGCGCCCCGCCGCTGTGGTCCGTGACGGTGAACTCCGCCACACCGCAGTCCGCGAACACCTCGCGGACGTGCGCGACGGCCTCCTCCTCGGTCCGGTCCGGCGCATAGCGGAAGTTGACCGTGACCACACACTCGTCGGGGATGACGTTCCCGGCGACCCCGCCCGAGATGCCCACCGCGTTCAGGCCCTCCCGGTACTCCAGGCCGTCGATCACCGGGTACCGCGGCTCGTAGGCGGCCAGCCGGGCCAGGATCGGGGCCGCCGCGTGGATCGCGTTGGAGCCCATCCAGCCGCGCGCCGAGTGCGCACGCTCCCCCTCGGTCCGCAGCTGGACCCGCAGGGTGCCCTGGCAGCCGCCCTCGACCTGGCCGTCGGAGGGTTCGAGCAGCACCGCGAAGTCGGCCTCCAGCCACTCCGGGTGGGCCTCGGCCACATGCCGCAGACCGTTCAGATGTGCCTCGACCTCCTCGTTGTCGTAGAAGACGAAGGTGAGGTCCCGGTTGGGCTCGGGGACGGTCGCCGCGATGCGCAGCTGGACCGCGACGCCCGACTTCATGTCGCAGGTGCCGCATCCCCACAGCACCCCGTCCTCGTCCAGACGGGAGGGCACGTTGCCGGCGATGGGGACGGTGTCGATGTGACCGGCCAGGACGACCCGCTCGGGGCGCCCGAGGTCCGTGCGGGCCACCACGTTGTTGCCGTACCGCTCGACCCTCAGATGTGGCAGCCTGCGCAGCGCCGTCTCGATGGCGTCCGCAAGCGGCTTCTCGGTTCCGCTTTCGGAGGGGAAGTCGACGAGCCGCGCGGTGAGACGGGCGGCGTCCAGTGTGAGGTCAAGCGGGGAATCGGCCATGGAACCGACCCTAGCGTGCCGCACCGGGGCCGCCTTGGGCTCCGGTTGTCCACAGCCCCGGGCTCCGCTTGTGGGGCCCTCCAGTACCTTGTACGCGTGTCAGAGCCGCCCCCCACCCCCAAGCGCCGTGGCCGTCTCCTCCGTTTCGGGGCGGCCCTGGTGGTCCTGCTCTCCGTCGCGGGCTATCTCGCCGTCCAGTACCTCACGGGCCCGGGAACGCCGAGCTGCCGGGTGGTCTCCGGCACGAGCGACGGGGAGTCGTACGCGTTCACGCCCGAGCAGGCGGTCAACGCGGCGACCATCTCCGCCGTCGGCACCACGCGCGGGCTGCCCGAGCGCGCGGTGACCATCGCGCTGGCGACGGCGCTCCAGGAGTCGGGCCTGCGCAACATCGAGCACGGGGACCGGGATTCGCTGGGCCTGTTCCAGCAGCGCCCGTCCCAGGGCTGGGGCACCCAGAAGCAGATCATGGACCCGACGTACGCCGCGTCCATGTTCTACGACCACCTGGCCAAGGTCCCGGACTACACCCGGCTGCCGCTGACCGTCGCCGCGCAGCGCGTGCAGCGCAGCGGCTATCCGGAGGCCTACGCCAAGCACGAGCCGGACGCCACCCTGCTCGCCGCCGCGCTGACCGGGCGGTCGGCGGCCGCCCTGACCTGCCAGGGCCGTCCGGCCACGGCCGCCACCGGCGGTCCGGACGCGGTACGGGCCGCGCTGGTGCGGGACTTCGGGCGGGATGTGCTCCAGACCGCGGGCGCCGAGCTGGACCCCCGCGCCCCGTCCCGCCCCTCCCCCACGGCCACGGTCCCCGTGCGGTCGGCCCCGGACGCGCTGACGATCCCGGTGCCGCGCAAGTCGACCGCCGCGGGCACCGCCCGGGAGCGCGGCTGGGAGCTGGCGCACTGGGCGGTGGCCAACGCCTCGGCGCTGCACATCGCGCGCGTCTCCTTCGACGGCCGCGAGTGGTCGCGCGGCGGCTTCGCCAACGAGTGGCGCCGGGTCGCCGACGGCTCCGGCCCGGAGGACCCGACGACGACGGAGGACCGGGTCCGCATAGTCGTCGGCGACTAGCAACTCGCTTACGCGGGCGGCAATGGGCGCGAGGCGGCTCGGCGAACGGAAAGCTGATCTGCGGGCGGGGGGGGGCGGCTCGACGGGGCGGAAGGCGGCTCGCGGGCGCGGGCGCCCTCCCGGCCAGGTGACTTCCCGGCGAGGCGGGCCAAACGGCTTCCCGGCCAGGCGGGTCGGGCAACTTCCCGGCCAGGCGGGCCAAACGGCTTCGTGGCCGGAGCGGCCCGGGCGACACGTGCCGCCCGGGCGACCTCCCGGCCGGGCGGCCTCCCGGCCGAGCGGGCCAGGCGAAGCGACGTTCAGCGGGTGGGGTTCATGGACCGGGCGGTCGTGCGAGTGGTCACTCCTCCGGGTTGTCCGCGGCGCGTCCCGTCGACGGGGCGTGCCGTTCTCGTCCCGGCCCGCCGACGGGTCCGGACTCCTTGGGAGCACTGTGCTGTAAGGATTCGCCAGACCCTCCACCCGGTGTCTGTTTGCCCGATTTCCTCCCCACCCGATAATGCGACGCATTGCCAACTCTTTACGGCGGGGCACCGCAACCTTCAGGGGCCTTCGAGCGGTAGTCACTGCGCCGAGCCCGGGTCGATCAACTTCCGGGCCCGGTCGCACACTTCACCGTTCTCTCCCGTCTAAGGAGCATCATGTCCCTCCCCCTGACCCGCCGGATCGCCCGTGCCGCGCTGCTCATCGCGGCGGGAGCGGCACCCGTGGTCGGTGCGGCCGGCTCCGCCAGCGCGGCGACGGCCGGCCTGCCGGCCACCCCCGACCTCGGCGGCGTGACCGCCCTGGACCACGCGCAGGTCGGTCCTGCCGTCGACGGTGCGACCCACCAGGTCGACGGTGCGGCCCAGAAGGTGACCGGGCTCGCGGGCGACGCCGGTGGCCACGTGGTCACGTCCGGCGGCCAGGCGGCCAAGAAGGCCGTCCCGGCGGCGGCCCGGACCGTGGGGACGACCGGCAGGACGGCCACGCCGGTCGCGCAGAAGGTCGCCGGGGACGCCGCCGCCCAGGCCGGTGGGCTGGTCGGCGAGACCGCCGGGAGCGGGCTCACGGGGCAGCACCTTCCGGTGCAGGGCCTGCCGCTGCACGGCTGAGCCGCGCCCGCGCACGGCGGAGGGGTCCGGGGAGCAGTTCCCCGGACCCCTCCGCCGTATGCGCCGACCGTGCGGGGCCGCCGGGGGCGCTCAGACCAGCCGCTGCACCGCCGCCGCGATCCGTTCGTCCGAGGCAGTCAGGGCGACGCGTACAAACCGCTCCCCGGCGGGGCCGTAGAAGTCCCCGGGAGCCACCAGGATGCCCAGACCGGCCAGCTGGGAGACCGTCTCCCAGCAGGACTCGTCGCGGGTCGCCCACAGATAGAGGCTCGCCTCGCTGTGCTCGATCCGGAAGCCGTGGCCGAGCAGGGCCGCACGCAGCGCCGTGCGCCGGGCCGCGTAGCGTTCGCGCTGCTCGCGGACGTGGGTGTCGTCGCCGAGGGCCGCGACCACCGCCGCCTGCGTCGGCGCGGACGTCATCATGCCGCCGTGCTTGCGGATCTCCAGGAGCGGGCCCAGGACCGCCGGGTCGCCCGCGAGGAAGGCCGCCCGGTAGCCCGCCAGGTTCGACCGCTTCGACAGCGAGTGGACCGCGACGATGCCCTCGTAGGAGCCGCCGCACACGTCCGGGTGCAGCACCGACACCGGGTCGGCCTCCCAGCCCAGCTCCAGATAGCACTCGTCGGAGAAGACCAGCACGCCGTGCTCGCGGGCCCAGGCGACGATCCGGGTCAGCTCCTCCTTGCCCAGCACCCGGCCGGTGGGGTTGGACGGGGAGTTGAGCCACAGGAGCTTCAGGTTCGCGGGGTCCAGCTCGGTCGGGTCGTCGTAGACCACATGGTCCGCGCGGGCCAGGCGGGCGCCCACCTCGTAGGTCGGGTAGGCGAGACGGGGGTAGGCCACCGTGTCGCCGGGGCCGAGGCCCAGCTGCGTCGGCAGCCAGGCGACCAGTTCCTTGGAGCCGACGATGGGCAGCACATGCCGGTGCGTCACCCCGCGGGCGCCGAGCCGCCGCTCCACCCAGCCCGTGATCGCGTCCCGCAGTTCGGGCGTGCCCCAGACGGTCGGATAGCCCGGCGAGTCCGCCGCCGCGACCAGCGCCTTCTGGATCAGCTCGGGGACCGGGTCGACGGGCGTGCCGACGGACAGGTCGACGATCCCGCCCGGGTGCGCCGCGGCCGTCTTCTTGTACGGCTCCAGCTTGTCCCAGGGGAACGTCGGAAGGCGATCGGTGACTGCGGTCACGGGGGATCGGCTCACTTTCTGGTACGCGGGTTCTGATACGCGGGCGCCCGCTTCGAGCGTAGGACCGGGCGCAGGGCCGCCAAAACGCCTCGGTCCCGTGCGGCGCCGGTGAGCGCCGTACGGGACCGGGACGGCACGAGTGGTGCTGTCGCTTACTGGTTCATCGGAGGCAGTGCCGCCACGAAGGGGTGGTCACGCTCGATCAGCCCCAGCTTGCTGGCACCACCGGGCGAACCGAGCTCGTCGAAGAACTCGACGTTCGCCTTGTAGTAGTCCTTCCACTCCTCGGGCGTGTCATCCTCGTAGAAGATCGCCTCGACCGGGCAGACCGGCTCGCAGGCTCCACAGTCGACGCATTCGTCCGGGTGGATGTACAAGGACCGCTGGCCCTCGTAGATGCAGTCGACCGGGCACTCCTCGATGCACGCCTTGTCCTTGACGTCGACACAAGGCTCTGCGATGACGTAGGTCACGCTGTCGTTCCTCCTCGGTAGGGCGCTGGCGGGCCTCCGTAGGCTCCGCCGCCTGGCGCGCGGGAGCGCGGCGTCGTCGATGCCCGCACCTAGTATCTCCGTTCTTGGGCATGATCCGAACAGGAGGGGTGAACTGACCTGTGGAAATCTCTGCGGGTGGCCGGCTTGAGGTCCGCATCACCGCCGCTGACGTGGGCAAACGCGTCTCGGTACGGCGGTGGAGCGAACATGCCGCCAAGGGTGAGAGGTTCACCGACACGGTCGGAGTTCTCACATCATGGGACAACGGCGTGCTGGTGATCACCCGGCGCGACGGCGAGCGGGTCAGGATCCAGGAATCCTCGCTGGTCGCGGGCAAGACCGTGCCCGCGGCACCGGCCCGTCGGCGGGGGCCCGCGGCGACCTGGGAGGAGCTGGCACGGGTCTCCGCCCGCGCCTGGCCGCCCCTGGAGCGGGAGCCGCTCGGCGGGTGGGAGCTGCGCGCCGCGGCCGGTTTCACCCGCCGCGCCAACTCGGTGCTGCCGCTCGGCGACCCCGGACTGCCCCTGGACCAGGCGCTGACGGCCGTACGACGCTGGTACGCGGCCCGCGGCCTGCCCGCCCGCATCCAGCTCGCGACCGGGGCGGAGAACTCGCAGGAGCCGCTCGCCGCGGAGCTGGTGGAGCGCGGCTGGACGCCGGAGGTGACCGCCGAGCTGTGGACCGGCGCCCTGGCGCCGGTCGCGGACCGCGACACGGCCGGGGTGGAGCTGTCCCGGACGGCCGGTGCGGACTGGCTCGCCCGCTACCGGCGTACGGGGCCGGGCGAGGCGGCGGCGACGGTGCTCGGCGGCGGGCCCTCGGTGTGGTTCGCGGCAGTGCCCGGCGCGGAGGGCGCCCCGCCCGCGGCCATCGGGCGGTGCGTGGTCGACGGCCGCTGGGCCGGTTTCGCGGCGGTCGAGGTCGGCCCGGAGCAGCGTCGGCGCGGTCTGGCCACGGCCGTGATGGCCGCGCTGGCCCGGCGGGCCCTCGACGAGGGCGCCTCGGCGGGCTGGCTCCAGGTGGAGAACGACAACACGGCGGCGCGGGCGCTGTACGCACGGCTGGGCTTCGCAGCGCATCATGCGTATCACCACTACCGGGAGCCGGAGGGCTCCCGCGGTCCGGAGGCGGCCGCGGGGCCGGGCACCGGGACCGGTCCGGTGGCATGAGAGGTTTCGAGGCCGCCATGCAGGGACCCCGTCCCCCGGAGCCGGAGCGCGCCGCCGAGGTGCGGCGGCGGTTCGGGGACCAGGCGCGCTCCGAGCGGCCGGACCTGGCGGCCCTGTGCCTGCTCGTGGGCGCGGCCGCGGACGGCACTCTGGACGACGCGAGGATCGACGCCGCCCAGATCGAGCTGGACCGGCTCGCCGGGCAGCTGCCCTTCGCGCCGGGCGGTCCGCGCGCCTGGGCCCTGGCGCTGGCCGAGGTCCTCGGCGGGCGCCTCGGCTTCCACGGCACGGGCGCGGACTACGAGCGGCTGGACTCCTCGCTGCTGCACGAGGTGCTGCGGCGGCGGCGCGGGCTGCCGATCCTGCTGTCGGTGGTGTGGATGGAGGTGGCCCGCCGGGCCGGGGCGCCGGTGTACGGGGTCGCGCTGCCGGGGCACTTCGTGGTGGGGTTCGGGCCGCGGGAGCACCAGGTGCTGGCCGATCCCTTCGACGGGGGGCGGCTGCTGACCGGGGCCGACGCCGAGCTGCTGGTGGCGGGCGCGACCGGGGCGGCGCTGGACCCGTCGGTGCTGGCGCCCGCGGATCCGCTCGATGTGGTGCTGCGGGTGCTGAACAACGTCCGCGCCTGGGCCGCCGCCCGGCCGGAGCGGACCGATGTCGCCCTGTGGGCAGTGGAACTGTCCCTGCTGCTGCCGTCGCATCCGGCGCGACTGCGCTACGACCGGGCCCAACTCCTCGTCCAGCGCGGGGACTTCCTGTCCGGGGCCGCCGAACTCGACGCGTACGCCGAGGTGGTCTCCGGAGTGGACGAGACGGCCGCGGAACAGGTTCGGGGACAGGCCAGGGCGGCCCGCTCCCTGCTCAACTGACGGCGGCTGCCCGCGTCGGCGCACGTCTTCGGCCGACGGCGTCCGCCGCGGCGGGCGGCTACAGCCAGCCCTTCTCCCGGGCTATCCGGACGGCTTCCGCGCGGTTGCGGACCGCCAGTTTCTGTATCGCCGTGGAGAGGTAGTTGCGGATCGTGCCCTGGGACAGGTGCAGGGCCGCGGCCAGTTCCGCGTTGGTCGAGCCGTCGGCCGCCGCGCGCAGGACCTCGCGCTCGCGGTCGGTCAGCGGGTTGGCGCCGTCGGCCAGCGCGGCCGCGGCCAGCGTGGGGTCGATCACGCGCTCCCCGGCGAGCACCTTCCTTACCGCTGCGGCGAGTTGGGCCGCGGGGGCGTCCTTCACCAGGAAGGCGTCGGCGCCCGCCTCCATCGCGGAGCGCAGATAGCCGGGGCGCCCGAAGGTGGTCAGGACGACCACCTTGAGGTGCGGGAGTTCCCGCCGCAGCACGGCCGCCGCCTCGATACCGGTGGCACCCGGCATCTCGATGTCCAGCAGCGCCACGTCCACCCCGTGGGCGCGGGCGGCCGCCGGGACCTCGTCCCCGCGGGCGACCTGGACGACGACCTCCATGTCCTCCTCCAGGCCGAGCAGTGCGGCGAGTGCCTCGCGGACCATCGACTGGTCCTCGGCGAGCAGGACCTTGATCGTGCGGCTCATGCCCCGGATCCTACGTCCGCCGCGTCCTGCGCGGGCACGCGCGCGACCAGCCGGAAACCGCGCTTCGCCCGGCCCGCCTCCAGCGTCCCACCCGCCTTCTCCAGCCGCTCGGACAGGCCCGTCAGACCGTTGCCCGGACCCGCGCCGGAGCCGCCCGAGCCGTTGTCCTCGACGGAGAGTTCCAGCCTCGGCCCGTCCAGGGTCTGCCGCCGCAGCACCTCCACCGTGCAGCGCGAGGCGCCGCTGTGCCGGACGACGTTGGTGACCGCCTCGCGCAGCGCCCAGGCGAGCGCGGACTCGCTCTCCTCGGGGACACCCCTGAGGTCGGCCTCCGTGGGGACATCGGCGGTGACCGAGGCCGCGGTGAGGGCGGCCTGGGCGCCCGCGAGTTCGTCGGCCAGGCGGGCGCGCCGGTAGCCGGTGACCGCCTCACGCACATCGACCAGCGCCTGGCGGCTGACCTGTTCGATGTCGGCGACCTGCTGGGCCGCCTTGTCGGGGTGGTCCGGGAGCATCCGCCCGGCCAGCTCGCTCTTCAGCGTGATCAGGGAGAGGGAGTGGCCGAGCAGGTCGTGCAGGTCCCGGGCCAGCCGCAGCCGCTCCTCGTTGGCCGCGAGCCCGGCGACGGTGGCCCGGGCCTTGCGCAGCTCGATGCCGGTACGGATCAGCTGGACGACACCGGTCATCGCGAAGCCGATGAGCAGCACCATCAGCACCAGGTCCCAGGCGTCGTCGTCACCGGTGCGCATTCCGACGAGGAGCATCAGCCCGGCCGTCCCGGGGACGGCCCAGTACGTGGCCCGCAGGGGGAGGGTCGCCCCGCAGGCCACGGAGACATAGCAGTACAGGCCGAGCCAGGACGGGCCGAGCGTGCAGCACAGCAGGGTCGCGAGGCCGGCGAGGCAGACGAGCAGCACGGCCACGGCCCGCTGCGGGAGGGGAGGGGAGCCCAGGTTCCGCAGGACCAGCGCCAGATAGGCCCCCACGAAGACCACGAGACCCAGCCAGCCCCCCACGGTGGCCGCGGTGGTGTGGGACCCCTCGGCCAGGTCGCGGATCGGGGCGCTGAGGAAGACGAACCAGACGCCGATCCACAGCAGTTTGCGCAGCAGCAGGTCGCGCCCGCTGCGGGGCGGCTGTCCGATCGGGATCGCCCGCCGGATCCGCTCCGCCTCGGTGTGCGCGCCCCCGGTCTCCCGGGTGTCCTCCGTGTCCTCGGTGTTCTGGGTCATCGTGCTCACGCCTTCAGCGTGTCCTTCCGGTACAGCCAGGCCGCGCCGCCCGCGAACAGGGCGAAGAAGACGACGAGGATGGCGATGTCCTTGCTGTGCGGGGCCTGGCTCTGTTCGATGGCCTGCCCCAGAGCAGCGTACGCGTGGGTCGGGAGCCACTTGGCGATGTCCTGGAGCCAGCCCGGGAAGACCGCCGAGGGCCACCACAGGCCGCCCAGGATCGACAGCACGAAGTAGGTGATCATGGTGATCGGGCGGACCGCGTCCCCGCTGGCGAGGTAGCCGATGGCGACACCCAGGGCGGCGAAGACCAGGCTGCCGGCCCAGATCGCGCCGGTGAGGGCGAGCCACTGCCAGGCGTCCAGGCGGACGTGCTTCACCGCGGCGGCGACCGCGAAGACGACGACGATGGAGGGCAGGCTGACGACGGCGGCCGCGGCCGTCTTGGCCAGGACATAGCCGCGGCCGGGGAGGGTGGTCAGCCGGAGCTGGCGCACCCAGCCGCTCTCGCGCTCCTTGGCGATGCGCTCGCTGTTGCCCATCAGTACGGCGGTGAGGGCGCCGAAGGAGGCCATGGACACCATCATGTACGTCGGCACGGTCAGACCGCTGCCGGGGATCTTGCTGTCGGGGGCGCCGGAGGTGCTGGAGATGAGCAGGAACAGGGCCGAGGGGTAGAGCACCGAGAAGAACAGGAACTTGCGGTTGCGCAGGGCGCGGGTGAGTTCCAGCTTGATCAGGGCGTTCACGACTGCTTGGCCTCCTCGGCCTCGGTGATGGCGACGAAGGCCTGCTCGAGACCGAGCCCGGCGACTTCGAGATTGCGGGGGTAGACGCCGAGGCCGTACAGGGCGTGCACGGTCCCGTCGGCGTCGCTGGACTGCATCCGGACGGTCTGCCCGGCACCGGCGGCGGAGCCGTTCGCGGAGAGGGTGAGGGAGGTCAGGAAGGGCAGCGCGCGCAGGGCCGCCTCGTCGACCGGGCCCTGGAGGTCGAAGGAGATGCGGCGGGCACCGGCCTTCGCCTTGATCTCGGCGGCGGTGCCGTCGGCGAGGAGCCGTCCGCGGTGCAGCACCAGCACCCGGTCGGCGATCGCGTCGGCCTCTTCCAGGTAGTGGGTGGCGAAGAGGACCGCACGGCCCTGGTCGGCCTGCTCCCGCATGGTGGCCCAGAAGGCCTGGCGGGTGGTGACGTCCATACCGGTGGTCGGCTCGTCGAGCACGATCAGGTCGTTGGCCCCGGCGGTGGCGAGGGCGAAGCGGACGCGCTGGGCCTGGCCGCCGGAGAGCTTGTTGACCTTGCGGTCGGCGATCTGGGCGATGCCCGCGCGGGCGAGCACATCGCCGACCCGGTACGGCTTCGGGTGCAGCGTGCAGGCCAGCTTGACCAGCTCGGCGACGGTGACCTCGTCCATCAGGCCGCCGCTCTGGAGCATGGCGCCCACCCGTCCGGCCACGATGGCCTCACGGGGGCCGGTGCCGAAGACCCGCACGGTGCCATGGTCCGGCTGCTTGAGGCCGAGGAGCAGGTCCAGGGTGGTGGACTTGCCCGCGCCGTTCGGCCCGAGCAGGGCCACCGTCTCTCCCGGGTGCAGCTCCAGGGACAGTCCGTCCACGGCGCGCACCTCGCCGTATGCCTTGGTGACCTGGTCGAACCCGACCACCGGTGCGGTGGCCGCCACTGTTGTCGTCATGGGTTCATCGTCGCGGTGCGGGGGCGGCGGGCGGCAGTGCCGGGTGTCGTCGGTCCCGCATGACAGATGTCATGCCCGGGCCGGTGACCTACGCGAGAGGGGCACCCGGCCGGAACCGGGCGCCCCTCCTGTGCCGTGTGCCGGTCAGCTCGGATTGGTGTCGATCGTGGCGACCCGTGCCGCCGCGGTCTTGCCGAGCAGGGCGGGCCGCAGTGCGCTGATCACGTCCTCGACGGTGACCGGCGTCTTCTGCCCGGTGCCCCGGGCGATGAGGACCCCGTCGAAGGCGTGGCCGTACAGCTCCTGGAGGGCGGCCTTGTCGTAGGACTCGACGAGCTTGCCGCCCACGGGCTTCACCTGGAGGAACTTCCACAGGGACTTCTGCGGGCTGAAGGCGACGGAGTGGGCGGCGTCCACGCGCACGGTCACATTGGCGGACATGGCGGGCTCGGCGAACGCCTTCATCATGCGGTCGACCTCGGCGTTGGGCACCGAGGGCTGCCGGGTGGTCGTGGGCACCCGCACGGGCGTGGTGGTGCCGGTCTCCACCTCGGTGCGGTAGGCCTGCTCGACGGCCTGGGCCGAGCCTGTGGCGTCGATGCCCTTGCCCGCCTTGCCGTACACCGCGACGGCCTGCCCGGACTCGAACTTGATCGAGCCCTCGGTCATCGAACCGGCACCGCCCGCCGCCCGCGCCAGGGCGGCCTGGAGCTTCTCCTCGTCCACGGGCATCACGGGCTCCACGACCCGCTGCTGCCCGAAGAGGGAGCCGATCACCGACACCGGGTTGTAGTCGCTGCCCGCGGCGGCGGCCACGGTGGCCTTGCTGTCGAGCTGAAGTCCCGCCTGGTCCGGGCTGAGGGTGACGGTCCGGCCGTCCACCGACAGCTGCAACGGCTTGTTGGTACGGCTGCCCAGCGCCGAGTCCAGCTTCTGGGTGGCCTCGTCGATGGTGCCGCCGCCGATGTCGACGCCGAGCACGGTGGTGCCCTTGGGCACGTCGGAGTGGTTCATCAGCAGCCCGGCGCCGTAGGCCACACCGGCGATCACGACCACTCCGCCGACCAGCAGCATGCGCTTGCTGCGGCCCTTCTTCGCGGGCTTGGCCGGGGCGGTGCCCGCCGCCTTGGGCGGGTCGGGCAGCTTCGGGGGCGTGTGCGCCACCGAGCCCTCGGGGGTGTCCGCGTCGAACGCGCCGATCTGGGCGCCCGGGGGGACGACCGGGATACCGCTGGTGACGGTGTGTCCGGAGACATTGTCGCCGGGGCCGCCGAAGCCCGGGCGGCCCGGCTCCGGAGCCTGCTTCTGCGGGGTGAGGATCGCGGTGTCGTCGCTGAGGCCGCCGCCGGGGCGGGACTTGCCCGCGGCGGCACCGGGGACCCCGGGTACGCCGGGCTTTCCGGGTGTGCCGGGGGCGAACGGGCCGCCGGGGCGGCCGGGGCCGCCGCCGGGCACGCCCGGCACTCCGGGGATCGACGGGCCGGGGGCGCCGGGCGCCGTGCCGGAGGGGGTGGGCGTGATGAACGGTCCGTCGCCGGTGACCGGGCCGCCGGTGGGCCCGTTGGGGCCGGAGCGGCCGTTGGGGCCGGGGCGGCCGGGCTCGGAGAAGTAGGGCAGCTCGTCGCGGCCGGTCTCGCCGGTGTCCTCGGCGCCGATGGCCGGGAAGGAGGCGGTGCTCGCGGCCACGGCGTCGGAGACGTCGAAGGAGCCGGTGCCGCCGCCGTGTCCGGGGGCGACGGGGCCCGCGCCGGTGGCGCCCGGGAGCCCCTTGCCGTGGGTGCCGCCGGGGCGTGCGCCGAGCGGACCCGCGCTGCCGTTGCGTGCGCCGGGGACGCCCGGCGTGCCGGTGGATCCGGGGGCGCCGTTGGCGCCGGGGCGCGGACCGCCGATGCCGTTCGCACCGGGCGTGCCCGGGCGTGCGCCGCCCGCGCCGGGAGCGGTCGGCGCACCCTGGGCGCCGTTCGCGCCCCGCGCGCCCGCGCCGGGCACACCCGGCGTGCTGGGCGCACCGGGCGCACCCGGCGTGCTGGGCAGGCCCTGTATGCCCGCGGCGCCGGGCATCCCCGCGCCGTTGGTCGAGCCGCCCTGGGGGCTTCCGGGCGCCTGGGGCTTGCGGGGGGCGAACCAGTCGCTCGCCGGCTTCTCCTCGGCCGCGGCGGGCGGCTCCGGGGGGCCGTCGAGGATGTCCACGGCGCTCATGGGGGCGGTGGACTCGACGTCGGCGGCGGCCTCGGCCGGGGCGTCGGCGGAGTCGCCGTCCCCGACGGGTGTCCGCACCACGACGGGCGGAATGGGCCGCGACCCGGGAATGTTGATCCGGATCCGGGTCGTCAGCGTGGTCTCGGTCTTGCGTTCCTCCGGCTGTGCGGCCGGGCGGCCCCCGTCCCCGCCGTCCGAGGAAGCCATGGGGGTCCCGTACGGCGGCGTCCCCGACGGGTACGCGGCTCCTCCGCGTCCGTTGGGTCCGGCGGACGAACTGTCAGTTTCACGACTCAAGGCAGGTTCTCCCGGTTGGCTCCACCGCCTGTCTCGACCTCAACAGGTGGGCCTCTCCGCTCGGACGAAGCCGACAGCGCGCGGGAGGCTCGGCGGCGCGCACCACCATACTGGCCGCTCGGGACCCGTAAACCGCGCCCGTGAGGGAAACCCGCACGGGACCCCCACGGACGCACCCCGTTTTACCGGGGGACATCCCGCACCCCGGGTGATGAACCGGTATGTCACCGGCCAAGTCGGGCGCCGGAGCTGTCCGGTTGGCGCACCGGCGCAAGAGTGGCGCAGATCACAGCGAGGGCCATTCCGCCCAGCAGGAAGAGATAGGAGCCGAGGCCCGCGCCGAACAGGAAGTCGCCTTCGGGGCGGCTGGCGGTCAGCAGGACCACGGCGATCAGCCATCCCGCGGCGGGCGCGAGGGCACCGGCCCGGCTCCCCAGGGCGCGTCCGCCGCCGACGAACAGCCCGGCCGCGCCGGCCAGCGCGAGCAGCAGTCCGCCGGGGAACAGGCCGCCCTGGACGAGCGCGCCCGCCACTCCGGTCACCGCGCCGAGCACGAGGAGGCCGAGGCAGGCGGCGATCCGCCCGGCCGAGGGCAGGGTGATCGGCTGCGCCAGTGCGCTCTGCTGCTTGCCCGTGGGGGTCATGGGGCCACTCCTTCGAACAGATCGGTCTCTCGGCCGTCCCTGCGCGCCGCCCCGCCCCGCCCGTCGCGCACCAACTCGTAGTACTCGGTGGCGAACAGCGGCTGCGCCTGTGCGTTGGACAGCGCGAACCAGGGTTCGGCGACCTCGATCTGGGTCGCGTGCGCCCGCATGGCCGCGGACTTCGCGGCGACGAAGGCGGTGCCGTCGATCTCCGCGGTGACCACCGTCTCGTCGACGACCCCGGGGACGTCGTCGACGGCCGCCGCTTCCGTGAAGGGCGTGGTGGCGAGCGCCCGGCCGAGCCGCTCGAAGGCGGCCTCGGCGACCGGGCGCGGCATCCGGTTCCAGTAGATCTTGCAGATCTCCCAGGGTGCCCCGAGGTCCGGCCGGAAGCCGGAGTCCCCGGCCAGCTCGGCGGCGCGCATCGCGACACGGTGGGCCTGGATGTGGTCCGGGTGGCCGTAGCCGCCGTTGTCGTCGTAGGTGATGAGGACCTGGGGCCGGACCTCGCGGACGACCGCCACCAGATGGGCGGCCGCTTCGTCGGGGTCCGCGGACCAGAAGGCGCCCGGGCGGTCGTTCTGCGAGGTGCCCATCATCCCGGAGTCGCGGTAGCGGCCGGGGCCGCCGAGGAACCGGTGGTCGGTGACGCCCAGCTCCTTCATGGCGGCGGCCAGCTCACCGGCCCGGTACGGCCCGAGCGCGTCGTCGCGGTCCGGCGCGAGGTGCGCCAGCGCGGGCGGGACGACCTCGCCCTCCTCACCGAGCGTGCAGGTCACCAGCGTCACTCCGGCGCCCTCGGCCGCATACCTGGCCATGGTCGCGCCGTTGTTGATGGACTCGTCGTCGGGGTGCGCGTGCACCAGGAGCAGACGCCGGTCGGGCAGATCGGTCATGGGTCCACCCTACGAGAGCACCAGCCCCGCACCCCGCGGCGCGGGTTCCGGTACGAGGTCGATTTCCGCCCACACCGTTTTGCGGGGCCGCGGCCCGGGCGCCACGCCCCAGCGGTCGGCGAACGCCTCCACGAGCACGAGACCGCGGCCGGACTCGGCGTCGGGGGCGGGTTCCCGGACGCCGGGGAGACGGTCACCCCGGGTGTCGGTGACCTCGATCCGCAGGGTGCCGCCGACGACGTAGAGCAGCAGCCGGAAGTCACGCCCCTGGACGCGGCCGTGCGTCGCCGCGTTGGCGGCCAGCTCGGCGGTGATGTGCTCCGCCCGCTCGACGGGCAGCCCCCAGCTCCGAAGCTGCTCGGCGGCGAGCAGCCGGGCGAGACGGGCACCGCGCGGGGTCGCGGACAACTGAACACCGAAGTGGCGGATCGGCTGCCCGAGTTGGGCCTCCGGGGAGGCAGTTCCTTGGTTCACATCACTCAGGGTGGCGGCGGCCGCCTACCGTGAACAGTGACGCTGCCTGTGCGTACGGTGACTGTCCGGACGTTGTCCGGCCATGTCCCGCCGGTCCGGAGCGGCCGTATGCGTTGGAGACGTAGAGGCACGAACGGTACGGCGGGAGGGATACGGCGATGCACGTGGACGGTGACGGGGTACGGCTCAAGAGCGAGGCGGACGAACCGGGTTGGGAGGTGGACCCGGACGACGACTGGGGAGTGGCGGTCGTCGCGACGGTGGGACGCCAGCTGAAGCTGCGCCGGGAGGCCGTGGGCATGCGCGCGGCGGACTTCGGGGTGGCCGTCGGCTACGGCGAGGACATGGTCTACAAAATCGAGAGCGGCAAGCGGATCCCCCGCCCCGAGTACCTGGACAAGTCGGACGAGATCCTGGACGCGGGCGGCCTCCTCTCAGCAATGAAGGAGGACGTGGCCAAGGTCCGGTATCCGAAGAGGGTTCGGGACTTGGCGAAGATGGAAGCCAGGGCGGTCGAGATCGGCGTGTATGAGTGCAGCAACATCGCGGGGCTGTTGCAGACGCCCGGGCATGCACGAGCCTTGTTGGAATCGTGGCTGCCCGCGTATTCACCAGAGGACCTGGAGCGGCGAGTCTCTGCACGAGTGTCCCGGCAGGCCGTTTTCGAACGGCTGCCCGCGCCCGCCCTCAGCTTCGTACTGGAAGAGGCAACGCTCCGCCGCAAGGTTGGAGGCACAATGGTGCAGAGACAGCAGTTCGAACGGCTGCTGGAGGTGGGGCGATTGAACAACGTCACGCTTCAGGTGATGCCAATGGACAGCTCGGCACACGCAGGCATGAGCGGCCGAATCGAACTGCTGAAGTTCGACGACGGCACGGCGGTAGGGCGTTCCGATGGTGCGTTCAACAGCCGTCCGGTCTCTGACCTGAGGCAGCTGCGCATCCTGGAGCTGCGATATGGAACCATCCGGGCCCAGGCTCTTCCACCGGCGGAGTCTCTGGTCCTCATTGAGAAACTGCTGGGAGAATCATGATCCGCACGTTCGCCACCGGTGACGCCTCCAACCTGGCTTGGTTCAAGAGCAGCTACAGCAGCGGCCCCGACGGCGACTCCTGCGTGGAGATCGCCACCGGGCCCCACACGATCCACGTCCGCGACTCAAAGGACACCACGGGTCCCACCCTGGCCTTCGCACCCGCCACATGGGCCGCCTTCGTCCCGTACGCGTCCGAAGGCTGAGAAGAACATGACCCGCGAGATCTCCGCCGCAGGAGTCCCCGACCTGGCCTGGTTCACGGCTGACGCCTGGTCGGTGTTTGCGGGGCTGGCGGGGGCGTAGGCGGTAGTTGGCGGCGGGTCCGGGGGTGGGTGTGCCCCCGGGCCCGCTGTGCGTTGCGCGTCAGAACTTGATGCTTCCGATCATCCCGGCGATGTTCGTCGTCAGATCGTGGATCGTCGGGGCGACAGTCGACGAGGCGAGGTAGAACCCCAGAAGCATGCACACGATGGCGTGCCCCGACTTCAGACCCGACTTCCTGATCAGCAGGACGACGATGATCGCCAGCAGCACCACCGCCGAAATCGAGAGTGCCACGGCGGTTCACCTCCAAAGATCCACGGGGACGCGGGAGTCGGACTATGGGGGCAATGTATCCATGCGGACCCATCACGGACAGATAAATCCACAGGAAAGCCAGCGGGTTCCTACCCACTATGCGCTAGTGATCATAACTATCCGTACGCGCGCATCGGTCGGCGCACAGCCGCACAAGGGGGCGCATGGCCAATATGGTCGGGGCATGACGACCGAGCCTGCTTCCTTCCCCCGACGGCACGCGCGGACCCAGCGGTTCACGCTCGGCGCACCCCGTGCCTTCACCGTCGCGCCCGACGGTTCCCGTGTCGCGTTCCTGCGGTCCGCCTCGGGCACGGACCGCTCTCACGGGCTGTGGATCCTCGACACCGCGGACGGTGCCGAACGCCTCGTGGCCGACCCCGAGATGCTGCTCGAAGGCGCCGCCGAGGAGTTGTCGCCCGAGGAGCGCGCCCGCCGCGAACGGAGCCGCGAGGGCGGCGCCGGCATCGTCGGCTACGCCACCGACTCCGCTCTGGAACTGGCGTCTTTCGCCTTGTCAGGGCGGCTCTTCACCACCGGCCTGCCGACCGGGACGGCACGCGAACTCCCCGTCCCCGGACCGGTGATCGACCCCCGACCGGCCCCCGACGGACGCCATGTCGCCTACGTCGCCCGGGGCGCCCTGCGCGTGGTCGGGGCCGACGGCGGGCACGACCGGGCGCTCGCCGAGCCGGAGTCCAAGGGCGTCTCCTACGGTCTGGCCGAGTTCGTCGCGGCCGAGGAGATGAGCCGTGCGCGGGGCTTCTGGTGGTCCCCGGAGTCGGACCGGCTGCTGGTGGCGCGGGTGGACGACACCCCGGTGCAGCGCTGGTGGATCTCGGATCCGGCGCATCCCGAACGGGAGCCGCAGCAGGTGGCGTATCCGGCGGCGGGCACCGGCAACGCGGACGTACGACTCTTCGTCGTCGGCCTCGACGGCAGCCGCACCGAGGTCTCCTGGGACCGGGAGGGCTATCCGTATCTGGCGCGAGTGCACTGGTCAGCGGCGGGTGCGCCACTGATCCTCGTCCAGTCCCGGGACCAGCGCGGCCAGCTGTATCTGGCGGTGGACCCCGAGTCCGGGGCGACCCGGATGGTGCACGCCGAAGAAGATCGACATTGGCTGGAACTTTTCGCCGGGGTGCCGTGCTGGAGCCCCTCCGGACGGCTGGTTCGGATCGCCGAGGAGGGCGGTGCCCGGGTGCTCGCGGTGGGGGAACGGCCGCTCACCGGCGACCAGTTGCATGTGCGAGCGGTGCTGGACGTGTCGGACGACGACGTCCTGGTGTCGGCCTCGGCGGGCGAGGGGGCCGCCGACCCGGAAATCGGCGAGATCCATGTGTACCGGGTGAACGAACTCGGCGTGGAGCGCCTGTCGCAAGAGCCCGGCGTGCACTCGGCGGTGCGCGCCGGGAGCGTGACCGTCCTGCTGTCCTCGGTCCCCGACCGCCCGGGCAGCCAGGCGCAGGTGCTGCGGGACGGGAAGCACATCGCGACCGTGGCCTCCCATGCCGAACACCCGGGTTTGTCCCCGCGCGTGACCCTCACTCAGGGGGGTGCACGGAAAATCCCATGCGCCGTGCTTATGCCGAGGGACTACGCCGGTGACGCCCCCCTCCCCGTCCTGCTGGACCCCTACGGTGGCCCGCACGGCCAGCGGGTGGTCGCCGCGCACAACCCGCATCTGACCTCCCAGTGGTTCGCCGACCAGGGCTTCGCGGTGGTGGTCGCGGACGGCCGGGGCACCCCGGGCCGCTCCCCCGCCTGGGAGAAGGCCGTCCGGGACGACCTCGCGGAGGTGGTGCTCCAGGACCAGGTGGACGCCGTGCACGCGCTGGCCGGGGACTTCCCGCTGGATCTCTCCCGGGTCGCGATCCGCGGATGGTCCTTCGGCGGCTATCTGGCGGCCCTCGCGGTGCTGCGCCGCCCCGATGTGTTCCATGCGGCGGTGGTCGGCGCCCCGGTGACCGATCTGCGGCTGTACGACACCCACTATCAGGAACGCTATCTCGGAGACCCAGGCGAACAGCCCGAGGTCTACCGCCGCAACTCCCTGGTCGACGACGCCGGTCTGGTGGACGCCGCGGACCCGGCCCGCCCGATGATGATCATCCATGGCCTGGCGGACGACAACGTGGTGGTCGCCCACTCGCTGCGGCTGTCCTCCGCACTGCTGGCCGCGGGCCGCCCCCATGAGGTGCTGCCGCTCTCCGGGGTGACCCATATGACCCCGCAGGAGGCGGTCGCGGAGAACCTGCTGCTGCTCCAGCTCGACTTCCTGCGCAGGAGCCTGGGCCTGAGCTGAACACCCCCGGGCCGGTCCGGCCCGGGCGGCCGAACGGGCCGGGACGCCATGACACGCCCCGGCCCGTTCACGGCACCCGCACGGCCGTACGCTGTTCACTCTGCCGCCGCCGTATATCGCCCTGGCGTCGGCCGAGTTGCCCGTGTGTTAACGATGGTTCAGGGCGCCCGGGCCGCCTACGCACACCCCTCGTGCGGTGCCTCCCCCGCCACCGGCGGCTGCCTCGTCCCCTCCTCACGCACCGACCCTCCGCCCCGCACCCCCTCCTCGGGCGGCACCACCCGCTTCTCCTCCGCGAAGTGGCAGGCCGACGCATGCGCGACCGGACCCCCTTGCGAACGGAAGCGGTCCGGGACCGCGAGCGGCGGCACCTCCCGGGCACACCGCTCCGCGGCCTTCCAGCAGCGGGTGCGGAAGCGGCAGCCGGAGGGGACGGCGGCCGGTGACGGAACGTCACCGCTGAGGATGATCCGCTCCCGCCGCTGCCGCGCCTCCGGGTCGGGCACCGGCACGGCGGACAGCAGGGCCTGGGTGTACGGGTGGGTGGGATGGTCGTAGATCTCCGCGTCCCGTCCGGTCTCCACGATCCGCCCGAGGTACATCACCGCGACCCGGTCGGAGATGTGCCGCACCACCGACAGGTCGTGCGCGATGAAGACGTAGGACAGGCCGAACTCGCCCTGGAGCCGGGCCAGCAGATTGACCACCTGCGCCTGGACCGACACATCGAGCGCGGAGACCGGCTCGTCGGCGACCAGGATCTCCGGGCGCAGCGCCAGCGCCCGGGCGATGCCGATGCGCTGGCGCTGGCCGCCGGAGAACTGGTGGGGGTAGCGGCCGAGGTACTCGGGGTTGAGCCCCACCACGTCCAGCAGCTCCCGCACCCGTCGGCGCCGGTCCCCCTTGGGCGCGGCCCCGGGATGGATCTCGTACGGCTCCCCGATGATGTCGCCCACGGTCATCCGGGGGTTGAGGGAGGTGTACGGGTCCTGGAAGACCATCTGGATGTTGCGCCGTACCGCCTTCAGGGCGCGCCCGGACAGCCGGGTGATGTCCTCGCCCCGGTAGCGGATCGCCCCGGCGGTGGGGCGCTCCAGGGTGACCAGCATCCGGGCGAGGGTCGACTTGCCGCAGCCCGATTCGCCGACGACGCCGAGGGTTTCGCCGCGGCCGAGGACGAAGTCGACGCCGTCGACCGCGCGGACCGCGCCGATCTGCTTCTTGAAGAGGATCCCCCGGGTGAGCGGGTAGTGCTTGACCAGCCCGCTCGCTTCGAGGATCGGTTCAGGACCGGCCATCCAGGCACTCCCTCCAGAAGTGGCAGGCGCTGCCGCGGTCCGCGGAGACCTGGTGCAGCGGCGGCACATCGGTGCGGCACACGTCCCGGGCCATGGGGCAGCGCGGATGGAAGGCGCAGCCCGGCGGGATGGCCATCAGATTGGGCGGCAGGCCCTTGATCGCGTACAGCTCGCGGCCCTTGCGGTCGAGCCGTGGGATCGAGTCGAGCAGGCCCCGGGTGTAGGGGTGGGCGGGCGCCTTGTAGAGGTCGTGGACCGGGGCGGACTCGACGATCCGGCCCGCGTACATCACCGCGATCCGGTCGGCGACGTCCGCGACCACACCAAGGTCATGGGTGATGAGGACGAGCCCCATGCGGTACTCGTGGCGCAACTCGGCCAGCAGATCCATGACCTGGGCCTGCACGGTGACGTCCAGGGCGGTGGTGGGCTCGTCGGCGATGATCAGGGCCGGTTCGAGGGCCAGCGCCATGGCGATCATGATGCGCTGGCGCATACCGCCGGAGAACTGGTGCGGATAGTCCCGCACCCGCTGGGCGGCGGCCGGGATCCGTACCCGGTCCATGAGCTCGACGGCCCGCGCCCGGGCGTCCTTCCTGGACATCCCGCGGTGCACGGTGAACATCTCGCCGAGCTGGTCGCCCACGGTGAGCACGGGGTTGAGGGCGGACAGCGCGTCCTGGAAGATCATGGCCATTCCGGCGCCGCGGATCCTCCGGCGTTCCTCCTCCTTCAGGGTGAGCAGGTCCTGCCCCCGGAAGAGAACCCGGCCGCCGGTGACGCGGCCGGGCGGCACGTCGAGGATCCCCATCACGGCCTGTGCGGTGACGGACTTGCCCGAGCCGGACTCGCCGAGCACCGCGAGGGTCTCGCCCGCGTCCACGGCGTAGCTGACGCCGTTCACGGCCCGGGCGACCCCGTCCCGGGTCCGGAACTCCACATGGAGGTCCCGTACGTCGAGGAGCATGGCGGGGGCTCACCTCAGTTTCGGGTCGAGGGCGTCGCGCACCGCGTCGCCGAGCATGATGAACGCGAGCACGGTGACCGCCAGGGCGCCGGAGGGCCACAGCAGGGCGTGCGGGGCGTTGCGGATGTACGGGGAGGCGGCGGAGATGTCGATGCCCCAGGAGACGCTGGGCGGCTTCAGCCCCACTCCGAGGTACGACAGGGTCGCCTCCAGGGCGATGTAGGTGCCGAGCGCGATGGTCGCCACCACGATGACCGGGGCCACTGCGTTGGGCGCGATGTGCCGCAGCAGGATGCGGGCGGGCGAGGCGCCCAGCGCGCGGGCGGCCTGGACATAGTCGTTCTGCCGGGCGGTGATGACCGCGCCGCGGGCGATACGGGAGATCTGCGGCCAGCCGAGCAGCACCATGAACCCGACGACCGGCCAGACCGTATTGCTGGTCACGACGGAGAGGAGGACCAGGCCGCCGAGTACGACGGGGATCGCGAAGAAGATGTCGGTGGTGCGGGAGAGGACCGCGTCCCAGGCCCCGCCGAAGAACCCGGCGAGGCCGCCCAGGACCGAGCCGAGGAGCGCGACGCCGAGGGTGGCGCAGACGCCGACGGTGACCGAGGTGCGGGCGCCGTGGACGGTCCGGGTGTAGACGTCGCAGCCCTGCCCGTCGAAGCCGAACGGATGCCCGGGCTGGGAGCTCTCCTGGGCCTTGGACAGATCGCACAGCAGGGGGTCGCCGGGGGCGATCAGGGACGGCCACAGCGAGATCAGGACGAGGAAGAGGATCACCAGGGCGGAGACGATGAAGACGGGGTTGCGGCGCAGATCGCGCCAGGCGTCGGACCACAGGCTGCGCGGCCGCCCGGCCGCGGGGGTCTGGGGGTACGGCCCGCCCGGGCCCCCGGGCGCGGGCTCCAGTGTGGTCGCCTCGCTCGCCGCCAGGTCCATGGCGCCGCCCATGCCGGTCCCCGCGATGGCGCCCTCGGGCGGATACGGCTGCTGCTGCTCAGGCATAGCGGATCCTCGGGTCGAGTACGGCGTACAGGAGGTCGACGAGCAGGTTGGCGGCCAGGAAGACCAGCACCAGCACGGTCACGAAGCCCACGACGGTCTGGGTGTTGTGCCGCAGGATCCCCTGGTAGAGCTGGTAGCCCACACCGTGGATGTTGAAGATCCGCTCGGTGACGATGGCGCCGCCCATCAGGGCGCCGATGTCGGTGCCGATGAAAGTGACCACCGGGATCAGGGAGTTGCGCAGCAGATGCCGGGTGATCACCCGGTGGCGCGGCAGGCCCTTGGCGATCGCCGTGCGGACGTAGTCGGACCGCCGGTTCTCTGCGATGGAGGTCCGGGTCAGCCGGGTGACATAGGCGAGGGAGACGGAGGCGAGGACGAGTCCGGGCACGATCAGCTCGTCGAGGGGGGCCTCGGGGGAGACCGAGGGCCGCACCCAGGCCCAGCGGACACCGAGCAGCAGTTGGAGCAGCAGACCGGTGACAAAGGTCGGCACCGAGATCACCACGAGGGTGAGCAGCAGCACCGAGGTGTCGACGGGCCGCCCCCGGCGCATCCCGGTGACCACGCCGAGCGCGATCCCGACGACGATCTCGAAGAGGATCGCGACCACGGTGAGCCGGATGGTGACCGGGAAGGCGGTGCCCATCAGCTCGGTGACCGGCTGCCCGCTGAAGGCGGTGCCGAAGTCGCCGGTGAAGACGTTGCCCATGTAGGTCGCGTACTGCTGCCAGAGGGGCTTGTCGAGGCCGAACTCCCGGCGCAGCTGAGCCGCCGTGGCGGGGTCGCACTGCCGTTCCCCGCACAGGCCGGCGATCGGGTCGCCCATGACGTTCACCATCAGGAAGATCAGCAGGGTCGCGCCGAGGAAGACCGGGATCATCTGGAGCAGACGCCGGACGACATACCGTCCCATGGGGCCTCCGGGGGTAGGGCGCGGCCGTACGGCTCAGCCGACCTTGATCTCGTTGTAGACGGGGACGCTGAAGGGGTTGAGCGCGACATGGGACAGGCGCTGCGCGTAGCCCGCGCTGCCGTTCTGGTACCAGAGCGGGATGGTGGCCATGGAGTCCCGTACGACCTCCTCGGCCCGCTGGAACAGCCTGACGGCCCTGGCCCGGTCCGGCTCGGCGTTCGCCTGGTCGACGAGCCGGTCGAAGTTCTTGTCGGACCAGGTGCCGTCGTTGGAGGAGGCACCCGTGTAGTAGAGCGGTTGCAGGAAGTTCTGGATGAGCGGGTAGTCCATCTGCCAGCCCGCCCGGAACGGGCCCGGCATGCGGTGCCGGCCGATCTGGTTGCGGAAGTCGGCGAAGGTGCCGATCGGGTTGCCGACGCACGCCTTGTCGTTGCCGAGGGCGTTGTTGACGGAGTTGCACAGGGCGTCCACCCATTCGCGGTGGGAGCCCGCGTCCGCGTTGTAGGAGATCCTGACCTGGCCGCCGGGCAGGCCGCCGCCCTCCCGGACCAGCTTTCTGGCCCGGCCCGGGTCGTAGGTGCAGGCGGCCCCGCACAGCCCCTGCTGGAAGCCGCCCGCGGCGCCGAGCACCGGGGAGGTCCAGTCGCCCGCCGGGGTGCGGGTGCCGTGGAAGATGGTGCGGGTGATCTGGTCGCGGTTGATCGCCATGGACAGGCCGGTGCGGACCTTCTCCATCCCGGGCTTGTTCCACCGCGGGTCGTAGAAGGGGAAGGCGAGGGTCTGGATGATCCCGGCCGGGGTGTTGATGTACCGGCCCTGGAGGTCCGCCTCGACGTTCTTCAGCTGGGCGGCGGGCACGTCGTCGACGAGGTCGAGGTTGCCGGAGAGCAGATCGGTGTAGGCGGTGTTGCCGTCGGTGTAGACCTTGAGGTCCACCCCGTTGTTCCGCGCCGGGTCGGGGCCGGGATAGTGCCGCCACGTCCGCAGCGACATCATGAAGCCCCGGGTGTACGACTTCACCCGGTACGGGCCGTTGCCGACAGGTTTCTTCAGCCAGTCCGCGTGATGGTCGAAGAACGCCCGGGGCAGCGGGGCGAAGGCCGCGTAGCCGAGGGTGTCGGGGAAGGTCGAGAACTTCTGGCCGAGGGTGACGGTGAAGGTGCGGGGGCCGGTCACCCGGAGTCCGGAGAGGGTGTCGGCGCGCTGGGTGCCGGAGTCCGGGTGCACCTTGTCGTAGCCCTCGATGTAGCCGAAGAAGTAGGCGTTCCGCTGGTTGTTGCGCAGTCCGGCGCCGTAGTTCCAGGCGTCGACGAAGGAGCGGGCGGTGACCGGCTCGCCGTTGCTGAACGTCCAGCCGTTTCTGACGGTGATGCGGAAGGTCCGGGAGTCGGAGGTCTCGATCTTCTCGGCGAGCATGTTCTCGGCGGCGCCGGTGCGCGGGTTGTAGCGCTTGAGGCCGCGGAAGAGCATGTCGAGGACCTTGCCGCCCTGGACCTCGTTGGTGTTGGCGGGCTCCAGCGGGTTGGGCGGGTCGCTCCACGACGAGCTGAGCACCCCGGGCCCGCCCTCCTGGCCGCCCCCGCCGCAGCCGGCCGCCGGGAGGACCGCCGCCACGACCATGGCCGCCGCCCATGCGGCGTGCCCGGCTCCACGCATGGGGTGTCTCCTCGGAGTGCGCCGTGCCTCCAGCGCCGGGGGCGCTGCCTCTCCTAGGTCGATATCAGCTTCCGCCCGATATGAGGCTTACGCGCTCCGCTTTTTCGGCCATACATCATCCGGATGCATGCAGCCCCGGGAGCCCCCTGAACGGATCTTGGCCGGACAGCGCAACGGATCTCCGCCCATCGATGCCGAACCGTTGATTTGATCACCCCCGATGTACGCATTTCGACACCCACCTGTCCGAGTATCGAACTCCTTGCCGGATTCGCCGCTTTGGCCCGCCTAAGGACACGGATCGATCACAACGCGCTACCCGCGTAGCTACGGAAAGGTCAAGCAGGAGCAAAGAGGGTAAAGAGAAGCCCAACTCGACCGAGAATTTATTGACCGTGAATGAATTGCGTTGAAAAAGTCCGGCGTAGCCCGTAGGGAGCGCCCTGCGGAGCCCTTGACCCCATAGGGCCTGGAGCACCATGACCCCCCCAACTCCATCCGCGGCTGTCCCCCTTGAGGTGACCGACGAGACCGCGGCGAAGTCGACCACTTCGGGCGATCCGAAGGGCAGCGAAGGCCGCTCTCCCGGACGGCTCGCCTGGAAGCGCTTCAAGCGTGACAAGACGGGCGTCATATCCGCCTACATCGTGATCTTCTTCTTCGTGATCGCGATAGCGGCACCGCTGATCGCCAAGCTGTACGGCAAGAACCCGTACACGACCTACGCGAGCCAGGACCCGAACCTGCTGGATGCCTTCGCGTACCCCGCGGGCCCCAACGGCGGCATGAGCTCCCAGTTCTGGTTCGGCATCGAGCCGCAGCTCGGCCGGGACGTCTTCACGTTCCTGCTGTACGGCATCCGGACGTCGCTCGGCATCGCCCTGGTCGCCACGGTCCTCACCGTGGTCTTCGGCGTGGTGCTCGGCATCACGGCCGGCTACCTCGGCGGCAAGACCGACTACCTCGTCAGCCGGGTCATCGACATCCTGCTGTCGTTCCCTTCCACGCTGTTCTTCATCGCGTTCATGCCGGTGGTCTACGGCATCTTCGTCGCTCCGGACGACAACATTCCGACCTCCCTGCGCGCCGCCGCCCTGATCGTGGTGCTGACGGTGTTCGGCTGGGCCACCATCGCGCGCCTGCTGCGCGGCCAGGTACTTGCCCTGCGCGAGCGGGAGTTCGTCGAGGCGGCCAAGATCACGGGTGCATCCCCGATGCGCATCGTTTTCAAGGAACTGCTGCCGAACCTGTGGACGCCGATCATCATCCAGTCCACACTCCTGCTGCCGACTCTCGTGACGACCGAGGCCGGTCTGTCCTTCCTCGGCGTCGGCATCATCGACCCGACCCCGGACTGGGGTGTGATGATCGCCCGAGGCGCTCAGTTCTACTCCCAGGACATCACCTTCATGCTCTTCCCGGGCATCTCGATGGTGGTCTTCGTCGTCGCCTTCAACCTGCTCGGCGACTCCGTGCGCGACGCGCTCGACCCCAAGTCCAAGCGGTAGCACTTCCTCTCCACCCGGTCCGGCTCGATGGCGTCCCGACTGGTTCCGCTCGTCCGAATCGATCCCTACAGGCAGGCACAGTATGTCCTTTTCCCGTAGAAACTTCCTGATCGCCACCGGCGTGGCCGCAGCCTCCACGACTGTGCTGAGCGCCTGCAGCAGCGGCAACAGCTCCTCCGACAACAGCGTCCCGTCGGTGAGCAAGGCCAAGACCATGAACATCCCGGTCGGCACCAAGGCCGACTCGATGGGTCCGGCCCCCGAGGTCTCGGGAGCGGTCAAGGGCGGAACGGTCTACTCGCTCGACCAGTTCGACATGGACCACCTGGACCCGGCGCAGATCTACGTCTCGACCGAGGGCGCCATCACCCGTCCGATCCTGCGTGGCCTCACCGGCTACAAGATCGACGAGAAGGGTGGCTGCACCCTGGTCGGCGACGTCTCCACCGACGCCGGCACCATGAAGGACGGCGGCAAGACCTGGTCGTTCACGATCAAGGACGGCATCAAGTGGGAGGACGGCACCGCCCTCTCCATGGACGACGTCCGCCACACCTTCGAGCGCCTCTTCGCCTCCTTCGTCACCGAGGGTCCGCGCTACGTCCAGCAGTGGCTGGTCGGCGGCGACAAGTACAAGGGCCCCTACGACGGGAAGCACATCGACTCGCTGGAGGTCTCCGGCCAGACGATCACCTTCCACCTCACCGAGCCGCGCGCCGACTTCAACTACACGCTCGCCATGCCGGGCTACGGTCTCGTCAACAAGAAGAACGACACCAAGGAGAAGTACGACAAGCGCCCCTACGCGCTCGGTCCGTACAAGATCGGCAACCGCGACATCGGCAAGTCCCTCACCTACGTGCGCAACGAGCACTGGGACCCGAAGACGGACGCGATCCGCAACGCCTACCCGGACAAGTACGTCTTCCAGTTCGGCTTCGAGCTGGTCGCCTCCACGGACCGCTACATCGCGGACCAGGGCAACGACCAGTACACGATGTCGATCTTCAACGAGGTCGCGCCCGAGCGCGTCGCGCAGGTCATGACCAACGCCACGCTCAAGAAGCGCGTCCTCACCCAGGTCGACACGGTCACCTACTACTGGCCGATCAACATGACCCGGATCAAGGACCTCAAGGTCCGCCAGGCCATCAACTACGCCTGGCCGCACCAGCAGCTCCAGACCATCCGCGGCGGCAAGGCCACCAGCGAGCTGGCCACCACCATCCTCAGCCCGGTGACCCCCGGCTACCAGGACTTCGACCTGTACGGCACGGGCAAGAAGCCCGGCGGCGACCCGGTCAAGGCCAAGGCCCTGCTGAAGGAGGCCGGGAAGATCGGCCAGAAGCTGGTCATCGCCTACCAGGCGTCCGACAACGCCGTGAAGCAGGCCGTCCAGATCAAGAACTCCCTGGAGGCCGCGGGCTTCCAGGTCGTCAACAAGCAGGTCGACAAGACGACCTTCTACACCCAGATCGGCAAGATCGACAACAGCTACGACCTGTTCGCTGCGGGCTGGAGCCCGGACTGGCCGAACGGCTACTCCGTGTTCTACCCCTGCTGGGACGGCAAGAACATCGGCGACGGCCGCAGCAACTACTCCCAGCTGAACGACCCGAGCGTGAACAAGGCGATCGACGCCGCGTCCGCGATCACCGATGTCGAGGCCGCCAACAAGGCCTGGGGCAACATCGACCGCCAGGTCATGGAGCTGGCGCCGGTCGTCCCGGACTACCACTCCATCCGCAACTGGATGTACGGATCCAAGGTCGGCAACGTCGTCTACGACGCCGGCAACACGTGCGTCGCGCTCTGCAAGCTCTACGTCAAGAAGTAAGCGAGCGAGTCCCTCCGGGGGCGGCCACGACCTGGCCGCCCCCTCAGGTCCACCCCTCATAGCCCCGGCGACGGCGCCCCGTCCGGAAAGTCACGCCCCCATGTTCCGCTTCCTTGTCCGCCGAGTTATCGGCGCGCTGGTCATTCTGCTGATCATCAGCGCCGTTACCTTCTGGCTCTTCTACGCCATCCCGCGTGACCCCGCCATGATGTCCTGCGGCAAGAACTGCACGCCCGACATGCTCAAGCAGGTGCGGCACAACCTGGGCATCGACCACTCGATCCCGGTCCAGTACTGGTACTGGCTGAAGGGCATCTTCGTCGGGCGCGACTACGGCGACTTCGGCTACTGCAACGCGCCCTGCCTCGGCTATTCCTTCGCCAACCGTGAGCCCGTGCTCGGCACGATCATGGACCGGCTGCCGCTGACCCTCTCCCTCGCCTTCGGCTCCGCCGTCGTCTTCCTCATCCTGGGTGTCGGCACGGGCATGATCGCGGCCGTCAAGCAGGGCAAGTGGCAGGACAAGCTGGCCAGCTCGGGCTCGCTGATCGCCTCCTCGCTCCAGATCTACTTCGTCGGCTACATCGCGATGTACTTCCTCGTCGCCAAGGCCGGCATCCTCGCCAACCCGTCGTACACCCCCCTCACCGACGACCCGGTCTCCTGGGCCTCCGGCCTCCTGCTGCCCTGGCTGGTCCTGTCGCTCATCTGGACCGCCAACTACACCCGTATGACGCGCTCCCAGATGGTGGAGACACTCAGCGAGGACTACGTCCGTACGGCCCGGGCCAAGGGTCTGTCCCGCCGCACCGTCTTCTTCCGGTTCGCCTGGCGCGGCGCGATGGGTCCGATCGTCACCATCTTCGGCATCGACCTGGCCTCGCTGATGGGTGGCGCGATCATCACCGAGTCCGTCTTCAGCCTCCAGGGTGTGGGCCGACTCGCGCTGGACGCCGTGAACAAGAGCGACCTCCCCATGGTGCTCGGCGTCACGCTGCTGTCGGCCGGTGCGATCGTGATCTTCAACATCGTCGTGGACGCCGTCTACGCCCTCATCGACCCGCGGATCCGGCTCGCCTGACCTCCGCCCCACTCCCGACCCCCCGCATCACCTCAGGAGCGTCCCCGTGACGAGCACCGATCAGCAGCCGTTTCTCTCGATCAAGGACCTAAAGGTCCACTTCTCCACCGAGGACGGCGTCGTCAAGGCCGTCGACGGTCTCAGCTTCGACCTGGCCAAGGGCCAGACACTCGGCATCGTGGGCGAGTCGGGCTCCGGCAAGTCGGTCACCAACCTGACGATCCTGGGTCTGCACGACCCCGCGTTCACGACGATCGAGGGCGAGATCGTCCTCGACGGCAAAGAGCTGCTCACCGCCTCCGAGAGGGAGCTGGAGCGGCTGCGCGGCAACAAGATGGCCATGATCTTCCAGGACGCGCTGGCCTCGCTGTCGCCGTACCACACCATCGGTGCCCAGATCAGCGAGACCTACCGCAAGCACACGGGGTGCTCCAAGGCCGAGGCCCGCAAGCGCGCGGTGGAGATGCTGCGCCGGGTCGGGATCCCGCAGCCGGACGTGCGGGTGGACGACTACCCGCACCAGTTCTCCGGCGGTATGCGCCAGCGCGCGATGATCGCCATGGCCCTGGTCTGCGACCCGGAACTGCTGATCGCCGACGAGCCCACCACGGCTCTCGACGTGACCGTGCAGGCGCAGATCATGGACCTGCTGAAGGACCTCCAGCAGGAGTTCGGCACCGCGATCATCTTCATCACCCACGACCTCGGGGTGATCGCCGACATCGCCGACGACGTGCTGGTGATGTACGGCGGCCGGTGTGTGGAGCGCGGCACCAAGCAGGAGGTGCTGCGGACCCCGGAGCACCCGTACACGCTGGGTCTGCTGAACTCGATGCCGAGCCTGCACGGCTCGGTGGACGTGCCGCTGATGCCGATCCCGGGTTCGCCGCCCTCGCTGCTCAACCCGCCGTCGGGCTGCCGGTTCCACCCGCGCTGCACCTTCGCGGAGAAGGTCGCGGACGGCCTGTGCTCCGGGGAGCGGCCCGCGCTGGAGGTCGTCGAGGGCCGCGGCTCGGCCTGCCACCTGACCGCCGACCAGAAGCAGGACCTCTTCGCGGACTTCGCCGGGTCCGGGCGCAACTGACGTACAAGAGACGGGATTTCACGACCATGAGCAACACCACTCCTCTCCTTGACGTCTCCGGGCTGACCAAGCACTTCCCGATCAAGGGCGGATTCCCCATCCGGCGTACGGTCGGTGCGGTGCAGGCCGTCGACGGTCTGGACTTCCAGGTCGCCGAGGGCGAGAGCCTGGGCCTGGTCGGTGAGTCCGGCTGTGGCAAGTCCACCACCGGGCGGCTGATCACCCGGCTCCTCGAGCCGACCGGCGGCACGGTCTCCTACCGCGGGCAGGACATCACCCACGCCGACCGCAAGAAGCTGGCCCCGATCCGCTCCGAGATCCAGATGATCTTCCAGGACCCGTATGCCTCGCTGAACCCGCGGCACACGGTCGGCAAGATCATCGCGGGCCCGATGGAGATCAACGGCATCAACCCGCCCGGCGGCCGCGAGGCGCGTGTCCGGGAACTGCTGGAGATCGTCGGTCTGAACCCGGAGCACTTCAACCGCTTCCCGCACGAGTTCTCCGGCGGCCAGCGCCAGCGCATCGGGGTCGCCCGGGCCCTGGCCCTGGAGCCCAAGCTGATCGTCGCGGACGAGCCGGTCTCCGCCCTGGACGTCTCCATCCAGGCCCAGGTCGTCAACCTGCTCCAGAAGGTCCAGCGGGAACTGGGCATCGCGTTTGTGCTCATCGCCCACGACCTCGCGATCGTGCGGCACTTCTCGCAGCGCGTGGCGGTCATGTACCTCGGCAAGATCGTGGAGATCGCCGACCGCGAGGACCTGTACGGCAACCCCCGCCACCCCTACACCCGGGCCCTGCTCTCCGCCGTTCCCGAGGCGACGGTGGACGAGGAGCCGCGCGAGCGCATCCGCCTCGTGGGCGACGTCCCCTCCCCCATCAACCCGCCCTCCGGCTGCCGCTTCCGCACCCGTTGCTGGAAGGCGACGGAGAAGTGCGCGACGGAGGCTCCGCCGCTGGTGCAGGTGGAGGGCAACAAGCCGGGGCATCTGACGGCCTGCCACTACCCGGAGACCGGGGAGTCCGCTGCCCCGCGTCTCACCAAGAACCCCGAGGCGGCCGCCTGACACACCCCTTTTCCGTCGGCTGCCGCCTGCGGAACGGACCTTCTCCGGCCCCTTGACCCGAGCCCATGAACGTCTGCTTCCGGGGAAAAGGCCCGCACCCTGCCGGGTGCGGGCCTTTGTGCTGTCCGGCCCCGCGCGCCCCGGAGGACCGGGGGACGGAGAAGAACACGGTTACGTTCCACAAAGATCCAGCACTGTCCACCCAACGCCCGCCCGGAGCTGACAAACTGTCACGATGGTCCACCGTTCGTTCTCCGATGTCGCCCTGGCCGGACTGTACGACGTCCTCAATCCGTGGGGCCCAAGTGACGACTTCTATCTGGGACTTGTGCAGTCCGCGCAGAGCGTGCTGGACGTCGGCTGCGGCACCGGGGCGCTGCTCGCGCGGGCCCGGGAGCGGGGGCACGAGGGCCGGCTGTGCGGGCTCGACCCGGCCGCCGCGATGTTGGTCCGGGCGCGGGACCGGGCGCCCGGCGTCGAGTGGGTGCTCGGCGACTTCCGTTCGCACCGGTGGCAGGGCGCCTTCGACCTCGTGGTGATGACCGGGCACGCCTTCCAGGAGCTGCTCGGCGACGACGAGCTGCACAGCTGCCTGCGCGGGGTGCGTGAGGCGCTCGCCGAGGGCGGCCGGTTCGTCTTCGAGACGCGCAATCCGGGCGCGCGCGCCTGGGAGTCATGGACCCCGGAGCGGGTGCGCGAGGTGCCGGACGGCGACGGCGGGGTCGTCAGCATCCGGCACGAGGCCGAGACGCCGGTGCGCGGCGACCGGGTGTCGTATGTGTCGACCGTCGAGGCCCCCGGCTGGGAGCGGCCCGCGGTCACCCAGGGCACCCTGCGGTTCCTCGGCCCGGACCGGCTGTCCGGCTTCCTGGCCGGGGCGGGCCTGGACGTCGTCGAGCAGTACGGGGACTGGGGGCGGGGTCCGCTCACGCCCGCCAGCCCCGAGATCATCACCGTCGCGGCGGCGGCCGGGTAGCCTCAGCCGTCCCCCTCCTCCAGCGCCGCGAGCGCCGGGTCCAGCACGATGTCCTCCTCGCGCGCCTCCGTCGTCGGCTCCTCCGGGAAGTGGCAGGCCGTCAGATGCCCGGGGCGGTTGCCGCCGATCCGCACGAGGGGCGGCTCCTCGGTGGCGCATCTGTCCTGTGCCTTCCAGCAGCGGGTGCGGAAGCGGCAGCCCGACGGCGGGTTGATGGGCGACGGGACGTCTCCCGCCAAGCGGATGCGTTCGCGGCGGGGCTCGTCCTCGGCGTCGAGGCTCACCTCGGGCACGGCGGACAGCAGCGCGTGGGTGTACGGGTGGCGGGGACGGGCGTAGATGGAGTCCCGGTCGCCGACCTCGATGATCTTGCCGAGGTACATGACGGCCACGCGGTGGGAGAAGTGGCGTACGACGGCGAGGTCGTGGGCGATGAAGACGAAGGCGATGCCCAGTTCCTGCTGGACCTTCTGGAGCAGGTTGACGACCTGGGCCTGGATGGAGACGTCCAGGGCGGAGACCGGCTCGTCCGCGACGATCAGCTTGGGCTCCAGGGCCAGGGCCCGGGCGACCCCGATGCGCTGGCGCTGGCCGCCGGAGAACTCGTGCGGGAAGCGGTTGAAGTGCTCCGGGTTCAGACCGACGATCTCCAGCAGTTCCCGGACACGCGCCTCGCGGCCGCCGGGCGGGTTGATGCCGTTGATCTCCATCGGACCCGCGATGATCCTGCCGACTGTCTGCCGCGGATTCAGGGACGAGTACGGGTCCTGGAAGATCATCTGGATCTCGGAGCGGATCGGGGCCAGCTTCTTGCGGCTGGCGTGCGCGATGTCCCGGCCGCGGTAGGAGATGCGCCCCTGGGTCGGCTCAAGCAGCCGGGTGATCAGCCGCCCGGTGGTGGACTTGCCGCAACCGGACTCGCCCACCAGCCCGAAGCTCTCGCCGACATGCACGGTCAGGTCGACACCGTCCACGGCCTGTACCGCGCCGATGGTGCGGCGGATGGGGAAGCCGCCCTTGACCGGGAAGTGCTTGACCAGGTTCTCCACCACCAGCAGGGGTTCCCGGGGCCCCTCCGGGGCCGCCTCGCGCGCGGCGGGCACGGCGGGCCCGGCCTTGGTGAGATCCACAACCTCTTTTTTCATGACGCTGCCTCCCTATCGCAGCCGGGGCTTGATCTGCTCGACGAAGATGGACCGCTTCTGCTCGGCCGTGAGATGGCAGGCCGCGCCCCGGCCGCCGGGCAGCGGCGGCGGTTCGCCCGCGCACCGGGTGCCGCCCACCTCGCTCCGGAAGGTGCAGCGGGGGTGGAAGCGGCAGCCACTGGGCGGGCGGAGCAGGGACGGCGGTGTGCCGGGAATGGGCGCGAGGGGGGTGCCGAGGTCCGAGTCCAGGCGCGGCATGGAGTTGAGCAGGCCCCAGGTGTACGGGTGCTGAGGGGTCCTCAGCACGTCGTGGACCGCGCCGCGTTCGACGGCCTCACCCGCGTACATCACCATGATGTCGTCGGCCATGTCGGCGATGACCCCGAGGTCGTGGGTGATGAAGACGATCGCGGAGCCGAACTCCTGCTGGAGGTCCTTCAACAGGTCCAGGATCTGCGCCTGGACGGTCACGTCCAGGGCCGTGGTCGGCTCGTCGGCGATCAGCAGATCGGGGTCGCAGACCAGGGCCATGGCGATCATCGCGCGCTGGCGCATCCCGCCGGAGAACTGGTGCGGGTAGTCGTCCACCCGCACGTCCGGCTGCGGGATCCCGACCCGGCGCAGCATCTCCACCGCGCGCTTGCGGGCCTCGGCCTTGGAGCACCCCGTGTGCTTGCGGTAGGGCTCGGCGATCTGCCGGCCCACCGTGTAGTACGGCGACAGCGCGGTCAGCGGGTCCTGGAAGATCATGGCTGCCTTGTTGCCGCGGACCCGCTCCAGCTCGGACTCGCGGGCGGTGATCAGCTCCTGGCCGTCCAGCACGATCTCCCCGTCGACCGTGGTGAACATCGGGTTGTGCAGCCCCAGGATGGTCAGATTGGTCACCGACTTGCCGGAGCCGGACTCCCCCACGATGCCGAGGGTCCTGCCCCGTTCGAGGTCGAAGGAGAGCCCGTTCACGGCGCGGACGAGGCCGTCCTCGGTCCGGAAGGCGACATGCAGGTCCCGCACCGAGAGGAAGGCGCCCGCGCCCGCCGGGGCGGGAGCGCCGGATTCCTTGGTCACTGTGGTCACGGAGTGCTCCTAGGCGAGCCGCACACGCGGGTCGATGTACGCGTAGCAGGCATCCACGATGATGTTGAACAGCAGGATCATGGCGGCGGAGAACAGCATCACGCCCAGCAGCAGCGGCAGATCGCTGAAGAACACCGACTGCACCGCGAGCTGGCCCAGCCCCGGCAGTCCGAAGGTGGTCTCGGTGATGATCGCGCCGCCCAGCAGGGACCCGAGGTCGATGCCGAAGATGGTGACCAGGGGGATCAGCGAACCGCGCCAGGCGTAGCGGAAGAAGACGTACCGGCGTGACATGCCTTTGGCGCGGGCGGTGCGGACATGGTCCTCCTGGAGCTGCTCGATCATCGAGGAGCGCGCCATACGGGTGTACTGCGCGGCGAAGATCGTGGACAGCACCACCCACGGGATGATCAGCCCGGTGAACCAGGTGGCCGGGTCGTGGGTGAAGGGGTTGTAGGCGGGCTTGTCGAACAGGTGCGACTGGTAGACGAGTGCCGCCAGGGCCAGCGGGCCCAGGAAGTAGATCTGCATCGAACTGAGCACCATCGAGCCCGCGGTGACCGTCTTGTCGAGCAGCGAGCCCCGCTTCCAGGCGGCGAGCATGCCGGTGCCGAGGCCCACCAGCAGGAAGACGCAGGCCCCGCCGACGGTGAGGGAGACGGTGGTCGGCAGCCGGTCCATCAGGGTGGACCACACCAGCTCGTTGGTGTGGTACGAGTACCCGAAGCAGGGGGCGGGACAGGGCCCCTGGTCGAAGCCGTTGCTGCCCACGACCAGGTTGTGCAGAAAGGTCCAGTACTGCTCGGGGATCGGCTTGTCGAGGCCGAGGACATGGTGGATGTTCGCGAGGTTGGCCGGGGTGCAGGTCTTGCCGCACATCAGCAGTCCCGGGTCCCGCGGCATCCCGAAGAACAGCAGGAAGGTGACGATACTCAGCAGGAAGAGGATGACGACGGCGCCGAGTGTCCGGCGCACCAGGAAGCGCAGCATCAGGGGGCAGCTCTCAGACGTCAGCGGGCCGGACTGTTCCCGGTGCGGGCGCCGTGGCGGGCGGCCGCACCGGGAACCGGCGGATGGGTGCTTACTTGACGTAGAGGCGGCGCGGGTCGACGCCGCCGATCACGTCGTCGTAGACCAGGCCGCCGACCTGGGAACCGGCGATCTGGATCTGCTTGTAGTAGCCGGTCGGCACCTCGTTCACCACCTTGGTGAGCAGGTACTTGTCGAGCTTCTCCCACGCGTCCGCGGCCTTCACCGGGTCGGTGACGGTGTTGATGCGGTCGATCTCGCCGTTCACATACGGGTCGTTGATCTGCGAGTAGTTCTGGGCGCCGTCGGCGATCAGCCTGCCGTCGTAGAGCGGCGGGATCACGGTGGAGGCGGACGGCCAGTCGGCGCCCCACGCCGTGTGGAAGATGTCGTAGGCGTTGTCGAGCTTGCTGACCTGGTCGTAGTACGTCTCGGCCGGGATCTCCTGGCGCTGGACGTCGAAGCCGGCCTTCTTGAGGCCCGCGGCCATGGCGGTGGAGTACTGCTGGCCCTCGGGGGTGTTGGTGTAGCCGAAGGTCAGCTTCATGCCGACCTTTCCGGCCTCCTGGAGCAGCTTCTTGGCCTTGTCCGGGTCACCGGCGGGCTTCTTCTTCTTGCCGAAGGGGTCGAAGGCGGGGTCGTAGCCGCTGACGGTGGGGCTGAGCAGGCCGCCCGCGACCTCCATCGCCGCGCTGCCGCCGTAGGCCCGCACGAACGGGGTGACGGGCAGCGCGTAGGCGATGGCCTGGCGGACCTTGATGTCCTTCAGCTCGGGCTTGCTCATGTTGATGTTCATCTGGCCGACGTAGGGCTGGAAGCCCTGCACCGTACGGGACTTCATCCTGGGGTCGGCGAGGACCTTGGACAGGTTGCCCGCGTCGACCTGGTTGTTGAAGCTGAGGCCCGTCCGGTCGGCGCCGCTGTCCGCGAGGAGCGCCTTGGTGGACGCCTCGAACTGCTGGTTGAAGGTGATGTTGAACCGGTCGACGTACTGATGGCGGATCGGGTCCGTCTTCGGGTCCCACTGGTCGTTCTTCACCAGCACCATGGACTTGCCCGACTTGAACGACTCGATCTTGTACGGGCCGGACACCACCGGGGCCCGGTCGTACTTCTCCTTGGTGTCGCCCTTGGCCTCCACCACCGCGTAGCCCGCCATGGCCAGGGCGTAGGGCAGGTCCGGGTGCGGCTTCTTGAAGTGGAAGACGACGGTCTTGGCGTCCGGGGTCGACAGGACGCTGTCCGGGAGGTGCTTGCCGTCGTAGGGGCCGTTCTTCAGCAGCTTGCGGTAGTCGGCCCCGGAGGTGTCGGCCAGCCACTGCTGGACATAGGTCGGGCCCTGGTTGACGAAGGGGGCGAAGAGCCGCTCGAAGGTCTGGCGGATGTCCTTGGCGGTGATCGGCGAGCCGTCCTGGAACTTGATGCCGTCCTTGAGCGTGTACTTCCAGGTCTTGCCGCCGTCCGTGGTCGTTCCGGAGTCGGTGGCCAGGTCGCCGACGATCTCGTGCGTGCTGCCGTCGTCGCCGGTGGCCCGGTATCCGGTGAGACCTCTGTGGATCAGCTGGGCGAGCGAGCCCTCGTCGGAGACGTAGATCTGCGCCGGGTCCAGATGGGCGTAGCTGTCCCGCTGGAGGACCTCCATCGTGCCGCCGCTTCTGGCCCCGGGGACCGGGGTGGCGGGGCCGGTGGAGTCCGCCGCGTCACCGAACTTGATCGAGGCCTGCTGGCGCTTGGCGTTGCTGTCGTCCTTCTTGCCGTCGCCGCCCCCGTCGCTGCCGCCCTTGCTGCAACCGGTGAGCACGAGAGCTCCGGCCGCGAGCACCGAGAGTGCGGCGTAGGCATGGCGTCCGCCCGTGTTCTTCACGCTGTTTCCCACCCATCTGTGTGTCACCAGTGCGTTGTGACATGCCGTGGTACGGCATGGAGTTGCTGGACATGTCGGGCACGTCGGAGAGTGCGCGTCACCGTCGGGCCGTGGTCCTTGAGCCGGCTGCGGTCTCCCGCGATCGGGTCAGCGCGCCGTCTTGGGGTCGAAGGCGTCCCTGACCGAGTCCCCGAGCAGGTTGAACGCGACGACGAAGACGATCATCGAGATGCCGGGGAAGAGCATGTAGGTGATGTCGTTCTGGAGCACCAGCTCCGTCGACGCCTTGGCGAACATCTGCCCCCAGTCGGGGGTCGGTTCGACGATTCCGACGCCGAGATAGGACAGGCCCGCCTCGACGGTCACAAAGCTGGGGAGCAGATAGGTGGCCTGCACCAGCAGCGGGGTGACCACATTGGGGAGGATCTCCCTGCTGATGATGCGCCAGGGGGACGCCCCGCTGACCCGGGCCGCCTCGATGAACTCGCGTTCCCGCAGCGACAGGGTGGTCCCGCGCAGGATGCGGGCGAGGCTCATCCAGCCCAGCACCCACTGGACCGCGATCAGCGCCAGCACACGGACATAGGTCGGTGTCTCGTCGCGCGGGCTGACGAAGAGGGAGACCACCACGGGCATGCTCGCGATGAAGAACAGCTGCGAGGGGAAGGCGAGCAGGAAGTCGATGAGCCGGCTGATGGTGTAGTCGGCCCTGCCGCCGAGATAGCCCGCGGAGACCCCGAGGACGATTCCGGTGAGCACCACGGCGAGCGTGACCGCACAGGAGATCATCAGCGAGGTGCGGATGCCGTAGATCAGCTTGGTGAAGACGTCGTAGCCGTTGCCCGGTTCGAGGCCGAACCAGAACTCACTGCTGATGCCGCCGTTGGGCCGGACCGGCACGCCCGCGCTGTCGAAGAGGTCGGGGCGCTCGTCGGCGTAGACGGTGTACGGGTTCTTGCCGTACACCGTGGAGATCAGCGGTGCCAGCAGTCCGATCAGGAAGAAGAAGGCCACCACACAGGCGGAGATCACCCCGGCGCGGTCCCGCCTGAAGCGGATCCACATCAGCCGGCCGGGCGATCGGCTCTCCGGCCGCGCCGCCCCGGGCTGTTCCACCGGTGGTTTCCCGTCGGCCACGACGAGAAACGCTGCGCCGCCCTCGGTGTCGGGAGGACTCGTCATGATGCGTTCCATTCATGGATACGCCGAGCCGGTGGCCGCCGCTGGTTGCGGGCGGGCCACGGCTTGGACCACGTGGATCGGATAAGACGGCGCTACCGCTCGGACACCGCGACAGATCGCAGCTGAACACGCGTAGTTGACATGAGAAACGCCTCCTTGACTCAACCGGTGCACGGACGGGAAGGGCGATCGCTGTCCCCTCCGACACCCCTGACGGAAGGTCAACACCCCACCGGTGCTCGCGAGTCGGCGCCGCCCCCGCAGCGCATGACCCATTGACCCGAGCGTTGGGCCCAACTATCTGCCATGCGCCAGATACCGACCACTGTCTTGAGGTCTCGGTTCCATCACAGCTGGCCGGAACATCTTCCAGAAGACGGACAAAGAGATCCGCCCGAGAAACCCCCGAAACGGGCGTGTTACGTGTCCATCGGCGGGAGATCGCGCAGTGCGGACAGGGGGCCGGAAAACCGGTTGCGGGCGGGCGCCCGGCTGGCCGGATCAGGTCCGGGCCACCCGCGGGAAGGCCGGGGAAGGCGAAAGCCCGGGTGCCCCCGTGACGGGGCACCCGGGCTTCGGGTGGCTGTGAAGCCGTGGATCAGCCGTGCTTGGCGCGGCTCGCGCTGCGGGCGCGCTCACGCTGGTCGAGGACGACCTTGCGGATCCGGACCGCCTCCGGGGTCACCTCGACGCACTCGTCGTCGCGGCAGAACTCCAGGGACTGCTCCAGCGACAGCTTGCGCGGCGGCACGATCGACTCGGCGATGTCCGACGTGGCCGACCGGATGTTGGTGAGCTTCTTCTCCTTGGTGATGTTGACGTCCATGTCGTCGGAGCGGGAGTTCTCACCGACGATCATGCCCTCGTACACCTCGGTGCCGGGCTCGATGAAGAGCGTGCCGCGCTCCTGGAGGTTCGTCATCGCGAACGCGGTGACGCTGCCGGAGCGGTCGGCGACCAGGGAGCCGTTGTTACGGGTCTGGAGGGGGCCGAACCAGGGCTCGTGGCCCTCGTGGATGGAATGCGCGATACCGGTGCCGCGGGTGCCGGTCAGGAACTCGGTACGGAAGCCGATCAGACCGCGCGAGGGCACCACGAACTCCATGCGCACCCAGCCGGAGCCGTGGTTGGACATGTTGTCCATACGGCCCTTGCGGACGCCCATGAGCTGCGTGACCGCGCCCATGTGCTCCTCGGGCACGTCGATGGTCAGACGCTCGACGGGCTCGTGGACCTTGCCGTCGACCTCCTTGGTGACGACCTGCGGCTTACCGACCGTCAGCTCGTAGCCCTCACGGCGCATGGTCTCGACCAGGATGGCCAGCGCCAGCTCACCGCGGCCCTGCACCTCCCAGGCGTCGGGGCGCTCGGTGTCCAGGACCCGCAGCGAGACGTTACCGATCAGCTCGCGGTCGAGGCGGTCCTTGACCTGGCGGGCGGTGACCTTGCGGTCCTTGACGGTGGCCTTGGCGTTGGCGCCCTTGCCGGTGCCGCCACGACCGACCAGCGGCGAGGTGTTGGTGCCGATGACCATGGAGATCGCGGGCTCGTCCACCGTGATCAGCGGCAGCGCGACGGGGTTCTCCGGGTCGGCCAGGGTCTCGCCGATCATGATCTCGGGGATACCGGCGACGGCGCAGATGTCACCCGGACCGGCCTTCTCGGCGGGCTTGCGGGTGAGGGCCTCGGTCATCATCAGCTCGCTGATGCGAACGTTGCTGATCGTGCCGTCGCGCTTGATCCAGGCGACGGTCTGGCCCTTGCGCAGCTCGCCCTGCTCGACGCGGAGCAGCGCGATACGGCCGAGGAAGTTGTCGGCGTCCAGGTTGGTGACGTGGGCCTGGAGCGGCGCGCCCTCGTCGTAGGTGGGGGCCGGGATGTGCTCCAGGATCGTGGAGAAGAACGGCTCCAGGCTGGTGGAGTCCGCGGGGACCGTGCCGTTCTCCGGCTTGGTCAGCGAGGCGATGCCGTCACGGCCGCAGGCGTAGACGATCGGGAACTCGATCTGCTCCTCGTCCGCGTCGACGTCCAGGAACAGGTCGTAGGTCTCGTTGACGACCTCGTCGATCCGGGCGTCGGGGCGGTCCGTCTTGTTGATGCACAGGATGACGGGCAGCCGGGCCTGGAGCGCCTTGCGCAGCACGAAGCGGGTCTGCGGCAGCGGGCCCTCGGAGGCGTCCACGAGCAGGACCACGCCGTCCACCATCGACAGACCGCGCTCGACCTCGCCACCGAAGTCGGCGTGGCCGGGGGTGTCGATGATGTTGATCGTGATCGGGTCCCCGCCGTCCTTGGGGTGGTAGCTCACCGCCGTGTTCTTGGCGAGGATCGTGATGCCCTTCTCACGCTCCAGGTCGTTCGAGTCCATGACCCGGTCGTCGACCTGCTCGAGCTGGTGGGCGGCGAAGGCACCGGCCTGCTTCAGCATGCCGTCGACGATGGTCGTCTTGCCGTGGTCGACGTGGGCGACGATGGCGACGTTGCGGATGTCGTGGCGCGTGGCCATATTGCGGCGTACTCCCGGAGTGGTGAGGACGGCCTGCGCGTACGTCTGTGTCTACGCGGGCCCTGCCGGGCTGAACATGCCACGGCCTCACCCCATGGTACGGGGCCGCCGCCGGACGGGCTCGCCGGGGCGTCCGGCGGCGGCCCCGTACCAGGTGGGGCAGGGGGGAGCCGCCCGTCGCGGGGACGGGCGGCCCGGGGGCTACGAGGTCGGGCTCGCGGAGGGCTTCGCGGGCTTGGACCCCTTCTTCAGGAAGCCCATGTCCTCATAGACCGGCGTCTGGAAGCCGAAGGCTCCGGCGTTGGCCAGGTCGGACCGGGTCACGGTCAGCTCGGGGCGCTGGTAGAGCGGGATGGAGCCCGCGGCGGCCCAGATGTGGGCGTCGGCCTTGTGCAGCAGGTCCCGCTCCTCGTCCTGGTCCAGGGTGGCGATGGCCTGGTCGAAGAGCTGGTCCACCTGGTCGGTGCCGACCCGGGTGTAGTTCTGGTCGACGCTCAGCGAGCCGTCCGAGGCCGGGACCGGCTTGGCGAAGATCGGCCGGGCGTCGGTGGCCGGGAAGGCGGTGGCCGGCCAGGAGTACAGGGCCAGGTCGTAGTCGCCGGAGGCGATGTGGTCCCGGAAGAACTCGTTGTCCGGGACCTTGGTGATCTGCGCCTGGATCCCGATCGTGCCCAGCATCCGCACGATGCGGTCCCCGACGGTCTGGAGCGAACGGGAGCCCGGGCCCGAGGGCAGCACGAACTTCAGCCGGAGCGGCTTGCCGCTCTTGGCCAGCATCCCGTCCGGGACGGCGGCCGGAGCGGCCGTGCCCTTGGGCGCGTAGGCCCCCGGCGGGGGTCCGCCCTGCTGGCCGGGCTCCCGCAGGGCCGCTCCGGGCTTGTCGTCCTGCCCCTTCTCGCTCTTGGAGCCGGCCGCCTTCTTGCCGCCCTTGACCTCCCAGCCCGCCTCGGCCAGCAGCTTCTGCGCCTCCTTGGCGTCCTGGCTGCCGAGGGCGCCGCTGCCGTCGGTGTAGGCGTCCTGTCCGGCGAGCGCGAGATGGCTGCCGACCGGGACCGCGGGCAGCCCGAGCGGCTTGAGGACGAGTCCGGCCAGCTGGGTACGGTCCAGGGCGCGGGCCACGGCCCGGCGCACCCGCTCGTCGGTGAGCGGGCCCCGGGAACCGTTCAGGGCGAGCTGGGTGTAGGCGGGCTCCAGGGATCTGCGGATCACGAAGCCGTTCAGGGTCTGCTGGGTGCGCGGGCCCGCGGCGCCCGCGGAGGCGCTGTCGCTCGCCTCGGGGTCCGCCGAGGCACTCTCGCTCTCCGCCGGGGTCGCCGTGGCGCCGTCGCTGGGGGACGCGCCGTCGCTCGGCGACGCGCCGAGGGAGGATCCCTGGAGGGGGGTGGTGCCCTTGTCCCGGGAGGCGAGCGTGATGCGCTGGGCCTCTTCCGGGTCGACCTCCGCCATGTCGAGCTTTCCCTCGGCGAGCGCGGTGGCCCGCTGGTCGCGCGGCACGGACACCAGGTCGATCTGCGAGAGCTTGGCGGGCCTGCCCCACCAGCGCGGGTTGCGGGTGAGGGTGACGGTGCCGTTCTTGCGGTCCACCGACTGGACGGCGAACGGGCCCGCGGTGGTCTTCAGCCCCTGGCGCGCCGCGTCGTTGAAGCCGTCCGGGGTGCCCATGACGTCCTTCGGGTACAGCGGCGAGAACAGCGACTTCCAGTCGGCGTAGGGCTTGGCGAAGGTGACCTTGACCTCGAGGTTGTTCTTGCCCCGCTCGATCTTGGCGATGCGGTCGTAGCCCGCGTTGCGGGCGGTCCAGTAGGCGTTGTTCTTCCCGGAGAGGGCGCGCCACTGGGCGGCGAAGTCGTCGGCGCCGATCTCCCGGCCGTCGCTCCAGACGGCCTGCTGGTTGAGGTGGTAGACGACGACCTGCTTGGGCTCGGTCGAGACGACCTTGGCGGACTCCAGATAAGCGGGGTCCGCCTGCGGCCGCCCGTTGGCGTCGAGCCGGAACATCGTGGGCAGGACCGCGCCCGCGATCCGGCTGGTGGCGGCGTCGGCGTCGGCCTGGAAGGTGTTCAGGGTCCCGGGCACGTCGTCGACCGCCCAGCGCAGGGTGCCGCCGTCGCCGACGACATTGCGGCCGGCCGGGGCGATGTCCTGCCCGGCGGCGGGTGTGCTCGTCTTCTTGTCGTCGGAGCTGCAGGCGGCGAGCGCGGTCACCGCGAGGGCCCCCGCGGTGAGGAAGGCGGCCGAGCGCAGCACCGCGCTCCGGCCGACGCCGTCGTGGGACATACGTCCACCTCCGGGGAGCCGCTTCACAGATGAGCGGGCGTTATGATCAGGTTTGGTGGTATTTGGAGCTGATCAGATCTTTGGGCCCACTGAAAAGGAAAGGGTTCTGCGGAATGCGGCGACACGGCGACAGCACCCGGGAACCCCACCCGATCGGCCCAACGGCGGCCCCGTTCCCCGGCATCGGGCTCCACCGGCCGCCCGGCGGCGGACGGGAGGCTCGAATGCGATCCGCACGCCCCCGTGTGCGTCGGCCAATCGCTGCACATCCCTTCACACCGGCTGCTGTGACGCGCAACACTCACTGGCGCATGAACGTCGCCACCTCGGGCCCCCGGGCCCCGGAAGTGAGGTCACGTCATGTCCGTGCACGACGAACTGGCGTCCGTTCAGCGGTGCCTCGACGACCTGTACCGGTCCGTGGGCCGCCTGGAGCGGCAGCTGGGCGTCGGCGGCCTGGAGATACGCCGGGTCCGCACCGACGCCGAACATCTGCGCGAGAGCGTGGCGCTGCTGCGTGCGGCGGCGGCCGCCCCCGGCGCGGTCCGGCGCACCGAGCTGGTGGCGATCTCCGACGCCCCCTACGACAGCACCCTGTGGACGGACTCGGACGACGAGGGCCTCGGCGGCCGGGACCGGCACGCACCCTGACCCCGGCCCGCCCCGGAGGCCGACGGACCCACGAGAGAGGTGCGCTTTCTTGACCACTGGAACGGAACCCCCCGACACCGCACCCCGGACCCCCGGCCGCGGGGTGCGCTCCGGCGCCCGCGCCGCCATCGCCGTACCGCATCTGCGCACCGACCGCTGGTGGCTGGCGCCCGCCGCCACCGCCGCCGGACTGCTGGCCTTCGTCGTGTACTCGACCTGGCGGGCCTTCTCCGACGCGCACTACTACGCGGCGCCCTACGTCTCGCCGTTCTACTCGCCCTGCCTGGCGGAACGCTGCCGGACCATGCACGCGGGCCCCAACGCCGACCTCTTCGGCAGCTGGTGGGCCATCTCCCCGGCGATCATCATCCTGATCTTCCCGCTCGGCTTCCGCCTGACCTGCTACTACTACCGCAAGGCCTACTACCGGGGCTTCTGGCTGTCGCCCCCGGCCTGCGCGGTCCCGGAGCCGCACCGGAAGTACACCGGCGAGAGCCGCTTCCCGCTGATCCTCCAGAACGTCCACCGGTACTTCTTCTACGCGGCCCTGCTGGTGGCGGGCGTCCTCACCTACGACACCGTGCTCGCCTTCCGCGACACCCACTACCGCTGGGGGCACATGGGGCTCGGCACCCTGGTGTTCCTGGTGAACATCGTGCTGATCTGGGCGTACACCCTGTCCTGCCACTCCTGCCGGCACATCGTCGGCGGCAGGCTCAAGCACTTCTCCCGGCATCCCGTGCGCTACCGGATGTGGGGCCTGGTCAGCAGGCTGAACGCCCGGCACATGCTGCTGGCCTGGGCCTCCCTGATCAGCGTGGCGCTCGCCGACTTCTATGTGTACCTGGTGGCGTCCGGCGCCTTCGACGATCCGCGCTTCTTCTAGTGAGTGGGGCTCTGTGATGTCCGTGGTCGACCGGCAGGAGTGGGACGTGGTCGTGGTCGGGGCCGGCGGGGCGGGCCTGCGGGCCGCCGTCGAGGCCCGCGAGCGCGGCGCCCGTACGGCCGTGATCTGCAAGTCGCTGTTCGGCAAGGCCCACACCGTCATGGCGGAGGGCGGCATCGCGGCGGCGATGGGCAACGCCAACCCGCACGACAGCTGGCAGGTGCACTTCCGCGACACCCTGCGCGGCGGGAAGTTCCTCAACCAGTGGCGGATGGCCGAGTTGCACGCGTCCGAGGCCCCCGACCGGGTCTGGGAACTGGAGACGTGGGGCGCCCTCTTCGACCGTACGAAGGACGGCCGCATCTCCCAGCGCAACTTCGGCGGCCATGAGTACCCGCGCCTCGCCCACGTCGGCGACCGCACAGGACTGGAGCTGATCCGCACCCTCCAGCAGAAGGTCGTCGCACTCCAGCAGGAGGACGAGCGGGAGACCGGCGACCCGGAGTCCCGGCTGAAGGTCTTCCAGGAGTGCACGGTCACCCGGATCCTCAAGACCGGGGAGCGGGTGTCGGGGGTCTTCGCCTACGAGCGCGAGACCGGCCGTTTCTTCGTCCTCCAGGCGCCCGCCGTGGTGATCGCCACGGGCGGCATCGGCAAGTCCTTCAAGGTGACGTCGAACTCCTGGGAGTACACGGGCGACGGGCACGCGCTGGCCCTGCTGGCCGGGGCGCCGCTGCTCAACATGGAGTTCGTGCAGTTCCATCCGACGGGCATGGTCTGGCCGCCCTCGGTGAAGGGCATCCTCGTCACCGAGTCGGTGCGCGGCGACGGCGGGGTGCTGCGGAACTCCGAGGGCGCGCGGTTCATGTTCGACTACATCCCGGACGTCTTCAAGGAGAAGTACGCGCAGACCGAGGACGAGGCCGACCGCTGGTACGAGGACCCGGACGCCAACCGGCGCCCGCCCGAGCTGCTCCCCCGCGACGAGGTGGCACGCGCGATCAACGCCGAGGTGAAGGCGGGCCGCGGCTCCCCGCACGGCGGGGTCTTCCTCGATGTGTCCACCCGGATGCCCGCCGAGGTCGTCCGGCGGCGGCTGCCGTCGATGTACCACCAGTTCAAGGAGCTGGCAGACGTCGACATCACCGCCGAGCCGATGGAGGTCGGGCCGACCTGCCACTACGTCATGGGCGGTATCGCGGTCGACTCGGACACCGCGGCGGCCCGCGGGGTCCCCGGTCTCTACGCGGCCGGGGAGGTGGCCGGTGGCATGCACGGCTCCAACCGGCTCGGCGGCAACTCCCTCTCCGACCTGCTGGTCTTCGGGCGGCGCGCCGGACTGCACGCGGCCGGGTACGCGGCCGGGGCGGGGCGGCTCCCGGTGGACGACGCCCAGGTGGCCGCGGCCGCGGCGGAGGCGCTGCGGCCCTTCTCGGCGGAGGGGCCCGCGGCCGCCGGGGAGGACGGGCCGCCGGAGAATCCGTACACCCTGCACCAGGAGCTCCAGCAGACCATGAACGACCTCGTCGGGATCATCCGCCGGGAGGCGGAGATGCGGCAGGCCCTGGAGAAGCTGGCCGAGCTGCGGGTGCGGGCGCGCCGGGCGGGCGTCGAGGGGCACCGCCAGTTCAACCCCGGCTGGCACCTCGCCCTGGATCTGCGGAACATGCTGCTGGTGAGCGAGTGCGTGGCGCGGGCCGCGCTGGAGCGCACCGAGTCCCGCGGCGGCCACACCCGGGAGGACTACCCGGCGATGGACCGCGCCTGGCGCCGGATCAATCTGCTGTGCCGGCCGGCCGCTCCCGTGGACGACGCGGCCGCCGCGGACCCGGCGCGCGACCGGATCACCCTGTCCCGCGAGACCACCGACCCCATCCGCCCCGACCTGCTCGCCCTCTTCGAGAAGGAGGAGCTGGTCAAGTACCTGGCCGAAGAGGAGCTGTACGAATGAGCGGCTACGAGGCCCGTTTCAAGGTGTGGCGGGGCGACCGGCAGGGCGGGGGACTTGAGGACTTCACCGTGGAGGTCCATGAGGGCGAGGTGGTGCTGGACATCGTCCACCGCCTCCAGGCCACCCAGGCGCCCGACCTGGCCGTGCGCTGGAACTGCAAGGCGGGCAAGTGCGGTTCGTGCTCGGCGGAGATCAACGGGCGGCCCCGGCTGATGTGCATGACCCGGATGTCGGTGTTCGAGCGGGACGAGACGATCACGGTGACCCCGCTGCGCGCCTTCCCGGTGGTCCGCGACCTGGTGACGGACGTGACCTTCAACTACCGCAAGGCGCGCGAGATCCCCGCCTTCGTGCCGCCGTCCGGCCTCGCCCCCGGCGAGTACCGCATGATGCAGGAGGACGTGGACCGCCCGCAGGAGTTCCGCAAGTGCATCGAGTGCTTCCTGTGCCAGGACACCTGCCATGTGGTCCGCGACCACGAGGAGAACAAGCCGGTGTTCGCCGGGCCCCGCTTTCTGATGCGGGTGGCGGAGCTGGACATGCACCCCCTGGACGCGGCGGCGGACGCGGGCCTGGACCGCAGGCGCACGGCCCAGGACGAACACGGCCTCGGCTACTGCAACATCACCAAGTGCTGCACGGAGGTGTGCCCCGAGGGCATCAGGATCACGGACAACGCGCTGATCCCGCTGAAGGAGCGGGCGGTCGACCGCAAGTACGACCCGCTGGTGTGGCTGGGGTCGAAGATCAGGAGGCGTCCGGCCGAGGGGTGACCACCCGCCCCCGGCCGCACGGGATCACGGCCCCGGCCGTCCCGCCGCACGGCCGGGCCGCTGCCCCCAAGTACCGGCCGCACTCCACTCGCGGTACCGCGGCTTCGGCCATACGCTCCGGAATGTGACGCCGCCCCACCGTCGAGACCGGGTGCGCCGGGCCGCCGCGGGCCGAGCCGTGCGGCGGGTCTCCGTCGCGTGCGGGGCGGTGCTGGTGGTGCTGGCCGCGGCGGGGGCGGCCCGCCGGGATCCGGCCGTCACCACCGATCTGGCGCTGCCGCTGGCCGCCGCGGTCGCCGCGGTGGCGGTGGCGCTGCACACCCGGGCGCGGCGCAGACGGCGTACGCGAACCCGCACCACGCCCGGCGGCCGCGCGCCCGCCGCCGTACCGCAGGACGGCCGCGAGGAACCGGCACCCCCCGGGAGGACCGCCACACCACCCGCCCCCGAGAGGACCGCCCCGCCACCCGCGCCCGGGCAGGACTCCCCGCCGCCGGGAGCCGTCTAGAACAGGCTCAGCAGGGCCTCCGCCGGGTCGACGAGGCCGTTCTCGCCGTCCGGGAGCGGGAGTTCGAACCAGACCGTCTTGCCGCGCGGGGTGCGCCGCGAGCCCCAGGCCGCGGAGAGCAGCCCGACCAGCTGGAGTCCCCGGCCTCCCTCGTCCGTGTCGCGGGCGCGTCGGCGGCGCGGCTGCACCAGACCCGCGTCCCACACCTCGCACACCAGCGTCCGGTCGAGCAGCAGCCGCAGCCGGATGTCCCCCTCGCCGTACCGCAGGGCGTTGGTGACCAGCTCGCTGACCAGCAGCTCCGTGGTGTCCACCAGGGGCTCCAGGTCCCAGGCGAGCAGCTGGGCGCGGGCGTACTCGCGGGCGCGGCCCACGCTGCGCGGCTCCCGCGGCAGCGTCCAGTCCCCGACGCTGTCGGCGGGCAGCCCCTGGACCCGCGCCATCAGCAGCGCGATGTCGTCCTCGCCGTGGTGGGTGTCCAGGGTGTTGAGGACGTGGTCGCAGACCTCTTCCAGGGGCTGGGCGGGGTCGGTGAGCGCGCCGACGAAGGCCTGGAGGCCCTCGTCCAGCGGATGGTCCCGGGACTCGACCAGGCCGTCCGTGTAGAGGGCGAGCAGGGCACCCTCGGGCAGTTCGACCTCCACCTCCTCGAACGGTTCGCCGCCCACGCCGAGCGGCATCCCGGGCGGCACGTCCAGCATCCGCGCGGACCGCCCCGGCTCCACCAGCACCGGCGGCAGATGGCCCGCATTGGCGAAGGTGCAGCGGCGGGTGACCGAGTCGTAGACCGCGTAGACACAGGTCGCGAGGTACACCTCGGACAGGTCGGCCTCGCGCGGGCGGCGGGCGGCGCGGGTGGCCTGCTGGACGCCGCCGGGGGCGCCGAGGCCGCGGGCGATCTCGTCGAGCTGGGAGAGGACTTCGGCCGGTTCGAGGTCGAGCTGCGCCAAGGTGCGTACGGCCGTGCGCAGTTCACCCATGGCGACGGCGGCGCGCAGGCCACGGCCCATGACGTCGCCGACGACCAGGGCCGTGCGGTGGCCGGGGAGTTCTATGACGTCGAACCAGTCGCCGCCGACCTCGCTGGGGCGTCCGGTGGCCGCGTTGCCCGGCAGATAGCGGCAGGCGATGTCCAGGCCGGAGGCCTCCGGGTCGCCGGGCGGCAGCAGGGACCGTTGCAGTATCAGCGCGCGCTCGTGCTCGCGGCGGTACAGCCGGGCGTTGTCGATGCAGACGGCGGCGCGTGCGGCGAGTTCGACGGCCAGCGCCCGGTCGCGTTCGCCGAAGGGTTCGCTGCCCTTCGTACGGGAGAACTTGGCGAGGCCGACGACGGTGTCGTGCGCGACCATCGGCACGGCCAGGGTGGACTGGATCAGGCCACCGTCCTCGGCGGGGACGGTCCGGGGGCGGGCGGCGCGCAGGGCGTCCGCACAGGGCGAGTTGAAGGGGTAGTGGTGGACGGCGCCGACGGCGACGGGTTCCGTCCCGCCCGCGAAGGGCGCGTCCGACACGGCGCTGGAGTACGCCACCCGGCGCAGCTCGGCGCTGCCGTCGGCGAGGCCCGGCGGTGTCTCGTCGCCCGCCAGGAGCCCCTGGTAGAGGTCGACGGTGGCCAGGTCGCAGAAGCCGGGCACGACCACGTCGAGGAGTTCCCGGGCGGTGGTCTCCAGGTCGAGGGAGTTGCCTATGCGGGCGCCCGCCTCGTTCAGCAGGGCGAGGTTGCGCCGGGCGGCGGCGGCCTCACGGGCGGCGGCGCGCCGGGCGGTGACGTCGATGCCGAGCCAGGCGACCCCGATGGGGCGTCCGCTGCCGCTGTGCACGCGGTAGAGGTTGACGGACCAGTGCCTGCGCTCCTCGGAGCCCGGGACGAAGCCCGAGACATGCATGTCCGTGATCGAGTCGCCGGTCCGCAGGACGCGCCGCAGGGTGGCGGTCATGCGCTCGGCCTCCGGCGACGGCAGATAGTCGTGGACGGTGCGGCCGCGGTGCTCGTCGGGGGCGCCGCCGCCGAAGGTGGAGGCGAACCGCTCGTTGGCGCGGCGCACCCGCAGCTCGGAGTCGATCAGCAGGAAGCCGAACGGAGATTGACCGAAAATCGCCTGCGAGGCGGCGAGGTCCGTTTCGATGCTGCGGAGCGTGCGGACGTCGACGATGATGCACACCGCGGCCCGGTCGCCGTCCTCCGTCACGGTCGGCATCACATAGACCTCGGCGAGGCCCTCGGTGCGCTCCGCACCCGCCGACCGGAAGGGGATGACGCCGGTCCACTCCCGGCCGTCGAGGATCTCGGCCATCTTGCGCTGGCCGCGTTCGCGCAGTTCGGGGGCGACGAACGCCTCGATGGGGTCCATCCCGACGGCCCGTTCACGGGCGACGCCGAAGAGCTGTTCGGCCCGCAGGCTCCACTGGTCGACATGCCCGTCCGGCCCGATGGAGAACGAGGCGACCCTTATGTAGTCGTAGATGGAGCCGGGCGGACTGCTCTGCCAGAGGGTGCCGCCCGGGGCGTCCTGCGGTTCGACGGCCGCCGTGTGCGTCACCGCAGCCCTGTCCCTAGCGCCGCCCGACGGGTCCTCGGACTCCGTGGCCTTCGCTGGTATCTCGCTCACGCGAACCGTCCCCTCCAGCTCACCGCGCCCGGCACCGGTCACCGGGGGCGGCTGCCCGCAGTATCCAGCACTACGGTGCCGCACAGTACGGTGTTCACGATCACAGCACGGTCCCGATGCTTTTAGGACCGGCCGGGCCATACTCCCAGTCTTCTAACCAGGTGACGCCCGGTCGAACCCCCCTTCCGCCCGCCCGCGGTCAGCCGGGCACCGCCAGCTCGAACCAGACGGTCTTTCCGGTGTCCGCCGGGCGGGTCCCCCAGCGCCGCGAGGAGTGCGCGACCAGTTGGAGACCGCGGCCGTCCTCGGCGTCGCAGTCGGGGGTGCGCTCGCGGGGCGGGTCGGGAAGGGTGTCGGAGACTTCGACGAGCAGCCCGGGCGCGGAGCCGTCGGAGCGGACGAGGCGGACGCCGATGGGGCCCGTGGCATGGCGCAGCGAATTGGTCACCAGCTCGCTGACCAGCAGCGCGGCGATGTCGCCGACCTCGTCGAGCCCCCAGGCGCGCAGCTGGCCCCGGACAACCGCACGAGCGGACCGCACCGCCCCGGGGTCCGCGTGGAACGTCCATTCGGCGCTTGTGCCATCGGTGTCGAGCACGCCGATCACTTCCCGGGCCAGATGCTCGTCATGTCCGGTTTCGGGCACCAAGGGGCCCATACCCGGTATCAGGGGCGCTTACCGCCGACCGGGGCGCGGGGTGGCGCGGGAGAAATTTTTACCGGCTCCATACCGTGAGAACGGCCTTGACGGCGGCCACGTCCTGGTCGAGCCAGTCGACGTCCCAGATCTCATCGGCGGTCAGCCAGCGCAGCCGGTCGTGGTCCTCCAGCGGCTCGGGGCGGCCGGCCAGCAGGCGCGCGGTCCAGACGTGCAGGACGTATCCGGGTTTCAGCGGCCACTCCCCCGGCACGCGCTCGACCGGTTCCGCGGTCACCCCGAGTTCCTCGCGCAGCTCGCGTGCCAGGGCCTGCTCGGGGGTCTCACCGGGCTCGACCTTGCCGCCGGGCAGCTCCCAACGACCGGCCAGTTCCGGGGGCGCACTACGGCGCGCGGCCAGCAGGCGGTCGCCGTCCAGCAGGGCGGCGCCGACCACCAGGATCGGTTGCGTCATGCGCCGGAGCCTACGGGAGCCCGCGGTGGATCACACTCCGCGTCGCTCGGTCCGCCTGCCGCTGCCCGGGCCGACGCGCTCGACCCAGTAGAGCTGGCGGTGTCCGCGGGCGTCGAGGCTGTCAACGATCTTCTGGGCCTCGGCGCGGGTGGCGTACCTCCCCACGCTGTAGCGATTGCCGTTGTCGTCCTGCCGTACGACAAGCCAGGGAAGAGTGACCGTGCTGTCGTTCATCGCGTGCCTCCACTTCCCGCCCCGGCTTCCGCCGCGCCCCGCCCACCAAGGAAACCGCACTGCGCATATGCCCGAGCCTACGCCTCACCTTCACTCAGCGAATACGCCTTTTCACAAAGAGGTACGCAACCAGCCATGCCAAAGGGGGCGTACGCCGTCTTGTGCGCTGTCACACGCGCCCCGCGCGCATGCGGAACAGCCCGAAGCTCCCGCCGGGCACGGCGGGGCGGCCGCGAGGAATCGACCGGATCGCACCCGCCGCACAAGCGGGCACGGCCCAGGCGGGCCCGCTCAACCACCCTTCCGGGTAAGCGACTTGAGCGCCGCGCCCATATCACCGACCCCGGGCGGTACTCCGCCACTTCACCGCCGGGCGGTACACGGCTTCCCCCACCGGACGGCGGCCACCACACCGGCGGCGGGTCGCACGCCAGTACCCCACCACCCGGCAGTGCCCCACCACCCGGCAGCACGCCGCCACCCGGCAGTACGCCGCCACTTCACCGCTGGGCGGAGCCCTGCCCCTTCACCGCCAGGTGGCGCACAGCTACTTCATCGCCGGGTGGCGCCCCCACTCCTTCACCACCCGGCAGCGCACCGCTACTTCACCGCTGGGCGGCACCCCGCCGCTTCACCACCTGGCGGCACGTCACCGCTTCACCACCCGGCGGCACGCCGCCCCTTCACCCCCGGGCGGAGCCCGCTACTTCACCGGCAGGTGGTACGCCACCCGGTAGCGGTCCGCCGGGACCACCACGTCCGCCGTCTCCACCGGGCGGCCCGAGGCGTAGTACGTCCGCTGGATGACCACCACCACATGGCCGGGGACACCGCCCAGCTTCAGCAGTTCCTCCGCGAGGCCGGGGCGGGCGCCGACCTCCTCCGTGACGTTGTCCACGATCACGTCGATGGCGGCCATGCGCTCGACGACGCCCATACCGCCGAGCGGTCCCTCCTCGGGGAGCATCACGGGGGTGCGGCCGGTCAGCGCCAGGGGCTCCCAGGAGGTGGAGAGCATGACCACCTCGCCCATCTCCCGGAAGGCGTACGTCGTGCGCATCACCCGGTCACCGGGCTGGATGCCGAGACGATCGGCGACGGTGCCGCTCGCCTCCGTCTGCTCGCTGCGCGACTCCCAGGTCCCGCGCACGGAGGAGTCCGCCTGCTCCTGACGGAAGGGCGTGGCACCGCCCGACGGACGGAACCCCGAGCGGGCCACCCGGCGCGGCACCGGCCGCTCCCGGACATACGTGCCCGACCCGGAGCGGCCCTCCACGAGCCCCTCGGCCATCAGGACCTTGCGGGCCTCCAGGGCGACCGTGTCCGAGACGCCGTACTCCTCGCGGATACGGGCCTGGGAGGGCAGGCGGGTGTGCGGCGGGAGCAGCCCGTCGACGATCTTCTTACGGAGATCACCCGCGACACGCAGATACGCCGGCTGCTCACCGAAAGTCACTGGCCACTCCCATCAGCTTGTACAGACAGCAACAGCGTCGCAACCGTGGGTTGTGCCACGCAAGTAGTGGCCAGAGAATCACTCGATGTGATGACTTGCGTCCTTCAACAGTTTTAGCAGGCACTTCCTGCCCGGCAGGACAGCCGTCACACCTGGCGTCCGCCCCCCGAGGCGTCAGCGGAGCCTTGCCCCTCCCCCTTTTCCGGCGCCGGAGGGGTGGTAGCCAGACCCAGAGCCTCGCGCGCGGTGACCGCTGCCCGGCCCTCCAGCAGCGCGCCGCCCCGGGCGCAGTGGTCGTAGAAGCTGTCGGCATCGGCGGCGGTGGCCGCACCGTTCCACTCGTCCCGGGCCCGGTCCAGGGCCTCGGCCTGACCGGCGACCGGCCCCCGGAGCCCCTGGGGCCAGGAGTGGCCGCGCAGCCGTCGGCTCTGGTCGTCCAGCGCCGTGGACACCCGGAGCGCCCATGCGCGGTACCTCGGCAGATCGTCCTGGGCGTAGACGTCGTCGGGGACGGCGTCCAGCGCCTCGTAGAGGGCGGCGTCCCCGCGCAGATAGGCGAGTTGGTCGCCGGTCAGGGTGGTGGAGTCGCTGCGCAGCGTGCCGGTGAGGGTGCCCTTCTTGTCGGTGTTGCCGAACAGGCAGGTGACCCGGCGGTCGCCGAGCCGCCAGCTGCCCCGGGTGGGGGTGAAGTAGTAGACGTCCACATCGGCGGGGACCGCCCAGGCGTCCATGGCGTAGGTGGCCCGGAGCGCGTAGCACCGGTCACCGGCGGCCCGAGTCACCGCCTCCTCCCCGGGGAAGCGGCCCTGCGGGAGCGTGAAGTCCGCGAAGACCTCGGCCTGGTGGGCCCCGGAGCAGGGCACCTTGTCGATGTTGTACGCCTCCCCCTCCAGGGAGCCGCCCGGCGCATTGAAGCACTCGCCCTTGCGCACGGTGAACACCGCGCCGTCATCGTGCGCCCCGCTCTTGATGCCCTCCCAGGCGTGGTGCGCGCTCCCGCTGGAGAGGGCGGCCAGGAACAGGGCGAGTCCGATCAAGGAGAGCACGATGCCGCCGACCGCGAACACCTCGCCGCGTTCCCCGCGCCGCCGGATCTGCGCCAGCGCGATCAGACCGAGGACCAGCCCGACCCCGGGCAGGAAGCAGAGGAAACCGAGCACGAGCGCGGCGATGGCGAGCCCGTTGACCGGAGCCGGGCGGTTGTACGGGGAGTACCCCTGCCCCCAGGGCTGGTACGGCGGCGCGGACCCGGGGGATCCATGGGGCCCCCGGGCGAGATCCTGCGGGTACGGTCCCCCGGGCTGCTGGGGCCCGGGGGGCGGGGGTATGGCCACGGAATTACCGCTCCTTGTGCACGATGCGCAGAACTTGTGTACGAAGCGCATCGTAGGGGCGGGAACGGCGGTTCAGAACTGGAGCGACCAGGAGTCGATCTTCCCGGTGTCGAACATCGCGTAGTCGCCGACCCTCAGCCGCCAGGTGCCGTTCGCCGTCCGGGCGGAGGCGTTCACGGTGTAGGTGGTGTCGATGTTGTGCGTACTGCCGCCGCCGCCCAGGGGCTTGAGGAAATAGGCCGCACCGTCCGGCGCGATCAGCAGGACCTGGAGGTCGCCGATGTAGGTGTGCTGGATGTGCACCTCGACGCCCAGGGCCGAGGGTGCCTTGCCGGGCACTCCGGACACGGTGATCGGCGACTCCACGGTGGAGAAGTCGTTGATCGGGTAGTCCGTGCCGTTGGTGAACCGGGGCCGGGGCGGGACCGGGACGGAGGTGCCCCCGCCGACGTCGAGCAGCCGGTTGGGCGAGCCGGTTCCCGGCGAGGAGACGACACCGGGGGTCGCGGCACCCGTCAGCGCGGACGCGACCTGTGCGGGCGTGGCCGTCGGATGGTCCGCCAGATAGAGGGCCGCCGCCCCGGTCACATGCGGCGTCGCCATCGATGTGCCGGACAGGGTCGCGGTGGCCGTGTCACTGGTGTTCCACGTGGACTGGATCGAGGAGCCCGGCGCGAAGAGGTCGACCGAGGGGCCGTAGTTGGAGTAGCTCGCGCGCGCGTCGCCCGGCGCGGTGGCGCCCACGGTGATCGCCTCGCCGACCCGGGCGGGCGAGTAGCCGGAGGCGTCGTCGTTGCTGTTGCCCGCGGCGACGGCGAAGGTGACGCCCCCGGCGATGGTGTTGCGGACGGCGGCGTCGAGGGCGCTGTCGGCGGGGCCGCCGAGCGACATGTTGACCACGGAGGGGCCGCTGTGGTGCTGGGCCACCCAGTCGACACCCGCGACGACCTGGTCGGTGGTGCCGTAGCCCGAGTTGTCGAGCACCCGGACCGCGACGATCTTCGCCTTCTTGGCCACGCCGTACGCGCCGCCGGCGACCGTACCCGCGACATGGGTGCCGTGGCCGTTGCCGTCCTGGGCGACGTTGTCGTCGTCGACGGCGTCGTAGCCGTAGGAGGCGCGGCCGCCGAAGTCGCTGTGGGTGATGCGGACACCGGTGTCGACGATGTACGCGGTGACGCCCTGGCCCGCCGAGTCGGGGTAGGTGTACCGGCCGTCGAGGGGCAGGTTCCGCTGGTCGATGCGGTCCAGGCCCCAGGAGGGCGGGTTGGTCTGAGTGGCGGTCATGTGGAAGACGCGGCTCTGGACGACGGAGGCGACCGCCGGGTCGGCGGCCAGCCGTCTGGCGGCGGACGCGGTGGTGTGGATCGCGTAGCCGTTGAGCGCCTTGACGTAGGTGTGCCCGATGATGCAGCCGTACTTCCGGGCGAGGGCCCTGCCGTCCTCGGAGTCGGCCCGCTGGCCGTCCTTGAGGACCACGATGTAGCTGCCCGGAACGGTGTCCGCGGCCCCCGCGTAGCGGACCGTGCCCTGGGGAGCGGGCGCCGCGTGACCGGGGGCGGCGGAGACGAGGCCGACGAGCAGGGCCGCCGTCCCGATCCCGGCCAGTCTTCGCCGAACCTGCCGCATCGCTGGCATCCGAGAGTCCTCTCCTCGTCCGTGGAACGCTGCTGACGCCTCGGGGGTGGTACGGGTGCGTGAGGCGTACGACGGTGCGGGCGCGACCAGTACGCACCCAACACGGGCACCAGCTGGCGATCCTGACATACCGTTACCAAACGGACAACTAACCTGGCCGCATGACACTGCTGCCGGACTCTTTCTGCCCGGCGGACGGCACCCGCGTGACCGCGGCGTCGCTCGCCTGGTGCTGCCCCGTCTGCCGGGGGCCGCTGGACCTGGACTTCGCGCCGACCCCCGCCCCGCTCAAGTCACTGACCGGACGGGTGAATTCGCTGTGGCGCTACGCGGAGACCCTGCCGCTGAGCTCGCCGACGGTCAGCCTCGGCGAGGGACGCACCCCGCTCGTGGACCTGAGGGACGGCATCTGCGCCAAGCTCGACTTCATGATGCCGACGCTGTCCTTCAAGGACCGCGGGGCGGTGCTGCTGGCCGAACTGGCGCTGCGGCTCGGCCCCCGGCAGGTCGTCGCCGACAGCAGCGGCAACGCGGGCGCCTCGGCCGCCGCGTACTGCGCCCGGGCCGGTCTGCCGTGCACGGTCTACGTTCCGGAGGGCGCCGCCCCACGGAAGCTGGAGCAGATCGAGGCGTACGGGGCCCGGCTGCGGACGGTCGGCGGCGGCCGCGAGGAGGCGGCACTGGCGGCGCGCGAGGCCGCCGGTGAGAGCGGGGTGTTCTACGCCTCGCACGCCTACAACCCGTACTTCCTGCACGGCACCAAGACCTGGGTGCACGAGCTGTGGGAGGACTTCGGGGGGCGGCTCCCGGATGTGCTCGTGCTGCCCGTCGGCAACGGCACCCTGCTGCTGGGCGCCGCCCTGGCCGTCGCCGAGCTGTTCGGGGCGGGCCTGATCGACCGCAGGCCCGCGCTCTACGCGGTGCAGGCGGCGGCCTGCGCGCCCCTGGCGGCCGCCTGGGAGGAGGGCGCCGAGGACCTGCCCGGGGACGCCGCCCCCGCGGGCCCCACGCTCGCCGGGGCCATCGCGGTCCCCCGCCCGCCGCGGGCGCGCCGCATCCTGCGCGCGGTACGCGACTCCGGCGGCCGCTTCCTGACCGTGCCGGAGGACCGGATCCGGGACGCCCGGCTGGACCTGGCGTCCCGGGGCCTGTACGTCGAACCGGCGGCGGCGGTCGGCTGGGCGGCGGCCCGGGAGGGCCTCCTCGAATCGCTCCCCCCGTCCCGCCTCCGCGCCAACGGGGCGATCCCCCCGGTGGTGGTACCGCTGTGCGGCGCGGGGCTCAAGGAGGGAGGGGTGTCGTAGAGAGGTGTCCTGGAGAGGTGTCTTAGAGAGGTGCCCTGGAGGACCTCACACGGGTTGCGCCGCCAGCCTCTGCTGCTCCTCCTCCACGATGCGGCGGGCCAGGGACGCGTCCGAGATGTCGATCGCGTCCGGGGTGGCCTCCGCGACCTCGCTGCGCCGGGCGTAGGCGTCGAAGAGGCGGTCCTTGTTCCGCAGGATGCGCAGCAGCCGGTCGTCCACGGTGTCCGCCGCGAGCAGGCGGTGCACCTGGACCGTGCGGACCTGGCCCATGCGATGGGCGCGGGCCACGGCCTGGTGCTCCAGCGTCGGCTTGAGCTGCGGTTCGCACAGGATGACCACGGAGGCCGCCTGGAGGTTGAGTCCGGTGCCGCCCGCCTCGATCTGGGCGAGCAGCACGGCATGCCCCCCGGCCGCGGCGAAACCGTCCACCAGCCGCTGCCGGCGGTCGGCCGGCACCTCCCCGGAGACGGCCCCGACCACCCCGTCCCCGAGGGCGTCCCGCACGGTGGCGAGCACCTCGCGGAAGTACGAGAACACGACCACCTTCAGCCCGTTCTCGGCGGCCTCCCGCACCAGCTCGCGCAGTCGGCGCAGTTTGGCGGAGTGCTCGGCGTCGGCGTAGGCGGCACGGCGCATCGCCATGAAGTTGCCCTCGGCGACCGCCGCGCGATAGGCCTCCCGGTCCGCGGGGCTCGGCTCCTCCCAGGCGTCGACCTGCACCAGGGCGGGCAGTTCGGTGAGCACGTCCTTCTGGTTGCGCCGCAGATAGACGGGGGCGATCGCGGCGCGGAAGGCCCCCGCCCCGGCCGCCCCGGACCCCTGGCCGGCCGGGGGCAGCAGCTCGGGGCGGAGCTGGTGGACCAGGGCGCGGAACTCGCCCACCCGGTTCTCCATGGGCGTGCCGGTCAGGAACAGCACCCGCTCGCAGGCCCCGGTCCACACCGCGACGGCCCTGGCGCGGCGGGTGCCGGGGTTCTTGACGTAGTGCGCCTCGTCGACGACGAGCATGCCCGGCGGCGCGCCGTCGGGGGCGGGCAGGGTGTGCAGGGTGTCGTACGTGGTGACGGCGACCCCGCCGTGCGCGCGCCACTCCTCGTAGGCCTCCCGGCGGTCCGGCCCGTGCACGGGCAGGGCGCGCAGGGTGCTGCGGGCGCCGACCTCCCGGGTCCAGTTGATCAGCACGCTCGCCGGGCAGACCACCAGGAAGCGGCTGTGCCCCTCGGCCGCGAGATGGGCGAGCGCGGCGACGGCCTGCACGGTCTTCCCGAGCCCCATCTCGTCGCCGAGCACCACCCGGCGCTGGGCGAGGGCGAAGCGGGCGCCGAAGGCCTGGTAGCCGCGCAGGGAGACCCGGCGGTACCGGTCGTCGAGCGGCTGGGCGCGGACCCGCTCGGCGACCTCGGCGGGCAGGGAGCCCTCGGCCGCGCCGGTGCCGGGGCCGCGCGCGAAGACCTCGGCGAGCAGCCCGTAGTACTCCGCGGACCGCACCTCGAAGTCGACCCGGGCCTCCAGCTCGGAGACCGGGGCGCGCAGCAGATCCGCGGTGGCCTGGGCGAGCAGCAGGGGCACCCCGCGGGCCGCGGACTCCGCCAGCAGCTCCCCGGCCCCGGCGACCGCGGCGAGCGCCGCCTCCCGTCTGCGCCGCCCCGAGAGCGCGAGCCGCATCCGGCTGCCCGCGGCCCGGGCGGCGGGCAGCAGAACGCCCAGCCGCTCGTCGAGCCGAACCGCGGCGTCCACGGCGCGGCGCAGCTCCGGCCCGGCCTCGACGAGCGGGTAGAGGGCGGCCAGCAGGGCGTCGGTGCGCGGGTCGGGACGGTCCACGTCCAGGCGTACGGCGACCGTCTCCTCCACCGCCGACGCGATCTGCCGGGCGGCGGCGAGCGCGCGGTCGGCGGTCTGCTGCCCCACCCCCGGCACCTGCCGCAGCTCATGGCGGCGCGCCTCGTGCACCGCCCGCACGGTCGCGAACCCGGCGGCCTCGATCGCCGTGATCCGCAGCCGCCCCTCGGTGGCGTCCTTCAGTCGGGCGACCGGTATGCCGTCCAGTTCCTCGGCGACGCGTTCGGCCCGCAGCGGCGCGAAGGCGGTCCGGACCGCCTCCAGCGCGCGGGTGTGATCGCCCAGCAGGGCCCGCGCGGCCTCGTGCAGCCGTGCCGCCTCGGCCGACAGCTCCCGCGCCCTCCGCCCGCTCGGCACCGCGCCGCCGCCCGCCGCCCCGGCCGTCCCGACCGCCAGGCTCCTGGACACGCCCCTGTTCACCCCCCTCTGTTCACCACTCTGTTCACCCCTTGGTGACACCCCTGGTGTGCATCCCGCCCCGGTGCGCGCACATCCTTCCACGGGGCACCGACAGCGGCCCGCGCCGGGCAGACGGGGGCGGGTTGCGGCGGGGCACGCCGCGCAGACGGGGGGATTGCGGCGGGGCGCGGTCCGGCGGTGGCTCCACCGCCGGACGCCCGGAACGAGCGGAGCGGCCTTGTGTTGTCCATCCTGGACAGAAGGGGCAGGGTTGGTCGCAGTGCCGCACAGTCGGAACAGCCGAACTCGTCCGCAGTCACGGGTGGTCGTCGCGCCTGGAGGGACCATGCCACACGCACGAACACGTGGCCGGATCCCGTACGAGTACGAGGTGGTGTCGGCCCCGGGTCCCGAGGTGCCCCGGACCGCCCGGAGGCGCGACGGACGGCCTCCCGGCCGCCTCGCGCCCTGCCCGGCGGTCTGCCCCGCGCCCTGCCCGGCGGCGGTGTCGCGGACAGACCGGTCCCGGAGCGGGAACCGGGCGTGAGGCTCCTCGGCCGTGCCGCACCCCCAGGCCGCCCCGCCCCCGGTGCCGGGGTCGGCCGGAAGGGGCTGAAGAGCGGCGCCCTCGGCATGTTCTCCTCGGTGGTCATCGGCCTGGCCTCCACCGGCCCCGCGTACAGCCTCGCGGCCACCCTGGGCCTGATCGTCGCCGGAGTCGGCCTCCAGGCCCCGATCGTCACCGTCCTGGCCTTCGTACCGATGCTGCTCATCGCCTACGCCTACCGGGAACTCAACGCGAGCGACGCCGACTGCGGCACCGCCTTCACCTGGGCGACCCGCGCCTTCGGGCCCCGCGTCGGCTGGATGGGCGGCTGGGGCATCATCGTCGCCGACGTCCTCTTCATGACGAACGTCGCCGAGATCGCCGGGATCTACGGCTTCCGGCTGCTGGGCTACGAGTCACTGGCGCACGACCGGATGTGGACGACCCTGGCGGGCGTCCTGTGGATCGCGGTGATGACCGCGATCTGCTACGTCGGCATCGAGATCTCGGCCGCGCTGCAACGCTGGCTGCTGTGCCTGGAAGTCGGGGTGCTCGCCCTCTTCGCGGTCACCGCGCTGGTCAGGGTCTACACCAGCACTCCCCCGACGGGCCTGCATGTGTCCGCCTCCTGGTTCAACCCCTTCGAACTGCCCTCCGCGAACGCGCTGACCTCCGGCATCGTCACGGCGGTCTTCATCTACTGGGGCTGGGACACCGCCGTCACGGTCAACGAGGAGACCGTGGACAGCGCGCGCACACCGGGCCGGGCCGCGATCGTCTCCACCGTGCTGCTCCTGATCACCTACGGGCTGGTGGCCACGGCGGCGCAGGCGTTCGCCGGGATCGGCACCTCGGGCATCGGGCTGGGCAACCGCGACAACTCGGGCGATGTGCTGTCCGGCCTTGGCAACGCCGTCTTCGGCGGGAACGCGGCGGGGCTGTTCCTGGCGAGACTGCTGATCCTGATGGTGCTGACCTCGGCGCTGTCCTCCACCCAGACCAGCATTCTGCCGCTGGCCCGGACCGTCTTCTCCATGGCCGCGCACAAGGCCGCGCCCTCCCAGTTCGCCCGGGTCCACCGCAGGTTCCTCACGCCGACCTGGTCGACCGTCTGCATGGGGGCGCTCTCGATCGTCGTCCTGCTCCTTCTGAACCTGTTCAGCAGGAACATCCTGGCCGACTCGATCGACGCGGTCGGCCTGGCGATCACCTTCTACTACGGGCTGACCGGCTTCGCCTGCGTCTGGTACCACCGCCAGGTCCTCACCCGCAGCAGACGGGACCTCCTCTTCAAGGGTGTCCTGCCGGGCCTCGGCGGCCTGATCATGCTCTTCCTGTTCCTCTACGCCGCCTTCGACGTCTACGCCAACCCGCGGTACGACTCGACCATCTTCGACGTGCCGGTGATCGGACGCACCGGCGGCGCCACCGTCGTGGGCCTGGGCTCCCTGCTGCTCGGCTTCGTCCTGATGCTGGTGGTGACCCGGGAGCACACCGCGACCCTGAAACTCCAGCGGAGCCTGCTGCCGCCCCGGCTGCCTCCGGTGACCGCCCTGGAGGCGGAGAGCCGCTATCTGCCCGCGGACAGCGGGTCCGGAGTGGGCGGCGACTGGTACGACGTCATCCCCCTGTCGGGCACCCGGGTGGGCCTGATCGTCGGGGACGTGCTCGGCGGCGGTCTGCGGGCCGCCGCCACCATGGGCCGGCTGCGCACGGGGGTGCAGGTCCTGGCCCGCCTCGACCTGGCCCCGGACGAGCTGCTCGCCCGGCTCGACGACCTGGTCGAGCAGACCGCACGCGAGCCGGGCACCGCCCCCGAGCGCGGCCACGCCGGACCGCACACCGACGAGGCCAGGGGCGTGACCTGCCTCTACGCGGTGTACGACCCGGTCTCGGGACGATGCAGCGTGGCCCGCGCGGGCCAGTCGCTGATGATGGTGGTGGAGCCGTCCTCGGGCGTCGCCGACCTCCCGCGGCTGCCGCCCGGACCGGCGCTCGGAGTGCCCGGGCCGCCCCATGAGAGCACCGAGCTGACCCTGCGCCCCGGCAGCCTCGTCGCCCTCTTCTCGCGGGGCCTGCTCCAGTCGTCGGCCGACCCGGAGACCGGGCTCGACCAGCTCGCCCGGATCCTCGCCGACCACCGGCGGCCGCTGCGGGAACTGTGCGACCAGGTGGTGGCGGACCTGCTGCCGGGCGCGGTGGACGAGGACGCGACCCTGCTGCTGGTACGCACCCGGATGCTCGACCGGAAGCAGTTCGCCCAGTGGAAGCTGCCCCCGGACCCGGCGGCGGTGGGCGCCATCCGCACCACCGTCGGCAAGCAGCTCGACGAGTGGGGACTCAAGGACCTGGTCTTCACCACCGAGCTGGTCCTCAGCGAACTGGTCACCAACGCCATCCGCTACGTCGGAGGGCCCATCCAGGTACGTCTGATCCGCGACCGGGCCCTGATCTGCGAGGTCTCTGACCCCGGCCACAGCGCCCCCAACCTGCACCACGCCGCCAGCGACGACGAGGGGGGCCGGGGCCTGTTCATCATCGCCCAGATGACCCACCGCTGGGGAACCCGCTACACCCCCACCGGCAAAACGATCTGGGCCGAACAGCCCCTGCCCCCGGACCACCGGCCCGGGATCCATGACTCGGGTGATCCCGGACCCATGGCTCGGGACCCATGACCCGGGGCACATGACCCGGGGCACATGACCCGGGGCACATGACCCTATGGCTCGGAGCCCTTGGCTCAAGGAATCACCCGGATTCAGACGGCGGTATCGGCCGCGGCCGTACCCGATCCGGTGGCCCTGCGGCGGCGCACCGCGAACACGGCACCGGCGCCGACGGCCACGGCCGCGCCGCCCACCAGGGCGACCACCGGAAGCGCCGAGCCGGCGCCGGTCTCCGCGAGTCGGCCCTCGGGCTCGATCTGCTTGTCGCCGACGGGCTTGGCGGGCAGCGGCTTGCTGCCGCCCTGCGGCCTGGAGTCGTTGACGTCGCCGGACGCGGAACCGGCCTTCAAGATGTCGAACTCGTAGTAGCCGTCGTCGCCCGAGGAGACGCAGTTGCCCTCGTCGTCGGCGTACATCCCGATGCTGATGGCGAACCCGAGACCGGCCGGGGCCTTCGCGTCCACGGCGAGCCGCATCTCGACGGAGAAGGACTCCTTGGCCTTGATGCCGGTGTAGCCGAGGTAGCCGGCCCCCTCGTCGTTCTCGTCCAGGGAGATGCCGGTCCACTTGCCGGTGGCCGGGTCCTTGTACTGGAGGGTGAGGTGACTGGTGTCGACGAAGAAGTCGTCCTCGTCGATCTGGGCCGCGAACACCCCGAGGTCGACACGCTGATAGGCGTGGCTGCCTGAGTTCTTCACATGGAGCTTGAACCCGTGGAAGCCACTGCCCGCGACGATCCTCGACGGCAGCCCGCTGAGGCTGGTCGCCAGATCGTCATCGAACTTCGGCTCCTCGCCCTTGCATTCCACCGGCCCCTTCGACGGCGACGACGACGCAGACACGGAGGCAGAGGCAGAAACAGAACTGGACGCCGAGGGGGAGGCCGAGGCGCTGGGCGAGACCGACCCGGTGGCCGACGGAGTGGTCCCTCCGGCCGCCGGAGTGGACTGCCCGGCGGCCGGGGTGGTGCCGTCGGCGGGCGCGCTCTCGGTCGCCCCGGCCGACGGCGTCCCACCCGCCGCGGTCGTGCCACCGGCCGAGGGGGTGGACCCCCCGTCCTCCGCATACGCGGCGGAAGCCGAGAACAGAACGGCCGGTGCAAGGGCCGCGGTCGCGGCGGCAAGGGCCAGAGAACGGCGGAGTCTCATACGAACCTCGGGGCAGAAGTGGCTGCTGTATTCGCAAAGAGGACTCCCGCATCGGACCAAGAGTTGCCCAAGAGAACCCGACCTCCTCCAGTGATCCACATCACTCCCCTCGCCGGGGCAACAGCGCTACCCGCCCATCCCCCGAATGGGCTATAGTCGATCTTGAGCCGGTCACCGAACTCCCGGAACCCGGACTCGCGTTGGTAGTCCAAGGAAAGACGCCCCGCTTCCTGCGGGGAGATGCAGGTGCAAGGCCTGCCCGGCGCTCCATCAACGAGCCCCACCCGCCCAACAGCAGGTGGGGCTCGTCGCATTGCCGACGAGCCCCCGGGAACCGACGCCGACCCGGCGTCACGGCAGCCAGCGCCGGGCCCGCTCCCGTGTGACCTGGTCCGCGTCCACGTGCCACAGACGGTTCCGCGAGTCCCACCGGGCACCCAACTCCCGCTTCGCCGCGTCCTTCTCCGGGAAGGGCACGGCCAGATAGAGGCGCCCGTCCACGACGTCGCCCGGCTTGACGCCACCGGCCGCCCGCACCCCGGCATCGGCCGTTCCCCGCGTACCGCCACCGCGCTGCGAGTCCGCAGCGGCGCCACCCGCCCCGTCGGCCTTTCCCGCCGCCCGGGGGTTCCACGCGGCCTTGTCCTTGCGGGCCCGCTCGACCACCCGGCTGACCCGCTCACAGGACGCGGGATCGGTGAACCGCATCATCAGATCGGTGGGACCGGTATTCGCCAGCAGATTGAGCGAGCCGTGCCAGAGCACCGTCCGGTCGAGGATGAGGACCTTCTCATGCATACGTTCCCGGAAGTCCACCTCGCACCCGGCGCCCCGGAGTTCGTCGATCCGCTGCTGATGACGCTCGGCCGAAGCCGCGTCGCGCTGCTCCTCGGCGGCGCGCGTGTAGACGACCACCCGGACGCCCTCGCGAACGCGCTGCCCGAACAACGTCGACCACTTGCGGACCGGCTGGGGGTCCAGGAAGGGGCAGTAGAGCTCAATACTGCCGACCGCCCGGCCGATGTCCCACTCCACCGCCTTGGCCACCTCGTCCGCCGGGAAGAAGGCGGGCCGCTCCAGGTCCTCCGCGCTGAGCGAGGAGAGCTGACCGGCATCACGGATGGGCACCAGCTGGTCGGCCGACATCACCTGGGCGTGGCTTTCCAGATGATCGAGCATGACTCGGGCTTCGCTGTGGGGCGCCAGGTGCCGCCGCAGATGTTCGAGATCGGCGACCACGATCAGATGGTCCTGCGCCCGGCTGAGGGCGACGTTCAGAAGACGGCACGTAGGAGAGGAGAGCCCGGTGCCCTGGTAGAAGAAGCCGGGGTCCCGGCCCGCGCCGACGGCCGTGTCGAACACGACGATCGGACGCTGGCTGCCCTGGAACCGGTGGATCGTATCGACGAGCCCCTCGTACTCCTGCCCGAACCGGTACTTCAGGCTGCCCTGGAGCGCTGTCACCTGAGCCCGGTACGGGGCGATGACGGCGAGCCTGTCCGCCGCGCGCTCACCCGGCGGCACCTGCGCGGCCTCCCACTTGCGGCCCGGGAGGACCTGCTCGTACTGAAGGCCCCGTACCAGCTCGTGGACCACGGCCTCATGCACCGTGTTGGCCTTCTTGTCGGGGCCCGCGATGCGCTGCTTGGAGGTGTCGATGAGCAGGACCGTGGCGTCGACCAGCGGATTGGCGGGGATGCGGCTCCGGTCGTCCCGGCCGGTTCTCAGCGGGGCGTCCGGGTAGGCGACGGCATTCACCACCGCACAGATCGGCTCGCGCATACGGTACTGGGTGTCCAGGGAGACAAGCCGGGGATCCTGCCGGACCGAACCCGACGCGGACACCAGACCCGCGGCATGGAAGGCGTCCCGGGACGCCCACTGCCGGGAATGGGCGCGCTGCTCCTCGGTCGCCTTGCGGTCGCCCTCTCCCTTGGTGACGGCGGGAAGCTGCCGGAAGTCCCCGGCGACCACGAGCCTCTTCCCTGCCAGCCCCGCCGCCAGCCAGGCGGACGGCAGGTCCACCATGCCCGCTTCGTCGATCACCACTACGTCCACACGGTCCAGCAACTTCCGCGACTGCACCGCCTTCGCGACGGTGGCACCCATGACCCGGCACCTGGCTCGCACCGTGTTCTGGATCTCCTTGCGCTGCTGGTCCAGCTCATCAAGGAGCTTCTGCGCGGCCTCCGCCTCACGGGCGAGCACGGGTCGCGCGGGAACACCTGCCAGCCGCGGCCTGGTGGCCGCCAGGCGACCGCTCAACTCCTCGATCGCATGAGCAGCCCGGCACATCCGCCGCCCGGCGTCCTCACCTTGCTGCCGGGCTATGAGCAACGCAGCGTCAGTCTGCTCGAGCTCGCTCCGCAGGGCCGCCAGCCTGCTCTCCTTACGCTTGGCAAAAAGCCCGCCCGGAGCCCCCACCTGACCGATCTTCAGGCGCAACTCCTGTACGGCCGTCTCCGCACGAAGGATCTCCTTCTCGTGCACTGCACCGGCCTGCTTGGCATCGGCGCGTTCCGTACGGGACACCGCAAGCCGCCGCTCGAGGGAGGCCATGTCGTCATGGAGGGCCATGAGGGCTCGCGCGTTCTTCAGGCTCTGGGCCGCCCGGCTGAGATCCTCGTCCAACCGGGCGGAAACCCGGGCCGCGATCTGGGCCGTGTCGACATACGCGCCGTATCGCTCACGCAGAGAGGCGACTTCGATGTCACCGGCGCGCTGCACCAGCCCCTCGGCGAAGCCTTCCTGCGCGGCCAGGAGATCACAGATGCGCTCCAGGGCCTGGTCCACGGCCACCTTCGTCGGCGCGAGGAACAGGACATTGAGCCCCTGCCGGAAGTTCCCCTCGACGATATGCCCGACGACATCCGTCTTCCCCGTCCCCGGCGGCCCCCACAGGAAAAGAACCTGACTCGCCATCGCCTGCTCAATGGCGACTCTCTGGCGTGAATTGAGCCTGAGCGCCGCCCAGTTCGCTATCCAGCGTCCGGGATCGGAGTCACGCGCGATCTGCGGACTGCCGCGGCCGACGATCCAGTCCGCACTGCCCACCCGCACCGGACCGCCCGCTTCACCGGTCGCTTCAAGACGTGCCGCGAGCGTCACGAGTCCCGCCGCATCGTCCTTCCGGATCTGGGCGTTGCGCACCGAAGGCCCGTAGTTCTCGGCGGTGACCAGACGCACGGTCCCGTCCGGCCTACGGGACGCCTCCGCCGCCGCCCACAGCCCGCGGGCCTGCGACTCCCGCACCAGCACGGGCACACCGTCCAGCGACGCGTGCCACTTCCGGCACACGAAGAGATACTCGAACCGCCCACCCGCAGAGGAGACGAGACGCCCACCGGAGAGAGACACCTTGGGACTGTCGCCTCCGTCACCGCGACGCTCCGCAAGAATCTCCGCCCGCACCGCGGTAAGCAGCTCAGCCGCCGGATACGGCAACCCACCCTGCCCCATCGCGCTCCCCCGCCCTTCGCCCGCACAGCTCCGCAGCCAATACCCGAAAGACTCTATGACCGCCCTCCCGAAATCCGGCCCTCTTCGGCCACCCCCCAGACAGACCTCGCATCCCCAGGTCAGCTCCCGAGCGGGGTACGCCGAGGCAAAGAAATCCATGACACACAGGCCGGACCTGCACAAGCCTGCGCAGGTGAGCCACGCCCACCATGCCCGCCTGCAACGCGCGATACGCCGGGCTTGACCGTACCGACCTGCACTACAACCAGCCCGCCGCCCTCGGCGCCCTCCTCCGACGCAGCCCCGCCAGGGCCCTGACCAGGGAATTCGACGTTGGGTCGCGTTGGGTCTCGCTGGCAAGACAAATTACGACAGGCCCTGTTGACGGTCCGCACTTCCCGCCGTTCCGCGTGGCCGGTCGCGTCTTGCGGAGCTCCCGGACTCACCGGGGGAACCGACGCGGCGCTACTTCCAGCAAATGTCACGTCGTGCGCGTCACCAATAGGCCCGCGTCACAGCCTCGGGCGGATGCCCCACGCGTTTCCACTCCTGGAAGAGTGCAGCGACCACCACGACGAAATCCCTGCGTGTCGCCGGGTCAGGGTTCACCACGCTCCCCGAACCTCTGCGCGCCAGCATGTTGCCAGTGAGCCTTTTCCAACCTGACGGTGCTGGTCGCGTGTTGGACAGCTCTACAGAACAGCGAAGCTCCTGGTAGACGGGTTCTCGGCCAAGATCGCCCGCAGCCACCAGGAGCTTCGCGTGCTTGTCTACCGTCGTCGATCGACCTGTCCAGTCGCAGCTTGCGGTGCCGGGCCGGACACCTCGCCGTCCGGCGAGGGGAGGTCGGGACCCGGTGGCGGCGGCTCACCACCGGCCGGCAAGCCCTCCTCGCCCTGGCACATCTGCGGTGCGGTGACACCTACGCCCAGCTCGCGGCCGGGTTCGGTATCGGCATCGCCACCGCGTACCGCTACATACGCGAGGCCGTCGAAGCGCCGGCCTCGCTTGCGCCCACCCCGGCCGAGGCGATGCGTGTAGCACGGACCAAGGCGACCGCCGACCTCAAGTGCTGGGCGGACAAGGCATACCAGGGCGCCGACCGCCCGATCCGGGGCCCTTCCGCGGACGCCACCTCAAGCGGTGGCAGCGGCGGCACAACAACACACACGCCGAGATCCGCTGCCTCGGCGAACGGGCCATGGCCACCCTGAAGGGCTGGCGGCTCCTACGGAAGCTCCGCTGAAGCACCAACCGCATCACCGCGATCGTCCAGGCCGTACTCGTCCTTCATCACACGTCAGCGTGAGGTTGGAAAAGGCTCAGTAGTGATACCGGGCAGAGAGGATGACGATCTCATTGTCCGTCACCAGATAGACGAGGCGCTGCTCTTCGTCGATCCGTCGCGACCAGGCCCCAGGCAGGTGATACTTCAGCGGCTCCGGCTTGCCGATACCCATGAAGGGGTCACGCCTGACATCTTCGATGAGCTTGTTGATCCGGGCGAGCATCTTACGGTCGTTCTTGAGCCAGGACGTGTAGTCCTCCCAGCCCTGATCCTCGAAGACGAGCCTCACGCGGCACCCGCACCTGCATCCGGTGACTCGGGATCGATCAGCTCACGCTCCGACACGTTGATGTGCGACAGGGCGTTCTCGTACGCCTTGAGCAACCGCCGGGCGTTCGCTGGCGAGCGCAGCAGGTAGGAGCCCTCGCGCAGTGCCATGTAGTCCTCGGCCGAGACAAGCACCGCGTTACCGTGCTTGGAGACGATCTCAATGGCCTCATGATTCTCGTTGACCTTTTTGATCAACGGAAACAGTTCCCTGCGCGCTTCACTCGCAGTGATGGACATGACTTCAACCCTCCCATCAAGTGGTACTCAATAACGTACCACTCTTGGTGTCATCTGAGAGAGGAACTGACCGACGGCGCCTCAGCTGATCCAGCACCCATCCAGCACGGGGGAAAGCTAGGGGCCCACCTCCGGAGAGGGGGCCCCATCTGACCTGCATGTTTACCACGTCAGCAACGTGGTGTTATGCGCTCAGACGTTGAAGCGGAACTCCACCACGTCGCCGTCCTGCATCACATACTCCTTGCCCTCCATGCGGGCCTTGCCTGCTGCGCGGGCGTCGGCCACGGAGCCTGTGGTGACCAGGTCGTCGAAGGAGATGACCTCTGCCTTGATGAAGCCCTTCTGGAAGTCGGTGTGGATGACACCGGCTGCCTCGGGGGCCGTGGCGCCCTTCTTGATGGTCCAGGCGCGGGACTCCTTGGGGCCTGCCGTGAGGTAGGTCTGGAGGCCGAGGGTGTTGAAGCCGACGTGGGCGAGGGTGGCGAGGCCCGGTTCGTCCTGGCCGACCGACTGGAGGAGCTCCAGGGCCTCGTCCTCGTCCAGCTCGGCGAGGTCCGCCTCCAGCTTGGCGTTCAGGAAGATCGCCTCGGCCGGGGCGACCAGGGCGCGCTGGTCGTTCTTGAAGGCGTCGTCCGTCAGCTCGTCCTCGTCGACGTTGAAGACGTAGAGGAAGGGCTTGGTGGTGAGGAGGTGCAGGTCGTGCAGCAGCTCCGCGCGCTCGCTGCCCTGGACGATGCCGTGCGCGAAGAGCGTGTCGCCCTTCTCCAGGATCTCCTTCGCCTCCTCGACGGCCTTCACCTTCGGGGCGACGTCCTTCTTGATCCGCGACTCCTTCTGGAGGCGCGGCAGGACCTTCTCGATCGTCTGGAGGTCCGCGAGGATCAGCTCGGTGTTGATCGTCTCGATGTCGTCCTTCGGCGAGACCTTGCCGTCCACGTGCACGACGTTCTCGTCCTTGAAGGCGCGGATGACCTGGCAGATCGCATCCGACTCGCGGATGTTCGCGAGGAACTTGTTGCCGAGGCCCTCGCCCTCGCTCGCACCGCGCACGATGCCCGCGATGTCGACGAAGTCCACGGTGGCGGGCAGGACCCGCTCCGACTTGAAGATCTCGGCCAGCTTGGCCAGGCGGGGGTCCGGTACGCCCACGACGCCGACGTTCGGCTCGATCGTGGCGAACGGGTAGTTGGCCGCCAGCACGTCGTTCTTGGTCAGGGCGTTGAACAGGGTCGACTTGCCGACGTTGGGCAGACCGACGATTCCGATCGTGAGCGACACGTTGCGACTTCCCGTACGTGAGAGTGGAGCTGGACTGGGCGGTGGGGCCCGGGTCCGTCAGGAGAGTGCGCGGGCCGATCCACCAGTCTACGGCGTACCGGGCCCTGCCCCGGCGACGTATCGAACGCTTGGCCAAGCTCGTGACTCCGGCGTGTCTGAGAGGCCATTCCGCACATAAACCGACCTAAGTTGGTCCAGTGGAGCAACACAGGACGCGACCCCCGCAGTACGGACCGCGACGCGGCGCACCCCTGCCTCCCCAGGGCAGACGGGGCGGATCCCCGGCGATGCCGCCGGGCGCGGCTGCCCGGCCCTTCCCTTCCGGCGCTCCCGGGCGGCCCGAGAAGGCCGAGGTGCCCGGCCGTCCCGCCGGCGCACGGCCGTCCGGCCGGTCCGGCGCGCCCCGTCGGCTCGCCGCCGCTGCGCGACGGACCGCGCCGACGGGCGACCGGCCCGTGCGGCGGCTTCCCAACCCCCGGCTCACCGGTCTCGGCGGAGGGCTGTTCTGCGGGGCCGTGATGCTGCTGCTCGGGGCCCTGGACCAGTTGCTGTTCGGCTCGTCCCTCACCTTCTACGGCGTGCTGTTCCTGCCCGTGAGCGCGCTGACCGCGCTGTGGGTGCGGGGCGGGGACCTGGTGATCGCCCCGGTCGTGGTGCCGATCGCCTTCACCGTGGGCCTGCTCGCCCTCGCGGACGGCTCCGGGGGCGTGGGCGGACATCTGGTGGGGCTGGTCACCGCGCTCGCCACCCAGGCGGGCTGGCTCTACGGCGGCACCCTCGTCGCGGGTGTCATCGCGACCGTCCGCCGGGTCAGCATGATGCGCCGACGGATCGCGCAACGCCGTAGGGCAGCGGTGTGAGGGGCGGAGCCGGAGCCCTGGTACGTCGTAGCGAGGCTCTACGGCCCTACGACGTACCAGGGCCCCGGGCGTCGGCGTACTGAGTGCTAGGCGGAGTCTCCCGCCCGCATGGCCGCGCCCACGATGCCCGCGTTGTTCTGGAGCTGGGCGGGGACGATCTCCGCCTTGATGTCCTCGATCAGGGGCAGGAACTTGTGGGACTTGCGGCTGACGCCACCGCCGATGACGAACAGCTCCGGGGAGAACAGCATCTCCACATGGGCGAGGTACTTCTGCACCCGGTGCGCCCAGTGCTCCCAGGTCAGCTCGTTGTCGTCCTTGGCCTTGGTGGAGGCGCGCTTCTCCGCGTCGTGGCCGTTCAGTTCGAGGTGGCCCAGCTCGGTGTTGGGTACGAGGGTGCCGTCGACGAAGAGGGCGCTGCCGATGCCGGTGCCGAGGGTGAGCACGATGACCGTGCCCTTGCGGTCACGGCCCGCGCCGAAGCGCATCTCGGCCACACCGGCCGCGTCCGCGTCGTTGAGCACGGTCACGGGCAGGCCGCCCAGGCGCTCGCCGAACAGGGCGCGGGCGTCGGTGTCGATCCACTTCTTGTCGACATTGGCCGCCGTGCGGATGGTGGAGCCCCCGGTGACCACGCCGGGGAAGGTGATGCCGACCGGGCCGGTCCAGCCGTAGTGGCCGACGACCTCCTTCACCCCGTCGGCGACGGCCTCAGGGGTCGCCGGATGCGGGGTGAGCACCTTGAAGCGCTCCTCCGCGAGTTCGCCCCGGTCCAGGTCCACGGGAGCGCCCTTGATTCCGGATCCGCCGATGTCCACGCCGAAGATCTGCATGGGCACCACGGTACGTCCTGAGACCGGCCGGCTCCCCTCGGCCGACTGTCCCCGGCCGGGGAGAGCCAGGAGCCGGGGAGCAGGGCAGCCGGAGGACTCGCGTCGGTCCCTGCCGGGGATCGGACGCTCCGGGCCTCAGGTCACTCGCCCTCGGTACGCTCCGTGCGCCCCGTCGGCTCCGTGCGCTCCGTGCCCAGGGTGTCCGCCTCCTCGCGCAGGTCGCGGCGCAGCTCCTTGGGCAGTGAGAAGGTGATGGACTCCTCGGCCGCCTTGACGATCTCGACGTCCTCGAAGCCGTGCTCCGTGAGCCACTGGAGGACCTGCTCGACCAGGACCTCGGGGACGGAGGCACCGGAGGTCACGCCGACCGTGGAGACGCCCTCCAGCCAGTTCTCCTCGATCTCGTCGGCGAAGTCCACCAGGTACGCGGCACGGGCGCCCGCGATCTTGGCGACCTCGACCAGCCGCTTGGAGTTCGAGGAGTTCCGGGAGCCGACCACGATCACCAGGTCCGCCTCCGCGCCCATCTGCTTCACGGCGAGCTGGCGGTTCTGGGTGGCGTAGCAGATGTCGTCGCTGGGCGGGGAGATCAGCTGCGGGAACTTCTCCTTGAGGGCGTCGACCGTCTCCATCGTCTCGTCGACCGAGAGCGTGGTCTGCGACAGCCAGACGACCCGGGAGGGGTCGCGCACCTCGACCTTCGCGACGTCCTCGGGGCCGTCCACGAGCTGGATGTGGTCCGGGGCCTCGCCGGAGGTGCCGATGACCTCCTCGTGGCCCTCATGGCCGATCAGGAGGATGTCGAAGTCGTCATTGGCGAAGCGGACCGCTTCCTTGTGGACCTTGGTGACCAGGGGGCAGGTCGCGTCGATGGTGGCGAGGCGGCCCTGCCGGGCCTCTTCGTGGACGGTGGGGGCGACGCCGTGGGCGGAGAACATGACGATGTTGCCCGGCGGCACCTCCTCCGTGCGCTCGACGAAGATCGCGCCCTTCTTCTCCAGGGTCTGCACGACGTATTTGTTGTGCACGATCTCGTGGCGGACGTAGATCGGGGCCCCGTACTGCTCCAGGGCCTTCTCGACGGCGATCACGGCACGGTCGACGCCCGCGCAGTAGCCCCGGGGGGCGGCGAGCAGGACACGGCGGCCAGACGAAGCGGTCATGCGCACCATCGTAAGGCCGTGCCCGGGGCCCGCAGATCGCCTCCCTGGGGAGAGGTTGTGCCGACCGGCGTTGTCGTACCCGCCCGTTACGCTCGGCGCATGGCTGTGAACACATCCGCTGAGTCACCGCTGCCGGTCGGCGAGGTCTCGCGGCTCATCGGGGGCTGGATCGACCGGCTCGGGGCGGTGTGGGTCGAGGGGCAGATCACCCAGCTGTCGCGGCGGCCCGGCGCCGGGGTCGTCTTCATGACGCTGCGGGACCCGTCCTACGACATCTCCGTCGCCGTCACCTGCTACCGCCAGGTGTTCGACGCGGTCGCCGATGTGGTGCGCGAGGGCGCCCGGGTGGTGGTGCACGCCAAACCGGAGTGGTACGCGCCACGGGGCCAGCTGTCGCTGCGTGCCGTCGAGATACGTCCGGTGGGCGTCGGCGAGCTGCTCGCGCGGCTGGAGCAGCTGAAGAAAACCCTGGCCGCCGAGGGGCTCTTCGCGCCCGAGCGCAAGAAGCCGCTGCCGTTCCTGCCGCAGCTGATCGGACTGGTGTGCGGGCGCGCCTCGGCGGCCGAGCGGGATGTGCTGGAGAACGCGCGGCACCGCTGGCCCGCCGTCCGCTTCGAGGTGCGCAATGTCGCCGTGCAGGGGGTGCACGCCGTGCCCCAGGTCGTCCAGGCCGTCGAGGAGCTGGACGCCAGGGAGGACGTCGATGTGATCGTCGTGGCACGCGGCGGCGGCAGCGTGGAGGACCTGCTGCCGTTCTCCGACGAGCAGCTGGTCCGGGCGGTGGCGGCCTGCCGTACGCCCGTGGTGTCGGCGATCGGCCATGAACCGGACAATCCGCTGCTCGACCATGTCGCCGATCTGCGCGCCTCCACCCCGACCGACGCGGCCAAGCGGGTCGTGCCGGACGTGGGCGAGGAGATGCAGCGGGTGGAGGCTCTGCGGGACCGCGCGCGGCGGTGCGTGGGGGCGCTCGTCGAACGCGAGGAGCGGGGGCTCGCGCATGCGCTGGCGCGCCCCTGCATGGAGGACCCGCACCGCATGGTCGACGAGCGGGCGGAGCTGATTGCCTCGCTGGCGGACCGTGGCAGGCGCACGCTGCGGCATCTGCTGGACCGTGCCGATTCGGAGCTGGCGCACACGCATGCGCGGGTGGTGGCCCTGTCGCCGGCCGCGACACTGCGGCGGGGATACGCGGTGCTCCAGAAGGCCGACGGGCATGTGGTCAGGTCGCCGGACGAGGCGGCGGCGGGCGAGGCGCTGCGGGCGCGGGTGGCCGAGGGCGAGTTCACGGTACGGGCCGTGGCGGACAGTGAGGGATCTTAGGGTGGGCGGTATGACCGGTACGACGGACGAGACGCTCGGGTACGAGCAGGCACGGGACGAGTTGATCGAGGTCGTACGGCGCCTGGAGGCGGGCGGCACGACCCTGGAGGAGTCCCTGGCGCTGTGGGAGCGCGGCGAGGAGCTGGCCAAGGTGTGCCGGACCTGGCTGGAGGGCGCCCGCAGGCGGCTGGACGCCGCGCTGGCCGAGGAGCGCGAGGAGGCGGGGGGCGGGGGTGCGGAGGGCCCCGGCCGCGGCGACTGAGACCGCCCTCACCCGTGTGAGGCCGATCACCTCGCACCTATTTAGTTGAACATTGAACCTCTATGGGGTTACCGTCACCACGCAAGACGATCCCGACCCCTCGGGATCCAGCGCCATCATGAGCTTGAGGAAGTCCCCTTTCATGTCCCTCGTTCTTGACCCCGCCGCCCAGGACCTGCTGTTCCGGGAGGCTCGCACCGCCAACACCTTCACCGACGAGCCGGTGACCGACGCGCAGGTCCAGGCCATCTACGACCTGGTCAAGTACGGTCCGACGTCCATGAACCAGTCGCCGCTGCGCATCACCCTGGTCCGCTCCCCCGAGGCCCGCGAGCGCCTCGTCCGGCACATGGCGCAGGGCAACCGGGACAAGACCGCCACGGCACCGCTGGTCGCGATCCTCTCGGCGGACAACGAGTTCCACGAGGAGCTGCCCCAGCTCTTCCCGCACTTCCCCCAGGCCAAGGACACCGTCTTCGCCGCCCGCCCGGCACGGGAGAACAGCGCCCGGCTCAACGCCGCCCTCCAGGCCGCGTACTTCATCGTCGGCGTCCGCGCCGCCGGTCTCGCCGCGGGCCCGATGACGGGTCTGGACTTCGAGGGCGTGCGCAAGGAGTTCCTGGACGACGACCACACCCCGCTGATGGTCGTCAACATCGGCAGGCCGGGCGAGGACGCCTGGCACCCGCGCTCCCCGCGGCTGGAGTACGACGAGGTCGTGACCACGGTCTGACAGCCGGGAGCGGACCAGGTCCGGTCCCTCTCATGCGTGTGAAGGGCCCCCGCCGAAGACGCCGGGGGCCCTTCACACATGCACGGGGCCGGGGCCCGCCCTCCGAACCGGACCCCGGGCGGCCTCAGCCCATCCGCTGCGGGGCGGCCTCAGCCCATCCGCAGTGCTTCCGCCATCTTCGTCAGCTGGGCGAACGACGCGGTGCCCGCGACCACGGTCGTGGAACCCTTGTCCTTGAGGACGAGCGCGTCGTAGCGGCCGCCCGAGTAGCGCTGCCAGGTCTGCCCGCCGATGTCCTGGGTGGCCTTGGTGCCGTGCGCGCCCTGGCTGGCGTCGTCGATGAAGTCGGCCGCCTTCTGCGTCGACTGCTCGACCGCCACGTACTGGCCCTCGGGGTCCTGGAAGCCGAGGTGCCAGGCGCTGTAGGGATCTCCCTGGTAGCGCACCGAGGTGGCCTTCCAGCTGTCGGACAGGCCCTCGGGGGCCGCCACCGGGTAGGCCGCGGCGCGGCGGGCCGTGAGGAGCTCGACGCGGTAGTCCACACGCTTGAGGTCGGGGGCGCGGTCGTCATGGGGGATGAAGAGATAGATGACACCCGCTGCCAGCCCGATGAGGCCCAGGGAGAGAATCATGTCCCGGACCGTCTGCTGCTTGCCTTTCGTACCTGCCACGCCCCCTATCGTCGCAGGTGTGGCGTCCGCTCATCCGTGGGGCCCCCTGCTCATTTTGTCTGCCTAACGATAGAGTCGGCTCATACCCTCATCCGGCCGTCGCCGTATCAGAAAGGTGCGCTCCGATGACCGAGAATCATCATCTGCCGTCCGAGCTCGAAGTCCCCTCCGAGGCTCCGGACCGGAACCTCGCCCTGGAGCTGGTCCGGGTCACCGAGGCCGCCGCCATGGCCGCGGGCCGCTGGGTCGGCCGCGGCGAGAAGAACGGCGCCGACGGTGCCGCGGTCCGCGCCATGCGCGCCCTTGTCCAAACCGTGTCGATGAACGGCGTCGTCGTCATCGGTGAAGGTGAGAAGGACGAGGCCCCGATGCTCTTCAACGGGGAGCGGGTCGGCGACGGGACCGGCCCGGAGTGCGACATCGCCGTGGACCCGATCGACGGCACCACACTCACCGCCAAGGGCATGCCGAACGCGATCGCGGTGCTGGCCGCCGCCGACCGCGGCACGATGTTCGACCCGTCCGCGGTCTTCTACATGGACAAGCTGGTCACCGGTCCCGAGGCGGCGGACTACGTCGACATCAACGCCCCGGCCTCGGTGAACATCCGGCGGGTCGCCAAGGCCAAGCGCTCCGCGCCCGAGGACGTCACCGTCGTCATCCTCGACCGGCCGCGCCACGAGGGCCTCATCAAGGAGGTCCGGGAGACCGGCGCGCGCATCAAGCTGATCTCGGACGGTGATGTCGCGGGCTCGATCCTCACGCTGCGCGAGGGCACCGGCGTCGATCTGCTGCTGGGCGTCGGCGGCACCCCGGAGGGCATCATCTCCGCGTGCGCCGTGAAGTGCCTGGGCGGCACCATCCAGGGCAAGCTGTGGCCCAAGGACGACGAGGAGCGCCAGCGGGCCCTGGACGCGGGGCACGACCTCGACCGGGTGCTCACCACGGACGACCTCGTCTCCGGGGAGAACGTCTTCTTCGTCGCCACCGGCATCACGGACGGCGAGCTGCTGCGCGGTGTGCGCTACCGCTCGGAGACGGCCACCACCGACTCCATCGTGATGCGCTCCAAGTCAGGAACGGTCCGCCAGATCGAGTCGGTGCACCGGCTGAGCAAGCTGCGGGCCTACAGCGCGATCGACTTCGACCGCGCCAAGTAGCCGGGCGACCGGGAAGCCGGACCCGCCGAGGCAAGCGGCCTGGATCCGGGCCCACTGAGGCGAGAGGCCCGAATCCGAGCCCACTGAGGCGAGAGGCCTACGGAAGGGCGCGCTCTGTGCGGAGAGCGCGCCCCTTGTCGTAGATCGTCGATCCGACGAGGCCCGCTCAGCCCGCCGCGGCTATCGTCCCCCGCGAGGCCTTCTTCAGCTCCATCTCGCGACGGCGCCGCCGGGCCAGCACCACGCGGCGCTCGGCGGCGGTGAGGCCGCCCCAGACGCCGTAGGGCTCGGGCTGGAGCAGTGCGTGCTCCCGGCACTCCACCATCACCGGGCAGCGCGCGCAGACGCGTTTGGCCGCCTCCTCGCGGGACAGCCGGGCCGCGGTGGGTTCCTTGGAGGGGGCGAAGAACAGGCCGGCCTCGTCCCGCCGGCACACCGCCTCCGTGTGCCACGGGGCGTCCTGGTCCCTGTCGTGCACTGGTACCCGCTGGGTCGGAACGTCAGCGACCTGCAAGGACGAATGCGGCGGTTGCAGCACGGTCTACTCCTGACGACGGCTTCGCGAGCGAGAGACGATGCAGCAAGGCCTACCCGCTGTACGCGCGCCTATGCACTGAGTTCCGAACTGCTGTCACGCCAGGGGCTGTTGGGGCCGCCGATACGGGACGGACGGCGCGGGAGAGCAGCGGAGTCCGCGGCCGTCAGCGACCCCCGCCACAGCCCCCCACACCCCCGCCACGACCCCGTCAGCGGTCCAGATGCCTGCGCAGGGCCCGGTCCACCTTGCCCGAGACCCGGTCGAGTATGTCCGCGACCACCTTGCCCCGCCGGGGACGGGCCTCGACATTGCCCAGGACCGCCCAGCCGTCGACCTGGACCACGGGCGCCTGCGGCTCCGCCGAGTCCAGCGCCCGCACCTCGAAATTCCCGAGGATCCCGCCGCCGGTGCCGCGCAGCGACACGTTCTCCGGGACGCGGATCTGCACATCGCCGAAGACCGAGACCGCCTTGATCACGACCTGCTGGTACTCGAAGATCGCCTCGCTGAGGTCGATGGTCACGCTGCCGAACACCGAGTAGACCCTCAGGTGTCGCCCGGCCCGCCAGCGGCCCCTGCGCACCGAGGAGCTGAAGACCGCCACCACGCTCTCCTCGGCCACGGGCGGCAGCGGTCCGGAACCGGCCGGGCGGTGCGGCGCGGAGGTGTACGCGGGGGCCGGGCGTCCCGGGTGGGCGGCGGGCAGGTCCCGTACGAAGACCTCCAGCTCGCCGACCGTCTTCGCGTTCAGCACTCCCTCGACGCGCTCGGCGTGCTCGTCCGCGGTCAGGCGGCCCTCGGCGAGGGCGTCGCGCAGCATGTCGGCGATGCGGTCACGGTCGGCGTCCGAGGCGCGCAGCTCGGCGGCGGGCGGCGCGGTCTGCTTCTGAAGGTCCACGGCAGCAGCGTACCCAAACGCGATAGATCGCGACTACCCCCTGTCGCCGTCCTGGGGAAAACCGTTGCGGACCCGACGTCCGGGCCGGTCGGGGCCTGTCCGGACCTACTGAGCCTTACCTCACAAAGCCACCGCGCACCGCAGGTCCTACGCTGGTCCACGCCGCCAATGGAGGCGGGCACCATCTGCCGAGTGAGGAATGGGCTGAGATGCCTGAGTTCGCGTACACCGATCTGCTCCCCCAGGGAGAGGACACCACCCCCTACCGGCTGGTGACCTCCGAGGGTGTCTCCACCTTCGAGGCCGACGGCCGTACGTTCCTCAAGGTCGAGCCGGAGGCCCTGCGCAAGCTCGCCGAAGAGGCCATCCACGACATCCAGCACTATCTGCGGCCCGCGCACCTCGCCCAGCTGCGCCGCATCATCGACGACCCGGAGGCGTCCGCGAACGACAAGTTCGTGGCGCTGGACCTGCTGAAGAACGCGAACATCGCGGCGGCCGGTGTGCTTCCCATGTGCCAGGACACCGGCACGGCCATCGTGATGGGCAAGCGCGGACAGAACGTCCTGACCGGGGGCGAGGACGAGAAGGCCCTCTCCCACGGCATCTACGACGCCTACACCCGGCTGAATCTGCGCTACTCGCAGATGGCTCCGCTCACCATGTGGGACGAGAAGAACACCGGCTCCAACCTCCCGGCCCAGATCGAGCTGTACGCGACGGACGGCGGCGCCTACAAGTTCCTGTTCATGGCGAAGGGCGGCGGCAGCGCCAACAAGTCCTTCCTCTACCAGGAGACCAAGGCCGTTCTGAACGAGGCCTCCATGATGAAGTTCCTGGAGGAGAAGATCCGTTCGCTGGGCACGGCCGCCTGCCCGCCGTACCACCTGGCGATCGTCGTGGGCGGCACCAGCGCCGAGTACGCGCTGAAGACCGCGAAGTACGCCTCCGCGCACTACCTGGACGAGCTGCCCGCCGAGGGCTCCGAGCTGGGGCACGGCTTCCGGGACAAGGAGCTGGAGGAGAAGGTCTTCGAGCTGACGCAGAAGATCGGGATCGGCGCCCAGTTCGGCGGCAAGTACTTCTGCCACGACGTCCGCGTGGTGCGCCTGCCGCGGCACGGCGCGTCCTGCCCGGTGGCCATCGCCGTCTCCTGCTCGGCCGACCGGCAGGCGGTCGCGAAGATCACGGCCGAGGGCGTGTTCCTGGAGCAGCTGGAGACGGACCCGGCTCGATTCCTGCCGGAGACCACGGACGAGCACCTGGCCCAGGACGCCCAGGACGCGGACGTGGTGCGCATCGATCTGAACCAGCCGATGGACGCCATCCTCACCGAGCTGACCAAGTACCCGGTGAAGACCCGGCTGTCGCTGTCCGGCCCGCTGGTCGTGGCCCGGGACATCGCCCACGCCAAGATCAAGGAGCGGCTGGACGCGGGCGAGGAGATGCCGCAGTACCTGAAGGACCACCCGGTGTACTACGCGGGCCCGGCCAAGACCCCCGAGGGCTACGCGTCCGGTTCCTTCGGCCCGACGACGGCCGGCCGGATGGACTCCTACGTGGAGCAGTTCCAGGCGGCGGGCGGCTCCAAGGTGATGCTGGCCAAGGGCAACCGCAGCAAGCAGGTCACCGACGCGTGCGCCTCGCACGGCGGCTTCTACCTCGGCTCGATCGGCGGCCCGGCCGCCCGCCTCGCCCAGGACTGCATCAAGAAGGTCGAGGTCGTCGAGTACGAGGAGCTGGGGATGGAGGCGGTCTGGAAGATCGAGGTCGAGGACTTCCCCGCGTTCGTCGTGGTGGACGACAAGGGCAACGACTTCTTCAAGGACCCCGCCCCGCAGCCGACGTTCACCAGCATCCCGATGCGGGGCCCGGGCCTGGCGTAGCCCTCCGGGCGGACGGGGGCGCGCCATCCACCGGCGCCCCCGCCCGCACCCCGCGGCCCCGTACGCCCCGCAGGTCGCCCCGCACCCCGTACCGCCAGTCGCCCCGCGCCCCATACCGCCGTTCGCCCCGCCCCCCGGAACATCCGCCCCTCCCCGCGCGCTGTACCCGGTATGAGCGAATACCGCATCGAGCACGACTCCATGGGCGAGGTTCAGGTCCCCGTCGACGCCAAGTGGCGCGCCCAGACCCAGCGGGCGGTGGAGAACTTCCCCGTCTCCGGGCAGCGGATCGAGCGCGCGCACATCGAGGCGCTGGCCCGGATCAAGGGGGCCGCCGCCAAGGTCAACGCCGAGCTGGGCGTGCTCGACAAGGACGTCGCCGAGGCCGTGCAGGACGCCGCCGCCGAGGTCGCCGAGGGCCGGTGGGACGACCAGTTCCCGGTCGACGTCTTCCAGACCGGGTCCGGCACCTCGTCCAACATGAACGCCAACGAGGTCATCGCCACCCTGGCGAGCGAGCGGCTCGGCCGGGACGTGCACCCCAACGACCAGGTGAACGCCTCCCAGTCGTCCAACGACGTCTTCCCCTCCTCGGTGCACATCGCGGCCACCGCCGCCGTCAGCCGCGACCTCGTGCCCGCCCTGGACCATCTCGCGGCCGCCCTGGAGCGCAAGGCCGAGGAGTTCGCCGATGTCGTGAAGTCGGGGCGGACCCATCTCATGGACGCCACCCCGGTGACCCTCGGCCAGGAGTTCGGCGGGTACGCCGCCCAGATCCGCTATGGCATCGAACGGCTGAACGCTTCGCTGCCGCGCCTGGCCGAACTGCCGCTGGGCGGCACCGCGGTGGGCACCGGTATCAACACCCCGCCCGGCTTCTCCGCCGCCGTCATCGCCGAGGTCGCCCGCGCCACCGGGCTGCCGCTCACCGAGGCCCGCAACCACTTCGAGGCGCAGGGCGCGCGGGACGGGATCGTCGAGACCAGCGGGCAGCTGCGGACCATCGCCGTGAGCCTGACCAAGATCTCCAACGATCTGCGCTGGATGGCCTCCGGGCCGCGCACCGGTCTGGCCGAAATCAGCCTGCCGGACCTCCAGCCGGGTTCCTCGATCATGCCCGGCAAGGTCAACCCGGTGATCCCCGAGGCCGTCCTCATGGTCGCCGCCCAGGTCATCGGGAACGACACGGCCATCACCACGGCGGGGGCCTCCGGCTCCTTCGAGCTCAACGTGATGATGCCGGTCCTCGCGAAGAACGTGCTGGAGTCGGTCCGGCTGCTCGCCAACGCCGCGCGGCTGCTGGCCGACCGTACCGTCGACGGCATCGCCGCCCACCGCGAACGCGCCCGTGAGTACGCCGAGTCCTCGCCCTCCGTCGTCACCCCGCTCAACCGGTACATCGGCTACGAGGCGGCCGCGAAGGTCGCCAAGAAGGCGCTGGCGGAGCGCAAGACGATCCGTCAGGTCGTCCTGGAGTCCGGCCATGTGGAGCGCGGCGACCTCACCCTCGAACAGCTTGACGAGGCATTGGACGTCCTGCGGATGACCCGGCCGTGACGACGGCGCCCGGCCCCCTCACCAGGACGCGACCGACGCACCCCTGAGGGCGCGCTCCCCCACCCCTGAGGGCGCACGCCCCCACTCTTGGGGGCGCGCGGCCCCACTCTTGGGGCCGTGCCTGCCCCGCACGCCAGGCCGCGCCTGCCCCGCCCCCGAGACCGCGCCCCGGACCGGTCAGCCGCGACGCGAACCGGGACGGGGCCCCGGGGCGTCGTATGCCCCGGGCCCTAATATCTGTGCATGGCAGACGGTGGAGCGGTGAGACGAGTGGAAGCAGGCGGGTCGACGACACACTGGGCGCCGGGCGACCGGATCCTCTGGCGCTACCGCGAGAACGCCGGGCCGCGCTTCCATATCGCGCGGCCCGTCACCGTGGTCCGGGACGACGAGGAACTGCTCGCCGTGTGGATGGCCCCCGGCACCCCCTGCGTCAGGCCCGTCCTCGCCGACGGCACACCGCTGCACGCCGAGCCGCTGGAGTCCCGCTACACCAAGCCGCGGGCCGTGCGGCTCGACCGCTGGAGCGGCACCGGAGTGCTCAAGCTGGCCCGGCCCGGCGAGCCCTGGTCGGTGTGGCTGTTCTGGGAGCCGGGCTGGCGGTTCAAGAACTGGTACGTGAACCTGGAGGAGCCGCTGGTGCGCTGGGCCGGCGGGGTCGACTCCGAGGACCACTTCCTGGACCTCTGCGTCTACCCCGACCGCAGCTGGGACTGGCGCGACGAGGACGAGTTCGCGCAGGCGCAGCGGGACGGGCTGATGGACGCCCGGCTCGCCGCCCGGGTGCGGCAGGCGGGCCGGTCCGCGGTGGAGGTGATCCGCGCCTGGGGGCCGCCCTTCTCGGACGGCTGGCAGCACTGGCGTCCGGATCCGTCCTGGTCGGTGCCGTCGCTGCCGGAGGACTGGGACCGCCTGCCCGTGTGCACGGCCACATGAGACCCTTGTTGCGCCCCCGCGGTACAACCGTAGGATCGTCCTCCGCAAGGGCACAGCACTGGAACTCCCGCGATGTGCGCTGGGTTTGACCGATCGTCACCGAGGGGCGGCAGGACGTGAGCGAGGGGTACGAGGGCCACACAGGGACGGCTCGGCCGTCGAGTGGATCAGCGACGGCCTGTGACCATGCGGGAATTCCGTTCCTGGGGCACGCATTCCGGGTATCGGATTCTCGGCGGGACGAACTGCACGCACGGCGCGCAGCCCCGGACGGATGGATTCGACACGCGTGACGGAGCACCCGACCTCCCATGAGCGCCCCCAGCCGGGCGTGAGCCCCGCGGACCCCCGCGGGGCGCTCCTGCGTACCCCGGAGCCGCTGCCCACCGCGCCGGCCACCCCGGCGTTACCCGCGCAGACGCGGGCGGGCGGCCTGCCCGGCTCCTCCTCGGTGCCGGTGCCCCTCGCCCAGCAGGGCGCCGCGGGCAACCAGGGCGGTACACCCACTCCGCTGCCCGCGGCGGAGGGCGCCGAGCACTCCCAGCCCGCCGCCGAGGAGCCGGACACCCACCGGCCGCGGCCCGCTTCGGACGGCACCATTCCGGTCCAGCCGGGTGCCGGCCAGGACCGGGCGCCCGCCGTTCCCGGCGGCAAGGAGCGGCGCACCGGCCAGAACGGCCCGCCGCACGGACCGATGCCGATGCGGCGCGACGGCGACCGGCTGCGTTTCGTGGGCGCCGCCACCCGGCGGATCGCCCGCGGCATAGACCTCGACGAGATCGTGATGGGCCTGTGCCGGGCCACCGTGCCGACCTTCTCGGACGCGATCCTCGTCTATCTGCGCGATCCGCTGCCCGTGGGCGACGAGCGGCCCACGGGGCCCCTGGTGCTGCGGCTGCGGCGCACCGACCGGATCCCGCAGGACCGGGACCGGGACCTGGAGGACGGCATCCTGCCGGTGCCCGTCCCGGAGAACTCCGGTGTCGCGGACCTGAGCAACGAGCTGTGCGAGGTGCGGCCCGGCGGTGCGCTCGCCGAGGTGCTGCGCGGGGTGCGGCCGGTGTTCGCGGACGCGCCCGCCGCCCGGGCCGCGCTCCCGGAGCTGCTCGGCGAGGGAGTCACCATTCCGCCGGGCCAGCGCGCGATCCTGGCGCCGCTGCGGGGGCGGCGGCGGGTCATCGGCGCCGCCCTCTTCCTGCGCCGCCCCGAACGGCTCGCCTTCGAGCCGGACGATCTGCTGGTCGCCGCGCAGCTCGCCACGCACAGCGCGCTCGGCATCGACAAGGCCGTGCTCTACGGCCGTGAGGCGTACATCGCCGACGAGCTCCAGCGGACCATGCTGCCGGAGACCCTGCCGAACCCGACCGGTGTACGGCTCGCGTCCCGCTATCTCCCGGCCGCCGAGACCGCGCGGGTGGGCGGCGACTGGTACGACGCCATTCCGCTGCCCGGCAGCCGGGTGGCCCTGGTGGTGGGCGATGTCATGGGCCACTCCATGACCTCCGCGGCGATCATGGGCCAGCTGCGGACCACGGCGCAGACGCTCGCCGGGCTGGATCTGCCGCCGCAGGAGGTGCTGCACCATCTGGACGAGCAGGCCCAGCGGCTCGGCACCGACCGCATGGCGACCTGTCTCTACGCCGTCTACGACCCGGTCGCGCACCGGATCACCATCGCCAACGCGGGCCATCCGCCGCCGGTGCTGCTGCACCTCGGCGGCCGGGCGCAGGTGCTGCGGGTGCCTGCGGGCGCCCCCATCGGCGTGGGCGGGGTGGACTTCGAGGCGGTGGAGCTGGACGCACCGGCGGGCGCGACCCTGCTGCTGTACACGGACGGTCTGGTGGAGTCCCGGCTGCGGGACGTGTGGACCGGTATAGAACAGCTGCGGGAGAAGCTCGCCGCGACCGCCCGGCTCACCGGCGCGGACCATCCGCCGCCGCTGGAGGCGCTCTGCGACGAGGTGCTCGACATGCTCGGCCCGGGCGACCGGGACGACGACATCGCGCTGCTCGCCGCCCGCTTCGACGGGATCGCGCCCAGCGATGTCGCGTACTGGTTCCTGGAGCCCGAGGACGCGGCCCCCGGCCGGGCCCGGCGGCTGGCCCGGCGGGCGCTCGCCCGCTGGGGCCTGGAGGAGCTGACGGACTCGGTGGAGCTGCTGGTCAGCGAGGTGGTGACCAATGCGGTGCGCTATGCGTCACGACCCATCACGCTGCGGCTGCTCCGTACCGATGTGCTGCGCTGCGAGGTCGGTGACGACGTTCCGCAGCTGCCGCGGCTGCGGCAGGCCCGGGCCACGGACGAGGGCGGCCGGGGGCTGTATCTGGTGAACCGGCTGGCCCGGCGCTGGGGCGCGACCCGGCTGAGCACCGGAAAAGTGGTCTGGTTCGAGCTGGGCCGGGGGTGAGGTCCGGCCCCGCCCGGGGCCGGACCCCCGCCCGGAAGAAAGCTCGAATTGGACCCCGTCCAAATGTTGCCGACATCCCGTCGGCGGAGTTGACTGCGAAGGTGACCGAAGCGACCCGACCGACCCCTTAGCACGACGGGAGGACGCTCGTGACCCAGGCACCGCAGTCGGTTCCCCGCACCACCTCCAATGCGGGCATCCCGGTGGAGAGCGACGAACACTCGCTCACCGTCGGTTCGAACGGCCCGATCCTGCTCCAGGACCACTACCTGATCGAGAAGATGGCCCAGTTCAACCGGGAACGGGTCCCCGAGCGGGTGGTGCACGCCAAGGGCAGTGGCGCGTACGGAACCTTCGACGTCACCAATGACGTGAGTCAGTTCACCAAGGCCGATCTCTTCCAGCCCGGCAGAAGCACCGCGATGCTCGCCCGCTTCTCCACGGTCGCCGGAGAGCTGGGCTCCCCCGACACCTGGCGCGACCCCCGCGGTTTCGCGCTCAAGTTCTACACCGAACACGGCAACTACGACCTGGTGGGGAACAACACCCCCATCTTCTTCGTCCGCGACCCGATGAAGTTCCAGGACTTCATCCGCTCCCAGAAGCGCCACCCGATGACCGGGCTGCGCAACAACGACATGCAGTGGGACTTCTGGACCCTCTCCCCCGAGTCGGCACACATGGTCACCTGGCTGATGGGCGACCGGGGTATCCCGAAGACGTACCGCAATATGAACGGGTACTCCTCTCACACCTACATGTGGATCAACGGCGGCGGCGAGAAGTTCTGGGTCAAGTACCACATCAAGACCGACCAGGGCATCGACTTCCTCACCCAGGAGCAGGCCGACGAGCTGGCCGGCAAGGACGCCGATGTGCACCGCCGGGACCTCTACGAGGCCATCGAGCGCGGCGATCACCCGTCCTGGACGATGTATGTGCAGGTGATGCCGTTCGCGGACGCACCGGACTACCGGTTCAACCCGTTCGACCTGACCAAGGTGTGGCCGCACGGCGACTACCCGCTGATCGAGGTCGGCCGGATGACCCTGAACGAGAACCCGGAGGACTACTTCATCCATATCGAGCAGGCCGCGTTCGAGCCGTCCAATCTGGTGCCGGGCATCGGCCCCTCGCCGGACAAGATGCTGCTCGGCCGGCTCTTCTCGTACCCGGACACGCACCGCTACCGCATCGGCCCGAACTACGCCCAGCTGCCGCCCAACCGGCCGCGGGTGGACGTACGGTCGTACGCCAAGGACGGCCCGATGCGCTACGAGCCCGCCCGCACCGCGCGGGTGTACGCACCGAACTCCTACGGCGGCCCCGCCGCGGCCGTGGAGCAGTTCGGCGACCCTGCCGGGTGGGAGACGGCGGGCGAGATGGTGCGCGAGGCGTACCGGCTGCACCGCGAGGACGACGACTTCGGCCAGGCCCACACCATGGTCCGCCAGGTCCTGGACGAGGCGGCCCGCGACCGGCTGGTCTCCAATGTCACCGGACACCTGCTCCAGGGCGTGTCCCGGCCGGTCCTGGACCGGGCGCTCCAGTACTGGCGCAACATCGACAAGGAGATCGGCGACCGCATCGCCCACAACGTCAACGGCGGCTGACGCACCCCGCAGGAAGGGCGCCCGGTGATGCACCGGGCGCCCTTCCTGTGTCAGTTTCCTTGCGTCTGCTGGGGCCTACTGCGGCTGCCTGTCCGGGTTGAACGGGTTCTCCGGGCTCACCGGTGGCGACGGGGCCTGGGTGGTCGGCGCGGTCGTCGTCGGCGACTCGCTGGGCGAGTGGCTCGGGCTGCTCGGCGGAGCCGAGCTGGTCGGCGGCTGGGTCGTCGGCTTCTGCGTGGTCCGCGTCGGCGACGGGCTGGAACTGGGCGACAGCGAGGGGCTCGGGCTCTCGGTGGGCTGGACCGCCGCGCCCTGCGTGGTGTCCAGGTCGAAGGAGCTGACCTCGCCCATCGCGGCGAAGGTGTACGCGGCCCAGATCTGCGCCGGATAGCTGCCACCGGCGATCCGGCCGCCGCTCCGGGTGAGGCCCGTGGCGCCCGCCAGGCCGACCTGGTTCCCGTTCTTCGCCTCACCGAAGAGGCCGACCGAGGTGACCAGGTCCGGGGTGTAGCCGGTGAACCAGGCCGACTTGTTGTTGTCGGAGGTGCCGGTCTTGCCCGCGACCTGCTGCCCCTCGCGCGCCGGGTTGTCCCGGACCGAGGAGCGGGCCGTGCCGTCGTCGACCACACCGGTCAGCACCGAGGTGACCGTGTCCGCGGCGGTACGGCTGATGGCCTGGCCGCCGACCGGGTCGGGCAGATCGACCGTACGGTCCTTGTGCTCGGCGGACTTCAGGATCGCCGGGGTCACCTTGCGGCCGTGGTTGTCGAGGGTCGCGTAGACGCCGGCCATCTCCAGCGGGCTGGCGCCCATGCTGCCGAGGGTCTGCGCGGGAACGGCGGGCAGGTCCTTGGTGTCCATGCCGAGGGTGTTCGCGACCTTCAGCACCTCGGGCATGCCCACATCGACGCCCATCTGCGCGAAGACCGAGTTCACCGACTGGTTCATCGCCGTCTGGACGGTGATGTCGTTGTAGCTCTGGTCGTCCTCGTTCGGCGGGGCGAAGGGGATCGAGCTGCCCCGGACCGGACGGCGGGACGTGCCGTCGTAGATCGTGTTGGCGGTGATCGCCCGGCCGTCCTGCGTCTTGGCCTGCTCCTCCAGGGCGGCCGCGAGGATCACCGGCTTGAAGGTGGAGGCGGGCTGGTAGTCGCGGCGGGTGGCGTTGTTGCGGAAGTGCTTGAAGTAGTCGACACCGCCGTACATGGCGAGCACCCGGCCGGTCTTGGGGTCGACCGAGACGGCGCCCGGCTGGACATTGGCGTCGACTGCGCGCTTCTGCGGATCGAGCTTGCTGGTCAGCTGCTGCTTGACCGCCTGCTCGAGCTCCTTCTGCTTCTTCTTGTCGATGTTCACCGTGATGGTCCAGCCGCCCGCCCGGACCAGCGCCTCCGCGTCACCGAGGGAGGAGGCGGTGCCCTGGGCGACGAGCTGCTTCTCCAGCTCCGCGTTGGCCGCGTCCACCAGGTAGCCGGTCTGCCCCTCCATGCCGGGCGCGGCCTTGGGCGCCTTGGGCACCGGGAACTTCATGGACTGGCGCTGGCCCGCGTCGAGCCAGTGCATCTGCACCATGTTGTCCAGGACGTAGGTCCAGCGGGCCTGCGCCAGCTTCTTGCCGGTGTCGCTGGCGATGGCCCAGTCGTACTGGTTCGGCGCCTGGAGCAGCGCGGCCAGGTAGGCGCCCTCCTGCACCGTGAGGTCCTTGGCGTCCTTGCGGTAGTACGCCTGCGCGGCGGCCTGGATGCCGTACGCGCCGCGGCCGTAGTAGCTGGTGTTGATGTAGCCCGCAAGGATGTAGTCCTTGGTCTTCTTGCGGTCCAGCTTCAGCGAGATGACCAGTTCCTTCAGCTTGCGCGTGACGGTCTGGTTCTGGTTCAGGTAGTAGTTCTTGACGTACTGCTGGGTGATCGTCGAACCGCCCTGCGCGCCCTTGCCGGAGACGGTGTTGAGCAGACCGCGGGCGGTGCCCCTCAGGTCGACGCCGGAGTCGTTGTAGAAGGTCTTGTTCTCCGCGGCGACAAAGGTGTGCTGGACGGCCTTGGGCACCTGGGCGAGGTCGACGCTCTCCCGGTTGATCTCACCGGTGCGGGCGAGGATCGTGCCGTCGTCGTACTTGTAGACATTGCTCTGGAGCTTGGCGGTGGCGTTCCCGGCCGGGATCGGTGTCATCGCGTAGAGCAGCGCGAAGGCGCCCATGACCAGCAGCACCAGGCCGATCAGCGAGCCGACGACCTTCTTCCAGGTGAAGAACCTGCGTATGCCGCTCTTCCCGGACTTGCCGGCCTTGCCGCCCTTGGCGGTCCGGGCGGCGCGCGCCGCGGCCCGGCCGCCGGCCGGCGGGGCGCCCGCACTCGCGGTGGCCCCCGGTATGCCGGCGGTGGTGTCGGTCGTCGTCCCGGACGAGCGCTGGGGCGCCGCGCGGCGGCCCTGGCGCTGCCGCGCCCGTCTCTCTTCCGCTCGTCCCATGAGTCGATCCGCTCCGCTTCCTTCTCGGCTGTCGCACAGGTACGTGGCTCAGGTCAGCTCAGAAAGCTAGCACCGCGTCCTAAGACAAAGGGGCGGCGATCCCCCCTTTTACGGACGTGACAATCAGCACCTGTCCCACCGGAACCGACGATCAGGAGGGCTGGAAGGTTGTCACCACGGATATTGTGATATCACTTAGCTAGAGAAGAGCTAGATCAGGAAACGGGGGAGACCACCCATGTCGACACAAGACGCCACGGCCGCCGACATACCCGAGATGCCGAGCCCACGCGTACGGGAGTTCCCGGCGCACAGCGTCGGCGGCGGCCTCGCGCTGCTGCTCGGACTGGCCGGGCTGGCGCTCGGGGTGGGGCTGGTGGCCTGGGGCTCGACGGTCACGTCGTCCGGCGCCAGAGGCACGCTGATCACCGTCGGCGTCCTGACCGCGATCGCGGCGGTGACCGCGATGTGCGGTCTGAACACGGTGGCGCCGGGTGAGGCCCGGGTCGTACAGCTCTTCGGGCGCTACCGCGGCACGATCCGGCAGGACGGGCTGCGCTGGGTGAACCCCTTCACCTCCCGCTCCATGATCTCCACCCGGGTCCGCAACCACGAGACCGCCGTCCTCAAGGTCAACGACGCCTACGGCAACCCGATCGAGCTGGCCGCGGTGGTGGTCTGGAAGGTCCAGGACACCGCGCAGGCCACCTTCGAGGTGGACGACTTCCTGGAGTTCGTCGCCACCCAGACCGAGGCCGCCGTGCGGCACATCGCCATCGAGTACCCCTACGACGCCCATGAGGAGGGCGGGCTCTCGCTGCGCGGCAACGCCGAGGAGATCACCGAGAAGCTCGCCGCCGAACTGCACGCCCGGGTGGAGGCGGCCGGAGTGCGGATCGTCGAGTCCCGCTTCACGCACCTCGCGTACGCTCCGGAGATCGCCTCCGCGATGCTCCAGCGACAGCAGGCGGGCGCGGTGGTCGCCGCGCGGCGGCAGATCGTGGACGGCGCGGTCGGGATGGTGGAGGCGGCACTCGCCCGGATCGCCGAGCAGGACATCGTGGAGCTGGACGAGGAACGGAAGGCAGCAATGGTGTCGAACCTGATGGTGGTGCTGTGCGGGGACCGGGCACCGCAGCCCGTGCTCAACACGGGATCCCTCTACCAGTGACGGCCTCCTCCGGGGGCCCCGCCCCCCAGCGCCGGCCGCAGCAGCGCAAGCAGGTGCTGCTGCGGCTGGACCCGTCGGTGTACGAGGCGCTGGCCCGCTGGGCCTCGGACGAACTGCGGTCCGCCAACGCCCAGATCGAGTTCCTGCTGCGGCGCGCCCTCGCGGAGACCGGCCGCCTGCCCGGCGGCGCCGGACCGATCCCCCGCCGGGGCCGCCCACCGGCCTCGGGCGACCCGGAGGCCTAGCTGTTCTGTCCCGGGAGGTTGTGGACGGGTGAGCCAGGTCTCGGCTGAGGGATCTTGAACGGGTGAGGGCCTTCCGGTTCGGTGTGGA